>NZ_JAHFUW010000074.1 GCF_023264855.1 Herbiconiux sp. | reverse complement strand
AGCCGCAGGTGATCATCGCCGGCTGGTCTGCCTACCCCCGCCAGCTCGATTTCGCCGCCTTCCGCGCCATCGCCGACGAGGTGGGCGCCAAGCTCTGGGTCGACATGGCGCACTTCGCCGGGCTCGTGGCGGCAGGCCTGCATCCCTCGCCCGTGCCCTTCGCCGACGTGGTGTCGTCGACCGTGCACAAGACCATCGGCGGCCCGCGCTCCGGCTTCATCGTGAGCCGTGACATGGAGCTGGCGAAGAAGCTCAACTCGAACGTGTTCCCGGGTCAGCAGGGCGGACCGCTGATGCACGTCATCGCCGCCAAGGCCACCGCGTTCAAGCTCGCGGCCGAGCCCGAGTTCAAGGACCGCCAGGTGCGCACCCTCTCCGGTGCCCGCATCCTGGCCGAGCGCCTGATGGCCGACGACACCCGCGGCGCCGGCGTCGACGTGCTCACCGGCGGCACCGACGTGCACCTCGTGCTCGCCGACCTGCGCACCTCCGAGCTCGACGGCCAGCAGGCCGAAGACATCCTGCACGAGGTGGGCATCACGGTGAACCGCAACTCGGTGCCGTTCGACCCTCGCCCGCCGATGGTGACCTCGGGTCTGCGCATCGGCACGCCGGCGCTCGCCACCCGCGGCTTCGGCGACGTGGAGTTCACCGAGGTCGCCGACATCATCGCGAGCGCCCTCAAGCCGGCTCCGGATGTCGAGTCCCTGCGCGCCCGCGTGCTCACCCTCACCGACGGCTTCCCGCTCTACCCGGGCCTCGAGCAGTGGTAGCCACCCGGCTGGACGGCGTCGCGACGGCGTCCGCACTCAAGGCCGAGGTCGCCGAGCGGGTCGCTGCGCTGCGCGCTCAGGGCATCGTGCCCGGTCTCGGCACGCTCCTGGTGGGCGAGGACCCCGGATCGATCTCGTACGTCGCGGGCAAGCACCGCGACTGCGCCGAGGTGGGCATCGAGTCGGTGCGCGTCGACCTGCCGGCCACGGCATCCGAGCAGGAGGTGCGCGACGCGATCGCCGCCCTCAACGCGAACGACGCCGTGACCGGCTACATCGTGCAGCTGCCGTTGCCCGCGGGCATCGACGAGAACGCGATGCTCGAGCTGATCGACCCGGCGAAGGATGCCGACGGCCTGCACCCCACGAACCTCGGCCGGCTGGTGCTGGGCGTCGAGGGCGAACTGAACTCGCCCCTGCCCTGCACCCCGGCCGGCATCGTGGAGATGCTGCGGCGCTACGACGTGCCGCTCAGCGGCAAGCACGTCGTGGTGGTCGGCCGCGGACTCACCGTGGGCCGCCCGCTCGGACTGCTGCTCACCCGCAAGGGCGTCGACGCCACCGTCACGCTCACGCACTCGCGCACCACCGATCTGGCCGCCGAGGTGCGGCGAGCGGATGTGGTGGTCGCCGCCGTGGGCGTGCCCGGCCTGATCAAGGCCGACTGGGTGAAGCCCGGCGCGGCGGTGCTCGACGTGGGAATCACGCGCGTGGTCGACGAGACCACGGGGAAGGCGCGCCTGATCGGCGACGTCGATCCCGGCGTGGCCGAGGTCGCGGGCTTCCTCTCCCCAGTTCCCGGCGGGGTCGGCCCGATGACCCGCGCCATGCTGCTGCTCAACGTGCTCGAAGAGGCCGAGCGCCGCATTCGCTGACCCGCTCCCTCCCCCGGGGGCGGGCGGTAGGGTGAGGGCGTGCGCGCACCCACCGGAGACCAGTACCCCCTTTCGCTGCTGCAGGACGGGCGGCGGGTGACCGCCGTCGTGACGCAGGTGGCGGCCGGCATCCGGGAGCTCGCGGTCGACGGAGTGGCGCTCGTCGAGAGCTTCCCGGAGTCGTCGACGCCGCCGGGCGCGGCCGGGATCGTGCTCGTGCCGTGGCCGAACCGGGTGGCCGGCGGCCGGTGGATGCTCGACGGGGCCGTGCAGCAACTCGACCTCACCGAACCCAAGCAGGACAACGCCATCCACGGTCTGCTGCGCTACACGCCCTACCGGCTGCTGGCGCACGACGAGCACCGGGTGCACCAGACGGCGACGGTGTATCCGCAGCACGGCTACCCGTTTCTGCTCGAGACCTCGGTGGAGCACGAGCTCACTGCTGACGGGCTGATCGTGCGGCACGCCGTGCGCAATGACTCCGTCGAGGCCGCGCCGGTCGCCGTCGGCGCGCATCCGTACCTCCGGGTGGGCGACGTTCCGGCCGACGAGCTGACGCTCACCGTCGACGCCACGACCCGCTTCCTCACCGACGACAAGCAGATCCCGGTGTCGGAGGAGGCCGTGTCGGGCACCGACTTCGACCTCACGCTCGGGCGCAGGGTCGGTGACCTCACGGTCGACCACGGCTTCGGCGGCGTGCGCGTCAGCCCCGCGGATGGCCGCAGCGTGCAGTCGCTCGAGGCGCCCGACGGCCGTCGCGTCGAACTCTGGGCGGATCAGAATTTCGGGTTCGTGCAGGTGTTCACGCCGGCGGCGTTCGCGGCGCCCGAGGGCCCGCGCCGTGCCGTCGCGATCGAGCCGATGACCGCGCCCGCGAACGCCTTCAACACGGGTGAGGGGCTGCGGTGGCTCGCGCCCGGCGAGACCTGGACGATGGAGTGGGGAATCCGTCTGGTCGTGCCCACCGCCTGAGACGGGGCGCCCGGTGCCTCGGCTGCGCCCGGTGCCGCGGCTGCGGCATGCTCACTGGTGCGAGTGCACCTGCATCAGTGAGAACAGCACGATGAACACGAGCATCGTGATGACGCCGACGCCGCCGAGCACGATGCCGGCGATCGACATCCCGCGACCCTGATGCATCCGGTGCGCCTTGGTGAGACCGGCGACACCGAAGCCGATGGCCAGGATGCTCGGCACAAGCAGGATGTTCAGGCCTATCGACACGATGCCGAACACGAGCGACGCCGTGGCGTACCCGTTGCGGCTGTCGGCCGGGTCGATGGCCCGGGGAGCGAAGTCGTCGGTCCAGCGGTAGCCGTCCCACCAGCGCAGCACGTCGCTGGCCTCCGGGTCGGGGTACCAGCCTGCAGGGGTCGGACCCGGCACCGGGTAGTTGCTCATGGAAAACAACCTAACCCGGGCACCTGGAAGTCGGGTCAGGGCATCCGGAATCGGGGCGAACCGGTCAGCCCTCGTCGACCGCCGCCGAGGCGAACTGCGCGGTGTAGAGCGAGTAGTAGGCGCCGCCCGCGGCCAGCAGCTCGGCGTGCGAGCCCTGCTCGACGATGCGACCGGACTCCATCACGAGGATGAGGTCGGCGTCGCGGATGGTGGAGAGGCGGTGCGCGATCACGAAGCTCGTGCGGTCGGCGCGGAGGGCCGACATGGCCTTCTGCACCAACTGCTCGGTGCGGGTGTCGACCGAGCTGGTGGCCTCGTCGAGGATGAGCACGCTCGGCCGGGAGAGGAACGCCCGCGCGATGGTGAGCAGCTGCTTCTCGCCGGCGCTCACGTTCGAGGCCTCGTCGTCGAGCACGGTGTGGTAGCCGTCGGGCAGCGAGTGCACGAAGCGGTCGACATAACTGGCCCGAGCCGCCTCGAGGATCTCCTCCTCCGTGGCATCCGGTCGCCCGTAGGCGATGTTGTCGCGGATGGTGCCGCCGAACAGCCAGGTGTCTTGCAGCACCATTCCGGTGCGCGAGCGCAGGT
This sequence comes from Herbiconiux sp., assembly GCF_023264855.1. Taxonomy (GTDB): domain Bacteria; phylum Actinomycetota; class Actinomycetes; order Actinomycetales; family Microbacteriaceae; genus Herbiconiux. The sequence goes on along the minus strand of NZ_JAHFUW010000074.1, from coordinate 11,471 downwards.
CGCGGCGGGTCATCTGCGCGATGTCGACGCCGTCGAGCGTGATGCGGCCCGCGTCCAGCTCGTAGAAGCGCATGATGAGGTTCACCAACGTCGTCTTGCCGGCGCCCGTCGGCCCCACGATCGCGACCGTCTGCCCCGGGTCGGCCACCAGCGAGAGGTTCTGGATGAGCGGCTTGTCGGGGGAGTAGCTGAACGAGACGTCGTCGAACACCAGGCGGCCGGGGGCGTCGGCCGGAGGGGTCTGCGCGGGAGAGGCATCCGGGGTCTGCTCGTCGGCGTCGAGCAGCTCGAACACGCGCTCGGCCGAGGCCACGCCCGACTGCAGCAGGTTCACCATCGAGCCCAGCTGGGTGAGCGGCTGCGTGAACTGGCGCGAGTACTGGATGAAGGCCTGCACGGCGCCGATGCTCATGGCGCCGCTGGCCACCTGCAGGCCGCCGACCACGGCGATCACGACGTAGATCAGGTTTCCGACGAACATCATCGCCGGCATGATCATGCCCGAGACGAACTGCGCGCCGAAGCTCGCGCTGTACAGCTCGGCGTTCTTCGTGCGGAAGGCGGCCTCGGTCTCGCGCTGGCGGCCGAAGACCTTCACCAGGGCGTGGCCGGTGAAGTTCTCTTCGATCTGCGCGTTCAGCGCGCCGGTGTGGGCCCACTGCGCCACGAAGAGCTTCTGCGACCGCTTGGCGATCACGGCGGTGATGCCGACCGTGAGCGGGATGGTGACCAGCGAGATCACCGCGAGCAACGGCGAGGTGACGAACATCATCACGATCACGCCGACCACGGTGAGGATGCTCGTGAGCATCTGCGAGAGGGTCTGCTGCAGGCTCTGCGCCACGTTGTCCATGTCGTTGGTGACGCGGCTGAGCAGCTCGCCCCGGGGCATCCGGTCGAAGTAGCCCAGTGGCAGGCGGTTGATCTTGGCCTCGACGTCTTCGCGCAGCCGGTAGACGGTGCGCTGCACGATCGTGTTGAGCAGGCGGCCCTGCAGCCAGGAGAACACCGACGAGGCCACGTAGAGCAGGAGCGCGGTGCCGAGCACGATCGAGAGCGCGTTGAAGTCGATGCCCTGGCCCGGGGTGAGCGCGATGCCGCTGAGCAGGTCGGCCTGGCCGTTCTGCCCGGAATCGCGCAGGCCCTGGATGACCTGCTCTTTCGTGGCGCCGGCGGGCAGGGACTGCGAGATCGCGCCCGCGAAGATGAGGTTGGTGCCCTGGCCGAGCAGCCACGGGCCGAGCACGGTGAAGAACACGCTGACGGTGCCGAGCGCGATCACCGTCAGCACGGCGGCGCGGTGCGGGCTGAGGCGGCCGATGAGGCGCTTGACCGAGGGCCCGAACGTCATGGCCTTGACGGTGGGCATGCCGATGTTCGCACCGGGCCGCCCGCCGCCCATGGGCCCGCGAGGGCCGCCGGGGCCGGGCCCTGCCGCGCCAGGGCCTCCCGCGCCGGGACCTCCTGTGCCCGGGCCGCCGGGACGGGTTCCGGATGCTCCGCCCGCCGGTGCGCGCCCGCTCATGCCGCCTCCTCCGCGGTGAGCTGCGAGGCCACGATCTCGGCGTAGGTGCCGCCCTCGGCCAGCAGCTCCTCGTGGGTGCCGCGCCCGACGATCGCGCCGTCTTCGAGCACCACGATCTGGTCGGCCTCGATGATGCTCGACACCCGCTGAGCCACGATGATCATGGTGGCCCCGGCGCGATGTGCGCGGAGGGCCTGCCGCAGCCGCGCATCCGTCGTCAGGTCGAGCGCCGAGAACGAGTCGTCGAACACGTAGATCTCGGGCTGCTTCACCAGCGCCCGCGCGATGGCGAGGCGCTGCCGCTGCCCGCCGGAGACCGTCGTACCGCCCTGGGCGACCGGCGCCTCGAGGCCGCCCTCCATGGCGCTCACGAAGTCTTTGGCCTGGGCGATCTCGAGGGCCTCCCAGAGCTCGTCGTCGCTGGCGTCGGGCTTACCGTAGCGGAGGTTCGAGGCGATGGTGCCCGAGAAGAGGTAGGGCTTCTGCGGCACCAGGCCGATCCGCCCCCAGAGATCGTCGGGGTCGTAGTCGCGCACATCCGTGCCGTCGATCAGCACGGCGCCTCCGGTGGCGTCGAACAGCCGCGGCAGCAGGTTGGCGAGCGTGGTCTTGCCGGCGCCGGTGCTGCCGATGATGGCCAGGGTGCTGCCCGGCTCCACCGTGATGTCGAGGTCGCGCAGCACCGGTTGCTCGGCGCCCGGGTAGGAGAAGGTCGCGCCGCGCAGCTCGACCCGGCCGAGGTGCGGCGTGCCGCGCACCGGGGCGGCGGGCATCACGACCGATGACTCCGTGCCGAGCACCTCGGTGATGCGGTCGGCGCAGACGGCCGCGCGTGGGATCATCATGGCCATGAAGGTGGCCATCATCACGGCCATCAGGATCTGCATCAGGTAGCTGAGGAAGGCGATCAGGGTGCCGACCTGCATCGAGCCGTCGTCGATCCGGAAGGCGCCGAACCAGATCACCGCGACGCTCGAGGCGTTCAGCACCAGCATCACGATCGGGAACATCAGCGCCAGCAGCCGGCCGGCCCGCAGCGCCGAGTCGGTCACGTCGCGGTTCGCGCGGGCGAAGCGCTCGGTCTCCGAGTCCTCCCGCACGAAGGCGCGCACCACGCGGATGCCGGTGAGCTGCTCGCGCAGCACCCGGTTCACGGTGTCGATGCGGGTCTGCATGCGCCGGAACTGCGGCACCATCCGCACGATCACGAGGCTCAGCGACACCAGCAGCACCGGAACGCTGACCGCGATGATCCAGCTGAGCTCGAGGTCTTGCTGCAGCGCCATCACCACGCCGCCGACGGCGAGGATCGGCGCCGACACCAGGAGCGTCATCGTGGTGAGCGCGAGCATCTGCACCTGCTGCACGTCGTTGGTGGAGCGCGTGATCAGCGATGGCGCCCCGAACGACGAGACCTCGCGCTCGCTGAACTCGCTCACCCGGTGGAAGAGATCGCCTCGCAGGTCGCGCCCCAGGGCCATCGCCAGCCGGGCGCCGAAGTACACCGCCGTGATGGAGGAGGCGACCTGCACGAGCGTGATGACGAGCATCCAGCCGCCCGTCGAGAGGATGAAGGCGGTGTCGCCGAGCGCCACCCCCTGGTCGATGATCTCGGCGTTCAGCGTGGGCAGGTAGAGCGACGCCACGGCCTGGATGAGCTGGAACAGCACCACGGCGAGCAGGGAGCCGCCGTACGGGCGCAGGTAGCGGGTCAGCAGACGGAGCAGGGTCATGCAGGAGGCCTCTTTCGGTACGCGGATCGGCCGGGTCGTAGGGGCTCGGTCGCGTCCTGCAGGGACACTATCCGAGGCCACCGACAGTCGCAATCCGATCGATCCGGACGCTCCGAAAACTCCTCGGAAATCACGGACGCGACGGTCGGATGTCAAGCCCCCGATCAGCAATTTTGGGCTCTGAAATCGGCTCGGTTAAGCTCCACGAACGGGCTTTCGAGGCCCCTGAACACCTTGGGAGCACGGGCTTGGGCCTTTTGATCTATGGTCCGGCTGCGTCGGAGATCGAGATGGATGATCGTCTCCTGGCGCACCTGCGCATCGTGATCGTCTCGAAGCTGCGCAATGCCGAGGCGTTCTCGCTGTCGTGGAGCATGGATGCCAGCCAGGGCAGCGGGCGCGAGACGCTCTGGGTGCATCCGTCGATCCCGCTGCGCTTCCGCTTCTACGGCGGGCGTCCGCCGGCGATCAACCGCTCGTGGCTCGACCTCATGGTGCTCTCGGCCAACCGCGGAGACCTGCACATCATGCCCGAGCCGCCCCAGGGGGAGCCCGAGGCGTAACGCTCTCGATAAGCTCGGCGCATGGGGTCTGATCAGGGCACGCGGATGCGGCGGCGGCTCGCTGTGGGCGGCTTCGTGGTGCTGGTGGTGCTGGTCTACGTCGCCGTGGTGCTGCTCTACGCGGCGAACACCCGCTCGGAGTCGGGCGGCACGTCGGGCGAGCCTCAGCCCGACTCGGTCACGCTGGAGATGTCGCCCGTTGCGGTCAACGGCGCGGGCGAGCGATTGTCGGTGGACGTGCGGGTCTATCCGCAGGACTCGATCGTCGACGCTGTCGACGACATCGCGCTCACCCGGGATCTCACGGTGATCATCTCGCCGATCGACGGCACGCAGGCGATCGAGTTGAAGGCCGGATCGCTGGCGCTCCTGACCAAGACGATCTCGATCCCCGCCAGTGGAACGGTGGAGAACTGGCCCTTCGATCGCTACAACGCGAACCTCAAGATCGTCGCCTACTCGACCGTCGACGGGGTGAAGGAGTATGCGCCGGTCTACGTGCAGTGGAAGGGTTCGCTGTCGGGCTGGAACTTCGCCGTCGCGCAGAACGACGAGGTGACCGTGCCGGTGATCCTCGGCGACGGCACGAAAGAAGACGTCCCCACCATCGACATGGGCGCCACGCGCTCGGGCAGCACCTTCGCCTTCGGCTTCCTGCTGCTCGGCCTGCTCGTGGTGATGCCCGTGCTCGTGCTGTTCGTCGCGATCCGCGCGTTCACCGGCCACCGTAAGGTGGAGGCCACCCTCACGAGCTGGATGGGTGCGATGCTCTTCGCCGTCGTCCCGCTGCGCGGCTTCCTTCCCGGCTCGCCCCCGATCGGCTCCTGGATCGACTTCCTCGTCGTGCTCTGGGTGATCGTGGCCCTCATCACGGGTCTCACCATCTACGTGCTCGCCTGGAACCGCTGGGGCACCCCGGCCGACGCCTTCCAGCGGCCGCCGCCACCCGGGGACGAGCCTCGCTGAGGGGCGACGTGCCGTGATGTGTACAACGTCCACATCTTCCGGTACGGTCTGGGCATGACGTTGCTCCGGGTGCACAATCTCGCTGTCTCGCTCGACGGATTCGCGACGGGGGAGGGGCGCACCCTCGAGGCGCCGTTCGGCCACGCAGGGCAGCGGTTGATGGGCTGGTTCTTCCCCACACATGCGTTCGTGAGCATGACGGGGCACGATGCGGAGGCCGTCGGCGGGGGTACGCGCGGCATCGACGACGCGTTCGCGGCCGCCTCCCAGCAGGGCATCGGCGCCGAGATCATGGGGCGCGGCAAGTTCGGGCCGCAGACCGGGCCCTGGGAGGACGAGTCGTGGCAGGGGTGGTGGGGCGACGAGCCGCCGTTCCACACGCCGGTGGTGGTGCTCACGCATCACGCGCGACCCGACCTGGTGCTCGGCGAGACGACCTTCCTGTTCCGCGATCTGCCGCCGGCGGAGGCGCTGGCGCTCGCCGCCGAGCAGGCCGGAGGCCTCGACGTTCGTCTCGGTGGCGGCCCCACGGTCGTGCGCGAGTTCCTCGACGCCGACCTCGTCGACCACCTGCACATCGTGGTGTCACCGGTCGTGCTGGGCCGTGGCATCCGACTCTGGGACGGTCAGGAGGGTCTCGAGGAGCGCTTCGACCTCGAGTCCACCGTCTCGCCGAGCGGCGCCGTGCACCACGTCTTCACCCGAAAGCCGCGCTGACCGCTGCGCGGCCGGCACCTCGAATGACACGACGTCAAGGGGTGTCCCCGCAGCGAAAGCGGTCGTAGCGTTCCTCGCAGAGGCAGAGGAGCGTGACGACGATGGGCGACGACCCGTACTTCTTTCTCGAACTGTTCTACATCGGCCTTTTGGGCCTGGCGACGATCGGCATCGTCTGGGTCTCGGTGATCGTCGTGCTGCGCCTGTTCCGCGGCCAGCGGTAGCTCACGCGGCGCGGCTGGAGTGATTCGACGACGCCATCAGCCCAGCCGGCCGTGGCACGCATCGCTACTCGGCGTCGCCGTCCAGCCCGTTGAAGTCACTGCTGGAGCAGGTGACGAAGGCGTACGACCCCGTGGCGGTCTGCGTCGAGACGACCTCGCCGTCCACGGTGATGGTGCAGGTCACGGTACCGGGATCGGAGCCCGTGGATCCGGTGAGCAGGAACGACCTGAAGTCGAAGGCGCCGCCGGTCTCGACGGTGTATTCCTTCGTGAACGGCGCGGGCACACCGCTGCTCGATTCGGTACCGGATGACCCGTTCGTGTACAGCGAGTAGCTGACGTCGATGTTCGCGAGGTCGCTCGTGACCTCGTACTTCACCGACACGGGCACGGCCGCGGCGGCACTGTTGGAGGTCTGCACCTCTTCGATGCTGCTGCTCACCGAGGCCGCGAAGGCCGCCGTGTAGACGATCGCCAGGACGATCGACAGCACGAGCGCCACGAAACTCACGATGGTGCCGGCGATCGCGACGCCCTTGCTCTTGCCCTTGAGGAACAGGGCGATGATGCCGAGCACGAGTCCGACGAACGCGATGAAACCGGTGGCGTAGTTCAGGAACGGAACGAACGCGCCGACCAAGGCCACACCGCCGACGATCAAGGCCGCGATGCCCAGGCCGTTCGTCTTGGACGGGACTGCCACGGGCTGCTGATAGGGCGGCTGTGCCGGCGGGTAGACGGGCGGTTGCTGTGAGTTGCTCATGAGCTGATTGTGGCAGACACTCGTAGAACAGCGCATCGGCGCGGCGGGAGCGCGCAGATCGTGCACGAGGTGAGGTGGGCCCGGAGGGGCTCGAACCCTCGACCCGCGGATTAAAAGTCCGATGCTCTGCCAACTGAGCTACAGGCCCTCGCAGAACAATCTACCGCTAATCCGGGTTCGCCCTGCGCGAAGCCGGCCCGGGAAGGGTTTCGCGCGCACGGCGTTGAATGAGGAGGCGCCCAGACGGCGCCCCAGCACGCAGGCGCAGAATGGATGGCATGGCGGACGACTTCCACAAACCGATGTTCTTCAGCGGGCAGGCCTTCGCGGCCTTCCACGGCGGCGAGGATCCGGCGACCATCAACCGGGTCGCCCACGAGACGGCCGGCGCACTGCTCAGCCGGGTGCGCGACGATCCGCAGCCCGAGGTGATCGACCGCCTGATCGCCTTCACCGACGACCACGGCATCGACACCGTGGCCGAGCTCTGGTCGCGCGCCGGCGCCCACAGCCTGCCCGGCAGCCTCTGGCGCATCTACCTGCTGCGCGCGCTCATCCGCCAGGATCCCGAGCTCACCAGCTACTTCTTCGAGCGCGGCGCCCAGCTGATCCCCTCGATCGACCCCGTGGTGGCCGGCGCCGAGTCGCCGACCGGGCCGAAGGAGATCACCGAGCTGGCCGATCGCATCCTGCGCGGACTGTTCACAGGAGACTTTGCGGTCGCGCTCGAGAGGGCCGCCGCGTTCTGCCGCATCATGGCCCAGGGGTGCGCCTCGATCGCCGACGATGCGGAGATCGGCGCGCCCGAGACCGCCTCCACCCTCACCACGCGGGCCCTGCGGTTCGAGTCGATCGGCGACGACCTGAGCCAATCGGCCGCCCTCTGGCGCCGCGACGGGCTCGATTGATTCGACGCGCCGGATTCCTTCGGTAAAATGGAGGCTGCCGGGCCGCGATAACCCCGGGCTCCAAATATCGCCGCTACGAGCGGCCTTCCGCCGAGAGGCGTTCTTCGCGGCCCGGTCTCGCTTTTTCCGCAGATATCTCTGCGATACCGCAAACCGATCCACGCACCGCCCCGAATAACGATCGTGCACACCACCTGGGTGCCGTGAGCGGGGGAGGGCGTGACCTGACATGCTGGAACTCGTGACGAGCAACAGAGGGCCCATCGATGTCGAAGGCGGCGAACCCGCCGAGAGCGTCGAGACCCTGCTGGAACGCACCGCCCTCGGTGACCAGCAGGCGTTCTCCGAACTCTATGACCGGGTGGCGCCGCGTGTACTGGGCCTCGTGAAGCGCGTGCTGATCGACCATGCGCAGTCCGAAGAGGTGGCGCAGGAGATCTTCCTGGAGATCTGGAAATCCGCCTCCCGCTTCGAGACCACCCGGGGCAGCGCGATGTCCTGGATCCTCACCATGACGCACCGCCGGGCGGTCGACCGGGTGCGTGCCTCGCAAGCCGGCCACGACCGCGACGAGCGCATCGGCATCCGCGACATCGAGCCGGCCTACGACCAGGTCAGCGAATCCGTCGAGATCCGCATCGAGCACGAGAGGGTGAAGAGAGCCATGGCGCAGTTGACCGCATTGCAACGCCAGGCGATCTCCCTCGCCTACTACGGCGGCTACAGCCACAGCGAAGTCGCCGGAATCCTGTCCATCCCCGTCGGCACCGTGAAGACACGGTTGCGTGACGGGATGATCCGCCTGAGAGACGAACTGGGGGTGACCTCATGACCGGTCCACACGACGACCACGACGACCCGCGCCTGTTGACGGGCGCCTACGCACTCGACGCGGTGTCCCGTGAAGACGCCGAGGCGTTCGAACGTGCCGCCGCCCGCTCCGACGTGCTCCGCGAGGAGGCCGACGAGCTCGCCGCCACGGCCAGCCTGCTGGGCCTCGCGGCCGCCCCGGTGACGCCGTCCGAGCGCATGAAGGCCGAACTGATGGCCAAGCTGGCCATCACACCGCAGCTTCCCGCCGTCGAGTCCACGACGGGTCAGGATGCCCGCCCGAACGCTCCTGAGACGGTGGTTGCGGATGCTCCTGCCGCACCCGCTGCAGACGCGACCGTCACCGAGCTGGCCGCGCCGGCATCCGGAGCCGCCGAGCAGCGGGCCCGCGTGCGCTGGTTCGCCCGTCCCGTCGGCCTGCTCACCGCGGTCGCCGCCGCAGCGGCCCTGTTCGTGGGTGGTGGCTTCGTGGGAAGCGCGATCATCAACAGCACCACGAACAGCACCACCATCGACGCCTCCGCCGCACAGCTCGCCGCGATCACCGCGGCCGATGACGTGCAGCGCGAGACGGTGCAGGTCACCGACGGCGGCACGGCCACCCTGGTCTGGTCGAACGACCTCGGCCGCTCGGCCGTGCTCGTCGACGGACTCGCGGGCCTGCCCGACGGGAAGGTGTACGAGGCCTGGTACATCAACTCGGGCGGTGCCATCCCGGCCGGTACCTTCACGGCCTCGGCCGACGGCACCACCTGGCACGTGCTCGACGGTGCGCTGACCTCGGGCGACGCCATCGGCGTCACGGTGGAACCGGCGGGCGGCTCCACGGCTCCCACCACCGACCCCATCCTGGTCGTCCAGAGCGCCTAGCGCTCGACCCCGCAATCACACAGACGAAAGCCCCCCTGACCGATCCGATCGGCGAGGGGGGCTTTCTTTGTTCGCGAGGGCTCAGCTCAACCGAAGCGGCCGGAGACGTAGTCTTCCGTGGCCTGCACGCTGGGGTTCGAGAAGATCGTCGAGGTGACGTCGTACTCGATCAGCTTGCCTGGCTTGCCGGTGCCGGCGATGTTGAAGAACGCGGTCTTGTCGGAGACGCGCGAGGCCTGCTGCATGTTGTGGGTCACGATCACGATCGTGTACTCCTGCTTGAGCTCCTCGATCAGGTCTTCGATGGCGAGGGTGGAGATCGGGTCCAGGGCCGAGCAGGGCTCGTCCATCAGCAGCACGTCGGGGGAGACGGCGATCGCGCGGGCGATGCACAGTCGCTGCTGCTGACCACCCGAGAGGCCCTGGCCGGGCAGCGCCAGGCGGTCCTTGACCTCTTCCCAGAGGTTGGCGCCCTTCAGCGACTTCTCGACCAGGTCGTCGCCGTCCGACTTCGACAGGCGCTTGTTGTTCAGGCGAACGCCCGCCAGCACGTTGTCGCGGATCGACATGGTGGGGAACGGGTTCGCCCGCTGGAACACCATGCCGACCTGACGGCGCACCAGCACCGGGTCGACGCCGGGCGCGTACAGGTCGTTGCCGTCGATCATCACCTCGCCCTTGACGTGGGCACCGGGGATGACCTCGTGCATGCGGTTCAGGGTGCGCAGAAACGTGGACTTGCCGCATCCGGAGGGCCCGATGAACGCCGTCACGGTGCGCGGCTCGATGTTGATGTTGACGCCTTCGACGGCGAGGAAGTCGCTGTAGTAGACGTTGAGGTCGTTGACTTCGATGCGCTTGGACACGTAAGGAGTTCCTTCTGCGTTCGGGGGTTCGGGTGAGGAGTTCGGGAGGGTTACCGCGAGCCCTTGGGTGCGAACACCTTGGCGACGACACGGGCGATGAGGTTGAGGATGACGACCAGGATGACCAGCAGCAGCGCGGCCCCCCAGGCGGAGTCGTTCGAGGCGGCGATGTCCTGACCCGGGAACTTGTAGCCGGTGTAGGCCATCACGGGCAGGGTCTGCATCGGGCCCTCGAAGGGGTTGGCGTTGAAGTTGTCGGTGAAGCTCGCCGCCATGAAGATCGGCGCGGTCTCACCGATCACCCGGGCGATGGCGAGCATGACGCCCGTCACGATGCCGGCGATGGCGGTGGGCAGGACGATCTTGACGATGGTCGAGAAGCGCGAGACGCCGAGGGCGAAGGATGCTTCGCGCAGGTCGTGCGGCACGAGGCGCAGCATCTCCTCGCAGGAGCGCACCACGATCGGGATCATCAGCACCGACAGGGCGACGGAGGCCGAGAAGCCGCTGAACGCCTTGGGGCCGACGATCAGGCTGAACAGTGAGAACGCGAACAGACCGGCGACGATCGAGGGGATGCCCGTCATCACGTCGACCAGGAAGGTGACGGTGCGCGCCATCCAGTTGCCGGGCTGGGCGTACTCCACCAGGTAGATGGCGGTGAGGATGCCGATCGGGATCGAGATCAGCGCGGCGATGCCGGTGATGATCAGGGTTCCGACGATGGCCTGCCAGGCGCCGACCTTGGTCTCCACCTCGAGGGTGTCGGCGTTGAAGACCGATCCGGAGGTCTGGGTGATGAAGTCCCAGCTGATCGAGCCGATGCCGTTCGCCACCACGGTGATCAGGGTGGAGATCAGCGGGGCGAGCGCCAGCAGGAAGGCGACGGTGACGACGCCGCGGATGACGCGGTCGGTGGCCTTGCGCCGGTTCTCCACGACCGACGACAGGATGCCGAGGGCGATCAGGTAGATCACGGCGGTGAGCACGAGCCAGCCGGCGATGTTGAAGCCCATCAGGGCGAGCACCACGGCGCTCAGGGCGAGGGAGCCGGCCAGCACGTACCACTCGATGCGGCGGGGGAGCTGACCCGAGGTCAGGGAGTTCGCGATCGGGCCGCTGGGCGTGCGGCTCGGGGTCAGGGTGGCGCTCACGCGTCGCCTCGCTCTCGCTCGGAGGAATCGGTGGGGCGCTCGCCGGTCTCGGCGCCGGAGCCTTCGGCGCGCTGTGCGGCGGCCTTGCGGGCCAGCACGTCGTCGACGGCCAGCACGGTCGTCGGATCCGACGGCGGCAGTTGCGCGAGCATCTTCTTGCGCTTCTTCTGCGCGCTCCGTCCGGCGCGGCCGGCGATCACGCGGGCCAGCATGTTCACGGCCAGCGAGATGACGAACAGCAGCAGGCCGGTGCCGATCAGGGCCTCGCGCTGCAGGGTGGTGGCGATCGGGAAGTTGAGGGCGATGTTCGCGGCGATGGTCTGCGAGTTCTCACCCTCGGTGAGCATCCGC
>NZ_JAHFUW010000073.1 GCF_023264855.1 Herbiconiux sp. | reverse complement strand
CTCCGCGCCGGACGGCGTCACGGCCGGAGTCTCCGCGGCACGACGGGCGCGCCGGCCGACCGGAGCGGCGGCGGGCGCGGCCTCGGGCGTCACGCGCAGACTGCGCCGTGACGGGAGGGAGGGGCCAGGACCGGTCGGGGTCTGGTGCGTCATCGAACCATCGGCCTCGCGTTTGGATGAATCGTCATCCGGGCGTGAAGTCGTTCGTGCCAATTGTGTGGGTATCTCCGCTAGAACGTCGGGTAGTCGTCTCGGGATGAGCGAGAGGTCGGATTGGTCAAGGGTACCCAGGCCATCGCCGATATTCCACCCGGATCCGGCCCGGCACAACAATCCCGCGCTCGGTGCGAGTGTCGCGCAGGATCAGAGCGGGAGCCCCGCGCTCCGGTGCAGTTCGAACACCAGCGGTGCGAGCACCTCGGCGAGCACCGGATCGGCCGCGAAGGTGAGCACCGAGCCCTCGGCGGCACCCTCGAAACCGCCCACGAACGCCCCGGCCTCACGAGCGATGAGCGAGCCCGCGGCGTGGTCCCAGGGGTTCAGTCCGCGCTCGGCGTAGGCGTCGAGCCGGCCGGCGGCGACCGAGCACAGGTCGAGGGCGGCCGATCCGGCACGGCGGATGTCGCGCACCTCGGCGACCAGCCCGCGGATGAAGTCGGCCTGCCTCACGCGCAGCTCGGCGTCGTAGGCGAAACCGGTGCCGACGAGGGCCTTGCCGACCTCGACCCCGGTGTTGACGGCGAGCCGACGGGTGCCGTTGCGGCTGTTCAGCCAGGCTCCGCCACCGGCGCTGGCGGAGAAGACCTCGCCGAGCACGGGGTTGACCACGACGCCGGCCAGCGCCGTCCAGGTGGCGGGGTCGGGCGCGAGCGCGGCATCCGGAACCTGCACGGCCGCGATGCTCACCGCGTAGGCGGGGATGTCGTAGAGATAGTTGACCGTGCCGTCGATCGGGTCGACGACCCAGGCGATGCCCGAGGTGCCGGTGCTGCCGGCCGACTCCTCGCCGAGGAATCCGTCGTCGGGCCGCAGCTCGGCGAGCCGGGCGCGGATGAAGTCCTCCGACTCGCGGTCGGCGAAGGTCACCACGTCGACGGCCGACGACTTGGTCTGTGCCACCTCCACGCCCTCGGAGCGGCGCCGAGCGATCAGCGCACCCGCCTCGACGCCGATCGCCTTCGCGATCTCGAGAAGCTCGCCGGCCAGGTTGTCGAACTGCGTTTCAGACATGCACATCTCCGTCGTGAGAACTAGCGGGAAGTTGCGCCGTCGCCACGGCTGGGTGGCAGAAATATGTCGTGTGGCGAGTGAGGGATTCGAACCCCCGAATGCGAAGCAGTCTGATTTACAGTCAGATCCCTTTGGCCACTTGGGTAACTCGCCAGGGCGCACCCGACCACGTTCATCACACAACCGAAGGCGCGGATCAAGAATACCCACGACTCATCGAAGCGCGAAATCGGGTTCGTGTCAGCCTTCGGATGCCCCGTCGGCGGCGGCCTCGGCGGCGTAGCGATCCGCGTACTCCAGCACTTCATCGAGGTAGGCGGGCGACTCGTTGTACCCGGTGATCGCAGCGCGCCAGCCCTCTTCGGTGCCGAGGTCGCCGCCGGAGTAGCACAGATACTCGGCCGCCGAGAGAGAAGCATCGTCGATGTCGTGGATGTCGGGCACCCCGTCGCCGTTCGCCTCGGTGGCCCAGGCCGCCCAGGTGGCGGGCACGAACTGCATCGGGCCGACGGCCCTGTCCCACTCGGTGTCGCCGTCGACGGCTCCGGCATCCGTGTCGGCGATCTCCTGGAACCCGTCGCCATCGAGGGGCACGCCGATGATGGGCGCGCTGGTCACGCCGGTGTCGAGGATGCTGCCGCCGAAGATCGTGCCGTGGTGCGACTCCACCCAGCCGATGCCGGCCAGCGTGTTCCACCCCAGGTGACAGTCGGGCCGCACCTCATTGCTCGTGATCGCGGCCCCCGCGTACCCCTGCAGAGCCCGCCGAGGGATCCCGGTGGCCTCGGCCACCCGATCCAGCCACCCGCCGTCGACCAGCTCGGCGGTCGGCGTGCCGCCCTTGTAGGTGCCGGCCCCGGATGCCTCGGCCTGCCCGAACACCGCGAACGTGGCATCCGCTCCCCCGTCGCCCCCGACCGCGCCCCCCGAGCAGCCACTGAGCCCACTGAGAAGGAGTGCCGCCGCAGCGACACTCCCGATTGCGGCGCCCGCCGTCGCCCGCCCCTTTAGTCGCATCCCTCCACTCAAGCAGATGCCACCGACGTTCCCCTGAACACTCAGAAGGTCTCGATCGCCATTCCCCCTGCCGCCACCTTCAAACGCAGATCCCGAGTCCAGAACGCGACGCAAAGATGGAATTGCGCAGTGGCGAGATGAATGGCATCCATCGTCTGCAGTCCATGTCGCGCTCGAATCACCGCCGCATCCTCATAGACGGCTCGAGGGATGTCCAAAACGGGTAGCGTCGCGAACAGCTGATCGAATCTCTTGACTTGCAGGTGATCGTCTTCGCGCAGCGGCTTCACCTTGCACTCCATCATCACCAGCGGGCTGATGACGATGTCGTGACCGACCTGCTCGAATCGGCGACGGATGCCGTCGCCGATGGGACCTCGATCTTCGGTGAGATGGATGATGACGTTCGAATCCGCGTAGATCATTCGTCGTCGCCACGGAGTTCGGCGATCCAGGCGTCGATCTCCTCCGGTGTCTTCTGCAGGTGCGGCGGGATCGGGTTGGCCTCCAACCACTCCACGATCTGCTTCCCGGTCCAGTACGGGGACTCGGGCTCCTCATAGCGCACGATCTTCGCCACGGGCGTGCCCCGCCGTGCGATCACGATCTCCTCCCCGGCTTCGGCGCGAGCGACGAGCCTCGACAGGTTGTTTCTGGCATCCAGCACGTTGTGTATCTCCATGATGATCTCCCCGATCTACTAGCCATCTAACTTAGCCATGTTGAGGCTTCGTCACAATGACTAGCACCCGTAAAATGGGTGGCATGGCAGATTCATCGTTTGACGTGGTCAGCAAGGTCGACAAGATGGAGGCGGACAACGCCCTCAACCAGGCGCAGAAAGAGGTCGCGCAGCGCTACGACTTCAAGAACATCGGCGCCTCGATCGAGTGGAGCGGCGAGAAGGTGATGATGAAGGCGAACTCCGAGGAGCGCGTGAAGGCGATCCTCGAGGTCTTCGAGTCGAAGCTCATCAAGCGCGGAATCTCGCTGCGCTCGCTCGACGCCGGCGAGCCCTACGCGAGCGGCAAGGAGTACCGCCTCGAGGCCTCCATGAAGGAGGGCATCGCCCAAGACGACGCCAAGAAGATCAACAAGCTCATCCGCGACGAGGCCCCCAAGAGCGTCAAGTCGCAGATCCAGGGCGACGAGCTGCGGGTGAGCTCCAAGAGCCGCGACGACCTGCAGGCGACGATGGCGCTGCTGAAGGGCGCCGACCTCGACGTGGCCCTGCAGTTCATCAACTTCCGCTGAGCGGCGAGCTCCCCCTGAGCGACGACAGGATGAACCGGCCGGGCGCCGACGCACCCGAGCCCGGCACACCCGGCATCGACGTGCCCGACCGCCGCGGGCGCACGGGCCTGCACCTCACCGGCCTCGACCTCACGGGCAACCCCCGGGTCGAGGTGCTCGACGTGCGCCTGCTCACCTCGAACTGGTACGTCACCCGCACCACGCGCATCCGGTTCCGTCACCGCGACGGCCACGTCTCGATCGAAGACCGCGAGACCTACGACCGCGGCAACGGCGCCACCATCCTGCTGTACGACCCGGCCCGCCGCACGGTGCTGCTCATCCGGCAGTTCCGGTACCCGGCCTACGTGAACGGCCATCCCGACGGCGAGCTGCTCGAGGCGCCCGCGGGGCTGCTCGACGACGACGCCCCCGAGGCCGCCATCCGGCGCGAGGCGCACGAAGAGACCGGCCACCGCATCGGCGAGGTGCAGCGCGTGTTCGAGGCCTACATGAGCCCCGGTTCGATCACCGAGAAGCTCTACTTCTTCGCCGCTCCCTACAGCGAGCGCGATCGAACGGATGCCGGCGGCGGGCTCGCCGAGGAGGGCGAGGACATCGAGCTGGTCGAGCTCGGCATCGACGAAGCGCTCCAACGGATCGGCACCGACATCATCGACGCGAAGACCATCATGCTGCTGCAGTGGGCCGCCCTGAGCGGCCCCTTCGCCGCGCCTCGAGCAGGCTGACCGCGCACCGGAGATCGGTATCGCGGGCCGGCGATGATGGGTAGGCACCGCAGGCCCGCGAACGCCTCGAGCCTAAAAGCGCGATGCACGGCCGTGCGGGGCCACCCCCGGTATTCACCCGCCGATTCACCCGTCTGCCCGGCCGAGTCGCCGCGCCAGCACGGCCACCGCCTCGGCGAACCGCCCGGGCGCAGGGCCCGAGTAGTTCAGGCGCACGAATCCCGCCGTCGGCTCGGCCGGGAACCACTCGGTGCCCGGGGAGATGAGCACCCCGTCGGCCGCGCACGACCGCACGTACTGTTCGACGTCGATCCCGGCCGGCAGCCGCAACCAGAGGTTCAGCCCTCCCGGGGGGACCGAGGTGAGCGTGCCGGCCGGCATCAGCTCGGTGACGAGACCGGCGAGGGAGTCCCGCCGCACCCGCAGCTGCTCGCGCATCCGGCGCAGGTGCGGTTCCCAGCCGGGGGCGGTCACCACCTCCAGCGCCGCGGTCTGCAGCACACCGCTGACGTAGAGGCCGTCCACCACCCGGTCGGTGCGGATGCGCGAGAGGGCCGGGCCTCGGGCCACGACTCCGGCGATACGGATCGCCGGCGACACGCTCTTGGTGAGCGAGCGCACCGAGACGACGTGCCCGTCGGCATCCTGGGCGACCAGCGGATGCACCGCGCCGTCGAGCGCGAAGTCGTGAGCCCAGTCGTCCTCCACCAGGAACGCCCCGTTGGCGCGCACGACGTCGAGGATCGCGCGGGCCTCGGCGGGCGACCAGGTGGCCCCGGTGGGGTTCGCGAAGTGCGGCATGGCGTAGAACAGGCGCGCCCGGCTGCGCTCGAAGGCCTCGGCGAGCACGATCGGGTCGACGGCCTCCCCGGCGCGCGGCACCGGCACGATCTCGAGTCCCGCCTGCCGGGCCGCCGCGATGGCGCCCCAGTAGCCGGGCGACTCCATCACGATCGCGTCTCCCGGCCGCGCCAGCGCCCGGAAGATCGACGAGAGTGCGCTCTGGCCGCCGGGCATCACGATCACGTCGGCAGCAGCGGGCGGCGCGCCGTCTCCCCTCGCCGTCTCGGCCGCCTCCTGCGCGAACCACTGCCGCAGCTCCGGCAGACCCGAGGCGGGCGGCCGGTCGATGGCCGACCGTGAGCGCGCGGCCCGCGCCAGTGCGGCCTGCACCGCCCGCACCGGCAGCAGTTCGTCGGTCGGGTAGCCCGCGTGCAGGGCGATCACCTCCTCGCCCGCGGTCTGCATGGTGGAGCCCACGTAGCCGCCCTCGCTGCGCACGGAGCCGAGCGCGGCGGTCTGCCAGTCGAAGTCGGAGCGCGGAGCGGGCACCGGATGCCGCACGAAGTTGCCCGCCCCGGGTCGCGACTCGACGAGTCCGTCACGCACGAGCATCCGCACCGCCTGCTGCACCGTCACCGGACCGGCGCCGAACCGCTCGGCCAGTGCCCGCGTGCCGGGGAGGCGCGCTCCCGCCCTCATCGCACGGACCTCTGCCCGCAGCTCCGCCGCGATCCGCTCAGCACTGCTACTGTTGACCATGAAGCACAACAGTAGCGCTACTGATCCGGGCTCCGCTCCGCTATCGACGGATGCTGCGGCCGGGTCGCCCGGAACACCCTCGGCACCCGCTTCTGCGGTGTCGAACTCCGAGGCGCCCGCCACCTCGCCCGCGGCGACTGCAGCGCGCTCCGGTCTCAGCCGCGCAGGTCTGCTCTGGGGCTTCCTCGGTGTGCTCGCCTTCTCGTTCACGCTGCCGTTCACCCGCATCGCGGTGGCCACGCTCGATCCGCTCTTCGTGGGAGCCGGCCGCGCCGTGGTGGCCGCGGCCCTCGCCGCGATCGTGCTCGCGGTGACGCGCACGGGCCTGCCGGCCCGGCGGCTCTGGCCGCGCATCCTCGTGGTGGCTGCGGGTGTGGTGGTGGGCTTCCCGTTCCTCACCTCGTTCGCGCTGCAGACCGCCCCCGCCGCGCACGGCGCCGTGGTGATCGGGCTGCTGCCCGCCGCCACGGCCGCCGTCGCGGTGCTGCGCGGCCGCGAGCGCCCGAGCCGGCTGTTCTGGCTGGCGTCGCTGGCCGGAGCCGCCGCCGTGGTCGGCTTCACCGTGCTCTCCTCGGGCGGCTTCGGCGGACTGCACCTCTCCGACCTGCTGCTGGTCGGAGCCGTGATCGCCGCGGCCGTCGGCTACGCCGAGGGCGGCCTGCTGGCACGCGAGATCGGCTCCTGGCAGGTCATCTGCTGGGCCCTGGTGGCGGCCTCCCCCGTGATGCTCGTG
The DNA here is from genome assembly GCF_023264855.1 of Herbiconiux sp. Lineage (GTDB taxonomy): Bacteria > Actinomycetota > Actinomycetes > Actinomycetales > Microbacteriaceae > Herbiconiux. Next base: position 8,693 of record NZ_JAHFUW010000073.1, on the reverse strand, counting down.
CTCACCGGGATCTCGCTGGCGCAGCATCCGCCGGTCGCCCCCGTCGAGGGCTGGCTCTCCTTCGGCTACGTCTGCCTGTTCAGCATGTTCCTGGGCTTCTTCGCCTGGTACCGCGGCCTCGGTATCGGCCCGATCGCCTCGGTCAGCCAGATCCAGCTGGTGCAGCCGGTGCTCACCATCCTCTGGGCGGCCCTCCTGCTCGGCGAGCCCTTGACCGTACTCACGGTCGTGGGCGCCCTGGCGGTCATCGCCTGTGCGGCCCTCGCGGTGCGCTCGCGCGTCTCCCGCACCCCCGCACCGCGTCGCTGAAGGGGTCAAGAGAGACGCGCGAAGCGCGGCACGAGGGCACCGTCGACCTCGACGGTCTCGGCGAACATCGCGAGGGGGCGCACCCAGAGCGCGGAGGGGTCGCCCGCGGCGGGGTGGTACACCACGAGCTCCTCCTCGGTCTCCGAGTGCCGCGCGATGCCCACCACCACGTAGTCGTTGCCCTTGTAGTGCCGGTAGCGGCCGGGAGTCACCTCAGGCATGCGAGCGGCCGGCCCTCAGGCCCGCGAGATCTCGATCATCTCGTCGCGCGGCACGACCTTCACGCGCAGGCGGCCGGCGGCCTCGCCGAGGCCGAGCTCGTGCTGGTCGAGCTTGTGCCAGCCCTCGAGATCGGTGTACGCGACGCCGCGCGACTCCAGCAGCGCCGGGATGGCCTCCTCCTCGGGCTCGGCCGGTGCCCACCAGTTGGCCTGGTCGCGCTTGAGGTGCTCGAGCGTCTCCATGGCATCCGACTTGGTGTGCCCGATCAGTCCAACCGGCCCGCGCTTGATCCAGCCCGTGGCGTAGACGCCGGGAATGGTCTCGTTCGAGTCGTCCAGCACCTGGCCCTCATGGTTGGGGATGACGCCGTGGTGCTCGTCGAACGGGATGCCGTCCAGCGGCGACCCGAAGTAGCCCACCGCGCGGTAGATCGCCTGGATCGGGATCTCGCGGATCTCGCCCGTGCCGCGCACGCTGCCCGCGCCATCCGGCTCGGTGCGCTCGTAGCGGATGGCGGACACGTGACCGGCCTCGTCGCCCACGATCTCCAGCGGCTTCGCGTAGAAGTGTAGGTGCAGCCGGCGCGAGGCCTGCCCCACCGGGCGCTCGCGCCACTGGTTCAGCACCTTGTTGATCACGAACACCTGCTTGTTCGACGCGATCGCGGCCTTCGAGGCCTCGTCGAGCTCGAAGTCCTCGTCGGCCACGATCATGTCGACGTCGTTCATCTCGCCGAGTTCGCGAAGCTCGAGAGGCGTGAACTTCACCTGTGCGGGGCCACGACGGCCGAACACGTGCACGTCGGTGACCGGCGAGGCCTTGAGACCCTCGTAGACGTTGTCGGGGATCTCGGTCGGCAGCAGGTCGTCGGCGTGCTTGGCGAGGATGCGCGAGACGTCGAGCGCCACGTTCCCGTTGCCGATCACGGCGACCGACCGGGCCTCGAGCGGCCAGGTGCGCGGCACATCCGGATGCCCGTCGAACCAGCTCACGAAGTCGGCCGCGCCGTAGGAGCCCTCGAGGTCGATTCCCGGGATGTTCAGCGAGGCGTCGCGGATGGCTCCGGTGGAGAAGATGACGGCGTTGTAGTGCTTCTTGAGGTCGTCGAGGGTGATGTCGACGCCGTAGCGCACGTTGCCGAAGAAGCGGATGACGCCCGAGTCGAGCACTTCGCGCAGGGCGGTGATGATGCCCTTGATGCGAGGGTGGTCGGGCGCGACGCCGTAGCGCACGAGGCCGTAGGGTGCGGGCAGCTGCTCGAACAGGTCGATCGAGACGTCGAAGTGACGCTCGGCCTTCACGAGCAGGTCTGCGGCGTAGATGCCGGCGGGGCCGGCTCCGACGATGGCCAAACGGAGCTTGGTCACGGGTGAGGTTCCTTTGTTCAGTTGGTTCGTTCCACCACGGTCTCGGCGAAACGGATGAGAGTCTTCTTCACGGTGCCGGAGGGCAGCGGGTCGAGGGCGGCGATCGCCTCATGGGCGTAGCGGCGGGCCTCCTCGACGGTGCGCCCGGTCACGGCGTGCTCGCGCAGCATCCGGATGGCGTCGTCGGAGTCGGCGGCAGTCGCCCCCGAGAGCGCTTCGGCCGCGAGTCGCCCGAGCAGAGCGGCTGCGGCGGCATCACCGGCGGCGGCCTCCTGACGCAGGTACAGCACGGGCAGCGTGGCGACGCCGGCGCGGATGTCGGTACCCGGCGTCTTGCCCGAGTTCTCGTCGCTCGGGGCGATGTCGATCACGTCGTCGACGAGCTGGAAGGCGATGCCCACCTTCTCGCCGAACTCGCGCACCGGCTGCTCGTACGAGGGGTCGGCGCCCGAGAAGATGATGCCGAGCTGGGCCGAGGCCGAGATCAGCGAGCCGGTCTTGTCGGCGAGCACGCGCAGGTAGTGCTCGACCTCGTCCTCCCCGTCCTGCGGACCGATCATCTCGTTCAGCTGGCCGAGGCACAGCCGCTCGAAGGTATCGGCCTGCAGACGGATGGCCCGCTCTCCGAGGATGGCGAGCAGGGCGCTGGCGCGCGCGAACAGCAGGTCGCCGGCGAGGATGGCCACCGAGTTGCCCCACACGTACTGGGCGCTCGGCACGCCGCGGCGCTGGTCGGCGTCGTCCATCACGTCGTCGTGGTAGAGCGAGGCCAGGTGGGTGAGCTCGATCGACGTGGCCGCCGTGACGACCTCGTCGGTGATGCCGCTGCCGAGCTGGGCGGTGAGGAAGGCGAGCACCGGGCGCACGCGTTTGCCACCGGCCTCGAGCAGGTAGCGGGAGACGACATCCACCAGCCCGCCGGAGAACTTGGTCTCTTCGGCCAGGCGCCGCTCGAGCGCCTCGATGCTCTCTTCGATGAGGCGGGCGGTGCGCCTGTCTTCTCCGGTGGAGAACAGGCGATCGGCTAGGGAGAGGCCGCCGGCTCGGCGGAGACTGGGTGTCACGGTGACAGCCTACTTTTCTTCGGCGGTGCCGCGCGCGGCGGGCGCGTGCGGCTTGACGCCCTTGTGCAGCGCGACGATGCCGGCGCTGAGGTCGCGGTGGCGCACCGACACGAAGCCGGTCTCGCGCAGCCACGAGGCCAGGGTCTTCTGGTCGGGCCAGGAGGCGATCGACTCGAAGAGGTAGTCGTAGGCCGCGTCGTTGGAGGAGACGGCCTTGGCGAGGGCCGGCATGACGTTCTTGAGGTACCAGAAGTAGGCGCCGCGCAGCGGCTTCACCGGTCGCGAGAACTCGCAGATGACGATCCGCCCGCCGGGGCGGGTGACCCGGAACAGCTCGGCCAGGGCCACCTTCGGATCACTGATGTTGCGCAGCCCGAACGAGATGGTGACGGCGTCGAACTCCTCGTCGGCGAACGGCAGCGCCATCCCGTCGGCCACCACGAACTCGATGTTGGGCACGCCCGCCTGCTGGCGGCGCCCCACCTCGATCATGCCCGGCGAGAAGTCGGCGGCCACGACATGCGCTCCGCTCTTGGCCAGCGAGGCGCTGGAGGTGCCGGTGCCGGCCGCCAGGTCGAGCACCTTCTCACCCGGTCGGGGGTCGACGGCGCGGGTGGTCGCCACCCGCCAGAGCACCGCGTTGCCGACCGAGAGCACGTTGTTGGTGCGGTCGTAACCGGCGGCGACCTGATCGAACATCGCGGAGACCTGCTCGGGTCGTTTGGTGAGGTCTGCCTTAGTCACCCTCACAGTTTACGTTCAGTCCCGCTGCGAGCGCGCCGAGGGGCCGGATTCCCAGGCGTAAGCTGATGAAGTGAGTGATTCTGCCGCCGAGATCCCGCGCCTGAGAGTCCAGACCAGCCGCCTCGGGGAACTGAAGCTGCTGCTGCCGCTGATCGATCCGCGGCATCCGCTGATCTGGATGCGCAAGGGCCAGGGCATCGCCGGGGTCGGCGAGGCGCTCCGTCTGGAGTTCTCCGGCGCGCGCCGGATGCAGGATGCCTGCGCCGCCTGGAAAGAGGTCGTCGCCTCCGCCACCGTCACCGATCCGGTCGCCGTCTCGGGCACCGGCCTGGTGGCCTTCGGCAGCTTCGCCTTCGCCGACGACTCGGCCGCCACGAGTGTGCTGATCGTGCCGCGACTGCTGCTCGGCAAGCGCGACGGCGAGTACTGGATCACCCGCGTGACGGTCGAGGGGGAGGATCCGGCCCTGGTGCCCGATCCGACGGCCCGCCCGCTCGGCCCCGAGTACCGGCTCTCCCTGCTGCCGGGCAGCATGGGGCCCGACGACTTCCGCTCCGCCGTGCAGGCGGCGATCGACCGCATCGCCGACCAGCAGCTGAGCAAGGTGGTGCTGGCGCGCGACCTCACCGGCCATCTGCCGGAGGGCGCCGACCTCCGGCGCACCCTCACCGACCTCGCCCTCGGCTACCCCGATTGCTGGACGTACTCGGTCGACGGCTTCCTCGGCAGCAGCCCCGAGACGCTGGTCAGCGTCTCGCGCGGCACGGTCACGGCCCGGGTGCTCGCGGGAACGACCTCGCGGGGAACGGATGCGGCCGCCGACCACGACAAGGCCGTCGCCCTGGCGACCTCCTCCAAAGACCTCGACGAGCACGGCTACGCGGTGGCGAGCGTGCTCTCGGCGCTGGCCCCGCACAGCCGCACGCTGAGCTCGAGCGAGCAGCCCTTCACGCTCAAGCTGCCGAACCTGTGGCACCTGGCCAGCGACGTGCTGGGCACGCTTTCCGACGGGTCGACCTCGCTCGACCTGATCGCGGCGCTGCACCCGACGGCCGCCGTGGCCGGAGCCCCGACCGCGTCGGCCCTGGCGCTGATCCGCGAGCTCGAGCCCTTCGATCGCGGCCGCTACGCCGGCCCGGTGGGCTGGGTCGGAGCCGACGGCGACGGCGAGTGGGCGGTGGCGCTGCGCTCGGCGCAGGTCGCGCCCGACGGCGACATCACGGCCTATGCCGGTTGCGGCATCGTCGCCGACTCCGAGCCCGAACGCGAGTACCTCGAGACGAAGATGAAGTTCCGCCCCATCGTGGAGGCCTTCGGCTGATCCGGCGCTCCGGCGTCAGTCGCAGGCGCAGATGATCTCCGAGCCGACCAGCTCCACGCGCAGGGGAGCGGATGCCGGCACGTAGGTGACGATGGTCTGTCCCACGGGGGTCGCGACGATCTCGCCCGAGGTCGCCGCCTGCTGCGCGGCGCTGATCCCCTCCACGGAGAACACGCCCGTGACGGCCGGCGCCGACGCGTCCGAGGGCGGCACCGGGGTGACGGCCACAGCATCCGGGCCCGTGTACCCGGCGGGATACGCGAGCGCGATGCCCGTCGGCAGGGCGCGGCCGTTGCTGACCGAGACCGAGCCGGTCTGGGCCGGGAACTCCCACCGGCCGTTCTGGAACGTCGCGGCGCCGGCGTCCGGGCTCCAGTTCAGCGTGCCCTCGTCGGCGCCACCGGCGGGAGGGAAGACGGTGACCGTCGCCGACCCGGAACGCAGGCCCGGTGCCGCAGCCACGATGACGCCCCGGTTCCCGCCGACCGGGCACCGGACGGTGACGGTGAACGACCCGTCGACCCCGGCCGCTGCGGTCGCCGGTCCGCCGAACCCGGCCGGATAGCCGATGCCGATCAGGGTGCCGGGCGCAGCATCCGGCGCCGTCCCCGACAGCGTGAGCGTCTGGCTGCGGGAGGCGGCGAACGCCACCGAGGGCGCGAAGGCGATGGCGGCTCCGGATGCCGCGGCCGCGGGCGCAGCCAGGGCGAGTGCCACGACGGGGGCACTCCAGACCGCCCCGGCGATCACGGCACGGCGCGGGACCGGAAACGCGAGCGACGACGGCCGTGCATCGGGTGGAGATTCGAGCATGGCTGACCGTAGCATCCGGCATCACGGCTTCCCCGGGCTCGCGTACCCCCACTCCGGGGCGAGGCCCTGCCGCCCACCCGCGCGGAACCTACACTGAGGCCATGCCCGAGAACCCGCCTCCGAAGCCGCAGCGCGCGATCGCCCGCCCCACGCGCCGAGCAGTATTGGCCGCAGGTGCCTGGTCACTGCCCGTGGTCACGCTGGCGGTCGCCGCGCCCGGGGCCTCGGCCAGCGGTGGGGATCCCACGTTCACCCCCGGTGACCCGATCGCGTCGGCCGACCCGAGCATCCTGACCTTCCCGCTGTTCATGGACGACCTGCCGGCCGTGCCGGCGAGCGAGGAGGGCGACTACATCGGCGCGCTCGTGGCGCCCTGCCTGCCGGAGGGCCTGCAGGTCGTGGCGGTCTCCTCGGGCTGGGCGATCGCCAGCGGATCCGACGACTTCGACGGCGGCGCCGCGTACATCTACAACACCGTTCCGTTCACCGCGGGCACCGACACCATGCTGCTCGTCACCGTGCAGGAGGCGCCCGACGTGAGCGGCCTGCACGGCGAGCTCGGCGCCGACGTGGCGATCGGCACCACCGGCTTCATCACCGAGGTGGCCTGGCCGTACAGCTTCGGCGACCCCCAGGGCGCCCCGCTCGCCAACTGCGCGGCCGCGCCCGCCGCCTGACGAGGGCACGCCGCGCACTGCGCCCGTCGCGGAGGGGGCGTCGGCGGTGGAGCCGCCTCCGTGCCGTGCACGAACCAGTAGGGTTCGGGGATGACCCCTGCGCGTTCGGAGAGCACGGGCGCCGCCGGGCGCCGGCCCCGGCGCACCGTCGCCGCGTGGCAGCGCACAGCACTCTCGGTGTCGATCATCGCGCTGGTGTTCGCGTTCGTCTTCCTGAAGAACGGGTTCGTGTTCGGCACCGTCGTGGGCGTGCTCGTCGCCATCGCGGGGGTGCTCGCGCTGTTCGGCCTCCGCCGCTATCGCGTGCGGGGCAGCGGTGCACCCGCGTGGACGCCGTTCACCCGCGCCGCACTCGTGTTCATCGCGGTGGCGATCATCGGGGCCGTGGTCATCCTGCTGATCGCGTTCTGAGTTCCGGCCACAGCATCCGCCCTGCCGCCGCTCGCGCTGCCCCTCCCTTCGCTCTTCTAAGCTGGGCAGGGAGGAACGCATGAAGAACACCAGCACGCGCCTGCTGCTCAGCTGCGCCGCGATCGGGGTCGCCGGCGGCATCCTGTTCATCGTCAACTCGTACCTGGGCGGCACGATCAACGCCGTCATCCCGGTGCTCTACGGGCTCACGCTCGGGGTGTACTTCGTGCCGGGGGCGATCGCGCAGTTCCTGTTCCGCCGGCCCGGGGTGGCGCTGCTGGTGGCGGTGCTCGCCGGGCTCGTCTCGGCGGCGTTCCAGCCGCTCGGCTTCGGGGCGGCCCTGATCGCCGTGGGGATCGGGCTGGTGCAGGAGCTTCCGTTCGCCCTCTTCCGCTACCGCCGCTGGCCGCTCTGGCTGTTCGTCGCGGGCGCGGTGCTTTCGGGCGTCATCCTCGCGTTCGGCATGTACCGCCTGGTCGGCGCGAACGACCTGGATGCTGTGGGCACCGTCATCCTGCTGGCCGGCTCGGTGCTCTCCCCGGTGATCTTCACGCTGATCGCCCTGGCCCTCGCGCGCGCCCTCGCCGCCACGGGCGTCGCCCGCGGCATCGCCCGCTAGCCTCCCTAGGCCGCGCGGCCATCAACTCGGCCGCCGCGTGGCAGAAGTCACCCCGTCGCGGTCGCCACTTGGCAGAAGTCGCCCGTCAGGTCCGTCCCCTGGCGGGAGTCGCCCGGTGAGGCTCGCCACTTGGCAGAAGTCGACGGTATTCGCGGCGACTTGCCACATCTTGTGTCAAGTGAGGGGCGCTTCGCGCGTGACGCGAGAGCGGAGGGGCTACTTCGTGGGCGAGAGGATCGCGTCGTCGTTCAGGAGCAGCGGAGCATCCGTCACGGGCACGTCGACGTGCATGTGCGTGCAGCTGTCGTCGAACTCGGTCCAGTTGGTGAGGTTCACCGTGACACCCGCCGAGGCGCGGCAGCTGGCCTGGCCCACGCGCGAGCCGACCGGCATGACCGGGTCGAGCAGGCTGATCATCTTGAGCGTGCCGGCGTCGGCACCGTTCAGGCTCTTGTTGTCGAGCAGGTAGAAGTCGACCGCGTGGCCGCCGCCGTCGATGTAGTGCGACGAGCTGGTGCCCGCGCCCTCGATCTGGCCGGTGCACTTGCGGTTGATGTCGCTGACGCCCACCTGGTCGAAGTTGCGCACGGCGATCGCGATGATCTCGAGGATGCGGTAGTCGACACCGCAGTCGGGAACCGTGACGCCCTGGGCGATCCAGCGGATCTCCTTCATGTGGTCGGGCTGCGAGCCCACCAGCTTTCCGGCATCCATCGCGTCGACGAGCTCCTGAGCGAGCGAGCGGCCCACCAGGAGCTGCGCGGTGGAATAGCCGGCGGCCTGCAGCTCGCCGACGTCGGAGACGCCGTACCCGTCGCGATTGACCTGCTCGGAGGCGGCGCCGGCGGTGATCAGCTGCTGCGTGGGCGTGTTGGCGTTGAGGCTGAGGTTCACGACGTTCGCGTCGACCGGGCTCGCCGAGACGGTGCTCGGCAGGCCCGTGACGGCCGTGATGCCGAGCACGAAGGCCATGGCCACGGCGCTCACGCCGGCCTTGGCCCAGCTGCGGCGCCATCCGGCGGCGCGGGGCTTGGGTGCCGACGAGGCGGCGGCGGATGCTGCGGCCGGGCGGGCGACGGAGGTGCTGCGCCGGGCGCGACCGCGGGTGGCCACCGGCGCGAGGGCCGCAGCGCGCTCGTCGGCGAG
>NZ_JAHFUW010000023.1 GCF_023264855.1 Herbiconiux sp. | reverse complement strand
TGCGCACGGCCATCGGCCTGCAGCGCGCCGCCGACAACGAGGCTCTCGTGGCCGCCGGCGCCGTGATCGAGCGGATCGGCCTGCACTGCGCCGACGTCATCCAGTTCGCCACCCTCGACGGTGCGAACGCGGCCGGCCTCGGCGCGGTCACCGGATCGCTCGAGGTGGGCAAGGCGGGCGACGTGATCGTGGTGAGCGGCAACTCGCTGGCCATGTCGCCGCTCAACAACCCCTTCGGCGGCATCGTGTACAACGCGCATCCGGGTCTCGTCACCGACGTGGTGGTGGATGGCGTCGTGAAGAAGCGCGGCGGAGCCCTCGTGGGCGTCGACGTGGCGCGACTGCGGAACGAGGCCTCGAACTCCCGCGACTACATCCTGTCGCAGATGCCGGAGGCCTCGGTCGACGGTGCCTGGCACCCCGGTGTGGTCCACGCATGACGATCGGATCGGAGCGGCGAGCCGCTTCAGCCGGCGGCGGATCAGGGAGCGTACCTCCGGCGGGCCGCCCGGGCATCAAGCCGGTCACGCCCTGGGCGCGGGTGGCCTCGTGGCCCGCGGCGCGCGCCCTCGTGGCCGTGGTGGTGCTGTTCGCCATCAGTCCGCTGATCGCCCCGGGCAGCGTCTCGGCCACCGCCATGTCGTCGATGCTGCCGTTCGCCGCCCTCACCGCCGTGGTGGCCGTGGGCCAGACCCTCGTCATCATGCAGGGTGGCCTGGATCTGTCGGTCGCCGGCGCCATCACGCTCGGCGCGCTCATCGTGGCCAAGTTCGGTGGACCGGACCAGCTCGGCATCGGGCTCGCCATCGTGGTGGCCCTCGTGGTGCCGGCGCTGTTCGGCCTGCTCAGCGGTCTGGTCATCGCCCTGTTCGGCCTCCCGCCGCTGGTCGTCACCATCGCCAGCAACGCGCTGATGGTGGGCACGGTGCAGGCGGTGTCGGGCGGCTACGGCGGCCAGGTCGTGGACTCGCTCTCGCAGTTCTCGCTCTCCCGCTGGCTCGGCATCCCGGTGCTGGCCATCATCGCCACCATCGTCGTCCTGGTGGTGCACGCGCTGCTGAAGGCGGTGCGGGTGGGACGCCGGTTCGAACTCGTCGGTGCCAACCCGCGCGCCGCGCGCAGCATCGGGCTCTCACCCACCGGCTACGTCGTGGGCGCGTACACGCTCTCGGCCTTGCTCGCCGCCACCTGCGGCGTGCTGCTGGCAGGGCTTCTGCGTTCGCCCACCCTCACGGCGGGCGACGCGTACCTGCTGCCGTCCATCGCAGCGGTCGTGCTCGGCGGCACCGCCCTCACGGGCGGCAAGGGAAGCGTCATCGGCACAGCGCTCGGCGCGCTCTTCCTCGGGCAGCTCGGGCAGCTCGTGCAGACCTTCACCCAGACCACCGCTGCGCAGAACATCATCCAGGCCGTCATCATCGCCGTCGGCATCGTCGTGCAGATCAAGCTCGGCGGAAACACGGCCCGCCTGCGCGGTCTCGTCTCCAGAAAACCGTCCCGCACCACCACAGCACTCAACGAGGAGTAATCATGATCACCACCGCACCACGACACCGCACGGCACTCGCCGTCGGCAGCGCCCTCACCGTCACGGCCCTGGCCGTGCTGCTCGGAGGATGTTCGTCGACCAACTCCAGCGGCACCACGTCGACCGGCTCGGCCGCCGACATCGCCGTCGGCACGACCGGCACGATGGACCAGTTCGCCGACTTCTCCTCGATCTGCCCGAGCGAGGGCGACATCACGGTCGGCGTCGTCGACGGCTTCGGCACGAACTCCTGGTCGAAGACCGTGCTCGCCGAGATCGAGGCCGAGGCCGCGAAGTGCCCCGCCATCACGAACGTGGAGTTCGCGGCCGGCCGCGGCGACCTGCAGGCGACCACCGCCGCCATCACGAGCATGGCGGCCAAGGGAACCGACGTCGTTCTCGTCATCCCGGATGCGGGCCCGGGCGAGGCGCACCTCTCGGCCCTGCGCAGCGCTGTGCAGTCCGGCTCCACCGTGGTCACCTTCGCCTCCGACCCCCAGGGTTCCGCCGGCAGCGACTACCTCGACTACACCGACTGGTCACCCGAGTTCAGTGGACGCAGCTGGGCGCAGTGGACGGTCGACCGCCTCGGCGACGCCGGCGGCAACGTGGCCTTCCTCGGCGGCCCGGCGGGCAGCGCCGTGTCGTCGCAGGAGCTCGAGGGAATCAAAGCCGTCTTCGCGGAGAACCCGCAGATCACCCTTCTCACCGACGAACCCGTCACCACCAACTGGGACCCGGCTCAGGCTCAGCAGGCCATGAGCGGACTGCTTTCGCAGTACCCGAAGATCGACGCGGTCATCTCCGACTACGGCGCATCCACCGATGGCGTGATCCGGGCCTACCAGGCCGCCGGCATCTCGCTGCCGGCCATCGCCACCACCGACCAGAACAGCCTCAGCTGCGGCTTCGACGCGCTGAAGGCGACGAACCCGTCGTACGAGCTCGCCACCGTGTCCTCGCGCACCTGGGTGGGCCGGGTCGCTCTGCGCAAAGCGATCGCCTCGATCGCCGGCACGTCCGACACCGAGCCCTCGATCTACGACCTGTCGCTCTCCGAGGACTCGACCGGATCCACCGAGGGTGCGAAGACGCCGAGCGAGGTGTGCTCCGAGGGCGCCCCCGCCGACGGCTCGCCCTCATCGCTGCTGACCGCGGCCGAAGTAGAGAAGACCTTCGCGAACTGATGAACGAGACAGTGACCCCGCCCGCCCCGCTGCTCACGCTCGCGGGAATCGGCAAGCAGTACCCGGGAGTGCGTGCGCTCGACGATGTCAGCCTCACCGTGCTTCCGGGCGAGGTGCACGCCGTGCTCGGCGAGAACGGCGCCGGCAAGTCGACACTCGTGGGAATCGCCGCCGGGTCGGTCGTGCCCGATACGGGGACGATCGACCTCGGCGGGGTCACTCGCTCGCGGATGGTGCCGCGCGAGGCGCGCGAGCGCGGTCTGGCGATCGTGTACCAGACCCCGGCGCTCGCGCCTTCGCTCACCGTCGTCGACGCCATGCTGTTGCTGCTGCCGGAGTCGGTGCGCCCGTCCCGGCGCACGGCGACCGCCTGGACGGCGGAGCTGTTCGCCCGTCTCGGACTCGAAATCGACGTGCGCCGCCGGGTGTCGGCGATCTCGCAGCGCGAGGCGCACCTGGTGGAGATCGCCGCGGCCCTGGCATCCGAACCCTCCGTGCTCGTGCTCGACGAGCCCACCGAGGCGCTCGGGGCGGATGAGACGGCCTGGCTCTTCGCGCAGGTGCACGAGCTGCTCGCCAAGGGGGCGGGCGTCGTGTACATCACGCACCGCATCCCCGAGGTGATGGAGATCGCCGACCGCATGACGGTGCTGCGCGACGGCAAGGCGGTGGGGCGCGGCGACGTGGCCTCGTACACGGCCGACGAGATCGTCGAGCTGATCGTGGGCCGCTCGCTCGAGACCACCTTCCCCGCCAAAGCGGTCGCGGGCGACGCCGCCGACGTGCTCAGCACGTCCGGCTTCACCGGGCGGGCCTTCCGCGACGTCGCCTTCTCGGCGCGGGGCGGGGAGATCGTCGGCCTCGCCGGCGTCGAGGGCAACGGTCAGCGCGAGTTCATGAAGGCGCTCGCCGGGGCCGTGCGCGGGTCGGGTGAGCTGCGGCTGAACGGCCGTGAGCTGCGCGGGCTGAACACCAAGCGCGCGACCGCGGCCGGCATCGTCTGGCTGCCGGGCGACCGTCTCGGCGAGGCCATGTTCGGCCAGCTGAGCGTGCGTGAGAACGTGATCGCGCCGAATCTCGCCCAGGCGATGCCCGCCGGTGTGGTCTCGCCGCGTACCGAGAACCGGCTCGTGCACGAGGCGATCGGCGGTCTCGCGGTGAAGACACCCACCATCGAGACGCCCATCACCTCGCTCTCCGGCGGCAGTCAGCAGAAGGTGCTGCTGGCTCGGGCCCGGCTCGGCAGCCCCGCCGTGCTTCTGGTCGAAGACCCGACCCAGGGGGTGGATGCCGGCGCCCGCGTGGAGATCTACGCCTTCCTGCGGGCGATGGCCGACGACGGGGTGGCCGTCGTCATCCTCTCGACCGATGCGGTGGAGCTCGAAGGACTCTGCGACCGGGTCGTGGTGTTCTCCCGCGGACGGGTGCAGGCCGAGCTGGAGGGCGACCGCCTCACCGAGCGCGAGATCACCCGCGCCGCCGTCCTCGCCACCGAGACCTCGCTCAACGACGACGCCGATGCGGCAGACCTCACGTCGAAGAAAGGGCTGCCGCTGTACCAGCGCGGCGAGGTGCAGACGGTGTCGCTGGTCGTCATCACGGTGCTGCTCGCGCTCGTGACCGCCGGTATCGCGCCGTCGTTCCTCAGCTCACTCAGCCTGGGGCAGCTGTTCGCCTCGGCGGCCATCCTCATCCTCGTCGGCCTGGCGCAGCTCGCGGTCGTGATCACGGGTGGGATCGACCTGTCGATCGGCTCCGTGGTGGCGCTGTCGGCGGTGATCGTGTCGTTCTTCGGCGAGGCCGGTCCCGGCTTCCTGCTGCTCGGCTTCGTGGTGGCGATCGCCGCGGGAGCGGTGGTGGGCGTGGTGAACGGGCTGCTCGTCACCCGGCTCGGCATGCCGCCGGTCATCGCCACGCTGGTCTCCTCCATCGCGGTGCTCGGTGGAGCGCAGCTGCTGCGTCCCCAGCCGGGCGGCCAGGCCAGCGCCGACCTCATGACCGCGCTCGGCACGGCCATCGCGGGCGTGCCACTGGTGCTCGTCGTCGCTGTGGCCGTCGCGGTGCTGCTGTGGCTGGGGCTGAACAACACCGGGCTCGGGCGTGGTTTCCGGGCGGCGGGATCGGATGCGGTCAAGGCGAACCGGATGGGCGTGGACGTGAACCGGATGCGGCTCACCGCCACCGTGGCATCCGGTGTGCTCGCCTCGATCGCGGGCATCGTGCTGTTCACGAAGACGGGCATCGGGGATGCGGGGGCGGCGCAGGCCTTCACCCTCACCTCGGTCACCGCCATCGTGATCGCGGGCGTCAGCATCTTCGGCGGTTCGGGCTCGGCTCTCGCGGTCGGAGCGGCGGCGTTGCTGCTGCAGACGATCACGAGCGCGCTGCCGTTCCTCGGGGTGAACCTGTCGTGGCAGTACTGGCTGCAGGGCCTGTTCGTGCTGGTGGCCGCGGTGCTGCCGATGGCGGTGCGACTGCGCCGCCGGCGGTCGATCCCCGGATAGATGCGCGCACCCAGGAGCCGCCGGGCGCGCCACGGTCTAACCTGGGGAAGGATCATCGAGGAGCGACCTATGCCGAGCAGCCCACCGCCGGAGGAGGAGACCTCGGCCGTGCGCCGGGAGGCCACGACCGGTGTGGGCGAGCGCATCCGGGAGGCGCGGCAGGCGGAGGGGATGTCGCTGCGCGAGTTCGGCAGCCGCGTGGGCGTCTCGGCGAGTTTCCTCTCCCAGGTGGAGCTGGGGCGGGCCATGCCGTCGATGGGCACGCTCTGGACGATCGTCTCCGCCCTCGGCCTGTCCTTCGATGCGCTGCTCGGTACCGACACCGGAGGCCCGGCGGACACCGCCACGGCGGCGGCGGGCCGCATCCCGGCGCCCGAGCGACTCACGGGCGCCGGGATCCCCGGTCTGCAGCGCGCGGCCAGCTCACCCGACATCCGGATCGGCGGTGTGCGCTGGGAGCGGCTGACGCCGGGCGACGACCCGCTGGTCGAGTTCGTGCGGGTCACCTATTCACCCGGCAGCGAGTCCAGCCCGGCCGACAACATGATGCGGCACACGGGCCTGGAATACATGCACGTGGTGAGCGGGCAGATGGACATCCAGGTCGGCTTCGACCGCGACACCGTGCAGGAGGGCGACAGCCTCACCTTCGACGCCGCGGTGCCGCACCGCATCCACAACCCCTACGAGGTCGACTGCGTCTCGATCTGGAGTGTCGTCGGTCGGCACGGCTTCGCGCATCCTCGGGACATCGCCAAGCGCTTGAGCGACCAGGGCGGCGGCTCGGTGACGATGCACTTCGGAGCCGACGGCCACCAGTTCTCCGACTGAGCCGGAATCTCCCACTGAGCCGGATTCTCCGACCGAGCCGCCCGGCATCCGCGGCTATCGTGGGCGGATGGCCATGATCGACACCGCGCGAAGCAGCTGGACCGACGTGCGCGACCATGTCGCAGCCGGCAACACCATCGCGTTCCTGCCCTTCGGCGCGCTCGAGCAGCACGGGCCGCACCTGCCGCTCTCCACCGACACGATCCAGTGCGCCGGCATCGCCGCGCGGCTGGCCGAGCACTACTCCGGACTGCTGCTGCCGGCCGTGCCCTACGGCCAGACCTGGGACAACGGGGGCTACCCCGGCACGATCTCGCTCGCCGCGTCGACGGTCACCGCGATCTGCCTCGACATCGCCGCCTCGGCACGGTCGTTCGGGGTGACCACGCTCGTGATCGTCAACGGCGACTACGGCAACCGCGCCCCCGTGCACGCCGCGGCCGCCCAGCTGATCGACGCCGGCGCCGACGTGCTCGTGCTCGACTACCCCGGCCTCGTGGAGGTCGGCGACGCCGTGAAGGAGTCGCCGTGGGCCGCACCCGGGCTCTGCCACGCCGACGAGCTGGAGACCTCGATGGTGTTGGCCCTGGAGCCCGAGCTGGTGCATCCGGATCGCTACGTGGCCGAGTATCCCGAGATGCCCGCCGATTTCGGAACCCGGCCGATCCGCTTCGACACCCTGTCCGAGTCGGGCGTGTTCGGCGACCCGCGCCTCTCGACCGCCCAGAAGGGCGAGGCGATCGTCTCGTTCGTGGTGCAGCGCTCGATCGAGGAGATCGACGCGCACCTCGGCTCGGGCGCGCGGGAGTAGCGGCGCCGCGTCAGCTCGGGTCGAAGCTCAGGGTGGCGAGGCCGTGCGCGCGTGGATTCGCCACTCGATCGAGCACGGGGGAGAGGATCTCGGTCAGCACCAGTTCGGTGGGGTACTGCACCGTTCCGCCGAGCACGTGACCGGCCGAGGCGCGGGCGGAGTCGCCCTTCGCGCCCACGGAGGCGTGCAGGTGCACCTGTGGGCCGTCAGCGCCCCTCGTGACGGTTCCCGAGCCGAGTCCCTCGCAGTTGCGCACGAGAACGGATGACGGCATCGGCGCATCCTCGTCGGCCGGCGGATGCTCGGCCCCGATCAGCGAGATCTCGCTGAAGGCCCCGAGGAAGACGGGGATGTAGGCGCCGTCGATCCCGAACCGGAGGCAGGCGGCGGCGAGCTCCCCGATCACGTCGTCGCCGGGCTCCAGCACCACGAGAACGGTGCGCCCCACGCGCACCTCGCTGCCGAACATGCGCCATCCCTCCCGCGGGAGAGCCGCACCCGCCATCGATCATCGTATTCTGCAGCGCGACGGGGCGGCCTGCCGGGCACCATCAGCGGTTCATCACCTGGGCGACGAGCTGCTGGATGAACGGGATGATGCTCTGCACCTGGTCCACGCTGGCGAGGGCCGTGGCGACGAGCGGCCAGACCGAACCGATGAGGGTGGCGATGACCGCCGCGGTGGCCGTGATCCAGGCCAGGGCGCCGATGCGGGAGACGGCCGTGAGCGCGAGGAAGCCGAGGGCGACGAGGTAGCTGATCGCGATCGAGGCGGCGATCGCCCCGACGGGCACGTTCAGGGCGCCGATCGTGGTCGCGTCGGCTGCTCCGATCAGGCCGAGCACCGGGAACAGCACACCGGCCACGATGATGATGCAGAGCGCCACGCCGGTGATGAGCGCGGCCCAGACGGCCCGGCTGCGGCTGCGGCTGCGGCTGCGGCGGCGCGTGCCGAGGCCTCGGGCCCTCATCGGTGCTGCTCGGTGGCGTCGGACACCGGCTCGAACGGACCGTGCACGTCCGTGACGTTCACGTTCACGTTCACGTCGACGGGAACGGGCTGAGGATGCCGGGCATCACCGGTCAGGGCGTCATTCATGGGGGTCTCCTTCGTCGCGAGCGGGGTGTGGATCAGATTTCCGCCACATAGGTCAGACGGCTCCGCGGGGGAATTCGTCACACAGCGACGGATATCGTTGTCTGCACCGCGCCCGGCGGGACTCGGCCCGGCGCCGGCCCCGCCGGCCCCGAACACGGATCAGGAGCGTCATGAGCCACGCACTCGACGGCATCACCGTCTGGAACGGCACCCGCCTGACGGGCCCGGCCCGCCTCGAGTGGACGGGTGACCGCATCACGGGTGTCGGCCCGGCCGAGGACCGGCATCCGGGGCTCGCCGTCATCCCGGGGCTGATCGACACCCACGTACACCTGGACACCAGCGTTCTCGACGGCGCCGGCCCGGGCGACGCCTGGCCGCTCGTGACGCCGCCGGAGGAGAAGGCGATGCACGTCGCCGCGCACGCCCTGCGCTTCGCCTCCTTCGGGGTGACGACGATGCGCGATCTCGCGGCGACGCCGATCCAGATCGCCGTGGGCCGGGCCTTCGACCAGGGCGTGCTCGAAGGCCCTCGCCTGCTCTCCAGCGGCCCCGTCGGCATGACGGCCGGGCACGGCGACCTCTTCACCCCGCCACGCCACCGGGACCGGCCGCCCGTCGCCGACTCGCCCGACGAGTGCCGTCGGCTCGTGCGCCAGTGGGCCCGCGAGGGAGCGACCGGGATCAAGATCTACACCAGCGGCGGCATCTTCTCGATGGGCGACCACGTGGGCTGGCGCAACCAGACCCGCGCCGAGATCGCCGCCACGGTCGACGAGGCCCACGCCCTGCGGATGCTCGTCGCCGCCCACTCGCACACCGCGGAGGGCATCGACATCGCGCTCGAGGAGGGCGTCGACTCGATCGAGCACGCCACGGGCATCCGGACCGAGCAGTTCGCTGCGCTCGTGGCGGCCAACATGCCGGTGAGCCCCACCCTGCTGATCAACGACCTCGTGGCCGCGGGCGGCGACGGCATCCGAGCCGAGGCGAGCGGCAAGGCACGCGAGGTGGTGGCCGGGCGCGACCCCGCGTTCCTCGCCGCGGCCCGAGCGGGCGTGCGGTTCGTGCTCGGCACCGACGCCAACGGGCGCTTCGTGCGGCACGGCGGACAGCTCGACGAGCTGCGCGCGATGCGCTCCGCCTTCGACTGGAGCGCCGAGCGCACGCTCGTCTCCGCCACCTCGGATGCGGCCGACAGCCTGGGTCTCGGCGATCGCCTCGGCCGCCTCGAAGAGGGCCACGCCGCCGACTTCGTGGTGGTGCGCGGGCGGCCGTGGGACGACCTGGCCGAGCTCACGCCCGAGCGGATCGTCGCCGTCGTCAGCCGAGGCCGCGTGCTGTCGGGCGCGCTGCCCGGCTAGGGCTGCGCGTCAGCTCCAGAAGCCGAGGTGCGCCTGGGCGGCCTCCTCTTCGAGGTGCGGCCCCGACACGGCGATCGAGCGCTGGCCGCGGGCGAACACCTCGCGGCACGGCAGTGAGAACGTGGGGTTCTCGGGGTGGTCGCCGGTGAGCTCGAGCAGGCGCCGCTCGGAGAGCGCGTAGACCACGCGATCGATGCCCGTCCAGTAGACGGCGCCGGAGCACATCGCGCACGGCTCGGCGCTCGTGTAGAGCGTGCTGCCGGCCATCCCCTCGGCTCCGAGCGCGTGGAAGGCGGCCGCGACGGCCCGCATCTCGGCGTGCTGGGTGGGATCGCCCTCCGGCGGCAGCGAGTTGTTGCCGAACGAGGCCACCACCCTGCCGGCCGCATCGACGACGATGGCGCCGAACGGATGCCGGCCCTCGGCTCGCGAGGTCTCCGCCGCACGCAGGCTCTGCTGCAGGAAGCCGGCCTCGAGCTCGGTCAGGGTATCAGTCACGGTGTCCTTCACATGTGCACAAGAACGGTCGTCTGCCGTCACACTCAGTCATAAAACCCCGGATTCACGTCACAGTGTTACGCCGCGGTTACGGTCTTCGAACAAGTTCCACTCTACTTGTCAACAAGTGCTGCGCCGCGGTTAGCCTGCTGTGCACACCCCGTGGAGCCCGTCCGATCGCGCTCAACGCACCCGAAAGGTCAGCATGCCCGCCCTCGCCCCCGCCGCCGTCCGCATCGACGAGCAGGACATCCGGCTGCTGCCGAAGGCCGAGGTGCACGTGCACCTGGAGGGCACCTTCGCGCTGGTCGACCTGCTGCGGCTCGCGAAGGAGAACGGCGTCGCCCTGCCCGGTCCGGCAGCCACCATCTTCGACGTCAGCACGCACGACGCCTTCGTGCGGCCGGAGATCACGACCGGCGGTACCGCCCACGGGGTCGGCGGAGCCGGGCTCAGCGGCTTCCTGCGCTTCCTCGACTGGCAGTGCGGCCTGGTGCGAACCCCCGAGCAGGCGGCCCGGATCGCCTACGCGTTCGCCGCACGGCAGACGGCCTCGGGCATCCGCTACTCCGACGTGATCGTGAACCCGACCCACTGGAACGCCTGGCACGGCCGCGAGATCGAGTTGATGCAGGCGCTCGCCGCGGGGCTGGACGAGGCCGAGCAGGACGGCCTCTGCGTCACCAACATCGCCTACTCGCTGCTGCGCACCCAGACCGCGATCGAGGCGGAGCAGGCGGTCGCCGCCCTCGTCGGCCACCGCCCCTCCCGCGTCGTCGCCCTCAGCATCGACGGCGACGAGAAGGCAAGCGGCCCCACCGGGGAGAAGTTCCGCACCGCCTTCCGGGCCGCAGAGGCGGCGGGCCTGCACCGCACGGTTCACGCCGGCGAGTCGAGCGGCCCCGCGGGAGTGTGGGACGCCCTCGACCACTTGCACGCCGAACGGATCGACCACGGCGTGCGTTCGATCGAAGACCCGGTGCTCGTGCAGCGGCTCGTCGACGAGGGCATCCCGCTCGACGTGTGCCCGCGCTCGAACATCACGCTCGGCCTCTACCCGGACTGGGCCTCGCATCCGCTGCCGCTGCTGGTGGAGGCGGGCGTGCGCGTCACGCTGAACACCGACGACCCGGCGCCGCTGGCCTGCACGCTCGACGAGGACTGGGCCGTGGCGGCGGGAGCATTCGGCTACGGCCGGCCCGAGCTGGTGCGCTTCGCCGCGGAATCGATCCGGGCCTCCTTCGCCGACGACGACCTCAAGCGCGACCTGCTCGCGGAGCTGAGCGATCTCGAGGTGGCGACATGAGCATCCGGGCGGCACGACGCCCGAGCAGGATCGTCACCGGAGTGCTCGGGCAGGTCGGACTCGTGGCGGTGATCGCGGTCGTCGCCGCCGTGGTGGCCGGGTCGGCCGCCTCGCGCGCCGAGGCCCCGGAACTCGCGGACGCGGTCGCCGATGCCGACTCCGCTCCTGCTACCGCGCCCGCCGATGGTGCCGAGGTCGAGCTCGCCCCGCTGGTAGCGGCCTGGCCGGACGGCTACACCGTCACCGGCACCAAGTCGGAGCCGCTCTACGTGGAGCACATCACCTCCACCCGAGACGGCGCGGTGTACCGGCTCCGCATCGACGTGAAGTCGCAGGGCGAGAGTGCGCTCGGGGTGCAGACCGGTGAGGTCGCGCTCGAGGCCGACGGCCGAATCCGCTGGATCGTCGGATGCACGAAAACCGCTGCGGAGTGCCTCGACGACCGGGGGCTGCGCGGCTTCCTCTCGCAGGCCGCGCTCCTCGCCGCCGACCGCACCGGCACGCTCCCCGCCACCGGCGTCGCCCGAACGCTGCACGGGCATCCGGTGGTCTGCGTCCCGGATCTGGCCCTGCATCCGGATGCCCCGCCCACCGTCGACGGCCTCGACCCCTGTTTCTCGATCGCGACCGGCGCCCTGCTCGGGCACTTCTCCACCGACAGCGACGCCTTCGTGGGCCCGACCCTCGCCGAAGGCCTGAGCGACCTGCCCCGCTGACCCACCTGCCCCGCCGACCAACTACCCGACCGGCCCCCTGACTGCACCACAGCACCACCCGAACACCATCCCTATGTCACTCCCGAAAGGAACACCATGTCCAGAAGAAAAGGAGCCCTCCTCAGCGGAGCGGTCCTCGTCACCGTCGCAGCCCTCGCCCTGACCGGCTGCAGCTCAGGCAGCACCGCGTCGACCGACGCCGGAACCCCCGCCGCCTCGGGCGCCGAACCGATCAAGGTCGGCGCGCTCACCCCCGGCAACACCAACGACGGCGCCTTCAACCAGGCGCTCGCCGACGCGCTGCAGAAGCTCGAGGACGAAGGGCTGATCGAGTACGAGCTGCGCGACCAGATGTCCGACCCCGCCACGAGCGAGCCGGTGATCGCCGACTTCGCCAGCCAGGGCTACGACCTCATCATCGGTCACGGCATCGAGCTGGGCGACGCGATGTTCTCGGTGGCCGGCGACTTCCCCGACGTGAAGTTCACCGCCTCGGGCGGCCCCGACATCCTCGAGAAGTACACCGACAACGTCGAGACCTGGACCTACGACACCCCGCAGGTGGGCTACCTGTCGGGCTACATCGCAGGCCTCACCGGCGCCACGCCGATCGGCCGGGTCGAGAGCCTCGAGCTCGACTTCGTGAAGGCCACCGACGCGTTCTTCCAGCAGGGCGTCACCGCCGCGAACCCCGCCGCCACGCTGCTGCCCGTGGTCTACGCCGGCAGCTTCGACGACGCGCAGGCGGCCGCTGCCGCCACCACCGGGCTCGTGGGACAGGGCGCCCAGCTCGTCTACACGACCGGTGACGGCATCGCCACCGGTGTGGGATCGGCTGCGGCCGAAGCGGGCGTGCTGAGCGTCGGCGTCTCCTCCGCGGCGGGCGAGGCGGCGCTGGCCACCAACGTGTCCACCGTCGACCTCGACATGTACCCGATCATCAAGGGCTGGGTCGAAGAGGTCTCCGCGGG
Organism: Herbiconiux sp.; assembly: GCF_023264855.1. Lineage (GTDB taxonomy): Bacteria > Actinomycetota > Actinomycetes > Actinomycetales > Microbacteriaceae > Herbiconiux. Next base: position 48,279 of record NZ_JAHFUW010000023.1, on the reverse strand, counting down.
CGACTTCGGCGGCAAGGGAGTCACCTCCACGCTGCAGAACGGCGGAATCGTCTACCACCCGATCAACACCGTCGACGGCAAGGTGCCCGCCGACGTCGGCACCAAGGTGGACGAGCTGATCGCCGGCATCACCGACGGATCCGTCACGATCGGCTGATGACCGTCTCACCCCAGGAGATGGACCGCGTGCTCCACGCGCGGTCCATCTCCAAGAGCTTCGGACCGGTGCACGCGCTCCGCGACGTGTCGCTGGTCGTGCGACCGGGCGCCGTGCACGCCCTGGTGGGCGAGAACGGCGCGGGCAAGTCCACGCTGGCCAAAGTGCTGGCCGGCATCGAGCAGCCCACCTCCGGTTCGATGACCCTCGGCGGCAGCGCCTTCGCCCCGCGCGATCGCGCCGCCGCCAAGCACGCCGGCATCAACATGGTGCCGCAGCAGCTGAGCCTCGTGGGCGAGCTGAGCCTGGTGGAGAACTACCTCCTGGTGGGCCCGCGACGCCTGGCGAACCGGCGCTCGGCCCGGTCGCTGCTGAGCGCCACGCTCGAGCGCGCCCGCGTCGAGGTTGATCTGGAGGCCCCCACCTCCTCGCTCACCCAGGCGCACCGGCAGCTCGGCGAGATCGTGGTGGCGCTCGCCGAGGGCGCCCACACCCTCATCCTCGACGAGCCCACCGCCAGCCTCGGCCCGCTCGAGGTGGGCGGATTGTTCGAGCACCTGCGCTCGCTCTGTGAGCTCGGCACCGCGGTGCTGCTGATCACCCACCGGCTCGACGAGGTGCGGCAGGTGGCGGATGACCTCACGGTGCTCTCGCACGGCGAGAACGTGCACCACGGCGCCGCCGCCGGACTCGAGCCCACCGAGATCGCCCGGCTGATGGTGGGCGAGCTCGCGGCGCCCCCGGCCCGAGCCGCGCGCGCGATCGGCGAGGTCGTGCTCGCGGCCTCCGGCATCGTGGCGGGATCCCCCCGCGACGCCCGGCTCGACGGCGTCGATCTCGCCGTGCGATCGGGCGAGATCGTCGGCATCGCCGGAGTGGCCGGCAGCGGACAGAACCTGCTGCTGGACGTGCTCGGCGGATTCGTGAAGCCGGATGCCGGAACCGTGACCCTCACCGGGGCGCCGGCCGCCGCATCCGCGGTCGCCCTGCAGCGCGCCGGGCTCGCCTGGATCCCCGAGGAGCGCTCGGAGGCCGTGGTGCCCACGATGAGCCTGGGCGAGAACCTCGGGCTGTACGCGACGGCGGTCGGAGCCGGGCGCCGGGCCGGAGCGGGCGCACCGGATGCCCCCACGCGGCTCCTCGATTTCGACGTGCGCCCCGCCCGCCCCGACCTGGTGGCCTCGGGGCTCTCCGGCGGCAACCAGCAGAAGCTGCTCGCTGCGCGGGAGCTCGGCGCCTCGCCGACGCCGACCGCCGTGCTCGCGTACGGGCCGACGCAGGGCCTGGACCTACGGGCGTCACAGGCCATCCGGGAGCGCCTGATCGACCTCGCCGCCGCCGGGGCCGCCGTGCTGGTGGCCTCGCACGACCTCGACGAGGTGCTCGGGGTGGCCGACCGCGTGCTGGTGATGTTCGGTGGCCGCGTGGTGGCCGACCTGCCGATCGCCGAGGCGAGCACCGAACGGCTCGGCCGGGCGATGGCCGGGCTGCCGGGCGACGGGCCGACGTCCGCACACGCATCCGATTCCCCCCTCGCAGAGAGCGATCCCGCATGACCGAGAAGACCGATCTCTACCCGACGGCCGCCGAACTCGGCCGGCTGCGGGCCGTGGCCATCGGCGCCGAGCGGCCCGATCTCGTGATCCGCGGAGGCCTCGTGCAGTCGCCGGGCACCGAGGAGTGGCTGGAACGCGACATCGTGATCGCCGGCCGGCACATCGCGGCGCTCACGCCCTGGGAGCACGTGGCCGCCGTGCCCGCCGCGGCCGACGGGAGCGACGCATCCGGGGCCTTCGACGAGATCGACGCCTCGGGATGCCACGTGGTGCCCACCTTCATCGACGCGCACCTGCACATCGAGTACACCAACCTCACCCCCGGGGAACTCGGCCGCCTCAGCGTGGCTCGCGGCACCGGAACCGTGCTCACCGACCCGAACGGCGCGGCCAACGTGTGGGGCGCGCGCGGCATGGACCAGCTGCTGTCCACCACGACTCCGCTGCACATCTTCCAGCAGGTGTCGCCGAAGACGCCCGGTTCGCCGCAGCTCGAGCGCGGCGGCGCGGTCATCCCCGAGGAGGTCGTGCGCGGCCGGCTGTGGGACGACGTCACCACCAACCTCGGCGAAGGCAACCCCTTCGACTACGGCGAGGAGTCGACCGGCCGCTTCCGCGAGGCGCTCGCCGCCGGCCGGCGGATCACCGGCCACACGGCCGCTCAGACGAACGAGTCGCTCTGGGGCTACCTCGCGGCGGGCGTGGGCGACGACCACAACTCCGCCACCATCGACGAGGTGCTCGAGCGGGTGCGGCTCGGGGCCATGATCACGGTGATGGGCGCCTCGCTCACCGACAACACCGTGCCGATCTTCTCCGACCTCCAGAAGGTGGCGCCCGCGCTCCGCAGCCTGTGCTTCTGCGCCGACGACAAGCACGCGCTCGACCTGCACACCGAGGGACACATCGACCACCACGTGCGCCAGGCCATCCGCTTCGGGGTCGACCCGCAGCTGGCCTACCGGATGGCCACCACCCAGCCCGCCGCCTACTACCGGCTCGACCAGGTGCTCGGCATCCTGGCCCCGTCGCGGCTGGCCGACCTGCAGATCATCCCCGATCTTGCCGAGGTACGACCGTCGGTAGTCGTGGTCGAGGGGCGGATCGTGGCCCGCGACGGCCGCGCGCTGTTCGAGAACACCGACGAGCTGCCCGAGTGGATGACCGATACCGTGCACCTGCCCGAGACCCTCGACCCGGCGATGTTCCAGGTGCGAGCGGATGCGGCGGGGGCGGCCGGCGGGTCGCCCGATCGTGTGCGCGTGCGGGCCATGGAGATGTACAAGGGCTACTTCAAGCACGCCTTCGAGGCCGAGCTCGACGTGGTCGACGGCCTCGTGCAGGGCGACACCGCGAACGACGTGCTGAAGATCGCCGTGGTCGACCGCCACCACGGCGACGCCCTCACCGGCATCGGTTTCGTGAAGGGCTTCGGCCTGCACCGCGGCGCCATCGCCATCACCATGAACTGCCCGAACATGAACATCGCCGTGGTGGGCGCCGACGACGCCTCGATGCTGCACGCCGTCGAAGAACTCCGGATGATGCAGGGCGGCTTCGTGACGGTGGCCGACGGCGAGGTCGTGGGCAGGGTACCGCTCCCGGTGGGCGGCATGATGAGCGCCGCCCCGTTCGAGGAGACGGCCGAGGCGCTCCGTCTCGGCCACGAGGCCACCCACGCGCTCGGCTGCACGATCCCCTCGCCGTACATCATCCTGTCGTTCGTGGGCCTGTACGTGGTGCCCGACCTCGGGCTGACCGAGCTCGGACTGATCGACGCGCTCACCCAGTCGTTCGTCGACGTGCTGGTGCCCGGCCCCGTCGACCGCTGCGGTCACGACGGGGAGCACTCGTGAGCGCCTTCGACCGGCGCCGCTGGGTGCTCACCGCCTCGGTGGTGCTCGCCATCCTGGTGGTGGCGGGTGCGCTGATCGTGTTCGCCGGGGCCGACCCGGTGGTGGGCATCCAGGGCCTCGTCGAGGGCGTCTCCAGCTCGCCGTACCGCGTCGGCGAGGTGCTCGTGGGCGCGGTTCCGATCGGGATCGTGGCGCTCACCCTCATCCCGGCCCTCCGCGCCGGGGTGTTCTCGGTCGGGGCGGAGGGGCAGATCGTGGTCGGCGCCATCGCGGCCACGGGCGCCGTGTTCGCCGTCGACTCGCTGCTGCAGGGAACGGCCCCGAGCATCCTGCTCTGGCCGGTGGGCCTTCTCGCCGGCGCGGCCGGCGGCGGGGCGATGGCGATGCTGCCCGCCTTCCTCGCCGTGCGCTGGCGGGTGAACGAGATCCTCAGCACGCTGCTGCTGAACTACCTCGCCGCCGGACTGCTGGGCTGGACGCTGCGCACCTGGCTGGCGAGCCCCGACGAGACGGCCACGCCGCAGAGCGCCAAGCTGCCCGAGGCGGCCGCGCTGCCCTCCCTGATCCCCGGCACCCGGGCGCACTGGGGCATCCTGCTGGTGATCGTGATCGCCGTGGCGTTCTTCCTCTGGCGCCGCTCGGCCGCGAGCACCCGGCTGACGGTGTTCGCCAGCCGGCCGAAGCTCGCCCTGCGGCTCGGCGCCACCCGGGCCCGCACGGTCTACTCGACCATGCTCGTCTCCGGGCTCGGCGCGGGAGTGGTGGGCTGGATCCAGGTGGCCGGCGTCAACGACCGGCTCCTCAATTCGGTCTCCGGAGGGGTGGGCTTCTCCGGCCTCGCCGTGGCGCTGCTCGGCGGACTCGCGCCGATCGGCATCGTGCTCGCTGCGCTGTTCTTCTCCGCGCTGACCGCCGGGGCCGTCGGCATGCAGTCGGCCACCGGGACCGTGCCCTCCTCGATCGCCGAGGTGATCAAGGGGGTGCTGCTGATCGGCGTGGCCTGCATCGCGGCTTATCAGCGCAGCGCTGCGGCCGTGCTGGGGCCCGTCGGAGCGAAGGATGCCGCCGACGACACGGCGGTGCTCGCCCCCGAGCCGGGCGGAGCCGGTGGTGGCTCGGTCGCCGAACGCGAAGTCACGATCGGCACCCTCGCCGAATCCGAGCACGCCGAACACGAAGGAGGCCGCCCGTGAGCGTCGAACTCTGGGTCGCCATCATCGCCGGTGCCCTCGCCCTCGCGGCCCCGCTCGTCTTCGCCGGCATCGGCGAGGGCTTCGTCGAGCGCGCGGGCCGGATCAACCTCGGCATCGAGGGCATGATGATCATGGGCGCCTTCACGGGCGTGTGGGCCGCCAGCATCGGCGGGCCCCTGCTCGGCCTCGCGGCCGGGGTCGCCGTGGGGCTCGTGCTGGCCGTCGGCATGAACCTCGTGATCTACCGCCTGCACGCCAACGAGATCGTGGTGGGCCTGGCCGTGACCATGCTCGGCCTCGGCCTCAGCACCTACCTCTACCAGCTCTGGATCCCGAGCGGCCAGACGAATGTCACGGTGCAGACCGTTCCGCGCACGGGCCTGGGGCCGCTCGCCGACATCCCGGTCGTCGGACCCATCCTGTTCGGCCAGAGCCCCCTGGTGTACGCCGCCGCGCTGCTGCTCGTGGTGGCCTGGGCCGTGATGCGGTTCACGCGCTTCGGCCTGGCGGTGCAGGCGGTGGGAACCGACCCGGCGTCGGCCGCCCTGCGGGGCGTGCGCGTGCAGAAGACGGGCGCATCCGCTCTGCTGATCGGCGGAGCACTCGCCGGTCTCGGCGGGGCGGTGATCACGGTGGGCACGATCGGATCGTTCACCCCCGACATCACGGCCGGGCGTGGCTACATCGTGCTGGCCGTGGTGATCATGGGCCGTAGCCGCCCGATCGGCATCGCGCTCGGCGCCCTGCTGTTCGCGTTCCTGCAGAGCTTCGCGCTGCTGTCGCAGTCGACGGCGCTCACGTTGCCGAGCGAGGTCTACCAGTCGATACCGTATCTGGTGACCCTCGTGGTGCTGGTGATCACCTCGCGCAACCAGCTGCGACGGCTGTCCAGAACGACGAGGGTGAGGGCCACATGACCAACGAGAGCCAGCGGGTGCTCGCGGGCGTGCTGCGTTTCGTGCGCGACGCCGCCGCATCCGGTTCCACCCTGCCCGGCGAGGTGGAGATGGCCGAGCGGCTCGGCAGCACGCGCAAGCAGGTGCGCGACGTGCTCGCCTCGCTCGAGCAGCAGGGCATGGTGCTGCGGCGCCAGGGGGCGGCCACCGAGGTCGACCCGGTGGCCACCCGGATGAGCGTGCGTTTCGAAGACCAGCTGGAGTACAGCGTGCTGCTGCGCCAGCTCGGCTACGAGAGCAGTGTCGAGGTGCTCGAGACCTCCGACGTGCAGATGCCGAAGGAGATCGCGGGTCTGTTGATGACCGAGGCCGGGCGCCCCGCCGCCCGCATCGTGAAGCGCTGGCGGGCCGACGGGGCCGTGGCCATGCTCGCGTTCGGCACGGTTCCGCTGCCGTTCCCGCGGGGCGAGATCGATCTCGGCGACTCCATCTACACCGCGATCAAGCAGGTGTGGAACGAGGCCATCGCCTGGGAGGTGGCGACGCCCTCGGCCGAGGTGCTCAGCGAATCCGATGCCGCCCTGTTCGAGCATCCGGTGGGCACCCCGGTGCTCACCCTCGACATCGTGGGCATCGGGCTGAGCGGGCGACGGCTGTTCCACGCGCGGGAGCTGCACGACCCCAAGACCGTGTCGTACTCGATGATGCGCACCATCCGGCCGCCGCAGGTGTTCTCCACGGCGCGCTACCAGTTCTGAACCTTCCTCCGAAAGGACCCTAATGCTCACCCGACCGTCACCGTTCGTCTCCGCCATCCCGGAGTCGGAGCAGCGCTGGCTCGAAACCGCGTCAGCGCTCGCCGAGGGGATGCGGGCCACCGTGGCCGCCGACGACGAGTCGGGAGAGTTGCCGATCGAGCACCTGCGCGCCATCTCGGCCAGTGGGCTGGACGTGGCTTTCCTGCCCGTGGAGCACGGGGGAGAAGCGCTCTCGTACGCCGCCCTCGCCCAGGTGGTGCGGGTGTTCGCGGCCGCGCATCCGGCCGTCGCCGCGGTCTGGCTGATGCACATCGGCGCGGCGCACGCGCTCGTCACCATGTCGGCGCCGCCGGCCGCCGCCTTCTTCGCCGAGCGGCTGCGCGCGGGAGACCGCTTCTCGAACGCGCTCTCCGAGCCCGCGGGCGGCAACCACTTCCTCGCCTCACAGCAAGACGTCTCGCCCGTGGACGGCGGGTGGATGCTCACCGGCCGCAAGCTCTTCGTCTCGGGTGCCGAGGTGGCCGACCACCTGCTGCTCAACGTGCGGATCGACGGCGGGCCGGGGTTCTTCGGCGTCGACCGCGACGACACCCTGTCGCTCCCGCCGATCGACCAGACCATCGGGATGCGGGCCACCCGAAGCCGCACGGTGGAGTTCGACGGCACGATCCTGCAGCGGTCACGGCTCTGCGGTCCGCCGCCGGAGGGCTACGCGAACCTCATCACGATCGGCTTCTCGGCGTTGTCGATCGGTATCGCCGAGTCGGCGATCGATGCGCTCGTGGCCTCGGCGAACCGGCGCAAGGATCCGGCGGCCGAACGGCTGGCCGACGCCTCCTGGGTGCGCTCGGAGACGGCGATGGTGTGGGCGGAGCTCCGCGCCGCCCGACTGATCGCCGAGCAGACCGCCTGGCTCGCCGACCGCGCAGACCCCACGGCGATGGCGGCGGCCACCGAGGGCAAGATGCTCACCAACGAGGTGGCCAAGAAGGCGGCCGCCCTAGCCCTCAAGGTGGGTGGCGGCGGTGCCTACCTCGCCCGCTCGCCCATCCAGCGCATCTTCCGCGACGCCCAGGCGGGCGCCCTGATGGCCTACTCGGTCCCCTTCAGCCAAGACGTGGTGGGCGGCTGGGTGCTCGCCGAGCCCCCGGCCGCCTGACCCGGCGGCCCCGGGTCAGGCGCCCAGGGCGGCGTCGACGATCTGCTTGGCCTCCGCCTGCACGGCGGCCAAGTGGTCGGGGCCCACGAAGCTCTCGGCGTAGATCTTGTAGACGTCTTCGGTGCCCGAGGGGCGGGCGGCGAACCAGGCCTTCTCGGTGACCACCTTCACGCCGCCGACCGCCGCACCGTTGCCGGGGGCGTGCGAGAGCTTCGCGATGATCGGATCGCCGGCCAGGGTCGTGGCCGGGATGGCGTCGCCGTCGAGCTTGGCGAGCTCGGCCTTCTGCGCCTTGCTCGCGGGGGCGTCGATCCGCTCGTAGACCGGGTCGCCGAACTCCTCGGTGAGCTCGGCGTAGAGCTGCGAGGGGGTCTTGCCGGTGACGGCGAGGATCTCGGAGGCCAGCAGGGCGAGCAGGATGCCGTCTTTGTCGGTGGTCCACACGGTGCCGTCGAAGCGCAGGAATGATGCTCCCGCCGACTCCTCGCCGCCGAAGCCGACGGATCCGTCGACCAGGCCCGGCACGAACCACTTGAAGCCCACCGGCACCTCCCAGAGGGTGCGGCCGAGCGAGGCGGCGACGCGGTCGATCATCGAGCTGGAGACCAGCGTCTTGCCGATCGCCGCATCCGGCTGCCAGCCCTCGCGCCGCGAGTACAAGTACTGGATGGCCACCGCCAGGTAGTGGTTCGGGTTCATGATGCCGGCATCCGGGGTCACCACGCCGTGGCGGTCGGCGTCGGCGTCGTTGCCCGTGGAGATGTCGTAGTCGTGGCGGCGCGCGACGAGCGAGGCCATGGCGTAGGGGCTCGAGCAGTCCATCCGGATCTTGCCGTCCCAGTCGAGCGTCATGAATGCCCAGCGCGGGTCGACCGTCTCGTTCACGACCTCCATGTTCAGGCCGTAGCGGTCGCGGATGAGCTCCCAGTACTCGACGGAGGCGCCGCCCAGCGGGTCGGCACCGATGCGGATGCCCGACTTCTGGATGGCGTCGAGGTCGATGACGTTCACCAGGTCGGCCACGTAGTGTTCGCGGAAGTCGTACGTGCCGGAGGGGGTCGCCTCGTCGCGGCTCACGCGCTTGACGTCGTGCAGGCCGCCGGCGATGAGCTCGTTCGCCCGGTTCGCGATCCAGCCGGTCGCATCCGAGTCGGCCGGGCCGCCGTGCGGGGGGTTGTACTTGAAGCCGCCGTCGCCGGGCGGGTTGTGGCTCGGGGTCACCACGATGCCGTCGGCCTGGTCGGCGTGGCCCGCCCTGTTGTAGGCGAGGATGGCGTGGCTCACGGCCGGGGTCGGGGTCCAGCTGTCGCGGGAGTCGGTCCACACGGTCACGCCGTTGGCGTTCAGCACCTCGAGGGCGGTGTCTTCGGCGGGCTTGGACAGCCCGTGGGTGTCGCGGCCGATGAACAGCGGACCGGTGATGCCCTGGCCGGCCCGGTACTCCACGATCGCCTGCGTGATGGCGGCGATGTGGTCGTCGTTGAACGCCGTGTTGAAGCTCGACCCGCGGTGGCCGCTGGTGCCGAAGATCACCTTCTGCTCGGGGTCGGTGACATCCGGATGCCCGTCGTAGTAGGCCGCCACGAGGGCGTCGACATCGATCAGGTCTTCGGGAAGGGCGACTGTGCCTGCGCGCTCATGCATGCCCCAAGTCTGGCACTACGAGGGCCCGCCCGGGTGGCGCGCTCGCGGCGTTGTCGTCGGACCCGATAGCGCCGCTATCGGGACCTCCTCCGCCTTGCGATCACACCACCCGGGCGTGCCCTCGCGTGGGACGGGGTGGGTGGCGCGGTCGGTAGGCTCGGAGGCATGTCGGAGACGTACAGCTACTTGGGGCCCTCGGGGACGTTCACGGAGGCCGCGCTGGCGCAGGTGCCGGAGGCGCAGGGCAAGACCTGGCGCTCGGTGAACAATGTAGGCGAGGCGCTGGAGGACGTGGTGTCGGGGCGCAGCGTCGCGGCGATGATCGCGATCGAGAACTCGATCGAGGGCGGGGTCTCCGCCACGCAGGACGCGCTGGCGAGCATCCCGAACCTGCGGATCGTGGGCGAGTACCTCGTGCACGTGCAGTTCGTGCTCGTGGCCCGGCCCGGCACACGGCTCGAGGACGTGAAGGTGGTCAACGCGCATCCGGTGGCCTACGCGCAGACCCGCAACTGGCTCGACGCGCACGTGCCGACGCACGGGCACATCCCGGCCACCTCGAACGTCGCCGCGGCACTCAACCTGTTCGAGAACGACCAGGCGGATGCGGCGATCGCGCCCCCGCAGATCGTGCAGCACCACGACTTCGAGGTGCTGGCCGAGAACATCGCCGACAACGCGAACGCCGTCACCCGTTTCGTGCTCGTCTCGCGCAACGCGGCGATCCCGCCGGCCACGGGAGCGGACAAGACGAGCATCATCGCCGAGCTGCCCGAAGACCGGGCCGGCGCCCTGCTCGAACTGCTCGAGCAGTTCTCGACCCGTGGCGTGAACCTCTCCCTGCTCGAGTCGCGGCCGATCGGCGACGCCCTCGGCCGGTACCGCTTCGTGATCGACGCGGACGGGCACATCACCGACGAGCGGGTCGCCGACGCCCTGCTCGGTGTGCGCCGCTTCAGCCCGAACATCATCTTCTTGGGCTCGTATCCCCGCGCCGACAAGGCCCCCGTGGAGTACGTGCCCCGCTACGACAACGAGGTCTTCGTCGAGGCCCGCGACTGGCTCCGAGGCCTGATCTCAGGCGAACCCACGGCCTGAGCTCCCCACCCCCATCTCCGCCGAAATCGCCGCCGACCCGACACTCAGTCCCGCTCAGAGGTGCCCAGAACGGCATTGAGTGACGGGTCGGCAAAGGTGAGGTGGGGGTGGGATTGCGGGGCGCCCCGCGCGAGGGCGGAGGCGAGAGCCGCTAGTCGGTGCCGGAGTCGAAGGCGGCGCCCTCGGAGGCCAGGTCGGTGGCGCGGTCGAGCGCGTCGGACTCGGCCGACGACGCAGCGGGGTCGCCCGCGAGGATGCCCTCGGACTCGCCGGGCTCGAGCCGGCCGACCAGGTCAGCCGTGGCGCCGGCCACGATACCGAGCGCGGCGTACTGCTCGAGGCGCGCACGGGAGTCGGCGATGTCGAGGTTGCGCATGGTGAGCTGGCCGATGCGGTCGTCGGGGCCGAAGGCCGCGTCGCCCACGCGCTCCATCGAGAGCTTGCCGGGGTGGTAGCTGAGGCTCGGGCCCGTGGTGTCGAGGATGGTGTAGTCGTCGCCGCGGCGGAGCTTCAGCGTGACCTCGCCGGTGACCGCCGAGCCCACCCAGCGCTGCAGTGACTCGCGCAGCATCAGCGACTGCGGGTCGAGCCAGCGCCCCTCGTACATCAGGCGGCCGAGCTTGCGGCCCTCGGCGTGGTAGTTCGCCAGGGTGTCTTCGTTGTGGATGGCGTTCAGCAGGCGCTCGTAGGCGATGTGCAGCAGCGCCATGCCCGGCGCCTCGTAGATGCCGCGGCTCTTGGCCTCGATGATGCGGTTCTCGATCTGGTCGGAGGCGCCCAGGCCGTGGCGGCCGCCGATGGCGTTCGCCTCGAGAACGAGCGCAACGGCATCCGGGAACTCCTGGCCGTTCAGCGCGACCGGGCGGCCCGCCTCGAAGCGCACCGTGACGACCTCGGTGGCGATCTCGACGTCGTCGCGCCAGGCGGCGACGCCCATGATCGGCTCCACGATCTCCAGGCCCGTGCTCAGCTCTTCGAGGCGCTTGGCCTCGTGCGTGGCACCCCAGATGTTGGCATCCGTCGAGTAGGCCTTCTCGGTGGAGTCGCGGTAGGGGAAGCCGCGCTCGACCAGCCACTCGCTCATCTCGGTGCGGCCGCCCAGCTCGTTCACGAACGAGGAGTCGAGCCACGGCTTGTACACGCGCAGGCGCGGGTTGGCCAGCAGGCCGTAGCGGTAGAACCGCTCGATGTCGTTGCCCTTATAGGTGCTGCCGTCGCCCCAGATGTCGACGCCGTCCTCCTTCATGGCGCGCACGAGCAGCGTGCCGGTGACGGCACGGCCGAGCGGCGTGGTGTTGAAGTAGGTCTTGCCGCCCGAGCGGATGTGGAACGCACCGCAGGCCAGGGCGACCAGGCCCTCCTCGACCAGCGCGGCCTTCGCGTCGACGAGGCGCGCGATCTCGGCGCCGTACTCGAGGGCGCGGCCGGGCACCGCGTCGATGTCGGGCTCGTCGTACTGGCCGATGTCGGCCGTGTAGGTGCAGGGCACCGCGCCCTTCTCGCGCATCCACGCCACGGCGCAGGAGGTGTCGAGGCCGCCGGAGAAGGCGATGCCGACGCGTTCGCCGACGGGAAGGGTGCTGAGAACCTTGGACATGGTGTCGATCCTATTTGCCCGCGGCCCCGGCGCCGAAACGCGGCCCGGATTGTGGAGAACCCGCCGCGGACGGCGGCCTGTGCAGAACTACCGCGGCCGGTTCGCCAGATAGCGGATGGCGCCCGCCGGGATGGCCACCCAGTCGGGCCGGTTGCGGGCCTCGTAGCCCACCTCGTAGAGCGCCTTGTCGAGCTCGAAGGCGTCGAGCAGCTCACGCTGCTCCCGCAGCGGCAGCCCCGACCGCGCGCTGTACCCGTCGATGAACGCGTCCCGGGCCTCGTGCGCCCACGCGGCTGCCGCCGACGCATGCGGTGTCGACGCCAGCGTCCCCGCCACGTAGTCGAACGAGCGCAGCATGCCGGCCACGTCGCGCAGTGTCACATCCGGTTCGCTGCGTTCGGCCAGCGGCCGCAACGGCTCGCCCTCGAAGTCGAGCAGCACCCAGCCGCGGCCGGGCACGGCGAGCACCTGGCCCAGGTGGTAGTCGCCGTGGATGCGTTGGAAGGCCGGCCAGGAGGACGCCTCCGCCATCCGGAACACGCCCTCGATCGCCTCGGCCTCCGACTCCAGCGCCGGCACGTCGGCGAACGCCTGGGTCGCCCGCTCGCGCATGCTGCTGAGGATGCCGGCGACATCGGAGGCGGTCGCCTCGCGTGCCGGGAACAACCGGGCCAGCTCGCTGTGCACCTGCGCGGTGGCCTCGCCGAGCGCGAACGCGAGCGCGCCGAACGACTCCCCGGACTCGGCCGAGCGCAGTGCGACCCGCCAGGCGTCTTCGACCTCGGGGATGAACTCCTGCGCGAACGCCAGGTGCCCGGAGGCGTGACCGCCGGGCTGCCTCGGGTCGGCCCAGCTGCCGGTGACCGAGCCGATCGAGCGCGGAACCAGGCGGGAGCCGGCATCCGACAGCGCCGACTGCACCACGGCATCCGGATTCTGCCCGTCGGAGAGCGCCCGGAACAGCTTGCAGATCACCGGGGTGGCGGGCTTGCCGTTCAGGTGCACGAGGTCGTAGATGATCGAGGTGTTCGACTGCTCGCCGCGCAGCACGTGCGAATCGGTGACCCGCACCTCGCCGCTCGTGAGCGCGTGATGGCCCGTCACCTCGACGCCGTCGGAGTGCTCACCGCGCTCGTGCTCGTCGTCGAGCATCAGGCCGAGCAGGGCGCGCGTGAACGCGGGGTCGTGCGGGGCGTCGTAGATGAACAGCGGCGATCCGTCGATGGTGGCACGCTCGATCAGGGCCTTGTCGCCGCCCAGCAGGCTCGACGAGCGGAAGGTCAACGGCACCTGGTAGAGCACCGGATCGGCGCCCGACTCGTCGAGGATGAGGTGCGTCTGCAACGCCACCTGGTGGCGATGGTCGACCAGCGACCAGACGCCGACCAGGGACAGCTCGGGCAGCGCTCCGGGCTCGACGCCGGCGGACGAATACCAGCGCTGGTGCGTCATCCATTCGGCGAGCGCCGGCCGGACTTCGCGAGTACGGGGAATGCTCACCGAGGAGACGCTCATGCTCGGACACTACGCCGAGCCGCACCGACCCGCCAGGCTTCGGCGGGGGATCCGGAGGTCAGTCGTCGGTGCGCTCGGCGGCCAGCGCCGCCTTGCCGGCCTTCTCGTCTTTGATGCGGCGGTTCTCGCTGCGCACCTCGGCCTGGGTGGCACGCTCGGTGACGAGCCACGCCGGCGGAGACTGCAGCAGCTCGGAGATCTGGGCGGTGGTGAGCGCCTCGGTGATCTCGGCGCGGGCGAGGCCCGAGATCGAGACGCCGAGCTTGCGGGCCACGATGTCGCGCGGGTGCGGCCCGTTCAGCCGCAGCTCGACGAGCCACTCCGGAGGCGTGGCCAGCAGCTCGTTCAGGGTGGCGCGGGTGACCGGCCCCTCCTGGAACTCGGCGGGGGCCGCCGGCAGGTAGATGCCGAGCTTCTTCGCGGCCGTGGCGGGCTTCATGGTCTGCGGCGTCTTCTCGGGGCTCATCTGCACAGCGTATCCTGGGCCTGCCCGCTTGTCGGGTGCGCCGCCGGAGGGGCGGCATCGAACGGCGGAGGGAGCCGGCATGGCCTTCCGTGTGGCGTTCGTGGCGGGCGTGACCCCCGCGAAGTGGTTCCGGGTGTGGAACGAACGGTTCCCCGGCGACCCGATCGAGGCGCTCCCGGTCGAATCGGTGCCCACCGGCTCCGACGACGCCCTGCGGATGCTGGCCGACGACCTCGCCGACGTCGCCTTCGTGCGCCTGCCGGTGCCGGGCGACGGCGTGCACGCCATCCCGCTCTACACCGAGCAGCCCGTCGTGGTGGTTCCCAAAGACCACGAGGTGAGCGCCGTGGAGGCGACCTCCCTCGCCGAGCTGGCCGAGCTCGGGCGCATCGACGACGAGGCCGGCCGCCCGGGCCTGCGGATGCTGTCGGTCGCGCCGGGCCCGACGGGCGGGGCGGATGCGATGGAGCTCGTCGCCGCGGGAGTCGGGCTGCTGGTCGTTCCGCAGGCGGTCGCCCGCCTGTTCGCGCGGAAGGACGTGGTGGCGCGGCCGGTCGAGGGCGCTCCGGAGACGCGCGTGGCCCTCGCCTGGCGCGCCGGCCTCGACGAGGAACGCGATGCGCGGGTGCAGGAGTTCGTGGGCGTGGTGCGCGGGCGCACCGCGAACAGCTCGCGCATGACCGCCGCCGAGACGGCTGAGCTGCGCGCCCAGAAGCCCACGGCCAAGGCGAAGGCGCGCGCGGCCGAAGCCCGCGCCGCGGAGGCCCGCAAGCATCCGCAGAAGAAGAAGGCCGCCGCGAAGCCGATCGCGGGCCGCACGCGAGCCCCCGGCCGCCGCCGCGGCTCGCGCTGATCGCGCGATTCAGTCAGGTGTCCGGGGTTCTTGCGCACATACGCGCCGCCGAGCTCTATACGGGCTCGGTGCCCGCTATTTCTGCACGAACCCCGCCCACCGGCGCGGCGGAGGCCGCTGCGGCCGGCGCCGGGACGCGCACCATGAGGCCCTCCGGGTGCACCCAGGTGTGCACGGCGGTGGCGACGCCGAACTCGTCGCCGTCGAGCTGGATCTCCTGCGCCGTCTCCAGCGTCAGCTCGAAGTCCTTGCCGGTCGCGTAGCGCACCGAGCGCACGTCGCGCGAGAGGTCGATGATCTTGCGGCCCGCCGCCGACTTGCGCAGCACCCCGTTCTCGAACGCGAGCTTGTTCCACACCTTCAGCCACCCGAAGGGACCCTCCGGCCGCAGGGTCACGATGTCGAGGTGGCCGTCGTCGGGACGGGCATCCGGAATCAGCAGCAGCCCGCCCGGCAGCAACCCGCAGTTGCCCACCATCACCGAGTGCGCCGAGGTGGTGCGCCACGGCGAGCCGTCGAGCGAGTACCGCAGCTTCACCGGCCGCAGCTCGGGCAGGGCGCGCCCGATGCCGTCGACGTAGGCCAGCCAGCCCACCTTCCGCTTGAGCGTGGTGTTGGTCTTCGCGATCATCTTCGCGTCGATGCCCAGCCCCGCCATCACGAGGAACACGTGCTCCGACGCCGATCCGTCGGCCCGCGTGATGCGCGTGAGCCCGAGGTCGATCGGCTTGCTGACGCCGGTGAACACGTTCTTCACGGCGAGCTCGACGTTGGTGAGGTTCATGTCGAGGTTGCGGGCCAGCAGGTTGCCGGTGCCGACCGGCAGCAGGCCCAGCGCCACTCCGCTGCCTCGGAGTCCCTCGGCCACGGCGCGCACGGTGCCGTCTCCGCCCGCGGCCATCACCACGACGGCTCCGGATGCCACGGCGTCCCGCGTCACGCCCTGGCCCGGGTCTTCGACCGTGGTCTCGAACCACAGCGTCTCGCCCCAGCCGGCGGCGGCCTCGGCAGCGGCCACCATCGTGCGCAGGCGGGCGGCATCCACCTTCACGGGGTTCAGCACGACGGCCGCGCGCGGAACCGGCGCCCCCGCGTCCCCCATAGTCTCGCCCACGGACTCACCGTACCCGCCCTGCCCTGCGCCGAGCCGCCAGGCCCGCGCCGAATCCGCGCCGGAGCCGCGAAGTAGGATGGAACCCGTGATCGATCCAGTGCTCCTGCGCGAACAGCCCGACGTCGTCCGAGAATCGCAGCGGGCCCGAGGCTCCTCCGTCGAACTCGTCGACCAGGCGCTCGCCGCCGACACCGAGCGCCGGGCCGCCATCCTCGAGTTCGAGAACCTGCGGGCCGAGCAGAACGCCTTCGGCAAGCAGGTCGCGGCCGCGCCGAAAGACGAGAAGAAGGCACTCGTCGCCCAGGCACAGCAGCTCTCCGCCGACGTGAAGGCGGCCGGCACGCGGGCGACGGATGCCGAGGCCGCATTCACCACGACGGCCCGCGCCATCCAGAACATCGTCATCGACGGAGTTCCTGAGGGCGGCGAGGAGAACTTCGTCACCCTGCGCGAAGTGGGCACGAAGCCCGCCTTCGACTTCACGCCGCGCGACCACGTCGAGCTCGGCGAATCGCTCGAGCTGTTCGACCTCGCGCGCGGCGCGAAGGTCTCGGGCGCCCGCTTCTACTTCCTCACCGGCATCGGTGCGCGGCTCGAGATCGCCCTGATGAACCTGGCACTCGACCGCGCGCTCGGCGCCGGCTTCACGCCGCTGATCACCCCCACGCTGGTGCGCCCCGAGACGATGGACGGCACCGGCTTCCTCGGCGAGCACGGCGACGAGGTGTACTACCTGCCGGCCGACGACCTCTACCTCACGGGCACCAGCGAGGTGGCGCTGGCCGGCTTCCACATGGGCGAGATCCTCGACCTCTCCAAGGGCTCGAAGCGCTACGCCGGCTGGTCGACCTGCTACCGGCGCGAGGCCGGTTCGCACGGCAAGGACACCCGCGGCATCCTGCGCGTGCACCAGTTCAACAAGCTGGAGATGTTCAGCTACGTGCTGCCCGAGAACGCCGAGGCCGAGCACGAGGCCCTGCTGAGCTACCAGGAGGGGATGCTGACCGATCTCGGCCTCGCCTACCGCGTGATCGACGTGGCGGCGGGCGACCTGGGCTCCAGCGCCGCGCGCAAGTTCGACACCGAGGCCTGGGTGCCTTCGCAGGAGACCTACCGCGAGCTCACCTCCACCTCGAACTGCACCACCTACCAGGCGCGCCGCCTCGACACCCGGTACCGCACCGAGTCGGGTAAGACCGCGCCGGTCGCGACCCTGAACGGCACGCTCGCCACCACCCGCTGGATCGTCGCGCTGCTCGAGACGCACCAGCAGGCCGACGGATCGGTCGTGGTGCCCGAGGTGCTGCGGCCCTACCTCGGTGGGCTCGAGCTGATCGAAGCGCCGGCCCCGTGAGCGGGGCGCTCGCGGGCGACGCGACCGGGCACGACCGCTGGCTGGTCGCCCTGGACATCGACGGAACCGTGCTGCACGAAGACGGCTCGCTGAGCGACATCGTCGGCGCCGAGGTGCGCCGCGTGGTGGCCGACGGCAGCGAGGTGATGCTCGCGACCGGCCGCTCGGTGAGCTCGACACTGCCGGTGCTGGGCCTGCTCGGCATCGCTCCGCAGTACGTGGTGTGCGCCAACGGCGCGGTCACCCTCAAGCGGGATCCGGATGCGCCGCTCGGCTACAGCCCCGACCACATCGAGACCTTCGACCCGGGCCCCGTGCTCACCACCATCCGCTCCCACCTGGCCGAGGCGCTGTTCGCGGTGGAGGACGACGACGGCCGCTTCTTCCACACCGAGGCGTTCCCCGAGTCGGTGCTCGGCGCCGGCCACGTGCAGGTCGGCTTCGACGAGCTGCTGCAGGTGGAGGCCACCCGTGTGGTGGTGATCTCGCCCGACCACGACATGGAGGACTTCCTCGCCGTGGTCGAGCGGATGGGGCTGCACCGGGTGAGCTACTCCATCGGCTGGACGGCGTGGCTGGACATCGCCCCCGACGGGGTGAACAAGGCCACCGGACTGGAGCGCGTGCGCTCTCTGCTCGGCATCCCGCGCGACCGCGTGATGGCGATCGGCGACGGCCGCAACGACGTCGACATGTTCCGCTGGGCGGGCGCCGAGGGCCGTGCCGTCGCCATGGCGCAGGCTCCCGCCGACGTGATCGAGGCGGCCACCGAGGTCACCACCTCGCTGAACGAGGACGGCGTGGCCCGAGCGCTGGCCACCCTCTGACACGCACCCGCGCCGGCCGCGTCCATGGCGCATCCGCCGCGCATCCGTCACCCGCGATAAGATCGGGGCTGGTCGTGTGACGCTCTCGGGCGGAGCGCGGTCGGGAGGGCTGTCCGAGCGGCCGATGGAGCCAGTCTTGAAAACTGGTGAGGTGTTAAAGCCTTCTAGGGTTCGAATCCCTAGCCCTCCGCGGTGGGGCGTTCCAGCGCCGCGCTCGATCGGGGGATCGCGGACTCGGGGGGTTCTGGATGGCCGCTACGGATCCGCTGGCACGCACACGGAGCATGCCCTACGTGCAGCTGCTGCTGGTGGTCGCCACAGGCGTGGTGGTGGTGTTCGGCGGCTTCATCGACGCCGCCGTGCTGACACCGGAGTTGCTGCTCGCCGCCGGCACGGTGGTCGTGCTCACGGCCCTGACGCTCGTGCTCGGCCGCCGGCCGGGGGTGCGGGCGAGCCTGTGGATGGCTGTCGTGCCGCTGGCCGATCTGGCAGCCTGCGCGATCATCCGGGCCGAACTCGTCGACGCGCTGCCCGCCGTGGGCATGCTCGTGGTCTTCCCGGTGCTGTGGCTCGCCTTCTCGTTCCCCTGGTACCTGGCGGTGCTCGGCGTGCTGGCCACGGTCGGCGTGACGTTGTACCCGCTGCTGGCGGCGGGCGGCTGGCCGATCGATTTCCAGCAGTGGGCGCGGGTGTGGCTGCTGCCCATCCTGGTGGGTCTGCTCGCGGCCGGAACCTACAGTGCGGCGCAGGCGCTGCGCCGGTCGGAGCAGCGCCGTCGCGGTGCCTCCAGCCGGATGCGCGACGCCGTGCGCTCCAGCACCGAGCGCGCCCTCACCCTGCGCGCCATCTCCGACACCACGGCCGACGCCGTCGCGATGTTCGACGCGGCGGGAACGCCCCTGATGGTGAATTCGCTGGCGCGCGAGGTGGCCGTGCGGGCCGGGATGCCCGGCGGCGTCTCCGATCCCGCGCGGGAGCCCGACGTGTTCGGCGCCGACCGCGTGACCCGGCGGCCGGTGCGGGCCGACCTGGTGCAGCAGGCGCTCTCCGGCGCCTTCAGGGACGCCTCGCTGGTGTGGGTGGGTCAGCCCGGCTCGCAGCTCGCGATCTCGTTCGTGGCCCGTCCGGTGAAGGGCCCCGACGGCGAGGTGCTCGGGGCCGTGATCGTGGGGCACGACGTGACCTCGCTGATCGAGGCCGTGGAGGTGCGCGACCACTTCCTCGACACCGTCGGCCACGAGCTGAAGACGCCGCTCACCGCCATCCTCGGTCACGCGGCCCTGCTGGAGGGCGGCGACGAGGCGAGCCGGCGGTCGGCGGAGATCATCGGGGCGGCGGGGGAGCGGCTGCTCACCGCGGTCAACCAGCTGCTCGCGGCCGGGCGCAGCGAGATCGCCGAGGCAGTACCCTCGCTCGTGGCGGTGGCGCCGCTGCTGGAAGGCGTCCGCACGCGTTTCCACGAGCGGGCTCGGGCGGCGGGTGTCGACCTTTTCGTGGTCGACGACGGCGCGGGCGCCGCACGCGCCGATGCCCGTGACCTGGTGCAGATCGTGGAGGCCCTGGTGTCGAACGCGGTCGCGTTCACGCCGCCGGGTGGTTCGGTGACGGTGACACTGGGGCGCGCGGCGGCATCCTCACGCGACGCGGGCGCCGTGGCATCCGGGTCCCGCGCCCCGTTCGACGTTCCGGCGGAAGACCCGGAGGTCGTCATCGAGGTGGCCGACACCGGCGTGGGCATGACGGCCGACGAGCTGCGCCAGGCGACGGATGCCTTCTACCGCACCCCCTACGCCGAGCAGCAGGCCGTGCCGGGCCTCGGCCTCGGACTCACGATCGCGCGCAAGCTCGCGCTCGCGAACCGCGCCACGCTCGACCTCGTCTCGACGCTCACCGGCACGCGCGCCACGCTGCGCCTCCCCGCCGCCTGACGGAGGCCGTCCGGTTCAGACATGCAGAAATATCGAGGAGTGAAGCCATATACGGCCTCGCTCGGCAGGATTTCTGCATTTCTGAACCGCACCTCGTTTCTGGCGACGCTCAGGCGGGGCCGGCGAGCAGCGCGTCGAGGCGCTCGTAGCCCTCGCGCACGCCGTGCTCCATGCCGTTCTGCACCATGCCGTCGCGCCACTCCACCTGCGGGTAGACGCTCCAGCCGGTGATGCGCGTGCGGGTGCCCTCGTCGATCGACTCGAAGCGGAGGGTTTCGAGGGAGACCGCATCCGGCATCCCCTCCCACTCGAAGGTCTGGATGATCAGCTCCTCGGGGCGCACCGTGTGGAACACGCCCGCGAAGGCGAACCGGTCGCCCGCCGGATTCGTGTGCACGTAGCGGTAACGGCCGCCCGACGTGAGGTCGTAGGCCTCGAGATGCATCTCGTAGCCGTTCGGGCCGAGCCACTGGGCTACGAGCTGCGGATCGGCGTAGGCGTTGTAGACGGCGGCGAGCGGTGCGTCGAACTCGCGCACGATCTCGATGAACGGCAGCCCTTCGGGCGCGGTGATGGTGACGGGGTTGGTCATCGTTCCTTCTCCTTCTGTGTTTCTGACGCGACGGGTGTCTCCAAGACGGCGTCGAGCCGCCGGAAGCGGCTCTCCTGCGCCAGGCGGTAGCGGTCGATCCACGCCGTCAGCGGCTCCAGCGCGGCCGGCGCGAGGTGCACGGGCCGGCGCTGGGCGTCTCGGCTGCGGGTGACGAGACCGGCCTCTTCGAGCACCCGGATGTGGCGGGACACCGCCTGCACCGTGATCTCGAAGGGCTCGGCGAGCTCGTTGACCGTGGCCGGCCCCCGGCTCAGCCGCGCGATGATGCGCCGCCGCACCGGGTCGGCCAGGGCCAGGAAGGCCCGGTCGAGCTCGTCGTCATCCATAATCAACTACTTCCTTTATCAACCAATAAGTTGAATATAGAGCCGAGCGAGGATGCCGTCAAGACCCATCCGGGAGAGCGCTCTCAATGGGACTCTCAGTTTCATACGTCATCATGAAAGATCCGTTCGTCCGACCCGAAGCACCGAGAACCCACCCGAGCATGAGCCATCCGATCGCCCGACACGGCCGGCTGAAGACGCCGAATCGTCTCGCCTTCGTCGCCCGTCTCGCCGCCGTCGCCGCCACCGTGGTGGCCGTGAGTGGAGCGGCGTTCGCCGGCTACGCCACCTGGAGCGTCTCGAGCGAGGTGCAGACCGTCGCGCTCGCCGGGGAGACCGCCGGCCCGCCGCCGCAGATCTCGGCGATCGACGGCGGCGTGAACCTGCTGCTCGTCGGCAGCGACAGTCGCGCCGGTCAGTGCGACGCGTACGGCGACACCGAGGGCAACCTCAATGACGTGACGATGCTGATGCACATCGCGCAAGACCACTCCAGCGCCACCGTCGTGAGCTTTCCGCGCGACATGGTGGTGCCGATCCCCTCCTGCCCCGACCCCGCCGGCGGCAGCTTCGACGCCATGAGCGCGCAGCCCATCAACGTCACCCTCTCCTACGGCGGCCTGCCGTGCACGGTGCTGACGGTCGAGGCGCTCACCGGGCTCAGCATCCCGTTCGCCGCCGAGATCCAGTTCAACGGCGTGATCGAGATGTCGAACGCGGTGGGCGGCGTGCCCGTGTGCGTGGTCGACCCGATCGACGACGAGTACACCGGCGTCGTGCTCGACACCGGAACGCACATGCTGCAGGGGGCGGATGCGCTGGGCTTCCTGCGCACCCGGCACGGCGTCGGCGACGGCAGCGACCTCGGGCGCATCTCCTCGCAGCAGGTGTTCCTGTCGTCGCTCGTGCGCACCATCAAGAGCGGCTCCACCCTGAGCGACTTCGGCAAGGTGTACGGGCTCGCGCGGGCCGCCTCCGGGAACATGATGCTCTCGCAGAGCCTCGCCTCGGCCGACACGATGGTGTCGATCGCGCTGGCGCTGAAGGACATCCCGCTCGAGAAGGTCACCTTCGTGGCGTATCCCGGCAGCACCGACGGCGAGGGTGTCTACGCCGGCAAGGTCGAGCCGCTCTACGACGACGCCGACGTGCTGTTCCAGGCGATCGCCGACGACCGGGCCGTGGTGACCGCCGATCCGGCGAACACCGGGGTGGGCGCGGTGGTCGATCCGAACGCGGTGACGGATGCGGCGGCGGGCGAGGCGGCGGCGAGCGGTGCCGCGACCGACGGATCGCAGCCCACCACCACGGCACCGGATGCGGCCGCCGACACGGCCGGTGGCGCGAATGCGGCCGTCGCGGCCACCGCCCTGCCACAATCGATCACGGGGCAGACGGCAGCGGAGTACACCTGCTCGAAGGGGAACGACTATTAGCGCACGCACGAAGCAGGTGCCGGTGGCACGCCACGGCCGGCAGACGTCGGCGCATCCGGTGCGCGCGATCGTCACCGTGCTCACCGCGTCGCTCGCCGTCGCGCTGGTCAGCGGGGCCTCGCTCGCGGCCTACGCCGCCTGGGACGTCACGAGCTCCATCACCACCGTCACCCTGCTCTCCGACGAGGCCGCCGCCGAGCCCGGCGCCGCAGCCCCGCCCGAGATCTCGGCGATCGACGGCGGCGTCAACCTGCTGCTGGTGGGCAGCGACAGCCGCACCGGTCAGGGCGACGCCTACGGCGACGACGAGGGCGCCGAGCTCAACGACGTGACGATGCTGATGCACATCTCGCAAGACCACACCAACGCCACGGTGGTGAGCTTCCCGCGCGACCTCGTCGTCGACATCCCGGAGTGCCCCGAGGGCGGCGGCTACACCGCGCCGATCAACGAGTCGCTCTCGCAGGGCGGCCTGGCCTGCACGGTGCTGACGGTGGAGAGCCTGTCGGGGCTCAGCATCCCGTTCGCCGCCGAGATCCAGTTCAACGGTGTGATCGAGATGTCGAACGCGGTGGGCGGCGTGCCCGTGTGCGTGGCGGAGCTGATCGACGATCCGTACACCGGCGTGTACCTCGAGCCCGGCACCTCGAACCTGAGCGGTGCGGATGCGCTCGGCTTCCTGCGCACCCGGCACGGGGTCGGCGACGGCAGCGACCTGGGGCGCATCTCGTCGCAGCAGGTGTTCCTGTCGTCGCTCGTGCGCACCATCAAGAGCGACTCGACCCTCACCGACTTCGGCAAGCTGTACGGGCTCGCGAAGGCCGCGGCGAGCGACATGACGCTCTCGCAGCGGCTCGCCTCGCCCGACACGATGGTGTCGATCGCGCTCTCGCTCAAGGACATCGACCTGTCGAAGGTCACCTTCGTGGCGTATCCGAGCTACTCGGCCGACTGGGTGCCCGAGGGCAAGGTGGCGCCCGACACCGACGCGGCCGACATCCTGTTCGCGGCCATCCAGGCCGACCAGTCGGTGGCCGTGGCGGCCCCGGGCGGCATCGCCTCGGAGCTCGACCCGAACGCTCCGGTGACGTCGGATCCGGCGGCGACGACCGCGCCGGTCGACCCGGCGGTGCCCGTGGACCCGGACGCTCCCGTCGACCCCGACGCACCGGTCACCACCGAGCCCGCGCCCGGTTCGGTGAACGCCGACGGCTCCACCGTGCTGCCCTCGAACGTGAAGGGCCAGACGGCCGCCGACTACACCTGCTCCGTCGGCAACAACTGACGTCCGGGCCTCGCCCCGGGTCTCGCTCTGCCGGCGGACGCGTTCACTCCAGCGATTCTCAGCGGAGCCTCCGCCACTGTGCACGAGCTGGCGCTCACGGTCGCTGGAGTGAACAGCGCCGTGAGGCGCCCTGTGCCGTGCTCGCGTGAAGGGGGTCCCGCATCCTTCGCGTTCAGCACGTGCTGCGCCGTGTCGAGGCCGGAACTGACGGATGCAGATCGCTACGGGGACTCGGCGCGCGAGGCCGGTAGCGTGAGGGCATGGACGCCGAACTGCTGTGGGAGGGGCCCGCCGAGGGGCCGGTGCTGGTGCTCGCGCACGGGGCGGGCGCGGCCATGGACTCGGACTGGATGAACCGGATGGCGGCACTGCTGGCCGAGCGCGGCATCCGCACGGCCCGGTTCGAGTTCGCGTACATGGCGGCACGGCGGCCGAGTGCGGCCGGGCCGGGAGCGCGCAAGCCGCCGCCGCGGGCCGAGAAGGTGATCGACGAGTACCGCGCCGTGGTGGAGCGGGTGATCGCCGAGACGGGTGGGCCCGTGGCGATCGGCGGCAAGTCGATGGGCGGCCGGGTGGCCAGCATGGTGGCCGACGAGCTGCACGCGGCGGGCGAGGTGAGCGCGCTGGTGTGCCTCGGTTACCCGTTCCATCCGCCCGGATCGCCCGAGAAGCTGCGCACGGCGCACCTCGAGGCGCTGCAGACGCCGACGCTGATCGTGCAGGGTACGCGTGATCCGTTCGGCACCGTCGACGAGGTGCCGGCCTACCCGCTCGCGCCGGGCATCCGCCTGCTCTGGCTCGACGACGGCGAGCACGAGTTCAAGCCGCGCGTGAAGATCTCGGGGCACACCCACGCGCAGCATCTCGCGGCGGCGGCGGATGCGGTGGCGGCGTTCCTCGAATCGACGGGGTGACGGCGCCGGAGTCGTCGGGCGGCTCCGGGTCTTGAGGCGCCCGAAGTCGTGAGTCGGTGGAGGTCGTGGGGCGGCGGAGTCGGGGCCGCTCGGAACCGGCGGCGGCCGGAGTCGTGGGTCGGCAACGGCAGCGCGGGCGGTCGGAGTCGTCGGGCGGCTCGGGGTCGTGGGGCGGCCGGAGTCGTGGGGCCGTTCGGAGTCAGGACCGCTCGGAGTCAGGGCCGCTCGGAGCCGCGCAGCACCAGCCGGGTCGGCAGCACCGTGACGGACGCGGCCGACGGGCCGACCGTCTCGGCGGAACCCTCGAGCCGGGCGAGCAGCGTGCGGGCGGCGGTCTCGCCCATCGACGCCACGTCTTGCGCCACGACCGAGACGCCCGGGCGCATCAGCGTGGCCGACTCGAAGTCGTCGAAGCCGATCAGGGGCAGCCGCGTACCGGCGCGGGTGAAGGCCTCGAGTGCGCCGATGGAGGATCGGTTGTTCGCGGCGAACACGGCGTCGATGCGCTCCGTGCCGAGCAGGCCGCCGAGGATGGCCGAGGCCTCTGCGGCGGAGTGCGCCGTGGTGACGACGAGATCGTCGGAGCTGCTCGGCGAGCCGGTACCGGATGCCGCCTGCCCGAGTGCGCGGCGATAGCCGTCGAGCCGCTCGCGCATGGTGTGCAGTTCGAGCGAGTCGCCGAGGAAGAGCACGTGACGCGCCCCGTGGCGCAGGAGTTCGCGCGTGGCCGCCTCGGCACCCCCGCGGTTGTCGGCGAGCACCGTGCCGGTGACCGCGGGTGGTGCGGAGGCCGCGGGTGGCGCTGTGTCGGGGCGTGGTGTGGTGCCGGCGGATGCGGAGGCGGCGGGTGGTGTGGCCTTGGCTGACCGTGCGGAGTCGTCGGGTGAAGCGGATCCGGTGGATGGAGGGGCGGCGCCGGCGTCGACGCCTCCGACGAGCGGGCGGTCGATCGCGACCAGAGGGGGCAGTCCGGCCGCGGCCTGCCAGCCGGTGGTGTCGTGCCGGGGCGGGGAGACGATCAGTCCGTCGACGCGCTGGGCCACCAGGCGGTCGACCAGCAGGCGGTGCCGTTCGGCGTCCTCTTCCGAGCTCACCGTCATCAGCAGGTAGCCGTTGGCGCTGAGCGTGCGCTCCACCGAGCGCGCGAGCATCGCCCAGTAGGGGTTGGCGAGGTCGCTGATGACCAGGCCGATCACCTTCGCCGAGCGACCCGGCCGGATGCTCGCTGCCGCGAGGTTGTGCCGGTACCCGAGCGAGACGATCGCCGCCGCGATCCGGGCCGCCAGCGCGGGGTCGATGTTGGTGGCCCCGTTGACATGGCGGGAGACGGTCTTCAGACTCACTCCGGCCGCCGCCGCGACGTCGTTCATGGTGGGCGGCTTGGGCATGGGATTCATTCTGGCCGCTGCGCGGCTCCCTCGGGGACGGCCGGCTCAGCTTCGGCAGGCGAGGTAGGCGCGCTGCCGGGCTGGACGTGCTCGTGTGCGTGGGTCGGGGGTGATCCAAAACGAAGGAGTTCTTCGTCGACTCGCCTTCCGTCGCCGGCAGCGCCCGGCGCGTCGGGCGAGAACTCCTTCGTCTCGGATGGCGAGTCAGGCACCGCCGGAGGCTCCGGAGCGAAGAGCGCGCGGGCGGCGGGGAGCATCGCGACGATCACGTCGGGAGTGGGGCGGCCGCCCGCGATGATCGCGGCGGCCGAGGCGGTGGCAAGGTGCGCCGCCAGCGTGGGCGAAGCCCCCCGGCTGAGCGCGAAGAGCAGCCCGGCCGTCGAGGCGTCGCCCGCGCCGTTCGTGGTGACGACCCGCTCCACCGGGAGGGGGCGCACCCGAAGCGACACGTCGGCCCAGCGCGAGGCGAGCGGCGCCAGCATCGCACCGCCGCGCGCCAGGCGCTCGGCACTCGCGGTGCGCAACAGCAGCCCGTCGGCGCCCGCCGAGATGGCCACGACCGCCGCGCCCCACTCGATCAGCAGATCGGCGTAGGCGCCCGCAGCCACGGCCGCCGGCTGCGCCGGGATGCCGAGGGCCGGCCCGAGTGCCGAGGTCAGATCGTCCAGGCTCGGCGTCAGCACATCCGTCACGGCCGCCGCCCGTTTCAGGATGCCGGCCCAGTCGGCCGCCCCCACCGACGACGCCGGGTCGACGACCGCGAGGTCGAGCGAGGTGGTGGCCCCGCGCGACCGGGCGCGGCGCAGGACGGCCTCGAGCGGCGCTCCGCCATCCGTCAGCAAGGCCGGCAGCAGCGGGGGATAGCCGAGGTGCAGCAGGCGGGCCGAACCGACGTCGAGCTCCGAACCGGTGAATACCGCGTTCGCCCCGGTGTGGTGCCAGAAGGTGCGGTCGTGGCCCGCGGGCTCGAGCACGAGGCTGTACGAGGTCGCGTGGTCGGGCACGATGTGCAGGTCGGCGTGCAGGCCGGGGCGGCGGGCGATGGTGTCGGCGATGATGCGGCCGAGCTCGTCGTCGCCGACGGTGGAGTGCAGCGAGACCTCGGCCCCGAGGTCGGCGAGCGCGAGCCCGGTGTTGGCCACGCAGCCGCCGAGGCCCATGCGCAGGGCGCCGACGTCGATCAGGCGGCCCGGATCGAGCCGGGCGCTCGCGCCGAGCTCGGGGGTGAGGTCGAGGCAGATGTGGCCGGCCACAACGATAGAACTCACAGCGCTCCTCTCAGCGTCGAGATCGAATGGAAGACGGGGCCGGACATTCCGGCTAGACAACGTTGTCTCACGGCACTACTCTGACACATCGAGGGGCTGTGCGAAAGCCCCGCACGACGAACCCCACGACCTCCCTCATGATCAGGAGCACCGCAATGACGCTGTATCGCCTCAACCGCCTCTTCAATCCGCGCTCGGGCCGCGCCCTCGACGTCGCGGTCGACCACGGCTTCTTCGGCGAGCGCTCGTTCATCACCGGCATCGAGAACATGGATGCCGTGGTGCGCACCCTGGTCGACGCCGGCCCCGACGCGGTGCAGCTCACCATCGGCCAGGCCCGCCGCCTGCAGAGCTACCCCGGCAAGAACAAGCCGGGCCTGGTGCTGCGCACCGACATCGCCAACGTCTACGGCAACCCGCTCGACTCGGTGCTCTACAGCAAGCACGTTCCGAACGCCATCGAAGAGGCCGTGCGGCTGGACGCCGTCGCCGTCTGCGTGAACCTGATGGAGCTGCCCGGGCACCCCGAGGTGCGCGAGAAGAACATCGACTCGATCATGGCGCTGCGCCGCGAGGCCACCCGCTACGGCATGCCGCTGATGGTTGAGCCGCTCGTGATGCAGGACAACTCGAAGGCCGGCGGCTACATGGTCGACGGCGACATCGAGAAGATCGTCACCCTCGTGCGCCAGGGCGTCGAGCTCGGCGCCGACCTGATCAAGGCCGACCCGAGTGACGACATCAGCCAGTACGGCCGCGTGATCGAGGTCGCCGGCGACATCCCGGTGCTCGTGCGCGGCGGCGGGCGAGTGGATGACCGCACGCTCCTCGAGCGCACGGTCGCCGTTCTCGAGGCGGGTGCGAAGGGCATCGTGTACGGGCGCAACATCGTGCAGCACGAGAACCCGGCCGGCATCACGGCGGCACTGCTCGCCGTGCTGCACGACGGGGCCGACGTCGAGCAGGGTCTCGCCATCCTGGCCGAGTCGGATGCCGCGCGTGCTGCATCCGGAGCCACCCGCGCCGACTCGGGCGAGGTGTCCGCATGACCGCCCAGCGCGTGAACGTGGCCATCGTCGGCGGCGGCCTGATGGGTCGCGAGATCGCGGCCGCCATCCAGCGCTGGCCCGCGCTGATCGACCACCCGGTGCGCCCGCGGCTGACCGCGGTGTGCGACATCAACCCGGCGGCGCTGGAGTGGTTCGACGAGATCGACACGGTGGTCACCAAGACCACCGACTACGCCGACATCCTCGCCGACGACAGCATCGACGTGGTCTACGTGGCGGTGCGGCACGACCTGCACGAGAAGATCTACAGCGACGTCATCGCGAGCGGCAAGAGCCTGCTGGCCGAGAAGCCCTTCGGCATCGACGGGGCGGCGGCACAGGCCGTGCTCGCGGTGATGGCCGAGCATCCGGAGAGCTTCGTGCGCTGCTCGAGCGAGATGCCGTTCTTCCCGGGCGCGCAGCTGGCGATCGACTACGTGAAGTCGGGGGCGCTCGGCACCATCATCTCGGCGCGCAACAGCTTCTTGCACTCCAGCGACCTCGACGTGACCAAGCCGATCAACTGGAAACGGCAGACGCAGTTCTGCGGCGAGGCCGGCGTGATGAACGACCTCGGAATGCACACCTGGCACGTGCCGCTGCGGCTCGGCTGGGCGCCGGAGTCGGTGTACGCGGTGCTGCAGGACATCGTGCCGACGCGCCCGGGCCCGGATGGCACGCCGGTGCCCTGCGACACCTGGGACAACGCGGTGCTGCACAGCTGGTCGCGGCACGAGGGCGTGCGTTTCCCGCTCACCACCGAGACCAAGCGCATCGATCCCGGGCAGAAGAACACCTGGGAGTTCGAGGCCATCGGGCTCGACGGCGGGGTGCGCTTCAGCACGAAGAACCCGAAGTCGGTGCAGGTGTTCTCGGTCGTGGATGTGCCCGGGGGCTCTCGCGAGCAGGTCTGGCAGCAGATCGACGTGGGCAGCCAGTCGGTGTGGCCGACTGTGACCGGCGGCATCTTCGAGTCGGGCTTCTCCGACTCGATCCTGCAGATGTGGGCGGCCTTCCTGGCCGAACGCCACGGCTCCCTGGGCGACCGCTTCGGTGCGGCCCGACCCGAGGAGGCGGCGCTCACCCACGCGATCTACCGCGCGGCGGCCGTCTCGCACGCGGAGGCCCGCGCGGTCACCCTGTAGCGCCCGCCCGCCGGCATCCGGCACCACCCCCGCCCGATGCCAACGACGGAGTCTCGGCCCACCTTCGGGCTGAGACTCCGTCGTTGCGCTCCGACCGGCGCATCCTCCGTCGTTGCCACGAGAGGCGCTTCACACCACCTCGAGCGAACCCCGTCGCGGCCCGCGGATTCCGGCACTCAGCAGGGTGAGGGCTCTGCGGGTGGGGGTGCGGTTCACTCCAGCGAGTTTCGGCCCGAGCTCGTGCACTATGGCAGAGCTTCGCCTCAGAATCGCTGGGGCGAACCGCATCCCACCGCTGCGGTCGGCTGCGGGGGTCAGGCGGGGTGCGGCGCCGGGATGCGGCAGGAGTCGCGCTCGATGAGGGCGACCGGGAGCACCGTGCGGCGGGGCAGGGAGCGCTGCGGATGCGCGGCGCGCTCGAAGAGGCGGGCCGCGGCCAGGTGGCCGAGGGCTGCCGGATCCTGAGCCATCACCGTGATCGACGGCGTCAGCGTGTCGGCGAGCGGGAAGTCGCCGAAGGCCGTCAGGGCGATCGGATGCGCCGTGACCGCGGGCACGACGGCCATCGTGCACCGCGCATCCGAGGAGAACACGGCGGTCGCGCCGGCATCCGGACCCCGCAGCCGGACGAGTGCCGAGGCCGCACCCGGTCGCGTGGTCGCGCCGAGCGCCACGAGCGCGGGGTCGTAGGGCAGCCTTGCCGCGGCCAGCGCCTCGCGGTAGCCCTCGAGGCGCTCGGCGATGGTGGGCGCCGAGAGCGCGTCGCCGAGAAAGCCGATCCGCCGGTGCCCGTGCTCGATCAGGTGAGCCGTGGCCTCGCGGGCGCCGCCGCGGTCGTCCTGGGTGAAGGCGTCGGCGGTGAGGCTCCCCGGCGCACGGTCGACGAAGGCGATCGGGATGCGCGCGGACCAGGCCTCGAGGTAGGCGTGGTCGTTCGTGGTGGGCGCCACGACGAGTCCGCTGAGCTGGCGCCGCAGCATCGACTCGAGCACCGGCTGCTCGCGGGCGGGATCGTGGCCGAGGCTCGTCACCAGGGTGGAGAGGTCTTCGGCCAGCGCCCGCTCCTCCACGGCGTTCACGATCGCGGCGAAGAAGGGGTCGACGAGGTCGGGCACCGCTACCCCCACCACCGGCGACCGCCCCGAACGGAACGTGGTGGCCATCGCGTTCGGCACGTAGTCGAGCTCGCGCATCGACTGCTCGACGTGCGCCCGGGTGGCCGGCAGCACGTGCGGGTCGTCGTTGAGCACACGCGACACCGTCTTCGGGCTCACGCCGGCGTGCGCCGCGACCTCGCGCATGGTGGCCATGGGCCCTCCTCGGGCGGTGGATTCGGTGGTGGGAGGCGACGGATGCTCATCCACGCGGGTGGGAACCGGCCAAGACGAAGGAGTTCCTTAGCGCCACAACGGCCGGCGCCGGGGGCGCCCGGCGCGTCGGCGAAGAACTCCTTCGTTTTGGATGGTGGGGTCAGCGCATCCGCACCCCGGAGCGTCAGCGGGCGGTGTAGCCGCCGTCGATGGGGAGCGAGACGCCCGAGATCATGCCGGCGGCGTCGCTCAGGAGGAAGACGATCGGGCCCGCGATGTCGTCTTCGGTGGCCCACTTGCCGAGCGGCATGGCCTCGAGGAAGGGGCCCTCGATCTCGGGGCGGCCCCAGTACCAGGCCGACATCGGCGTCATCACGACGGTGGGGTTCACGGCGTTCACACGGATGCCGAAGCCGCCGAGCTCGAGCGCCGAGACGCGGGTGATGTTGTCGAGCGCCGCCTTGGACGAGCCGTAGGAGATGTGGCCGCCGAGGGCGACGAGCGAAGCCTGGCTGGAGACGTTCACGATGGCGCCGCCGTTGCCCTGGCGGATCATCTCGCGCGAGGCGTACTTGGTGACCAGCAGCGAGCCACGGGCGTTGATGCGCATCACCTTGTCGAACACGTCGATGTCGGTCTCCTGCGGGCTGGCGATCTCGCCGCCCCAGCCGCCCGAGTTGACGACGCCCCAGATGTCGCGACCCTCGATGGCTTCGCGGATGCTGTCTTCCTCGGTGAGGTCGAAGGGCAGGGGGGTGGCGCCGGTCTCGGCCGCGATGGCCTCGAGCTGCTCGACGTTGCGGCCCGCGACCAGTACGGTGGCGTTCGCGGCCACGAGGTGGCGCACCGTCGCGCCGCCGATTCCGCCGCTGGCCCCGGTGACGAGGACGGTGCGGCCGGTGAAGTCAGTCATGGTTGTTCCGTTCGAGTGAGGGTGTGGCCCGGGCTCTGCCGGGCGGCACCATCATAGCCACGGAATCGTGCGGATGACACCCGTGTCATGAAATTCGGTGACACCGGTGTCATCGAGGTTGACAGTGCGTCCTCTTGATGCGTACCGTAGGCCCGGCGGAGCGTCGGCCGATGATCCGCGCGCCCGTCGACGACGACCAGGAGGATCGAGTGAGCGACCACACGACAGCCGCATCCGCCGAGGCCCGCCCGGTCGCCCTCGACGAGCTGATCGCCCGCTGCCGTCAGCTCATCGCGAGCGGCGAGCGCCGCATCCTGGGCATCGCCGGCACGCCCGGTGCGGGCAAGTCGACGCTCTCGAGCGCGCTGATCGCCGCACTCGGCGCCGATGCCGTGCTGGTGGGGCAAGACGGCTTCCACTTCGCCAACCAAGAACTCGAGCGCCTGGGCCGCCGCGGCCGCAAGGGCGCCCCCGACACCTTCGACATCGACGGTTACGTGGCCCTGCTCGGCCGGCTCGCGAGCCCGCCGACGTCGACGGATGCTCCCCCCGTCTACGCGCCGATCTTCGATCGAGCTCTCGAGGAGTCGATCGGAAGCGCGGTTCCCGTGCCGGCATCCGTTCCCCTCGTGATCACCGAGGGCAACTACCTGCTGAACGACGACCACGGCTGGCACCGGGTGCGCGAGCACCTGCACGAGTCGTGGTTCATCGACGTGGCACCCGAGGTGCGGCACGAGCGGCTCGTGCGCCGCCGGGTGTCGTTCGGCCACTCGGCCGACGCCTCCGCCGACTGGGTGCGCGAGGTCGACGAGAAGAACGCGGAGATCGTCGAGACCGCCCGCACGAATGCCGACCTGCTGATGCACCTCACCACGGTGCTGTGAGACTTGGAGACCCGAACCGATGACTGAACTGAACACCGGCACCCTCGGCGAGCTCGACCCGGCCGTGGCCGTGCCCGCCTACGACCGTTCCGCCGTGACACGCGGCATCGTGCACTTCGGCGTGGGGGCGTTCCACCGCTCGCACGAGGCGATGTTCGTCGACCGCCTGCTCGCGGCCGGCGCCTCCGACTGGGGCATCGCGGGCGTCGGCACCCTCGACGGCGACGCCGCCATGCGCGACGCCCTCGGCGCGCAGGACGGGCTCTACACCCTCGTCACCACCGCGCCCGACGGCGAGGTCGAGGCCCGGGTGATCGGCTCGATCGTCGACTACATCTTCGCTCCGGGGCATCCGGATGCCGTGCTCGCCGCCCTGCGCGACCCCGCCACCCGCATCGTCTCGCTCACCATCACCGAGGGCGGTTACGGCATCATCGACGCCACCGGCGCTTTCGAGCCGCGCGATCCGGCGACCCTCGCCGACCTCGAAGGCCTGCCCGCCGGAGCCGCGCCGACCAGCGCTCTCGGCTTCGTGACGGTCGGCCTGCGGGAGCGCCGCGACGCCGGCCAGGTGCCGTTCACGGTGATGTCGTGCGACAACATCCAGGGCAACGGCCACGTGGCGCGCGCCGCCGTGCTGGCGTTCGCCGCGCGCATCGACCCCGCGCTCGCCGAGTGGATCGAGTCTTCGGTCAGCTTTCCGAACTCGATGGTCGACCGCATCACGCCGGCCACCACCGACGAGTCGCGCGAGCGGGTGTCGGCCGAGTTCGGCCTCGACGACCGCTGGCCGGTGCTCTCGGAGTCGTTCGTGCAGTGGGTGCTCGAAGACGACTTCACGGCCGGCCGCCCCGCCTTCGACGAGGTGGGTGTGCAGCTCGTGGCCGACGTCGAGCCCTACGAGCTGATGAAGCTGCGCCTGCTGAACGCCTCGCACCAGGCGATGAGCTACCTGGGCCTGCTGTCGGGCGCGGTGTACGTGCACGAGGTGTGCCGCGACCGGCTGTTCGCCGACTTCCTGCTCGGCTACATGACGTCGGAGGCTCGGCCGACCCTCGCCCCCGTCCCCGGCGTCGACCTCGACGAGTACAGTGCCGAGCTGATGCGCCGCTTCGGCAGCGAGGCCATCAAGGACACGCTGATGCGCCAGATCGTCGACGGCTCCGACCGCATCCCGAAGTTCCTGCTGCCCGTCGTGCGCGAGCAGCTGCGCACGGGCGGCGAGATCGAGCGCTCGGTGCTCGTGCTGGCGGCCTGGAGCCGCTTCATCGAGGGTGTCGCCGATGACGGCAGTGCGCTGCATCCGGTCGACAAGCGCCTCGACGAGCTGCGCGCGGCCGTCGCCGGCGAAGCGGATGCCCCGGGCTCCTTCCTCGACTACGCCCCCGTCTTCGGCGACCTCGGCGCCGACACCCGCCTCCGCACGGCGTTCGTCGCCGCGCGTTCCCGCCTGGCGGCCGACGGCGCCCGAGCCACCCTGGAGGCGCTGGTCTCCCGCTGACAGGTTGTGGATAACCTTCTCCCGGCGTGCCGGGGGAGCGACACTGGGGCGTGCCATCCGAGAACACGCCCGCTCCACAGTTCTACGAGGCGACCCTTGTCGCGCTCAAGCAGGAGGTTCTTGCCGCGCGCTTCACCGCTCAGAGACGTGTCAACACCGAGCTCGTCGCGCTGTACTGGCGAATCGGATCCATGATCGCCGAGCGGCAGGCGTCTGAAGGATGGGGTTCGAAGGTCATCACCCGGCTGGCGAACGACCTCCGCGCGGCATTCCCCGAGATGAAAGGTTTCTCGCCGAGAAACCTGGCGTACATGCGGGCGTTTGCGGTGGCGTGGCCGGACATCGCAATTGTGCAACAGGCTGTTGCACAATTGCCCTGGGGTCACGTGACGATCCTGTCGAACCGGCTCGACGATCAATCGCTGCGGAGCTGGTACTCCGAGAGAGCGCAGCTGCACGGCTGGTCCCGAAGCGTTCTCGAGCATCAGATCACGACGAATGCCCATACGAGGTTCGAGGCGGCCCCGTCGAATTTCGACCGCGTTCTCGATCGAGCGGGCTCCGACCTCGCCCGGCAGATCACGAAAGATCCGTACATCCTGGATTTCCTCGCCGTCGACGGCGGATCGCAGGAACGCGAGTTCGAGCAGGCTCTCGTCGACCGGATCATCGACACCCTCCGTGAACTCGGCGAGGGCTTCGCTTTCGTCGGCAAGCAGGTGCGTTTCGACGTCGACGGCGAGGAGTTCTTCGTCGACCTGATGTTCTTCCATGTCGATCAGCTCCGATACATCGTGATCGAGCTCAAGAAGGGGAAGTTCATGCCCGAACACCTCGGTCAGCTCGGCCTCTACGTCGCTCTCGTCGACGACAGGCTTCGCCGGCCGCAACACGCGGAGACCGTGGGGCTGCTCCTGGTCACGAACAAGAACGATGCCGTCGTCCGCTACTCGCTCGGGGCTCAGCAGACTCCGATCGGAGTGGCCAGCTACGACACTCTCCCGCCCGGAATCCGAACCGCGCTTCCATCGGAGGCGACCCTGGCAGCCGCGCTGGGAGCCGACAAACTGGACTGACCGAGTGGTGCGGGCCTTGCTAGGCGCGCAGCGCAGGCACGAGCCGGAAGCCGCCGCCCGGGGCGGGCTCGGCTCGCAGCTGGAAGAGGCCGTCGACCGTGAGGTCGGCGTCGAGCTCGTGCGAAGCGTGCGTGCCGGCGATCGCGACGGTGGTGCAGCCGGCCGCCTTGGCGGCGGCGAGGCCCGCGGGGGCGTCTTCGAGGACCACGCAGCGCGCCGGGTCGACGCCGAGGCGTGACGCGGCGAGCAGGAAGGGCTCCGGATGCGGCTTGCCGTGCGTGACGTCGTCGAACGTCACCAGCACGGCCGGCTCGGCGAGCCCCGCCGCAGCGAGACGGCTCGTCGCGATCACGTGCGTGCCACTGGTGACGATGGCGCGCGCCTCGTCGGGGAGGGAGCCGAGCAGCGAAGCCGCGCCGTCGAGCGCGATCACGTCGTCGAGATCGGCGGCCTCCAAGGCGGTGACCCGGGCCAGCGCCTCGGCCGCCTGGTGCTCGGGGAAGAGCGAGCCGACCACCTGCGCGGCGGGCCGGCCGTGGCCCCCGGCGAGCGGATCACCCTCGAGCCCGTACTCCCGCGCCATCTGCGCCCACGAGCGGATGACCGAGGGCGTCGAGTCGATGAGGGTTCCGTCGAGGTCGAACAGCGCCGCGTCGAAGGTGCGGCCGAAGACGGGGGAGTCGGCCGGCAGCTCGCGGCCGCCGCCGAGGCGCCGGCGCACCGAGGTGACCTGCTGCGCGGTGGAGAGCGAGGCGTCCACGACGAGGTGGGGCACCGCCGGCACCGCCGAGGCGGGCGGGTCGACGACGTGCACGTCGCGGTCGGCCCCGCGGAGGCGCCGGCGCTCGGCCAGAAGGTCGGCGGACGCCTGCAGCCAAACGACGTGCGGTGCGTCACCGCCCGCGGCCGTGACGAGCAGCCGCCACTCCTCCCCGCCCTGCAGCTCGGCGGTGAACGGCGCGACCAGCACCGCGTCGGCTCCGGCGCGCACCTGGTCGGCGAGCGCGGCCCGCAGCACGGCGTAGCGCGCCGGCCGGATCGTCGGCCGCAGGGCCGGGTCGTTCCAGTGCGCGCCGTCGGCGAGCGAGGCGCCCAAGCCTTCGAGCAGCGGGTTGGTCAGGGTGTCGAGGTCGAGCAGCGCGGCGTCGAACGCGCGGGCGAGCTCGAGGCCGAGCGTGCTCTTGCCGCTTCCGGCGGCTCCGGCGACCACGATGATCATGCTGCTCCCGAGGGTTATCTAATCGAGACATCGCAACGACTTGACAACGTTGTCGTCGCGGGTTCAGTATAGGCGACACGAGAACGACGAGGTTCGGGAATCCGGGCCTCACCCAAAAATGACAACGCTGTCAAGGAGGTGGCGAAAATGACCGGACATTCCCTCAACCGCCGCCCCGGCATCAAAGACGTCGCGGCCAGCGCCGGCGTCAGCATCAAGACCGTCTCCCGCGTCGTCAACGCCGAAGAGGCCGTGCATCCGGAGACCCGCGCTCGTGTCATCCAGGCCATCCAGACGCTCGGCTACGTGCCCAACACGGCCGCACGCTCGCTCAAGTCGGGCACCAACGGATCCATCGGCATCGTCATCGACTCGCTGGCCGACCCGTTCTTCGCCGCCCTGGTCAGCGCGATCGAGACCCGCGCCCTAGCCGAGGGCCTCAGCGTGCTGGTGGCCTCCTCGAACCTCGACAGCGATCGCGAGCGGGAGCAGCTGCTCAGCCTCGTGGCCGGCCACCAGGTCGCCGGCGTCATCTTCGCCCCGGTCGCCGACGAGCACCCTTACCTCGACCCCTTCCGCACCACCACCCCCGTGGTGGCCGTCGACCGCTCGCGGGCCGGCTTCGACTGCGTCGTCGTCGACGACCGCGGCGCCACGGCGCTCGCCGTGCAGCAGCTGGTCGAACTCGGTCACGAGCGCATCGCCTTCTTCGACCGCGACGAGCGGTTCTCCACCATCCACCGCCGGCTCGACGGCTACCTCGACGTGCTGCGCGACGCGGGCCTGCCCTACGACCCCGAGCTCGTCTCCTCGACCGTCGACGGCAGCCTCGACTACCTCAGCGAGGCGCAGCGGCTGCTCGGCCTCGAACGGCCGGCCACCGCCTTCTTCGCCTCGAACGCGAAGGCCGCCATCGGCCTCACCACGGCCCTGCACCGCATCCACCGCCAGAACACGGCGATGATCGCGTTCGGCGACTTCGCCTTCGCCGATGTGCTGCGCCCCGGGGTGAGCTGCATCGACCAGGATCCCTTCCTCATCGGCAACGCGGCCATCGAACGCCTGCTCGCGCTGCGCGAGGGCCCCAAGAACGACCCCCGGGAGTGGATCGTGCCCACCGCGCTGCTGCTGCGCGGATCGGGCGAGATCCCCGCGCCCCCCGATGCCACCTCACACGCTCACATCTCCACCACGGAAGGACAGCTCGCATGATCCCCGCTTCGCTGGCCCCCAACCTGATCGACCACTTCTACCGCGGCGGCGACCGCATCGCGGCGCTGCGCGGCATCGAGCAGACCTCCGAGCGCCAGCCCGAGGAGTGGCTCGCGGCCACCGTCTCGCGCGCCGACCAGGGCGACATCGGCCTGGCCCGCACCGAGGCCGGCGACATCCTGCGCGACCTCGTGGTCGCCGACCCCGCCGCCTGGGTGGGCCCCGACTTCGCGTCGGCGGCGAGCGCCGGCGACACCGGCATCCTGGTGAAGCTGCTGGATGCCCGTCAGCGCCTCCCCGTTCACGTGCACCCCTCGCGCGCCTTCGCCGCCAGCCACCTGGACTGCCCGTACGGCAAGACCGAGGCCTGGTTCATCCTCGACGCCGAGCCCGGCGCGGCCGTGCACGTCGGCTGGAAAGAAGACGTCGACCGCGACGAGCTCGACCGCCGCCGTGACGCGCAGGACTCCGAATGGATGCTCTCGCGGATGAACCGCATCGAAGTCTCGCGCGGCATGGGCGTGCTCGTCCCGGCCGGGCAGGTGCACGCCATCGACGAGGGCATCTTCCTCGCCGAGGTGCAGGAGCCGACCGACTTCTCGATCGTGCTGGAGTGGTCGGTGACCACCTCGACCCGCGAGGAGTCGCACCTCGGCCTCGGCTTCGAGACCGTGATGCCGGCCGTGTCGGCCGAGGCCCTCCCCGCCGCCGAGCTCGAGAAGCTGATCAGCCGTGTCGACCTCACCGGCCGCGCCGAGCACGTGGTGAGCGCGCTTCCCGCCGCCGCCGACCCCTACTTCCGTGTGCTGCACGCAGCGCCGGTCACGGCCGGTGCGCCCGGCGTGGCCGTCGACGCAGGCTTCGCCGTCGCCCTCGTGCTCGCGGGCGAGGGAGCGCTCGCCGGTGCCGGCGACGAGCAGATCGACTACCGCGCAGGGCAGGTCTTCGCCGTCCCCGCCGGTTTCGGCCCCTGGGAGGTGCGCGGCACGGGCAGTGTGCTCGTCGCGACCCCCGGAGTGGGCTGGCCCCGCACACTCGCCGAAGGGGGAATCGTGTGACGCCCTCCTTCGAACCCGATGAACCAGGAGCAGATGATGACCGCATCCGGAACCACCCGCAGGCCTGCACAGGCCGGAAGAGAGTGAACTGACATGAGCACCCCCGTATTGGAGGCCCGAGGCCTCTCCCGCTCGTTCGGACACGTTCGAGCACTCGACGACGTGGACTTCGAGGTCTACCCCGGCGAGGTGACCGCCCTGATCGGCGACAACGGCGCCGGCAAATCGACCCTCGTGAAGGCGCTCTCCGGCAACCTCGCCGTGGATGAGGGCACCATCAAGTTCGAAGGTCAGCCGATCCAGCTCACCAACCCGCAGCAGGCCAGCGCGCTGGGCATCGAGACGGTTCACCAGGACCTCGCCCTCGCTCCGCACCTGGACCCGGTGCAGAACGTGTACCTGGGCCGCGAGATCATGAACAAGGGCATCGCCGGCTTCTTCGGAACCATGGACACGAAGGCCATGGCCAAGGAGTCGCGTCGCGCGTTCGACGAGCTGGGCGCCACGGTGCGCTCGCTCACCTCGCCGGTCGGTGCGATGTCGGGTGGTCAGCGTCAGGCGATCGCGATCGCCCGCGCGGTTCACTGGGCCAACAAGGTCGTCTTCCTCGACGAGCCCACCGCGGCTCTCGGTGTGCGGCAGACCAAGAACGTGCTGGAGACCATCCGGCGGGTGCGCGACAAGGGCATCGCCGTGGTCTTCATCAGCCACTCGATGCCGCACGTGATCGAGGTCTCCGACCGGGTGCAGGTGCTGCGTCTGGGCCACCGCGCCGCGTCGATCGAGACGAAGGACACGAGCATGGAAGAACTGGTCGGTCTGATGACCGGCGCGAGCACGAGGGGTGCAGCATGAGCGACGACATCCGGGACACCGACATCAAGAAGGCCGAGTTCGGCCCTGAGGCCGGACCCGAGACCACCTCCATCAACATGGCGGTCGAGCGGGAGACCCAGAGCCGCGTCCCGAAGATCTTCAAGGCGCAGGCGTTCCAGATCTTCCTCGTGCTGATCGTGATCGTGATCATCTTCAGCATCATGGCGCCCGACACCTTCGCGCAGTTCTCCAACCTGCGGCTGGTGGTGCAGAACGCCTCCATCCTCGGTGTGCTGGGCGTCGGCATGACCTTCATCATCATCACCTCGGGCATCGACCTCTCGGTCGGCTCGGTGCTGGTGTTCTCGGGCGTCGTCTCGGCCATGGTGATGAGGGCCATGGGCGGCGACGACTGGGGAACCGCGCTCGTCGGTTTCGCGGTCGCGATCTTCTCGGGCCTGGTCTGGGGAACGTTCAACGGCATCCTGATCTCCAAGGCCAAGGTGCCGCCGCTGATCGTGACCCTGGGTTCGCTCGGCATGGCGCTCGGTCTGGCTCAGATCCTCACCGGCGGTGTCGACATCCGCGACGTGCCCTCCGTGCTCACCACCACGATCGGCTACGGCAACATCCT
Organism: Herbiconiux sp.; assembly: GCF_023264855.1. GTDB lineage: Bacteria > Actinomycetota > Actinomycetes > Actinomycetales > Microbacteriaceae > Herbiconiux. Next base: position 8,258 of record NZ_JAHFUW010000023.1, on the reverse strand, counting down.
GGGCAGCGTGCCGATCATCTCGGTGATCGCGCTCGTCGTCATCCTGATCGGCGCGTTCGTGCTGCACAAGACCAAGTTCGGCCTCTACACCTACGCGGTGGGCTCGAGCGAGGAGGCGGCTCGCCGGGTCGGCGTGAAGGTCGACCGGCACCTCATCCGGGTGTACGCGATGTCGGGCGCTCTCGCCGGTCTCGCCGGCATCCTGTCGCTGTCGCAGTTCTCCACCACCGCGATCGCCGGCCAGTCGCAGACCAACCTGAACGTCATCGCGGCGGTCGTCATCGGCGGAACCTCGCTGTTCGGCGGCTACGGCACGATCTTCGGTACCGTCGTCGGCCTCTTCATCCCGGCCGTTCTGCAGAACGGCTTCGTCATCACCGGCGTGCAGCCGTTCTGGCAGCAGGTCGCGGTCGGCGCCGTGCTGATCGCCGCGGTGTACGTCGACCAGCTCCGCCGGGCCTCCGCGGCCCGAGGAGCCTCCACAAGCCTCTGGAGTCATTTCTTCAGACGGAAGAACACCTAGCACCACCAGCATCCCTATCCCAATCACACAACGCACATACGCAAGAAGGACAGGTATCACAATGAAGTGGAACAAGAAGGTTCTGGGAGTCGCCGCCATCGCTGCGACCGCCGGATTCGCCCTCGTCGGCTGCTCGAGCGGAGGCGGCTCGGCGACGAGCACCGACGGTGCGAGCAGCGACGGCTACAAGATCGCCTTCGTGCAGGGCGTCGCCGGAGACGAGTTCTACATCTCCATGCAGTGCGGCATCGAGGCTGCGGCCAAGGACGCCGGCGCCACGGTCACCACGCAGGGCCCGGAGAAGTTCGACCCGACCCTGCAGAAGCCGCTGGTCGACTCGATCATCGCTTCGAAGCCCGACGCGCTGCTGATCGCCCCGACCGACGTCACCGCCATGCAGGCTCCCCTGAAGGCTGCGGCCGACGCCGGCATCAAGGTCGTCCTCGTCGACACCACGGTGGAGGACCCGTCGTTCGCCGTGTCGGCCATCGCGTCCGACAACGTCGGTGGCGGAGAGGCCGCCTTCAAGGCGATCCAGGATGCCCACCCCGACGGCGGCAAGGTGCTCGTGGTCTCGGTCGACCCCGGCATCTCGACCACCGACGCCCGCGTCGAGGGCTTCCAGAACGCGGCCGAGGCGGACAGCAAGTTCGAGTACCTGGGCGTGCAGTACAGCCACAACGAGCCGGCCACCGCGGCTGAGATCGTGACCGCCGCGCTGCAGAAGGACCCCGACATCGTGGGTATCTTCGCCGCCAACCTGTTCGCCGCCGAGGGCACCGCCACCGGCGTGCAGCAGGCCGGCAAGCAGGACTCGGTGACCATCGTCGGCTTCGACGCGGGCCCCGCCCAGGTCAAGCAGCTGAAGGCCGGCACGGTTCAGGCGCTCGTCGCCCAGGAGCCCGCCACCATCGGGCAGGACGGCGTCGAGCAGGCCATCGCCGCGCTGAACGGCGACTCCACCGAGGCGGAGATCCAGACCGGCTTCACCATCCTCACCAAGGACAACATCGACGGTGAAGGTGCGGACGCGGTCTACAAGTCCAGCTGCTAGTCACTAGCTGAACACACGAGCGGCGCCGGGGGAGACCCCGGCGCCGCTTCTGTGTGTGCGGGTGTCTCGCGGCGGCTCAGCCGGTCGCGCCGGCCGGCGGCAGGCTCAGCAGCCGCACGACTGCTTGCGCGAGCACCTCGGCGGCTTCGGCGGTCTCGCCGGGAGAGAGGGAGATCGTGCGCCGGAGCACGGCCATGATCGCACCGAGGGCGGCGGCAACGAGGATGTCGAACTCCAGCGTCTGCGGCAGCGCGCCTCCTGCGGTGATGGCGGCGCGCACGTCGGCGCTGATCCGTTCGCGGCGCGGGTCGTCGGCCTCGTCGAGCATCGCGAGGCGGCGGGTGAGGATCGCGGCGATCCGGGGTTGCTCGAGGGCCAGCCGTCCGGTCTGGCGCACGTTCTCGATCAGGCGTGCGACCGGATCGACGCCATCGGGCAGGCGCTCGTCGAGCCAGCGCAGATAGTCGTCGACGGCCGTGGCCGCCGCGGCGTCGAAGAGTTCCTCTTTGGAGGAGAAGTAGTTGTAGAACGAGCCGAACCCGACATCGGCGAGTTCGGTGATCGCCTGGATGCTGGCATGCGCATCCTGACCCTCCGCGAGGAGGCGCTGCGCCGCCCCGATGAGGGCCGCGCGCGTGCGTTCCTTGCGGCGGTCCTGCCGGGCAGGAGGCGGTGGATCGGGCGCTGACACCCTCCGACTCTATGACGTACATCAATATTGATGAAATCATCAGTACTGTTGATGTGATCAGTATGTCGACGACGGAGGACGAAGAGATGTCGCAGAACACGGACGAACCGAGTACCGAGCCGGTGGAAGCGCGGGCGTCGGACGAGAGACCGGCGCGGCGCAGCAGCAGGCGCGCCTTCCTGAAGCGTGCGGGTCTCGGCGTCGCTCTCGTGGGGCTCGGGGCTGCTGCCGACGAGATCATCAGGAGCGCGACCGAGCCGGCGATGCCGCCCCGCACCATCGTCACCGCGGCGAACGGCGTGAGGATCGACGACGTGACCGTGGTCGACCCGCTCGACGGCAGCCGCCGGGCCGGTCAGTCGATCGTCGTGCTCGAGGGGCGGATCGCCGATGTCATGCCGACCGCGTCGGCTCCGGTCGAGTCGTCACTGCGTGTCATCGATGGTGCGAGCCGATTCGCCGTGCCCGGGTACAACGACATGCACACCCACGTGCTCCAGTCGCCCCGCACCGAGCTCGGGTTCGCGCTGATGCTGGCGCAGGGGATCACCGGCATCCGCCAGATGGAAGGCTCCGACGACCTGCTGGCTCAGCGGGCCGAGAATCGGCTCGGACTGAACGAGGCCGCCCCACGGCTGCTGCAGATGCCCGGGAGCCTGCTGCTGCCGTTCAACGCGAACAGTGTCGGCGAGGCCCGGAACGAAATCGCGCGGCAGTGGGATCACGGCGCCGACTTCATCAAGATGGTCCTGACCGACCGAGAGGTGTTCTTCGCCGCCATCGACGCGGCGCACGAACAGGGCCTGCGCATCGCGGGGCATCTGCCCCCGCCGGTGCACATCGATGAAGCGGCCGAGGCCGGTCTCGACTCGATCGAGCATCTCGGCACCGGTTCGAGTGTGTTCCTCACCCTCTCGGCGAAATCCGACGAACTCTGGGCGCAGACCCCGACCACGCTGCCGTTTCCCTCGTGGGCGGCGGGTATCCCCTTTGCCGGGTGGGCCTTCGATACGTTCTTGAAGAAGAACTTCCTCGGCCCGGCCACCAGCACCACGGATGCTGCTCAGCTCGCTCTGCTGAAGCAGGCCTTCGCGACCTACTCCGAAGACCGCGCCGCCGAGCTCGCCGGGACCTTCGTGCGGAAGCAGACCTGGAACACCCCGACCATGGCCAACATCCGCAGCAAGTACGTGCTCGACGATCCGGAGTTCCTCGACGACCCCTGGCTGCAGCGACTCCCCGCCGAGGAGAAGCAGGAGCATCTCGCAGCCGTCGACGCGTTCGGTGCCACGCCGTCCGGCGACCTCGACGTGCTGCACGAGTACTACGAGCGCGTCCTCCAGACCGTGGGCATCTGGGCGAAGGAAGGCGCGCCGATGATGACCGGCACCGACGGCAACGGCCGCGGGGTCGGCAACAGCTTCGCGATCGAGTTCCGCGAACTAGGCCGTGCCGGCCTGACACCGCTCCAGGTGCTGCAGGCCACGACCACCCGGCCGGCGGCCTATCTGGGCAGAACCGAACGGATGGGCCGGATCGCCGCGGGGATGGACGCCGACCTGCTCCTGCTCGATGCCGATCCCCTGGCCTCGATCGAGGGCCTGAGCTCCATCTCCCTCGTCGTGCGCGACGGACACGACTACACGTCCGCCGAGCTGGAAGCGCGCGTCGAGCGGCTCGTGGCCGCGCAGGGCTGATCCGCGGCCGGCGGCGGTGGTGGGCTGACGGGCGCGAGTGCGAGACCGCGGGGCTACGCCACGAGCTCGAGCAGGCGCTGCACCTCGAGGGCGACGGCGTCGCGCGCCGGGCCCAGGTACTTGCGGGGGTCGACCAGGGCCGCATCCGCGTCGAGCAGTTCGCGGATGCGCCGGGTGAAGATGCCGTTGATGTGCGTGGAGATGTTGATCTTGCGCATCCCGTGCTCGACGGCGCGCACGAGGTCGGCGTCGCTGACTCCGCTGGAGCCGTGCAGCACGAGCGGCACCGGAACGGCCGCGGCCAGCTCGGCGATGAGGGCGAAGTCGAGCGAGGCGCTGCGCGAGGTCATCGCGTGCGAGCTGCCGACCGCCACGGCGAGGCCGTCGACGCCGGTGGCCTCGACGAACGCGACCGCCTCGGCCGGGTCGGTGCGCACGCCGGGGGTGTGGGCGCCGCCCTTGCCCCCGATCGCGCCGAGCTCGGCCTCGACCCACACACCCTTCGCCTGCGCCGCGCGGGCGATCACGGCGGTGCGGGCGACGTTCTCGTCGTAGGGCAGGGTGGCCGCGTCGAACATCACCGAGGTCGCGCCGAGCTCGACTGCCTCGAGCACGAGGGCTTCGTCCTCGGCGTGGTCGAGGTGCACGGCCACGTCGACGGCCGACCGGCGGGCGAGCTCGAGGGTGGCGAGCGTGATCGGGGCGAGCCCGCCGTGGTAGCGGGCGGCGTTCTCGGAGATCTGCAGGATGACGGGGCGGTTCGCGGCTTCGGCGCCGCTCACGATCGCCTCGGCGTGCTCGAGCTGGATGACGTTGAAGGCGAGCACGGCGCGCTGCTCGGCCAGGATGCCGCCGGATGCGACAAGGGTCATGGGTGGGTTCCTCTCGGGTGGTACTTCGGGGTGCTCGGGTGGTACTTCGGGGTGCGGAGTGTGGTCGGTGGGGCGCGGCCGGCCGGTGTCGTCAGCCGCCGGGATGGGCCAGCACGAGCTCGGGGCCGTCGGCACGCACGAGATCGGCGGTCGCCGCGTCGAGCCGGTCGTCGGTGACGACCGTGTCGAGACCGTCGAGCCCGGCGAAGCGGCAGAGCGATGCGGTGCCGAACTTCGTCGCGGTGACGGCGAGGATGCGCTGGGCGGCCGCGGCGAGCATCCGCTGTTTCAGGGCGGCCTCCTCGGGCAGTGTGGTGAAGGCGCCCTCGCCCGCAACGACCCCGTTGGCGCCGACCACGGCCACGTCGGCGCGGAGGCCCGCCAGACGCTCTTCGGCCCACGGCCCCACCACCGCCTGGGTGACGCTGCGCACCGCACCGGGTAGGGCGTAGACGGTGAAGGCGGGCAGACCGCCGAGCAGCCGGGCGACGGGGAGGCTGTTGGTCACGACCAGGAGAGCGGCGGATGCACCGGCCCGTGGCTTCCGGCGAGCCAGCAGTGCCGCCACCTCGAGCGTCATCGAGCCGCTGTCGAGCAGCAGCACCCCCTCCTCCGGCAGCAGCTCGACCACCGCGGCGGCGATCGCCGCGCGCTCGACGGCCTCTTCGAGGGAGCGCTGGTGCAGCGTGGGCTCGAACGGAGGCCGGGTGACGAGCGCGGCGCCGCCGTGCCTGCGGCGCACGAGGCCCCGGCGTTCGAGAGCGGTGAGGTCTCGGCGCACCGTCTCGGCGGTGACCCCCAGCTGCAGACTCAGCTGCTGCACCTCCACCTCGCCGGCGTCGGCGGCGCGCGCAGCGGCGAGGATGGCGGCGTGCCGCTCCGCTGGGTACATCTGCTCCGCCGATCCAGGTCGTGTCGGGCCGACTCTACCCGAATGAGTCCGGATTCGGGAGATATAATGACCGGTTGAGTTGATATGCTGGCGAAAGCGGGCAGAAACGGGCGTTCGCTGCATCCGGAGCCGATCGAGCATCCGGTGTTCGATCGGAGAGGATCGTCATGGCAACACCCGCCGAGGGCCGCCGCTATCTGCTGGGCATCGATGCCGGCCAGACCGCGGTGAAGGCCGTGGTGCACGACGAACGATTGCGGCCGCTGGGCATCGGGCGGCGCTCGAGCCCGGTCGACCGCAGCACGCCGCGTCACGCGGAGCGTTCTCAGCACGAGCTGTGGGCGGCGGCTGCCGGCGCGATCGCCGAAGCCGTCGAGTCGTCGGGGGTCGATCCGCGCGACATCGTGGCGGTGGGGATCACCGGTCACGGCGACGGACTGCACCTCGTCGACGCGTCGGGAGAGGCTGTCGGTCCGGCGATCACCGCCATGGATTCGCGCGCCCACGTCGAGGCGGCCGAGCTCGCCGCCGACGAGGAGCGGATGCGCGTGGTGCTCGCGCGCTCCGGCCAGGAGCCGACCCCCGGTGCGGCGGGCAACCTGCTGCGCTGGCTGCTGCGGCACGACCCCGAACGGGTGCGGGCGGCTTCGGCGATGCTGTTCTGCAAAGACGTCATCCGGCTGCGCCTGACCGGGGTCGTCGCGACCGACTACTCGGATGCCACCGCCTCGTTCCTCGACACGGCGACGGCGACCTGGAGCCCCGAGGTGATCGAGGCCTACGGGCTGCCGGCCGACATCCTGCGGCTGCTGCCACCGCTGCACGCGAGTGGCGACGTGGTGGGCCGGGTGCTGCCGGCGGCGGCGGAGGCCACGGGCCTGGCGGCCGGAACACCGGTGATCGCCGGCCTGCACGACGTACAGTCGGCGTCGATCGGCATGGGCGCCCTCGTTCCGGGCCGGCTCGCGCTGGTGGCCGGGTCGTTCAGCACGAACGGGGTCACGACCACGCGACCCGACGTGGATGTGCGCTGGCAGTCGCGGCTGTCGATCCGGCCCGGGCTGCGCATCGCGATGTCGACCTCGGCGACGGCGTCGCCCGCCTTGAACTGGATGCTGCGGCTGCTCGGGATCGACCTCGCGGCTCCCGGCGGCGAGGCCGCCCGCGACCGCCTCTTCGCCGAGGCGGCGGCCCTCGACCCGCAGGAGCCGGTGCCGCTCGTGCTGCCCTTCCTGGTGGACTCGCCGCTCGGCGCCTCGAGTTCGGCGGCGCTCGCCGGGGTGCGCGGCTGGCACACGCCGGCGCACGTGCTGCGCGGAACGCTCGAGGGCATCGCGCTGATGCACGTGTGGCACACCCGCGCGCTCGGCGAGAGGTTCGACTGGGACGAGCCGGTGGTGCTCGGGGGCGGCATCGCGCGCGCTCCGCTCTATGTGCAGCTGGTGGCGAACGCGCTGCGCTCGCCGGTGACCGTGGTGCAGAACGAGGAGGCCGGCGCGTTCGGAGCGGCCGCGGTGGCCGGGGCCGCCGTCGGCGTGTTCGAGTCGGTGGAGGCGGCGCAGGAGCTGGTGACACGGTCGGAACCGGTGCACCCCACCGCCGAGTCGGCCGGTTACTGGGCCGGGGTCATCCGCGCCTTCGACGAGGCGACGGAGGCGATGGGGCCGTGGTGGAGTGCGCGGGCGGCCGAACAGGCGCCGGCGCCGGGCGCGGGACCGAGCGCGTGAGCCGCCGGGCCGGAGCTGTGGCGAGTGCGGCGGCCGGGACCGGGCCCGGGAGCGCGACTTCGGTCGAGGTGGCGGGCTCCGGTGGGACCGGAGACGCGAGCGCCGCCGGGAGCGGGGCTTCAGTCGAGGTGTCCGGTGGGGGCGTGGCCGCTCGACGTGAGGGGATCGTGCGGGTGCTGGACGCATCCGGGCGGGTGGAGGTCGGCGAGCTCGCGCAGCGGCTCGGCGTGGCCGAGGAGACGGTTCGCCGCGATCTGCGGGCGCTGGAGCAGGCGGGGCGTCTACGGCGGGCGCACGGCGGGGCGATCGCGAACGAGCGGGGGACGCAGCATCCGGATGCCGGTGCCGGCGACTCGAATCATGATGCGGTGCGCGCCGTGCACGGGCTGGCGGCGGCGGTGGCCGGATGCATCGCCGATGGCGACGCGGTGTACCTCGACGGCGGGGCGGTGGGGGAGGCCCTGGCCGGAATGCTGTCGAGTGGGGTTGGAGCGGATGAGCGCGCGCGTGCCGGTGCGAGCGCGGTACCGGTTGCCGGAAGGCATGCGGATGCGCGTGCCGGTGCGAGTGCGGTGGCGGCTCCCGGTGCGAGTGGCGGAGTGGACATGGGTGCGAGTGGCGGAGCGGATGCGGCTGGCGGGTCGCCGGCACGCGCGGCGTCGGGCGTGCGGATCGTGACCGCCTCGGTGCCGGTCGCCATGGCGGCGGCCCTCGCGGCCGATCCGCCCGAGGTGCACCTTCTGGGCGGGCAGGTCGGCGGTGACGGCCGCGCGAGCGGGCAGTGGACGCGCGACCTCGCCGG
>NZ_JAHFUW010000022.1 GCF_023264855.1 Herbiconiux sp. | reverse complement strand
CGCGACTGGAACACCGCCGCGAGCAGGAACCCGGTGAGGATCTGCGTCCCGGTCTGGATCACCCGCAGCTCCTGCAGCAGCTCGTTCCAGTTGCGGTCGAGGCGCTCGTTCTCGGTCTCGTCGCGGCCGTCGCCCGGCGCGACGTCGATGCGGTCGGATTGCGGCGCGGGATCGGCGTGGCTCATGGGACCTTGGTACCACGATCGCCGCGGCGTCCCAGCAACCGGGATGCGCGCGCCTCGATCCGCTCACCCGCTGCACCGAGAGCTGGCGCCCGCACAACCGTTCGAGACGGATGACTGAGTGACTGACCTCAGTCGGGTAGGGGAGCATCGAATTCTCGTCGGCGGATAGTGTCCGCGACGTGCTGGACACGTGAGCGAAAGGGGATGTCCGGCCGTAGGACAGATGGGACCTAACCATTCGTGCTGTACGCAAACGACCGGACGGTCACGATGGTTCCACCAGCTCCGACGCCGACGCACCTTCCGTTCCGCTCAGTGGGCGAACGGCTGCGCGGAACACCGGCACTTCAGTAGGTTGAGGCGCTGCGGACAAGAGCAGGGACAGCCGATGGAGGCCGAAGTCATGACCGATGAATTCTCGACGCGCGGAACGGGCATCGAGCGCTCGCAGAGCGTCATGTGGGCCGGCACCGTGCGAACACTCCGGCTCGCAGATCAGGTTCGCGCTGCGGCACTGGCCGGATTCGGCGGCATCAGCATCACGCCGCTGGGGTGGAGCCAGGCTCTCTCCGAGGGGATCTCGAGTGGCGATATGCGCGCCCTCTGCGCCGACAACGGGATAGAGCGCATCCACCTCGACCCCTTCACCCGTTGGAGTGCGCTCTGGCAGCCCGCCAACCTCGACCCCGCGGTGTTCCCGCTGTCATTCTTCGCCTTCGACGCCGACGACTTCCTGCGGATCGCGGAGGCGCTCGGCGCGGCCTCGATGACCGCCATCGCCACCTTCCCGCACGGCGCCATAGCGCAGGAGCAGATGACGGAGGACTTCGCCCGACTCTGCGACCGGGCTGCGGACCACGGCCTGCACTGCTCGCTGGAGTTCATCCCGCTCGACTGGGGCGTGCCCGACCTCGAGACGGCCTGGTCGATCGTGCGCGACGCCGACCGCGCGAACAGCGGAATCGTGCTGGACACCTGGTGCTTCCAGCGCAGCGGATCGAGCCTGGAACTCCTGGAGTCGATCCCGGGCGACCGGATCGATTTCGTGCAGCTCGCGGACGGGCTCGCGCGCGTGCCGAAGAACCGGTCGTGGGTGGAGGACAACCTCGACAACCGGCTGCCCCCGGGCCTCGGCGCGTTCCCGCTCGACGCCATCCTGAGCACTCTCGCCCGCACCGGCGGCCTGGGCAGCGTGAGTCCCGAGCTGTTCGCCTGGCAGCTGGACCAGATGACTCCGGAGCAGATCGCCGACCTCTCCCGATCGTCGCTGGCCGCCACCGCCGACGGCGCCGGGATCGCGCACGACCTGGGGCCGGCGACTCCCGGATGGCACACCGACTTCGAGCGGGCCGAGCGGGGCACCTCCGCCGTGACGGCCGCGCCCCGATCCCACCTCTGAAAGAGGGCCGGATGCACCGGTGAGTGGAACATCCGCTTGTCCATCCGAGCCGCCGATGATTACCATCACTCACCATCCTCAAAGCTTCGAAGGAGCAGCTATGACCCACAATGTGCGCGAGATCTTCGCCAGCATCGACGCGTTCGACCCCCCTCAGTTCGTCGCCCACCTCACCGACGACGTCACCTTCCGCTTCGGCAACGGCGACCCGCTGCACGGACCCGCCGCGGTGCAGGAGGCGATCACGGGATTCTTCTCGTCGATCGCGGGCCTCACCCACCACATCCTGCACATCTGGGAGCCCGAGGAGAACATCGTCATCCTGCACGTGGACGTGGAGTACCGCCGCCTGGACGGCGAGACGGTCTACACGCCCAACGTCGACATCCTGCGCTTCGAGGGCGACAAGGTGGCCGACTGGCAGATCGTGATCGACCTCGCCCCGGTGTTCGCACCCATCTCCGAGGTGCCCGCCGCGGTGCTCAGCCCCGCCACCGCGAGCGCCTGACCCGGGCGGCTGCCCGGCCGTCCAGAACCCGATCAAGAGGAGACACCGTGATCTACGTCAGCCACGTCCTGCCCGTCAACGAGGAGGGCGGCACCCGCCTGAACCGCGCACAGGTGTGGGACGGCCTCGTCCTCAAGGCCAACAACGCCCTTCCGTTCGTGCCGTCGATGAGCGACTGCACCGTCACCGCCCGGCACAGCGACACGGTGTTCGACCGCGACATCGTGCTGCGCGGGCAGCCGCACACCGAGCGCATCACGCTGCAGGAGCCGGTGCGCGTGGTGTTCACCCGCATCGCCGGGCCGGTGCTCGGCACGATCGCGAACGAGATCGAGGGCGACGACGACGACCTGCGGCTGCGCTTCAGCTTCGCCCTCGTGGTGAGCGACGTCGAGCCCGGCTCGGCCGCCGAGCAGGAGTACGCCGACGGCATGAAGGCCGACTACCTCAAGGCCGTCGCCTCCACCCTCTCCGCCATGCGCCGCACGGCGGAGGAGTCGATCGCCTCGGCCTAGCGTCGGCTCCGCCCAGCGGCCCCGGGTCTTCGGATCCGGGGCCGCTTCCGTGTACGGACCTCAGGGTGCGGGCCTCAGCGTGACGGCTTCGACCGCGCGGCCGTGGCCATCGCCAGCGCCTGGTCGATCGCGTGCGACGGGGTGTCGGCCGCCAGGTCGCCCAGCACCACGAGCGCCGTGCGGGAGAGGTGCCGGGCCATCAGCCGGCCGGCCGCCGTCGCGTCGCCCTGCTCCACGGCGGCCAGGATGGCCAGGTGCTCGTCGTGCGCGATGGTGAAGGCCATCGGATGCCAGATGCGGTACAGCCGCAGGTAGCGCTCGCTTCGTTCGGCGTACGACGTGATGGTGCGGATCAGCGGCTCTCCCGTGCGAGCCATGCACAGCCCGTGGAAGCGATGGTGCGTGTCGATCCAGGCGTCGGTGTCGTCCGCCCTGCGGGCGCGTTCCATCTCGTCGATGAGCCCTCGGGCCTCGTCGGCCTCCTCGGAGGTGAGGCGCCCGGCCGAGAGCCGGCAGCCGAGCGATTCCAAGGTGATGCGGGTGGCGTAGAGCAGGTCGAGCTCGACCGGGTCGAACCCGCGCACCCGCGCGCGCTGGTTGGGCTCGGCGTCGATCAGGCCCTCCTCCTGGAGCATCCGGAAGGCTTCGCGCATGGGGGTGCGGCTCACCTCGAACGCCCGGGCGAGCTCGGCCTGTTTCAGCACGGCGCCCGGAGCCAGCACGCTGTCGATGATCAGCCGGCGCAGGTGCGCGTGCACCTCGAGGCTCGTCGATCGCGGCTCGACGATGGTGAGCGGCGAGAGGGCGCTGACCGGGGACTGCTCGACCATCTCAGCTCCTCCGCCTGTCCGGTGGCCTCGGCGAGGCCGCCTTCCGTACCCTACGCTCAGACATTCATCGCGTGCAGCACCCGGTGCTGGGTGACGTCGTCGCCCTCCAGCAGCGAGGTGACGCGACCCCGGCGGAACACCACGACGCGCCGGCAGAGATGGCGGTACTCGTCGAGCTCGCTGGAACTGAACAGCACGGTACAGCCGCGAGCGGCGAGTGCCCGGATGACCTCGTAGATCTCGAGCTTGGCGCCGAGGTCGACGCCGCGCGTGGGGTCGTCGAGCAGCACGACGGCCGGATCGATCTGCAGCCATTTGGCCAGCACGATCTTCTGCTGATTGCCGCCGGAGAGATTGCGCACCGGGTTGCCGAGCGACCCGAACTTCACCTTGAGTGACGACATCGAGTCGACAGCACCCGACTGCATCGCCCGCCGGGCGAGCCGGAACCCGTATCCGCCCAGAACACCGGCTTTGACGCTGGAGACGTTCACCTCGACGCTGTCCTCCAGCATCAGCCCGTCGCGGCGGCGATCGGCGGGAACGAGGGCGATCCGCCGCCGCACGGCGTGACGGGCGGTGGCCGGCAACCCTCGGCCGTCGGGATACTCCACCTCGCCGGCGGTGGGCCGCACGAGGCCGAACACGACGTGCATCAACTGCTGCACCCCCGCATCCTCGAGCCCGGCCAGACCGAGGATCTCGCCCGGCCGCGCCTCGAGGTCGACGGCATCGAGCCCGCGCGCCGTAGATATGCCCCGGATGCGCAGACCCCGGCCCGCCACGGGGACGGCTTCGTCGTGGGCGAGGTCGGGGATGTCCTCGGGCGGGCGGCCGATCATGTCGGTCACCAGCTCGGTCATCGTGGTCTCCGCCATCGGCACGGTGCGCACGAAGCGGCCGTCGCGCAGCACCGTCACGCGGTCGGCGATGGCGGAGACCTCCTCGAGCCGGTGGGACACCAGGATGGTGGTGACACCCCGGTCACGCAGGGTGCGGATGACCCCGAGCAGCCGCTCGGTCTCGTTGGCGCTGAGCGAGGAGGTGGGTTCGTCGAGGATGAGCACCTTCACGTCGGTGATGAGCGCCTTCGCGATCTCGAGCAGCTGACGGTCGTGCAGGGCGAGCTCTTCCACCGGCGTGTCCAGCGCGGTGTGCAGTCCCAGCTCGTCGAGCACCGGAACGGCGATCCGGGCCATGGCTCGGCGATCGACCGCTCCCACCCGGTGCGGTTCGCGGTTGGCGAAGAGGTTCGCCAGCACGTCGAGGTCGGGGTACAGCGACAGCTCCTGGAACACGATCGCGATGCCGTTCGCGTTGGCCTCCTTGACGCTCGCCTGCCGCACCTCCTGCCCGTCGATCTCGACGAAGCCCTCGTCGGTGCTCTCCGCACCGGCCAGGATCTTCATCAGCGTCGACTTGCCCGCCCCGTTCTCGCCCAGGATGGCGTGCACCTCCCCCGGCAGGAAGGCGATCGAGACGTCGTCCAGCGCCTGCACGCCGCCGTAGCGCTTGCGGAGGGAGCGCACGGCGCACCGGGGGACGACGGTCTCGATCGTCATGGTCCTGCTTTCGGTTCAGGGAGGGATGCTCGGGAGGAGTCGCTCGGCGAGAGCGACGGATGCGACGCAGCGACGCGGCGCTACGGCATCGGATTCTCGGTGTCGATGCCGTCCGACTCGGTGAGGTAGTCCACCGGGTGCTCGGAGGCCAGCGCATCCGCGTCGTCGACCATCGTGTCGCCGAGCGCCTCGAAGGTCTTCTGCGCCACGGCCGGATCCTCCAGCAGCGAAGCGATCTCCTCGGCGTTGTCGGGGGTCACGATGTCGAAGCCGGTGTTGATCCAGCCCTCGGGCTGGGCGGCGTCACGGAACGCGGTGTTCGCGATCAGGCGCATCCCCACGTACCCCTGCAGCCACGGGCGCTGGGTGACGGCGCCCACCATCTCGCCGCCGGCGATCGACTTGGCGGCCACCGGGTCGTCGCCGCCCGCGGTCACGCCGATCAGGAAGTCCCCGCCCGCCTGCTGCTTCATCTTGACCATGTTGGTCAGGTCTTGGTCGCAGGCGCCCACGAAACCGAGGGCATCCGGGTACTTGGCCTGGATGCGCTGCCAGGCGGCGAAGTTGCTCGGCGGGTCGCCGGCGGTCACCTCGGCCTCGATCACGTCGATGCCGGGGCGCTCCTGCTCCATCCGGGTGGTGAAGCCCTCGATCGGAGCGGTGAGGCTGCGCAGCCCCGCCACGCAGATGCCGGGCACGATGATGCCGGTGGCGTCTTCGGGCAGCTGCTTGATGTACTCGTCGGCGAGCGCGGCGCCCATGGCGACCTTCTGCGGGCCGACGTTGGTGAGGGCACCCGAGCCGACGGAGGGCACGTCCGAGGTGGCGACCGTGACTCCGACACCGGTCGCCTTCTTGATCGGCGCGACCCACAGGTCTCCCGGGAAGGCCTGCACGAGCACGCCGGTGGCCCCGGCGGCGACGGCGTTCTGGAAGTCGGAGATCGCCTTGTTCGGGTCGAGGGTGACGGGGCCGTACTGGGTGAACTCCGCGCCGTCGAGGTCGGCGGCGGCCTTCGCGCCATCGGCCACGCCGTCGGTGTAGGGGGCGGCGTAGAGGCCGACCATGGCGAGTTTCTGGCCGGCGCCGTCGGAGCCGCCCGAGCCGTCGGTGGAGGAGGCGGCGCCTCCGGAGGAACAGCCGGCGAGCAGGGCGGTCGCGGCCAGGGCTGCGCCCGCGATCAGCAGACGGGGTGAGTGGGACATGGTTCTCCTGTGATCGTCATTGATGAGGGATGAGTGGTGCGGTGTCGGGTGGTGCGGTGTGGGGTGGTGCGGTGTTCGGGTCCAGCGGAAGGGAAGACGAGAAGCGGCGGTGGCGCCGAGGCCGCTTGCGGCGCTACGGCCGTTTGCGGCGCTTGAGCACCGAGTCGAGGGCCACGGCGCCCACGATCACGAGGCCCGTGACGAAGCCGGCGTAGTTGGCCGAGACGCCGAAGGCGGTGAGGGCTCCGTTGATGACGCTCACGATCAGGGCTCCGAGCGCGGCACCCACCACGCTGCCGCGGCCGCCCGAGAGCGTGGTGCCGCCGATCACGGCCGCCGCCACGACGAGCAGCTCGTACCCGGTGCCGACGGCGGGGTCCGAGGCCTGGAAGAACGCGAACGAGAGGATGCCGGAGATGCCGCAGAGCACACCGACGAGGGCGCCGACGGTGATGCGGATGCGGTTGATCGGGTAGCCGCTCAACCGGGCCGCGTGCGGGTTCGAGCCCACGGCGCGTACCGCGAAGCCGAACGAGGTCTTGGTGTAGACGAAGGTGAGGATGATCGTGAGCACCAGGAACGCGATGCTGAGGGCCGGGATGCCGCCGATCGAGCCGCCCAGCACGGCGAAGAACGGATCGTCGGGGTCGCCGCCCGACACCGAGCCGGCTCCCGAGATGATGAGCGAGGCTCCGCGATAGGCGGCGAGGGTACCGAGGCTGATCACGATGATGGGCACCCTGAGGGCGTTGGAGAGCAGCGCATTCAGTGCTCCGAGGCATCCTCCCACCGCCACCGCAGCGAGCGCGGCGAGCCAGGGATTGACGCCCGACTGCACGAGCAGCGCCACCACCATCGCGCAGAAGGCGAAGTTGCCGCCCACCGAGAGGTCGAGCTCGCCCATCGAGAGCAGGAACACCATGCCGAGGGCGATGATGCCGAAGAACGAGGCCTGCTGGGTGATGTTCGCGATCGAGGCGATCGAGAGGAACTGGGGGTGGAACACCGTCACGATGACCACGAGCACCACCAGCACGCCGAGCACACGGATCTCGTCCATCCGCCGCACGATGAGGCCCTTCGAGCGCCCTCGACCCGGGCCGCCGCCCGATCCGGACGCCGTGGTCGGGGCGGAGGACGACGCCGCGGCGTCGCCGTGGGCGGGAGCCGGTTCGGTCGCGCCGAGGAGAGGGGATGATTGCGCCATTGCTGATCCTTCGAATGCCCGGGAAGTGTGCACACATGCTCTTCACGGATCCGCGGCATGTCAATGGACCGTTCCGGTGACTGCAACACAGCGTTGGGAACGGCCGCCCAGAGTACCTACACTTGCGGCGACCGTCACCGTCGACGTACTGGAGGATCCCATGACCGCACTGCCCACCGCCGAAGCCGGCTACAACGTCTACGACATCTACTCGCCGGTTCAGGACGTCGTCTCCGTGACCGACTCGAACCGCGATGCCGTGCTCACCGAACTGCTCGACCGCCAGCGCATCTCCGAGGTGATGCTGCGCTTCGGCCGCGGCCTCGACCTGCACGACTGGGAGATGTACGCCGCCACGCTCGACGACGAGTTCGACGTGAACTTCTTCGACCTCACCGGCCAGGCGCCGGCGCGCACCACCCCCGCCGCCTGGGCCCGCTTCGCGAAGGCGTGCCTGGAGCGGCTCACGCTGCAGCACCAGTACTCGAACTTCGCGATCGACATCCGCGGCGACGAGGCCGACGGCGTGTTCTACTACATCGCCCGCCACCGTTTCCCGAACCGCTTCGGGGGCGACGACTACACGCAGTACGGCTGGTACGAGAACTCGTTCCGCAAGACGGAGTCGGGCTGGAAGATCACCAAGCTCAAGCACTCGTTCCAGTGGAGCGACGGCAACCCCACCCTCATCGACGCCACCGACCCCGAGTGGCAGGCCGCCGCCGCCGCGGTCTTCGGCGGTGGCGAGTAGACCCCACCCGTCGTCGGTGCACCCCTCCCAGGTCAGGCGGAGGGGTGCACCGGGGTCCAGAGGAGACGGGTGCGGCCGTGCATGTAGGCCTTGCCGCGGGGGAAGGAGACGAGCTCGAGCAGCATGCCCCAGGGGGAGAGGAAGTGGGCGAAGGTCGAGCCGTCGCCGCCCTCGACGCCCAGGCCGTCCTTCGCGCCGCCCAGGATGCGCAGGCCGTGCTGCTCGAGTTCGGCCAGTGACGTCGCCATGTCGTCGACGTAGAACGCGAGGTGCACGCCGCCCCAGTCGCTCATCCGCGGCATCCGCTGCACCTGGCCGGGGGCCTCGTACTCGAAGATCTCGAAGTTCGAGCCGTGGCCGCAGCGCAGCAGCGCGCCGCGTGGGATGCGGGCGCGGGGATCGAGGTCGAGGTTCACCGCGAACCAGTCGCCCTCGGGGTCTTCGAACGGGCCGATGTCGTAGAGGTGCTCGCAGCCCAGCACGACGACGAAGAAGCGGATGGCCTGCTCGAGGTCGGGCACGGTGAAGGCGACGTGCTCCATCCCCCGCAGGGTCGAGACGGGTGGTGCGGTCATGGGGTGCTCCTCTGGTCGGGTGTCGATCTGCTCGGGATCGGGCTGGTTAGGATCGGGGCATGCCCGCCGATGACGCCTCCGCCTCGGCGATCGACGAGGTGCGGCGCAGTATGAGCCGCTCGTCGGACACGAAGGTGGCGCGCACCAGGCAGGCGATCTTCGAGGCGGTGGAGTCGTTCGGCGAAGACGAACCGGTCACCGTCGGCGAGGTCGTGCGCCGGGCCGGCATCAGCCGGGCGGCGTTCTACACGCACTTCGCCGGCTTGGAGGAGCTCGGCCTCGCCATCATGCACGACATGCTGGAGACCATCGCGGCGCAGCACCACGACGCCCCGCTCACCGGGTACGCCGGCTGGCGCGAGGCCTCCACCGCCATGCTGCGCCGCAACGTGGAGCATGTCGTTCGCCACCGGGGCCTCTACCTCAGCGTGTTCGGGATGCCCGGCAGCTCCGGCGCCTTCGAGGTGGCCGTGGTCGACCTGGCCGGGGCGATCGCCGCGGCGTTCGAGCAGATGCCCGTCCTCCCCGCCCGCCTCGACGTGGCGGAGACCTCGCGGTTCATCGCCGGAGGCACTCTCACGATGCTCATGCACTGGATGCGCACCGACCCCGGGCTGCCCGTGGACGAGATGGTGACACGGCTGATCTCCTTCTTCCCCGACGTGGAACCCTGAGCCCCGGCGCACTCAGCGCAGCAGGCCGCCGTCGACCCACAGGGTCTGCCCCGTCACGAACGAGGCGTCCTCCGAGGCGAGGAACGAGATCGCACCGACGAGATCCTCCGGCACCTCCGCCCGGGTGATGGCCTGCAGGGCGGGCACCGCGTCGAAGAGCTCGTCGGGATTGGTCTTCACGGGCGTGCGCACGAGGCTCGGGCCGACGGCGTTCACCGTGATGCCGAACTCGGCCAGCTCGGTGGCGGCCGCCCGGGTGAGCCCGATCACGGCCATCTTCGAGGAGATGTAGTGCGCGAGACCCGGGATGACCAGCCCGGTGGAGTTCGAGGTGATGTTGATGATGCGGCCCCAGCGCGCCTGCTTCATGCCCCGCGAGTAGGCCTGCAGGGCGCTGAAGACGCCCTCGACGTTGACGGCGAACATGTGCCGCCAGTCGTCGATGGTGATCTCGGCGAGCGGCTTCGGCGGGTAGATGCCCGCATTGTTGACGAGGATGCCGACGGGTCCGAGCGCCCGGGTCACAGCATCCACCGAGGCCTCGACGGCCTCGGGATCGGTGAGGTCGACCCGGTGGGAGAAGGCCCGTCCGCCCTGCGCGGTGATGGCGTCGACCGTCTCGACGGCGTCTTCGACGTCGAGCACGGCCACGGCGGCACCGTCGGCGGCGAGCCGTTCGGCGTAGGAGCGGCCCACGTTGCGGGCACCGCCGGTGACGACGGCCACCCGGCCGGAGAGACGGCCGGGAGCCGAGGAGCGGGAGGCGGGGGCGGTCTGGGGAGGGAGCGTGGATGTCATGGCCCGCAGTCTGGACCGGCGTCGGCCGGAGGGGCCAGCATCCGGCCCACTGAGCGGGACGGAATGACGGATGTCGCGGGGCCGGGCCGCGTCGGGGCGAGCGTTATTCCGCGAGCTCGCCGCGCACGATGGCGATGGCGCGGCGGCTCCACGCGATGCCGAGCTCGGCCGAGTCGATCAGGTAGTCGAACACGTGCGCCTTGAGGGCCGCGATGCGGGCGTGGTCGGCGGTGTCGCGCGAGGCCAGCCGCTCGCGCAGCAGCGGCGTGTCCCGGGCGAGCAGGCGGTTGCGGTGCACCGTCCACTGCTCGATTCCGGCCTCCAGCGCGTGCAGGTGGGCGGTGAGCACGCGCTCGGCGTCGGCCGGTTCGACGGTGTCCAGGAACAGCGTCTGCAGCAGCAGGGGATCGCGCACCGGGGGCTCGTCGTGCGGCTCGGCCAGCCAGTCGCGCAGGTCGGCGAGGCCGGCTTCGGTGAGCGAGTACGAGGTGCGCTTCAGCTTCTCGCCCCGCAGCTGCTCCTCGCCCACGATGAGCCCCTCGGCCTCGAGCCGGCGCAGCAGGGGGTAGATCTGGCTCTGCGGGGCGCTCCACACCCAGCGGGCGGTCGACTCGAAGAATCGGGTGAGCTCATAGCCCGTCATCGGCCGCGCCTCGAGCACACCGAGGATCGCGTGCGGCAAGGACATGACCGAGATTCTACGCCGCGGCCGCCGCCATCCTTGCACTCTTGACATTTCTACATATACAGGTACGTTTTGGGATAACGGTAAAGGAGCCCGATGGACGACGACGTGCAGGATCGGCTGACCGAAGCGGCCCACGCGGTCGCGGCGGCCGGGCTGGTCGATGCCTTCGGCCATCTCTCGGTGCGCACCGCAGCCGGGGCCTTCGCCATCACGCCGCCGAGGCCACTGGGTTCCCTCTCGACGGGATCCACTCTCACCTCCGTGCCCCTGGACGCCGCCGAGTTGCCGGACGGCGCGCCCAAGGAGGCCTGGATCCACACCGCCCTCTATGACCGCCGGCCCGGGATCGGTGCGGTATGCCGGGCGCAACCGCCGAAGCTCGCGGCCTTCGCCGCGCTCGGCCGCGAGCTGCCGGCCCTCAACGGGCACGCCGCGATGCTCGGCCCGGTGGCGGTACACCACGACTCCCGTCTCGTGCGCGACGCGGCGGGCGGCGCCGCCGTCGCGCGCTCGGCCGGCGATGCCGACGCGATCATCCTGCTCGGCAACGGCGCCGTCACGCGCGGCCGCGACCTCGCCGAGGCGGTGGCCCGGATGTGGCTGCTCGAGCGCACGGCCGAACTCGCCCTGCGCGCCCTGGCCGCCGGCGATCCGCAGACCATCCCCCTCGACGAGCAGGAGTGGTGGCGCGACCGTGCCGCCGAGCTCCTGCCCCGCATCTACACCCATCTCGCCAACCCTGAGGGAAAGGACCTCTCGTGATCGAACTGAAAGACATCCAGTACGTGCGCTCCGGATCGGCCGACGCGGCCGAGGCGGTGCGCTTCGCCACCGAGATCGTGGGCATGGAGTACCGCGGCAGCGAAGACGGCGTGCACTACCTGCGCGCCGACGGCCGCCACCACTGCCTCGCCTTCGTGGAGGGCCGCTCGGGCGTGCTGAGCTCGGGCCTCTCGCTCGCCGACAGCGCCGCGCTGCGCGCCGCCGAGGTGGAGCTCACCCTGGCCGGCATCACCACGCGCTGGGGCACGCCCGAGGAGGCACACTCGCGTCACGTGCGGGAGTTCCTCGAGTTCCTCGACCCGTGGGGCAACCGTTTCGACCTCGTGGTCGACGCCGAGTCGGATGCCGCACCGGTGGAGTTCAGCCGCCGGGCCGGCATCATCGAGTTCGGCCACCTCTGCGTCGACGCGCCCGACCCGCGCGCCGCCTTCGAGTGGTGGAGCTCGCTGTTCAACATCAAGATCAGCGACTGGATCGGCAACAAGGCGGCGCTCATGCGCTTCGATCCGGTGCACCACAAGCTCGCGGTGTTCCAGGGCGATCGGCCCGGCCTCTGCCACATCAACTTCCAGGTGGAGTCGATCGACGACGTGATGCGCAGCTGGCACTTCCTCGAGAAGCACGAGGTGGAGATCGAGCAGGGCCCGGGACGGCATCCGCAGTCCACGGCCGTGTTCATCTACTTCAAGGGGCCGGAGGGGCTCACCTACGAGTACTCCTACGGTGTGCGCCGCATCGAGGACGACGCCAGCTGGGTGCCGCGCTACTTCGACCCGGCGCTGCCGAACTCGATCGACATGTGGGGCGGGCCCACGCAGCGCGCCTCGACGCAGTACCAGGTCGACGACGAGCCGGCGGTGACGGATGCCACGCCCCCCGCGTCCGATGCCACCCCGGCGTCCGCTCCCAGTCTGCAGGGGGCCTGATGCCGTTCATCGAGGCCACCGTCGCGGCGGGCCGCACCCCCGAGCAGCTGCGCTCGCTGATGAGCGAGCTGCACGGCGCGGTCGAGCGATCGCTCGGGGCGCCGGCCCAGAGCATCCGCGTGGTCGTGCGCGAGGTGCCGCCCGAGCACTGGTCGTCGGGCGGGGTCACCCTCGCCGAGAAGGCGGCCGCCGCGGGCACCTGAGCCGGATCCTCCCCACCCCCTCGACGCCCCGGCGTCGTAAACGAAGCGCCCCTCCCGTCCCGCACGGAGAGGGGCGCTTCGTCGTGCGCCCGGCATCCCACTCAGCGGACCGGGCACTTGACGTGGGCGAGACGGATGCGGAGACTCGTCACGAATAGACATGTGTCCATTTCGACACGGGTCGTTCGCCACGACTTCGAAGGAGCAGTTGTGCCCACCCTCCCCCGCACCGCGCTGCACGGACTGAGCTGGCCGGTCAAGCAGAGTTTCGCCCGGTACACGGCCGCCTCCCCCGGCGGCGGCATCGACCTCGGCCACGGCGCCTCGGTGGTGCCGGGGTGGGACCTGGTATTCGCGCCGGCCACGGCCCGCTTCGATGCGGCGAGCGGCGACGGTGAGATCGGCTTCGCCGGATCGGTGCGCTACACCGGGCATTTCGGGGCGCTGGAGGTGACCGTGCGCGATCCGCTGCTGCGACTCACGGCCGGTACCGGTGTGCTGGAGATCGGCGAGCCGGATGCCCGGCTGATCCTCGCGACCGTCTCCTGCGCGTACTCCGTCGGAGACGACGGGGCCTCGGTGTGGGAGTCGCTCACCTGTACCCTCACCGCCTCGGGCATCGCCTTTCTGGGCGGGGTGTACGAGCAGGGCACCCCGCTCGACCCGTTCTCCGCGCGTCTCGCACCGGGCGGATCGGCGGTGGGCTCGTGAGCGGCGCCGTGACGGCCGACCGCTCCGTCATCCTCACGACCGGGCCGGCGGATGCGGCCTCCGGCACGCTGATCGTGGCGTACGCCACCGAGTCGGGAAACGCGCGGGGCGTCGCGGCGGCCGCCGGCGCCTACGCCGCCTCCCTGGGACTCGGGCACCGCGTGGTCGACCTGGCCGAGGTGGCGCCCGCCGACCTCGCGAGCGCCGCATCGCTGCTCGTGGTGGCGGCGACGGCCGGCGAGGGCGAGGCGCCCGAGCGCTCGGCGGGCTTCCTGGCCGCGCTGCTGGCTGACGACGCCCCGCGCTTCGACGGGGTGCGCTTCGC
The DNA here is from genome assembly GCF_023264855.1 of Herbiconiux sp. GTDB lineage: Bacteria > Actinomycetota > Actinomycetes > Actinomycetales > Microbacteriaceae > Herbiconiux. The sequence goes on along the minus strand of NZ_JAHFUW010000022.1, from coordinate 47,341 downwards.
GGTGCTCGCTCTCGGCGACCTCGCGTATCCGACCTTCTGCGGCCACGGCGAGACCCTCGACGCCCGCCTGGCCGAGCTCGGCGGCATCCGGATGGCCGAGCTCGTGCGCTGCGACTTCGACTACCAGGCCGACGCGAGCGGGTGGATCCCGCGCACCGTGCCGCTGCTCGCCCCGATGACCGCGACCGGCACCGGCACCGGCACCGGCACCGGCACCGGCACCGGAGCCGGAGCCGCGATCACCCTCGAGCAGCCCGGCGAGGAGTACGAGGCCGTGCTGGCCGAACGGCGCGAGCTGCACGGTGAGGGGGCCGAGCGCCGCTCGGTTCAGCTCACGCTCGAACTCGACCGGGATGCATCCTTCGAGGCGGGCGACGTGGTGCTGATCACCCCGCAGAACGATCCGGCCGTGATCGACGACCTGCTCGAGGCCGTGGGCCTCTCGGACCACGAGGCCCTGCGCGCCGAGCTGCGCGACCTCGACATCACCTCGGTCACCGCCGCCCACGTCGCCGCCTGGGCGGACCGCACGGGCGACCCCGGCCTGCGCACGCTGGCCGCGGCCGGCCCCGGCGCCCTCGCCGGCTACCTCGGCACGCACCGCCTGGCGGACCTGTTGCGCAGCGTGCGCACCCGGCTCACTCCGAACGAGTTCCGGTCACTGCTGCGCGCTCAGCCGCCACGTTCGTACTCGATCGCCTCGAGCCCGCTCGTCAGCCGGCGGCGGCTCGATCTGCTGGTCGCCGAGACGAGCTGGCGAGCGTCGGACGGCGGGCAGCGCACCGGCGTGGCGAGCGGCGACCTGATCGACCGGCGGCCGATCGGCAGCCGGTTCCGCGTGCGCATCGCGCCGAACGAGCAGTTCCGGCTGCCCGCCGATCCGTCGACGCCCGTGGTGATGATCGGGCCCGGATCGGGCGTGGCCCCGTTCCGCGGGTTCCTCCAGGAGCGGCGCGCGAGCGGAGCATCCGGAGCCGCCTGGCTGTTCTTCGGGCACCGGCGGCGCTCGTCGGACTACCTGTACGAACACGAGTGGCAGGCCGCGCTGAACGACGGCACGCTGCAGCGCATCGACCTCGCGTTCTCACGCGACCAGGAGCAGAAGGTCTACGTGCAGCACCGCATCCTCGACCGCGCCGACGAGCTCGCCGAGTGGATCGCCTCCGGCGCCGAGCTGTACATCTGCGGCGACCGTGCGATGGGGGCCGCCGTCGAGCAGGCGCTCGAGAGCGCGCTCGGCCCGAGCCGCTCCGGCGGCACTTCCCTCGCCGATCTCCGGGCGCAGAACCGCCTGCACAAAGACACCTACTGACCCGATCGCCCCCCGCCCCACCGTTCTCGAAGGAGAGACAATGAGCACGACAGCACTGGCCTGGAACCCCGAGGCCGAATTCGCCGCCCTCCGCCACGGCGAGGCCCCCGGAACCGCGGGCGTCTACGAGGCCCTGTTGCACCAGGGCTCCGTGGGCCTGCTCGACCGCGGTGACGGAAACCCCAGCTACGGCCTGTTCAGCCGCGAGGCCATCCAGAAGGCAGCACTCGACACGGCCACCTTCAGCAGTGTGACCGTGCCGCCCGGCACCCCGCGCATCCTGCCGCTGATGGCCGACCCGCCCGAGCACACCCCGTACCGCCGCCTGTTCGGCGAGTGCTTCAAGGCCGACGAGATCGCCCGCGTGGAGGCGGAGGTGCGCCCGCTGGCCGCCGAGTGGCTCGACCGGATGATCGCCGCGGGCTCCGCCGACTTCTCGCAGGAATACGCGTACCCGTTCACCACCCACAGCCTCTGCGTGCTGCTGCGGGTGGAGGACGACTGGAGCATCTTCAACGACTGGTCGAGCACGATGGAGAAGCTCACCGCATCGGGCTCGCGCAACTCGGGCAATGCACTGCCCGCCGAGCACTTCGGGAAGATCATCCCCTACCTCGGCAAGCTGATCGGCGAGGCCCGGCAGAACCCCGGCACCGACCCGGTGAGCCGCTTCCTCGCCGCCGAGATCGACGGTTCCCCGCTCGACGACCAGATCGTGATCGGGCTGATCATCGCGCTCATCCTCGCCGGCCGCTCCACCACGGCCTCGGGTGTCACCAACCTGGTGCTGCGACTGGCGCAGAACCCGGAGCTGCAGGCGTTCCTGCGCGCGCATCCCGAGCGCATCTCCGACGCGATGGAGGAGAGCCTGCGCCTGGACAGCCCGCAGCAGCAGATGCCGCGGATGGTCACCACCGACGTCACGATCGACGGGGTCGACATCCCGGCCGGCTCACCGCTGTTCCTGAACTACGGATCGGCCAACGTCGACCCCGCCTTCTGGGACCGCCCGGCCGAGTACGACCTCGACCGCCCCACCCGCCCGCACTTCGCGTTCGGCCGAGGGATGCACCAGTGCCCGGGCGCCCCGCTCGGGCGGATGCAGATCCGCCTCACCATCGAAGAGCTGCTGAAGCGCACGCGCTCCTTCACGCTCACCGGCCCGATCGAGCGCGACACCTGGCCGCGCCTCTCGGTCGAGCGGATGCCGCTGACCTTCGTGCCCGCCTGACGCCTGACCCCACCATCCACCGCCGACAAGGAGCCTGACCATGCCCACCGAAATCATCACCCTCACCGTCCAGCCCGGCCGCCGGGCGGAGTTCCTGCAGAAGGTCGCCGAGACCGGCCCCGCCTACCTGGCGCAGCCGGGCGTGCAGAGCGCCCGCTTCTTCACCCAGATCGACGATGACGACTCCGTTCTGGGAGTGATCGACTGGGCCTCGAAGGCCGACCTGGAGGCGGCCGTCGCGAGCCCGGCCGGGCAGTCCTTCCTCGGCGCGATCGGCCCGCTTCTGGCGGGCGCGCCGGCGATGCGCCTCGGCGAGGCCGTGCCCGCATGAGCGACATCCGGCCCTTCCTCCTGGACATCCCCGAGAGCGAGCTCGACGACCTGCGCGCGCGACTCGCCCTCACACGGTGGCCGGTCGCGGAGACCGTCGACGACGGCAGCCAGGGCGTGCGGCTCGAGCAGCTGCGGCCGCTCGTGGAGCATTGGCGCGACCATTACGACTGGCGGCGGGTGGAACGCGAGCTGAACGGGATCGGGCAGTTCCAGACCTCCATCGATGGCGTCGACGTGCACTTCCTGCACGCGGTCTCGCCCGAGCCGGATGCGCTGCCGCTGCTCATGACGCACGGCTGGCCGGGCTCGGTGCTGGAGTTCCGCAAAGTGATCGGGCCCCTCACCGACCCCGTGGCCTTCGGCGGAGACGCGCGGGACGCGTTCCATGTGATCGCTCCCTCGATGCCGGGCTTCGGCTTCTCGAGCGCGCCCACGTCGACGGGCTGGTCGTTCGACCGCATCGCAGAGGCCTGGGTCACCCTGATGAATCGGCTGGGCTACGAGTCCTGGGGCATCCAAGGAGGCGATCTGGGCGCGGGCGTGTCGGAGACGATCGCGGCCACGAATCCGCGCGGGCTGGTCGGGATGCACCTCAATTTCTCCACCGCGCAACCGACGCCGGCCGAGATCGCCGAGGCGGATGCCACGGAGGGACGCATCCTCGCCGACGGCCAGGACTTCTGGGTGAACAAGTCGTCGTACGCCCAGCAGCACCAGAGCGGCCCGCAGACGATCGGCTACTCGCTGGCCGACTCGCCGGTGGGACTGGCCGCCTGGCTCTACTCGGTGTTCCAGAACGGCTGCGCCACCCCGGATGACGCGCTCGCGACGTTCACGAAGGACGAGCTGCTCGACGACTTCATGCTGTACTGGCTGCCCGGCGCCGGCGTGACCTCGGCGCGCACGTACTGGGAGCTGAGGAACGCGGGCTGGGCGTCGCCCGTCACGATCGAGCATCCGATCACCGTTCCCACCGGCTACACACAGTTCCCGGGCGAGCCGGTGCGCCAGTCGGAACGCTGGCTGCGCCGCCGCTTCACCGACCTGGTGCTCTTCCACGAGGCACCCCGCGGCGGGCACTACGCGGCGCTCGAGCAGCCCGACCTCTTCGTCGACGACGTACGCGCGACGTTCCGCTCCCTCCGCCCCGAGCGCTGAGCGCAGAAGGCCCGCCGCCCCACCCCAGGCCGAGACCGGGATCGGGCCGAGGGATCGTAGGCACACCTCGGCCCGGTCACCGGGCCGGCGTGAGGGAGGCGTTACTCTGAAACATCCCTCGAGCACCTGAGACAGGACCCCGTATGCCGCGCCTGCCGTTCCGCCCCGCCCTCCTCGCTGTCGCGGCACTGCTGCTGGCCGGCGGCTCGCTGTCGGCAGCGCAGCCGGCCGACGCCGCGGAGGGCGATGCGGGGTACGTCACGATCCCGGTCGGGTCCGGTGCCGTCATGCCGGAATTCACTCCCGACGGACGGCTCGGCTACATCGCGGCCTACGACACGAACACGGTGACGGTGTTCGACACGGCGACCGACGCGGTGCGCGCGACGATCACGGTCGCGCCGCACCCGCGCAGTGTGGGGTTCTCCCCGGACGGCTCACGGGCCTACGTCGCGAGCCAGAGCGGGCCTCCCGGCAAACTGACCGTCATCGACGTCGCGACCGACAAGGCGATCAAGACCATCACCCTGAACGCGAAGGCGTGGGACGTCGCGATCGCGCCCGACGGCGACACCGCCTGGGTGGCCGCGGAAGACGGGATCGAGATCGTGGATCACCTGCGGTCGAACCCCACGGTGTCGTATCTCGGCGGCTCCGACGCCACCTTCATCCGATTCACCCCCGACGGCTCAGCGGTCTACGCCGCCATCAGCGGCGAGATCGCCCGATACGATCCGGTCACCCGAAAGCTCACCGGGTCCGGCGGTGCCGCCGGCTGGACCCCGCGCCTCGCCTTCTCTCCCGACGGTTCGCGGGCGTTCTTCGCCACCGGAAGCAACCGCATCGCGGTGGCCGACCTGAGCTTCACGACCGGCGGCTCGACCATCCCCACCGACTTCGACGGCGCGGTCTCGGTCGATCTCTCGGCATCGGGATCGGAGCTCTACACAGTCAATTCGAAGAACAACCATCTGCTGGCCCTCGACTACGCCTCCGGCACCATCCTCAGAACCACCGAGCTGCCGGCGATGCCGAACAGCGTCACGACCTCACCCGACGGCTCGAAGCTGTACGTGGTGACACTGAATCCGAGCTCGATCATCGTGGTGCCGACCGGCCAGCCCGCGCCGGCGCATCCGGTCACTCACCGCATCAGCGGCACCGATCGCTACGACGTCGCCGTGAAGGTGTCGCGAGACGGGTTCCCCGACGGTGCATCCGTGGTCTACGTGGCCACGGGCGAGAAGTTCGCCGATGCCCTCAGTGCGGCGCCCGCGGCCGTGAAACAGGGCGGACCGGTGCTGCTGACCCCCACCGCGGCCCTCCCGCAGGCCGTGGAGGACGAGATCCGGCGCCTCCACCCCGCGACGATCGTGACCGTCGGTGGAGTGAACTCCGTCTCGCAAGCCGTCCGCGGCGCTCTCGCGTCGATCGCCCCGGTCACGGCCATCGAGGGGGCCGATCGGTACGCGGTGTCGCGCGGCGTGGCCCGGTACGCATTCGGCACGGCCGACGGCATCTATGTGGCGGCCGGGGAGAACTTCCCCGACGCGTTGTCGGCGAGCGCCGCCGCGGGTTCGCGTGGCTATCCGGTGATCTTGATCCCCGGCCGCGCCGACCCCGCACACCCCGACGCCTTCGACCCCGACACGAGGTCGCTCTTCGAGGAACTGAATCCCGATCAGGCCTACGTCGTGGGCGGGCCGAACACCATCCAGGACTCCGTCATGTTCGCCTTCACGAACGCGATCTGGGGGCCGCTGCCGGAGATCACCCGGCTGTGGGGGAACGACCGCTACTCCGCTTCGCAGAACATCAACGGGCAGGCGTTCACCTCCGCCACGTCGCTCTACCTCGCGACGGGATCGAACTTCCCCGATGCCCTCTCCGGCGCGGCCGTCGCCGGAGCGCGCGGCGCGCCGCTCTACGTGGTGCCGGGAACCTGCGTGCCCCAGCGCGTGATCGACGACATCACCAGCCGGGGCGTGCAGGATGTGACGCTCCTGGGCGGCACCGCGTCGCTGTCGCCCGCGGTCGAGAAGCTGACCGTCTGCTGATCCGCACGGCCGGCGCCGAGCCGACGCCGGCCGTCGGGCCGGGACGTGCGGCTAGCGGAAGCCGGCCGTCACTCCGCCGTCGACCGAGATGTTCTGGCCGGTCGTCCAGGCCGACTCGTCGGAGGCCAGGTACACCGCGAGGTGTGCGATGTCGTCGCCCACGCCGGCCCGGCGGATGAGGTGCATCCCGAGCTGGAACTCGCGCAGCTCGGGGCCCACGGCGGCATCCGTCGCGGGCGACTTCACGAAGCCGGGCGAGATGGCGTTGGCGCGGATGTTGTGCTCGGCGCCCTCGGCGGCGAGCGACTTCGTCATGCCCACCACTCCCGCCTTGGCGGCGGCGTGCGCCACCTGGCCGAGCGGTGCGATGCCGCGCAGGGCCGACATCGAGGCGGTGTTGATGATGGAGGCCGCCCCCGAGGCCTTGAGGTGCTTCCACGCCGGGGAGATGGTGTTGAACACGATGTTGAGCTCCACGTCCATGACGTGCAGCCACAGCTCACGGGTCATGTCCTCGAACGGCGAGAAGCCGTAGCCCGCCCCGTTGTTGTAGAGCACGTCGATGCCGCCGAGCGACTCGGCGCCGGCCTCCACCCACGCGGCGGTCGCGTCGGCATCCGACAGGTCGAGCGTGTGGCCCGTGACGTCGTACCCCTCGGCACGCAGTACCTCGGCCGTGCGCTCGGCGGCTCCCGGCTGCACATCGCAGCCCACGATGCGGGCGCCCTCTTCGGCGAAGCGGCGCTGGGCGGCTTCGCCCTGCCCGCCCGCGGTGCCCGTCAGCAAGACGCGCTTGCCCTCTAGTCGATTCATCCGAAGCTCCTTTGCTCGGTCGTGCGATCGGTTCGGGGAAATGAACAGGTCAGTGGGGTGCGGGCGGCAGCATCTGCATCACGACGGCTTTGGGCTCGGTGAAGAACTCGCGGCTGAAATTGCCGCCCTCACGTCCCACCCCCGAGGCCTTCGCGCCGCCGAAGGGCGCCCGCAGGTCGCGGATGAAGAAGCAGTTGACCCAGACGGTGCCCACCACCAGCGCAGCCGAGACCCGGTGCGCGCGGGTGAGGTTCTCGGTGAACAGCATGGCGTTCAGCCCGTACGGGCTGTCGTTCACCAGGTTCACCGCCTCCTCCTCGGTGTCGAAGGGCGAGATGGTGACGATCGGCCCGAAGATCTCCTCACGCTGGTGCACCGAGTCGCTGTCGGGCGTCGCGATCACGGTGGGGGCGATGAACCAGCCCTCCCCCAGCGAGCCCGAGAGCTGCGATCCGCCCGACTCGCCGATGGTGTCGTAGTAGCCGCGCACCTTCGTGTAGTGCTCGCCGCTGGCGAGCGGGCCGATCTGGGTGGCCGGATCCTTCGGGTCACCGATGGTCATGGCATTCGCCGCCGCCACGAAGCGGTCGACGAACTCCTCGTAGAGCGGGCGCTCCACATAGATGCGGCTGCCCGCGAGGCAGACCTGCCCGGCGTTGGTGAAGATGGCCTTGATCGACCAGTCGATCGCGTTCTCGATCTCCGCATCGGCGAACACCACGTTGGCACCCTTGCCGCCGAGCTCGAGGCTCACCGGCACGAGGTTGGCCGAGGCCGCCCGGGCGATGATCTTGCCGGTGCCCGACTCGCCCGTGAAGGTGATGCGGTCGACATCCGGATGCTCGGTCAGCGCCGAGCCCACCGACTCCGGCCCGTAGCCGTGAACGACGTTGAAGACGCCGGGCGGGATGCCCGCCTCCAGCGCCAGCCGCGCCATGATGGTGGCCGACACCGGGGTGTCTTCGGCCGGCTTCAGCACCACGGTGTTGCCCCAGGCGAGCGCGGGCGCCACCTTCCAGCTCTCGAGCATCATCGGGAAGTTCCACGGCGCGATCGCCACCACGACCCCGGCGGGATCGAACCGCGTATAGGTGTGGTGCCCCGAGTCCATCGGCAGCACCTCGGCCGGGCTGAGTGCGGCGTGGTCGGCGAAGAAGCGGAAGTTCAAGGCCGTGCGCGGCACGTCGTTGCCCTTGCTCTGGGTGATGGGCTTGCCCATGTCCCGCGTGTCGGCGAGCGCGAGCTCGTCGGCGTGCTCGATCAGCAGATCGGCGAAGCGGTGGATGACGGTGCGGCGCGCACCCGCCGTCATCCGGGGCCACGGCCCCTCGTCGAAGGCGCGCCGGGCCGCGGCGACGGCGAGGTCGGCCTCGGCCTGGCCGCCGAGGGCGATCTCGGCCCAGGGCTTGCGGGTGTACGGGTCGATGCTCGCGAACACCTCGCCCGAGGCCGACTGCACCTCCACTCCGTCGATGACGTGGCCGAAGCGGGGCAGCAGGCCCTCGGGCCCGGTGGCGGTTCCGGATGCGCCGGTGGCGGCGGTCGGGAGAACGGTGGTCATGATGTTCCTTCCACGGAGAGCGTCACCGAACCCAGTGACGTGAATTCTGCTGAGACCTCGTCGCCCGGCTGCACGAACACGGCATCGGTGAGGCCGCCGGTGAGCACGAGGTCGCCGGCTTCGATCGCCTCGCCCCGGCTCGCGAGGTCGTTGGCGGCCAGCGCCAGCGCCTCGAGCGGGTTGCCCTGCACGGCGGCACCGGTGGCGGTGTCGACCACCACGCCGTTCTTGCGCAGCACGCAGGCTTCGAGCACGAGGTCGAGCCCGAGCGCCGACACACCGGTGGCCGAGACGGTGAAGCGCGAGCTGGAGGCGTTGTCGGCCACCACGTCGGGCATAGCGAAGCTGAAGTCGCGGAAGCGGCTGTCGATCACCTCGAGCCCGGCGTGCACGCTGCCGACCGCGGCGAGCGCCGTCGCGGCCGTGACGCCGGGGCCGGCGAGTCGCGAGCGCATCACGAACACGATCTCCGGTTCGATGCGGGGGTGGATGAGCGCGCCGAAGGGCACGGGCTCTCCCGCGGTCAGCGCCATACCGTCGGTGAGCACGCCGGTGAGCGGCGAGGTGATGCCCATGCGCTGCTGCTTGGCCCGCGAGGTGAGCCCGAGCTTCACGCCGACACGCGATTCTCCGGATGCCAGCTTCCGCGCGATCAGCAGGCGCTGCGCCCGGTACGCGGCGCCGAGGTCGAGCCCGTCCCACTCCTCGGTGAGGCGCGTGATGTCGTGGCGGCCGTGCTCGGCCTCGAGCAGCGTGTCGACCACGCGCTCGACGCCCCACGCACGGGTGCTCGCGCCGGTCTCCACGTCCCCGCCGCTCATACGGATTCCTTGGCGAGCTCGATGGCGACGTCGATGATCATGTCTTCCTGTCCACCCACGTAGCCCGCCTGACCGACGCGCTTGAGGATCTGGTAGGCCGGCACGCCGTACCGCTCCGAGGCGCGCTCGGCGTGCAGGAGGAACGAGTTGTAGACACCGTAACGCCCCTGCACGATCGAGGCGCGGTCGGCGACGGGCAGCCTCGTGATGAGGGGGCGCAGCACGTCCTCGGCCACGGCCAGGATCTGCTCCTCGTCGACGCCGGTGGGGATGCCGAGGGCGCTGAACACGGAGACCAGCACCTCGGTGGGCGAGTTGCCGGCGCCCGCGCCGAGTGCGCACAGCGTGCCGTCGATCTGCTTCGCGCCGGCCTCGTAGGCGGCGATCGAGTTGGCGATCCCGAGCGAGAGGTTCTGGTGTCCGTGGAAGCCCACCTGGGCGTCGTCGCCCAGCTCGTCGACGAGGGCCGCCACGCGCGCGGCCGCACCCTCGGGCAGCAGGGCGCCCGCCGAGTCGACCACGTACACGCCCTGGCATCCGGCATCCGCCATGATGCGGGCCTGCGCGGCCAGGTCGGCCGGCCCGATGCGGTGCGAGAGCATCAGGAAGCCCACGGTCTCCATGCCGAGCTCGCGCGCGGCTTGGAAGTGCTGGATCGAGACATCGGCCTCGGTGCAGTGCGTGGCGACCCGCGCCACCGCGGCCCCGGCATCCCGGGCCTCGCGCAGGTCGGTCACGGTTCCGAGACCCGGCAGCAGCAGCACGGCGATGCGGGCCCGCTCGGCCTCGTCGGCGGCGGCGGCCACGAGATCGATGTCACGCACCAGGCTGAAGCCGTAGTTGAAGGAGGAGCCGGCCAGGCCGTCGCCGTGGGTGACCTCGATCACCTCGACGTTCGCCTGATCGAGACCGCGCACGATGTCGCGAACCTGCTGCTCGGTGAAACGGTGGCGCACGGCGTGCGATCCGTCGCGCAAGGTGGTATCGGTGAGGCGGACGGGGCGCTTGGCAGCGGGGGCGGATGCGGAGGCGGCCCCGGCCGCGCCCACAATCTCGGGGGCGCTCATGCGACGCTCCGGCCCGAGGCGAGCAGTTCGCCGACGCGCACGGCGGCGGCGGTCATGATGTCGAGGTTGCCGGCCCACGGCGGCAGGTAGTCGCCGTTGCCGGTGACCTCCAGGAACACCGCGACCCGGCCCCGGCCGCCCCAGAGCTCGTTCGGGTCGTCGAACTGCGGATCGCTGCGCAGCGTGTAACCGGGCACGTACCGCTGCACCTCGGCCACCCGTGCGTGGATGGCGGCGCTGATCGCGTCGCGGTCGGCGCCGGGCTCGAGCGAGCAGAAGACGGTGTCGCGCATGATCATCGCGGGCTCGACGGGGTTCAGGATGATGATCGCCTTGCCCCGCTCGGCGCCGCCTACCTTCTCGATCGCGTGCGACGTGGTCTCGGTGAACTCGTCGATGTTGGCGCGCGTGCCGGGCCCGGCCGAACGCGAGGAGATGGTGGCGACGATCTCGGCGTAGGGCACCCGTGTCACGCTCGCGACCGCGTTCACGATCGGGATGGTGGCCTGGCCACCGCAGGTGATCATGTTGAGGTTCTTCTCCGACGTGTGCTCGGCCAGGTTCACGGCGGGGCACACGAACGGGCCGATCGCGGCGGGCGTGAGGTCGATCGCCACGATGCCGGCCTCCGCGTAGAGCGGGGCGTTGGCCTCGTGGGCCTTGGCCGAGGTGGCCTCGAACACGAAGTCGGGCAGCTCGGACTGCGCGAGCAGCCACGGCACGCCTTCGGCGCTCGCCTCGACGCCCATCGACCGGGCGCGGGCCAGGCCGTCGGAGGCGGGGTCGACCCCCACCATCGAGTGCACGTCGAGGTGCTCGTTGCGCAGCAGCTTCACGAGCAGGTCGGTGCCGATGTTGCCCGGCCCCACGATGGCGGCGGTGGGCCTGCGGCCCGATCCCGCCCGGTCGGAGGTCGTGGCATCCGGCCGGATGCTGTGGACGGTGGTCATGCGCTGACTCCTGTTCCGGAGGTGAAGGCGGCCTCGACGCTGCCGAGGTGCGCGAAGGTGGCCGTGAAGCGGTCGCCCGGGGCGATCGGCACGGCGGCGGTGAGGGCTCCGGCCATCACCACCGAACCGGAGGGAAGGGAACGGCCGAGCGAGCCGAGGGTGTTGGCCAGGAAGAGCACGGCGTTCAGCGGATGCCCGAGCACGGCGGCACCGGCACCGGTGGCGACGACCTCGCCGTTCTTCTGCAGCACGCAGCCGATCAGCCCCAGATCGGCCGCATCGATCCGCAGCGGCTTGGTGCCGAGCACCAGGCCGCCGGAGGAGGCGTTGTCGGCGATCGTGTCGGCGAGCGTGATCTTCCAGTCGGCGATGCGGGAGTCGATCAGCTCCACCGAGGCGATGGCGTAGTCGACGGCGCGGATGACGTCGACCAGGGTGAGGCCCGGCCCCGCCAGCTCGTCCTTCAGCACGAACGAGATCTCCGGCTCCAGCCGGGGGCTGATGAAGCGGCCGATGTCGATCGGCGCCGAGCCGTCGAGGATCATGTCCGAGAACAGGTGCCCGAAGTCGGGGCGGTCGACGCCCAGCTGCACCTGCATGGCGCGGGAGGTGAGTCCCACCTTGAAGCCCGCGATCCGGCGCCCGGCGGCGAGCCAGGCGTCCACCTGGTGCAGCTGGATGCCGTAGGCCTCTTCGAGCGACACAGGGCCCTCGGCCGTGATCGGCGTGGTCGGGATGCCCGAGTCGTACGCCGCCAGAAGGCGGTCGCCCGAGCGGGCAATCGATGATTCGTCCACGAGCACTCCGTCGTCTCTCTGATCCGCACTGCTGCGGCTTTCGGTGTTGTTGCATTGTGGGCTGCCACGATCCCATAATCAAAAGATGCGTACCAGTGAGCGGGACGATTCGGCCTCGATGGTGGGCCGCGTGGCAGCCATCTTCGACGCCTTCACGGCGCGCGACGACACCCTCGGGGTCTCCGAGCTCGCCCGCCGTACCGGGCTGGCGAAGTCCACCATCTCGCGCATCGTGCAGGAGCTGGTGGCCTACAAGTTCCTCGAGCGCAGCGGCACCGGCGTCCGCCTCGGGCTCCGGCTGTTCGAGCTCGGCGAGTCGGCCACCCGACCGCGCGACCTGCGCAAGATCGCCATCGCCTCGATGAGCGACCTGCGGGCGGCGGTGAACCACACCATCCACCTCGCCGTACTTGAACGCTCGGAGGTGGTCTACATCGAGATCCTGCCGGCGCGCGGCACGCCTCCGCTGCCCAGCCGCATCGGCGGACGGATGCCGGCCTACGCCACCGGGGTCGGCAAGGCTCTGCTCGCCTGGAGCGACCCGGAGGTGGCCGAAGAGGTGATCGAGGGCGGCCTCGTGGCCGTCGGGCCCAACACGATCACCGACCCGGTGCGGCTGCGACGCGAGCTCGCCCGCATCCGGGCGAACGGCATCGCCTACGAGCGCGAGGAGAGCGCGCCCGGCGTCACCTGCGCGGCCACGGCCATCCGCGGGGCCAACGGGGAGCCGATCGCCGCCCTCTCGGCCGCGGGCTGGGTGAAGAACCTCGACGTTCGACGGGTGGGGCTCGCGGTGCAGACCGCCGCGCAGACCGTGTCGCGCCTGATCGCCCGGCGTCCGGGGATGCACTTCTAGCCACAGGCCGTCCCGCTCACCGGATCATCCGGTCGTCGTCACGCGTGCTGTCGTATACCTTTCGAGCCGGAGTGCATACACTCGGCACTGAGTTCGAACGCCACTCAGAGTCCACGATGACGTGCAAGTGAGAGGAACTACGCGCATGACAGCCCCCCGTCCGGAAACACCGGTCTCCGTCTCCAAGCTCGGCTACGTCGAGTTCCAGACCCACGACCTGGATCGGCTCGCCGATTACTACACGCGCGTGCTCGACTTCGTCGAGGTCGATCGCACGGCCGACGAGGTCTACCTCACCCCTTCGTTCGATCACCACGCCGTGGTTCTGCGCCGGGGCGAGCACAAGCCGCGCACGAGCGTGGGCTACGAGATCTTCGAAGACCTCGCCGACGCCGAGCGGCGGCTGGGGGATGCCGGCTACGCCGTGGAGCGCCGCAGCGACATCGCACCGGGCATGCCCGACGTGCTGGTGCTCGCCGAGCCGATGACGGGCACCGACATCCACCTCTTCGACCAGCAGCCGCGCAGTGGTGTGGGCCCCGACGACAGCACGCTGCGGCCCACCAAGCTCGGCCACGTGGCCTCGTTCACGCCCGAGCTCGCACCGATGCAGGACTTCTACCAGAGCCTGCTCGGCTTCAAGTGGTCGGACACGATCGGCGACTTCTTCGTGTTCCTGCGCTGCAACTCCGACCACCACGCCGCGAACTTCATGGCGTCGAAGTCGTTCTCGGGCATGCACCACATCGCCTACGAGATGCGCGACCTCAACCACCTGCAGACCATGCTCGACCACCTCGCGCACGAGGACTACCGCCTCGAGTGGGGGCCGGGCCGCCACGGCGCCGGCCACAACATCTTCACGTACCACAAGGATCCCGACGGCAACACGATCGAGCTGTTCACCCAGCTCGACATCATCCACGACGAGGCGAAGGGCTACTTCGAGCCGCGGCCGTGGCACACCGACTTCCCGCAGTATCCGAAGACCTGGGAGGTCGACCTGGTGGCCGTCAACAGCTGGGGTCCCATCAATCCCGCTCTCATCGAGCACTGACCGTGAGCGAGCAGACCTGGGCACTGGCCCAGTACACGAGCGCGCCCGCATCCGACGCCCGTCTGGGCGTGCTGCGTGGCGACACGGTCCACGCCCTGCCGGCCGGCTGGCCGAGCAGCACCCTCGAGCTGATCGAGGCGGGAGAGTCCTGGAGCGAGCGCCTGCGCACGCTCGTGGTCGACGACCTCGACGAGGTGCCGGGAGCCGCGCTGCTGGCACCGCTCACCTTCCCGCGCAAGCTGCTGTGCGCCGGCGCGAACTACTACGACCACGCCGCCGAGATGGGCACCGCCCGCCCCGACCCCGACGAGAGCCCGTTCTTCTTCTTGAAGCCGCCCACCACCACGATCGTGGGTCCGGGCGCGGTGGTGACGGTGTCGCGCCTGGAGGAGGCCGATCTCGACTGGGAGGCCGAACTCGCGGTCGTGATCGCCGACCGGTGCCGTGACCTCACGGCCGAGGAGGCGCCCGCTCACGTGTTCGGGTACGCCGTGGCGAACGACCTCTCGGCCCGCGGCTTCTTCCCGCGGCCGAACGCGGTGTTCCCGCCGTTCGCCTTCGACTGGCTGAAGCACAAGGCGTTCGACGGATCCTGCCCGCTGGGGCCGGGCATCGTGCCGGCCTGGCAGATCCCGGATCCGCAGCAGTTGCCGATCTGGCTGAGCGTCAACGGCGAGAGCAAGCAGAACTCCTCGACCGCCGACATGGTGGTGGGGGTGTACGAGCTCATCGCCGCGGTGAGCCGCACGCTCACCCTCGAACCGGGCGACGTCATCCTCACCGGAACCCCGGCGGGGGTGGGGATGCCGCGCAAGACGTTCCTGCACGACGGCGACGTCGTGGTGACCGGCATCGAGGGCCTCGGCCGGCTCGAGACCACGATCGCGGGTGCCCGATGAGCGCCGTCCAGGGCGCGTCGCACGCGCCGCACACGATCGACTGGCCGGATGTCTCGGGCGGGGTGCCCGACGAGATGCCCGCGATGCTGTTCCGCGAGTTCGGGCCGCCCGAGGTGCTGCACACCGAGACCGTGCCCACGCCGCATCCGGGGCCGGGAGAGGTGCTCGTGCGGGTGGGCGCGGTGAGCGTGGGGCGGCTGCTCGATCTGCTCGCGCGGTCGGGCAAGCATCCGTATGCGAAATTCCGCTTCCCGCACATCCTCGGGGCCGATCATGCCGGCACCATCGCCGAGGTGGGCGATGGCGTGACGAACGTCTCCGTGGGCGACCACGTGGGCACGTTCCACGTCTTCCTCACGGGTGAGGACGAGTTCACGCGCTCGGGGTACGGCGACATCTCGCCGCTGGTCGAGATCCTCGGCACCCACCGCCCCGGGGCCTACGGCCGCTACGTGGTGGTGCCGGCACGCAACGTGCACGTGGCGCCGGCCGACATCGACCCCGTGATGGCCGCCTCGATCGTGGGCGTCGGGCCGGTGGCCGTGAACCAGTTCGAGCGCGCCGGCGGTGTCGGGCCCGGCTCGAACGTGATCGTGCAGGGCGCCACGAGCGGGCTGGGCGCCACCACCGCGATGCTCGCCAAGCACCTCGGCGCCACCGTGGTGGTGTCGTCGCGGCACGAGAGCAAGCGCGCCCGGCTGCGGGAGCTCGGCTTCGAGCACGTCTTCGACGCCGTCGACGAGCGGTTCGCGGCCCAGGCCCGGGAGGCCTTCGGCGGCGACGGGGCGCACGTGCTGGTCGACAACCTCGGTGCGCCCCTCGTGTGGGAGCACGGCTTCGACGTGCTCCGGCCGGGCGGCGCCGTGGTGTCGTCGGGGGCCTTCCTCGGCCACACCGTGCCGCTGAACCTGCAGCGCACCTACACGACGGGCATCCGCGTGATCGGTGTGCGCACGGGCACCCCCGAGACCGTCGAAGCGCTCTGGCGCGAGGCCGAGCGCGGGTTCCGCACCGTGGTCGACGCGGTGTTCCCGATCGAGCGGGCTCCGGATGCGCACCACTACGTGGAGTCGGCCGAGAACGTGGGGCGTGTGGTGCTGACGCACTAGGCGCCCCCGCCTCTCCCCCCCTCCCACCGCCTCCCCGGTCGGCGCGTGCACCGTAGGCTCGTGGCAAGACGACGCTGCGGGCCCGCGGCGCGGTGCCGGGGCGGGGTGGAGGTGGTGCGGATGCGGTCGCTCACCGAGGTGGCCCGCGTGCTGTACGGGGTGACGCCGGGCGAGTTCCTGGCCGCCCGCACGGCCGAGGCATCCGGCGCCCTCGACACCGGGGACCGGGCGCTGGCCACCCGCATCCGGGCACTGCGCAAGCCCTCGGTGGCCGCCTGGGCCGTGAACGCGCTGGTGCGCGAACGGCCCGACGAGGTCGACGCGGTGCTCAAGCTGGGCGAGCGGATGCGCGCGGCCAGCGCCGACCTCGACCGCGAGGCGCTGCAGGCGCTCGGCCGCGAGCGGCACAGACTGCTGGCCGGCATCGGCCGGGCCGCCCGGGAGGTCGGCGACGAGGCGGAGGTGGCCGTGTCGGAAGCCGCCGTCGCCGCCGTTCAGACCACGTTCCAGGCAGCGGTCTCGGATTCCACAGCCGCGGCAGCCGTGCGCAGCGGCCTGCTGGTGCGCACCCTGACGGCCGACGGCATCGACCCGGCGGAGCTGGCCGGCTCGATGGCCGTCGCCGTGGCCGCCGTGCCGCCACTCGCCGCCGCGGCAGACTCGGGTGGCCGGTCGGCGAGCGCGAGGAGCACGCCGGGCGCGCAGTCCTCGGCTCCATCGCCTGCGCACTCGGGCTCGGCGACGTCTGCGGCGGCCACCCGCGCGGCCGAACGCGAACGCGATCGGGCCCGCGCTCGCGAGTCCGCCCAGCGCGATGCCGATGCCGCGCAGCAACACGCCGATGACGCCGCCGCCGCCCTCGCCGAGCTGGAGTCGCGCATCCGGCACAACCACGACGAACACGAGCGCCTCACGGGCGACCTGCGCCGCCTCCGCCGCGAGCTCGACGAGCTGCAGGATGCGGTCACCGAGGCGAAGACGGCGGGAGCCGCCCTGCGCCGCGAGCGTCAGGCCGCCGCTCGCGCCTCCGACGCCGCCCGTCGCGCCGCCACCCGCGCCCGCCAGTCCCTCGACCGCCTCCCCTGACCCGCCGCCCTCCTCGAGCGGGGGGTGGCGGGGAGCGTCAGACCGCGAGCAGCGCGGCGACGAGCACGAGGATGGGCACCGAGCCGATCGTCGTGAGCAGCACCGTGTCGCGCGCGAGCACGACGCCGCGCTGGTAGCGCGAGGCGAAGTTGTAGATGTTCTGGGCGGTCGGCAGGGCCGCGAGCGCCACCACGCCGAACACGTCCTCGGCCGGCAGCACGAACACGAACCGGGCCAGCAGGAACGCCACCAGCGGCATCACCGCGAGCTTGATCGCGGTCGCCACGACGATGTCGATCCGCCCGCTGCCGGCCTGCAGCGGCCGCTGCCCCACGAGGGACATGCCGAACGCCAGCAGCACGAGCGGCACGGCGGCGCCGCCGATCAGCTCGAACGGGGCCATCACCGGGTCGGGCACCGTGACGCCGAGCAGCGCGATCACGAGTCCGGTGAGCGAGGCGATGATCATCGGATTGCGCAGCGGCTGGCTCAGGATCGACCCCACGGAGGCCTTGCCGTGGGTCGAGATGTCGAGCGTGGTCAGCACGATCGGCGCCAGCACCACGAGCTGCAGCAGCAGCACGGGCACCACGAGCTGCGGGTTGCCGAGCACGTAGCTGGCCACCGGGAGCCCGATGTTGTTCGCGTTGACGTAGGCCGAGGCCGCGGCGCCCACGGTGGTGTCGGCCACGCCCCGCCGGAACCAGATGCGCGAGACGAGCACGAACAGCGCCACCGACACCACGACCGAGCAGAGCGTCACGAGCATCGCCTCGGAGAACACGACCGCCGGATGCGAGCGGGCGAGCACCGTGAACAGCAACGCCGGCGTCGCCACGAAGAAGGCCACCCGGTTCAGCACCAGTCGCGCATCCGGAGGCAGGATGCCCGCCCGCTGCACCCCGTACCCCACCAGGATGACGAACCCGATGATGCCGAACCCGATCAGCACCCCGAGCATCCGCACCCCTTCCCCGGGGTGTCCCTGTCGCGCGGGGTCATCGCGCGAGCGCGGCGCTCATCGCCCGCTCTAGGAAGGGCTGCAGGGTGAACGCGAAGGTGCGCGTGAGGTGGTCGGGATCTCGGTACACGTTCGCACCGCCGACGACGGCCGAGCACTCGGTGGCCGTGCAGTAGGTGTCGCTGAAGTCGAGCAGTGTCACGTCCAGCCCCTCCGACCGAGCGGCGGTCGCGGCGAGGGCGATCGGATCCGACTCGGCCAGTCCCTCGTCGCGCGGCTCGGTGCAGTCGGCCGCATCCGAGATGCGCAGGCACTTGTTCGGGTCGTCCTCCCATGCCGGGTTGTCGACCACGGTGACGATCGGCGTGCCGACGTCGAGCAGCTGAGCCCACGCGGCGCTGTACCCCTGGGCCGCGGCCTCCTCGTCGTCGGCCGTGCCCGGCACGTTGCGGTCGGTCAGCGCTGCGGTGAACACCGCGTCGAACGGCTCGTGCGAGGCGAGCTCGGCCGTGAGCGAGGCACGCCAGGTGTCGCACGAGACGGCGAAGGCGTCACGGGCGGCCAGCGGCGCCGTCGTCCAGGGGCAGCCGCCCTTGAGGTACGTGGTGAGGTGCCAGCCGTTCTGCTCGGCCATGGCGATGAACGGATCCATCAGCGCGTAGGCGTGGCTGTCGCCGATCAGCGCGACCTGCGGAGCATCCGCCTCCTCGCTGCCGAACTCGCAGTCGCGCACGCTGGCGTCGTTCAAGGTCGACAGGCACTCCGGATGCTCGGGACGGTCGGCGTTGCCGAATCCGGGACTCGGGATGATCTCGCCGGCGAGCGCAGGATTCACACAGAGCGGGTCGATCGGCGCGAGCCCGTCGGTCGGCCCGGAGGCCGCACCGAAGCAGGCCGGCGGATCCGCGAGGGTCGACGCCAGCTGGCTCGCCTCGGCGTCGTACTTGGGCTGCTGCACGGCCCAGGCGGTGCCGACGAACAGGGTCGAGACGGCCATCGCGGCGACGACCGCGAGCAGGGTCGTGCGGGGCCGGCGCACCGTGAAGAAGCGCCACTGACGTGCCGGGTCTTCGATGAAGCGCTTGGTGAGCCAGGCGAGCACGAAGCAGAACGCGAACAGCGCCAGGCGGTGCGCGGTGGAGAGGCCCCAGCCCGGGATGTAGGGCGCGATCACGATCAGCGGCCAGTGCCAGAGGTAGAGGGAGTACGAGATGTCGCCGATGAAGCTCACCGGGCGGAAGCTGAGCACCCGGCCCGCATCCCACGGCTTCTCGCGGTGGTGCGCCACGATGATGGCGGCGGTGCCGAGCACCGGGATGGCGGCCATGTAACCCGGGAACGGGGTGGAGGCGGTGAAGAAGTAGCCGCAGGCGAGCACCACGACGATGCCGCCGTATCCCAGCAGGTTCGAGAGCCAGGCCGTGGTGGGCCGCAGCCTCGGCAGCAGCGCGAGCGCACCGCCCACCGCGAATTCCCACACCCGCGTGTAGGTCACGAAGTAGGCGGCCGCCGGGTCGGTGGCCGTGAACACGATCGACAGCACGAACGAGACGACGCCCACGATCGCCAGAACGGCGATCAGGCCCACCCACTTGCGCTTCTTCAGCACGCGCACGGCGAAGACGGATGCTCCGAGCAGCAGCACCGGCCAGAAGAGGTAGAACTGCTCTTCCAGCGACAGCGACCAGTAGTGCTGCACGAGGCTGGCCTCGTTGGCGGCGGCGAGGTAGTCGACCGAATTCGCCGCGAGCACCCAGTTCTCGACGTAGAAGGTGGAGGCGAGGATCTCGCGCACGTTCTCGGTGAGCGCCGAGAGCGGCATGATGAACAGCGTCGCCAGGCTGGCGAAGACGAGCACGACCAGCGCGGCGGGCAGCAGTCGCCGGGCGCGCTTGGCGTAGAAGCTCGGCAGCGCGATGCGGTCGGTGCGTTCGAGCTGGCGGGTGAGCTGCTGGGTGATCAGGAAGCCGGAGATCACGAAGAACACGTCGACGCCGATGTAGCCGCCGGTGAGCCGGCCGGGCCAGAAGTGGTAGACGACCACCAGCAGCACGGCGATCGCGCGGAGGCCCTGCAGGTGCGGGAGGAAGTGGTCGGGCCGTGCCGCCTTGCTCGTGGTCGGCGCCGCCGTCTGCTTCTCCATCGGCTCCATGGTACCTGCGGGTACCCGGGAGCTCCGGCCGGGCCGCGCGGGGCCCGGCCGGAATCACGGCGCGGCCTAACGCGTGAGCTTCGTCTGCAGGTGCGCCCGCAGCAGCTCGATCATGGCATCGGAGATCGTGTTGGGGCCGCCGAGCACCACGATGCGCGTTGGGGCGATGCGGTCGAGTTCGGCGCCGATCACGGTCGGGATCGCATCTTTCGTGACCAGCAGCACCGGGGACTGACCCTTGATCGCCGCGGCGGAGCCGGAGAGGGCATCCGGGAACACCGCCCCCGAGGCCACGTACACCGTGCGCGTGCCCGGAACCGGGAACGCGCTGGCGGAGACGGCAGCCGAGACGTCGAAGCGGTCGGCACCCGCGATGCGGGTCGTCGGCGCGATCGCCTTCAGCGACGTCTCGACCGTGGCCGAGAGGCTGTTCGTCCCGCCCAGCATCACGATCCTGGCGGGTGCGATCCGCGCCAGCTCGGCCGCCACGACCGCGGGGAGCACGTCCTTCGATGCCAGCAGCACCGGGCCGCCTTTGAGGCCGGCCGCGGCGGAACCGGACAGTGCATCCGGGAACACCTCGCCGGACGCGACGTAGGCGACCGGCACTCCGGGATCGGTCGCCCCGGTGTAGGTCGCTTTGGAGATGCCTGCGGACACGGCATAGCGGTCGATGCCACCGATGCGCGAGACGGCGCCGGCGGGTGCGTAGCCCTGCAGCGCCGCCTCGACGGAGGCGTCGATGGTGTTCGGGCCGCCGATCACGACGATCTTCTGCGGCTTCAATCGCGCGAGTTCGAGCCCTACGACATCGGAGATGGCCCCCTTGGAGACCAGCAGCACCGGGCCGCCCTTGGCCCCGGCCGACGCCGAGGCCGAGAGGGCATCCGGGAACACCTCACCCGAGGCGATGTAGGCGACGGGGACGTTCGGTGCGAACTTCGCGGCCGAGACGTTGGCCGAGACGGCGTAGCGGTCGGCGCCGCCGATGCGCTCGACCGTGCCGGCGACGGTGAGCGTGACCGTGGCGTTCGCGCTCACGCAGCCGACCACGGGCAGCGCGATGCAGTACGTGAACACGTCGACACCCACGTAGCCGGCGGCGGGCGTGTAGGTGAAGACCCCGCCGGCGCCGATCGCGCCGAGCGTGCCGTGGGTGGGCGCACCCTGCACCTGCACCAGGGCCGAGACGTCGAGCCCGAGGTCGTTGGCCAGCACGCCGAGCCCGGCGGCCGTGGTGAAGACCGAATCGGCGCCCACCGAGTAGGCGTCGTTCGTGGCGGTCGGGGTGGCCGCGTGCGCCGCGGAGGGGACGAGCACGAAACCGGCTGCGACGGCCGTGGCGGTCGCGATCGTCGCGGCGCGGGCTCGGAGCCCGGTGGCGGATCGGCGTGGAGCATGAAACATGATCGATCTCCTTCGAGGATGGTAACTGAGTCTTGCTCATTAACAATGCACCTCAGGCGCCGGATGCGCTAGAGCCAAACCGACGACGGGAATCCGCGCGGGCGCCGGGACAAGACGCACGAGAACACCGCACAGGTCAAAGAAGCGCGAATCCCTTGCACGTAGCCTGGACGAGACGATCGATTGGAGGTTCCACCATGTCCGCACACCCCCGCACCAGCACTCACGCCGCCACCCGCGCCGAGTCCATCATCGGAGAACCCGAGGTCGTCGAAGACGCCGCCGCGATCACCGGCGCCGTGGAGGAGTCGCCGCACTGGCTCGCCCTGAAAGGCGCCGTCGCCGCCCTCCAGCCCCTGCAGGTGAAAGACGGATCGGTGCCCGACCCGGTCGACCACCCGGCCGCCCGCGAGCACGTCGCCACGATCGCCGAGGCCGTCCGCGCCCTCGCCCCGCGCTTCCCGCACGACCGCGACTACCTCGACGCCGTGCGCGACGACCTCGCGCGCTGGGCCGACGGCGACTTCGGCATCCCCGACTTCCTCGCCTCCCTGGTCGCCTTCCACCCCGAGTCGCATCGCGCCGACGGGATGCAGCACCTCGTGCTGTTCCCGATGTACACGCAGAACGGCAGCACCGACCGGCACGTCGAGGCGGTGCTGGTGGAGGTCATCTGGCCCGACTTCATCGCGGGCCTGGAGGCCGGCGACTACTCGAACGCGCTCTTCGTGCCGATCCGCTTCCTCGACTTCACGGCCGGCTACGACACCAACTCGGCCGTGCTGTTCCCCGAGTCGGTGGCCACGTCGAGCATCCCGGCCTACACCTGGGGCGCGATCTTCGCCGATCGCGAGGCCGCGCGTTTTCGCCGGGTGCTGCGGGAGGCGGCATCCGTCACCCGGCTCGAGCTGCCCGACGACGCCGTGCGCCTGCTCGAGAGCCAAGAGCTCACCGAACGCACCTTCGTGATGTGGGACCTCATCCACGATCGAACGCACATGCGTGGCGACCTGCCGTTCGATCCGTTCATGATCAAGCAGCGGATGCCCTACTTCCTGTACTCGCTCGAAGAGCTGCGCTGCGACCTCACGGCGTTCCGCGAGGCCGTGCGCATCGAGCGCCGGCTGAGCGCCCCCGATGCTCCTGGTGTGGCGGATGCTCCTGGTGTGGCGGATGCCACGCCCGGCAGCAGCCCGGAGCGCACCCCGGCCGACGCCGAACTGCTCGACCACGCGAAGCTCGTGCAGTACGCCGTGCTGTTCGACCGCATCTTCCGCTTCGCGATCACCGGATCGCGGGTGCGCAACTACGACGGGCTGGGCGGCCAGCTGCTGTTCGCCTGGCTGCACCAGCGCGGCGTGCTGCACTGGACCGACACCAAGCTGCGCATCGACTGGCCCGAGGTGGCGGATGCCGTGCTCGCGCTGAGCGACGCCATCGACGAGCTGTACTGGCGGTCGATCGACCGCCCGAAGACCGCGCACTGGCTGGCCGCCTACGCGCTGGTCACGAGCACGGTCACGCCGAACCCCGCGAGCGTGTGGGCCCGCGGGGTCGACGCACTGCCGCTGGACGGGCCGCCGCGCGGGCTCACCGACGCCGTGCTCGACGACGAGTTCCCGCTGTCGATGTTCTACGAGGCGCTGGAGAAGAAGATGCGCCCCGTGATCGAGTCGACGGCCGGGATCACCGGTCGTGACTGACGCGGGGGCGGGCACGGGCGTGAGCCCCGACGTCACCGGCCGCCGGATCGTGGTGGCGGGGGCGACCAGCGCCTCCGGCACAGCGGTCTGCGCGGCCCTGCTCGAGGCCGGAGCCGACGTGGTGGCCGTCGGCTCCGACGCCGGCCGCCTGGCCGAGCTCGAGCGACGCGCCCCGGGCATCACCCCCGAGGTCTGCGACCTGGCCGACACCGCAGCCGTCGACGCCCTGGCCGCGCGCCTCGGCGCCGGCGGGGGCATCGACGGCCTCATCCACCTCGTGGGCGGCTGGGTCGGCGGCGCCGGCATCCCGGGCCAGAGCGAGGAGGGCTGGGCGGCGATGGAACGCTCGTTCCGCACCCTGCGCAGCACCACGCGGGCGTTCTACCCGGCTCTTCTGGCGTCGCCGGCGGGCCGGGTGGCGTTCGTCTCGTCGGTCTCGGTCGAGGCGCCCACGGCATCCGGAGCCAGTTACACCGCAGCCAAGGCGGCCTCCGAATCGTGGATGCGCTCGGTCGCCGACGGCTTCCGCCGGGACGCCGAGTCGGAGAGCCAGGCTTCAGGCGGGGGCGCTGCCGCCACGATCTTCGTCGTGAAGGCCCTGGTCGACGAGCGGATGCGCGACGCGTCCCCCGAGAAGACCTTCGCCGGCTTCACCGACGTGCGCGACCTCGCCACCGCCGTGCTCGGCCTCTGGCAGCGCCCGGCCGCCGACCTGAACGGCGCGCGCATCCGCCTCCCCTCCCGACCCTGACGCCGTCCGAAACGAAGGCGCGGGGCTACCACTCCCCCGCGAGACGGATGGCACGCCGCCCCGGCGTGGGTAGCGTGGACGCATGAGCCGCAACGACGACTGGATGCGCCCGCGCCCCGACGGCGCCGGCTACCGGCGCGATGCCGTCGTGGCCGCGGTGCTCACGGTCGCCGCCTTCGCGAGCACGATGCTCTACGCCGGCGCCGCGGCCCAGGATCACGCCCCGTGGCCGGTCGCACTGGGCTGGTCGGTGCTGATGGCCGGCTCACTGGCGTTCCGCCGCCGCCTGCCCGAGCTCGTCGCGCTCGTCATCTCCGTCACCTTCGTCGTCGGTCAGTACTCCGGCATCACCGAGACGCTGTTCGCCAACATCTGCCTCTTCCTCGCCCTGTACTCGGTGGGCGCTTGGGGCCGAAACCGGATGCTCGCGACGGCGGTGCGCATCGTGATCGCCACCGGAATGGGGGTCTGGCTGATCGGCGTGCTGATCTACCAGGCGCTCAACCCGGGCGCCCAGCCCACGGTGTCGCACGAGGGCGTGCTGTCGCAGTTCGTGTCGATCGGCCTGATCACGATCCTCACCAACCTGCTCTACTTCGGCGCCGCCTTCGTGTTCGGCAACGCTTCGTGGAACTCGGCCCGCCAGCGCGAGGCCCTGATCGAACGCACCCGTGAACTCGAGTTGCAGCGGGAGGTCAGCGGCCGTCAGGCCGTGGCCCTCGAGCGGGTGCGGATCGCGCGCGAGCTGCACGACGTGGTGGCGCACCACGTGTCGGTGATGGGGCTGCAGGCCGGGGCGGCCCGGCGGATGCTCGCGAAGGCCACGCCCGAGGGACCGGCCGACCCGCGCATCCGCGAGTCGCTGGAGGCCGTGGAGTCGAACGCGCGCGACGCCGTGGACGAGCTGCACCGGATGCTCGGCGCCCTGCGCGAGGGCGACGGTGACGGCAACGGCGAGCGCAACCGCGACGGTGACGACGACGTGTCGGAGCCGGCCGGCGCCGCCTCCACACGCGGAATCGCGCAGCTCGACGAGCTCGTGGCATCCGCGCGGGCGGCCGGGCTCCCGGTCGAGTTCTCGACCGTCGGACAGCCGCTGCCCGTTCCACCGGTGATCGGGCTCAGCGTGTACCGGATCAGCCAAGAGGCGCTCACGAACGTGCGCAAACACGGCGGCCCGCGTGCCTCGGCCGATCTGCGGCTGCGCTACCTCGACTCGGGCATCGAGGTCGAGATCAGCGACACCGGAGTGGGCTCCGCAGCATCCGGCCGCCCGCCGGGCCCGGACGGCGCAGGCCTCGGGCAGGTGGGCATGCGCGAGCGCGTCGCGGCCGTGGGCGGAGAGATCGAGCTCGGCCCGAAGCCCCGCGGGGGCTACCGCGTGCGGGCGCTGCTGCCCCTGGAGCCGGCCGCCCGGCGCTGCGTCGACACCCCGCCGACAGGAGCACCGGCATGACCGGCGCCGACGTCACGACCGACTCCGAGAGCATCCGGGTGGTGCTCGCCGACGATCAGGATCTGGTGCGGGTGGGGCTGCGCATCATCCTGGAGTCCGAAGACGGCATCGAGGTGGTGGGCGAGGCCGCTACGGGTCGCCAAGCGATCGAGCTCGTGACGCGACTGGCCCCCGACGTGGTGTGCATGGACGTGCAGATGCCCGAGCTCGACGGCCTCGCCGCCACCCGCGAACTGATCGCCGCGGGAGTGGACACCGGCATCCTCGTGCTCACCACCTTCGACCGCGACGACTACCTCTTCGAAGCGCTCTCGGCCGGGGCGAGCGGCTTCGTGCTGAAGAACTCCTCACCCGAAGACCTCGTGGCGGCGGTGCAGGTCGTCGCCCGCGGAGACGCGCTGCTGTCGCCGGATGTGACGCGGCGGGTGATCGAGCGCTTCGTCGCGTCGGGCGCCGGGTCCGGGGCATCCGGAACGCCCGGATCGCTCGAATCACCCGGGCCGGGGGCATCCGGAGCCGGACCCGGATCCGCCGGGAACGGATCGCACCGCGCGGCCTCGGCGGCACTCGACGACCTCACCGAGCGCGAGCGCGAGGTGCTGCAGCTGCTGGCGGCCGGACGCTCGAACGCCGAGATCGCGGCGGAGCTGTACGTGGGCGAGGCCACGGTGAAGACGCACGTGTCGAAGATCCTGCAGAAGCTCGGACTCCGCGACCGCATCCAAGCAGTCGTCTTCGCTTACGAGAACGGCGTGGCGGTACCCGGACGCGGTTGAGCGCATCCGGGCCCGTCACGACGGTGGGGCTCGGGGAGCTACTTCTTCTTGACGTTGGAGACCACGTCGGAGTGGTCCTGCTTGTCGCCCTTGGCCTTCTTGTCGGCGCGCTTCTCCTTGAGGGAGCGTACTGCCGGTTTGGCGACGGCCTTGCGCTGGGTCTTCTCGGCCATGTGATCCTCCATACAGACAGACGGAGCCACGGTGGCCCGGTGTTCGAAGGGTATGCCCCCGGTGGCCCGGCCGGTGCCGATTCGCGACATTGCCAGCGAATCGGCACCCCTGCACGGATCGGCCCGCTGCGGGCTCAGGCCTCGATCGGCTCCAGCTTCGCCATGATCGAGTCGCGCTCGGTCTCGAACTGAGGCGGCAGCATGAACGCGCGGCCGAGCTCCTCGGGCGACTCGTCGCAGTCCCAGCCGCCCTCGTTGTGCGTCACGGCGAGCTCGAACAGCGCACCGCCGGGGGTGCGCACGTAGTGCGACTTGAAGTACGTGCGGTCCTTGAGCTCGGAGATGTCGGTGTAGCCGGCACCCTCGATGTCGAACTTCACCTCGTTCTGGTTCTCCAGCGTGTCCATGTTCCAGGCGAAGTGGTGGTACGCGCCGGCACCGTAGCGCCAGGTGCCCTGTTCGTCGGTGCGGTTGCCGGTGAGCTCGATGAAGTTGCCGAAGGCGGCCTCGCCGACCTGGAAGCGGGCGCGGTCGCCCTCCTCCAGGATGTCGCCGGTGGCGAAGAAGGCCTCCTGGCCGAAGTCCACCATCCGGTTGTGGTCGTAGACATGGATGCCCACGCCGTGGATTCCGTGCACCGCGTTCTCGATGCCCACGCCGTTGCCGGTGAAGCCCTCGCGCGGGTCGTCGGCGTTCTCCACCAGCACGTACTCGATGCCGCACGGGTGCGCCAGGTTCAGGCGGCGGGCGCCGAAGCCGTCGGCGAAGCCGTTGTCGATGCCGTGCTCGGTGAGCCGCTTCGACCAGAACTCGAGCGAGCCGACGGGCACCGAGAGCAGCACCTCGCGCGCCTGGTTGGTGCCGCGGGTGCCGTAGAGGCCGGCCTGCGCCCAGGGGAAGGTGGTGATGACGGCCGAGGGATCGCCGTTGGCGTTGGAGTAGTACAGGTGGTAGACGGGCGCGGAACCGTCGTAGAGCACGGTCTTCTTGATGAAGCGCATCCCGAGCACCTTGGTGTGGAAGTCGACGTCTTCCTGGGCGTGGCCCACCGACAGGGTGACGTGGTGCGAGCCGGCGACGTAGGTCATGGGTGATCTCCTTTGATCAGTTCTTGTTCAGCACTCAGATTGTCATACGATAGGACTGACTACTCATAGTAGACCGCCAATTTCGATGCGCAAGTATGAAAATAGACGGTGACACCTCGACCCTGGAAAGGGCGTTCCGCAATGACGCTGGACTTCTCCTATACCGCACTCCCCGGCCGCGTGGCCTTCGGCCGTGACCGAGCCGCCGATCTGATCGCCTCCGAGCTCGAGCGCTTGGGGCTCGAGCGCGTGATGCTCGTGGCCGGTGAGGGCGAGGCAGCCCTGGCCGAGCGGCTCACCGCCGGTGTGCGCGACCGCATCGTGACGGTGTTCGACGGCGTGCGGATGCATGTGCCGAACGCCGTGGCGGAGAGCGCCCGTGCGGCAGCGGCATCGGCCGGCGCCGACGGCCTGCTCTCGATCGGCGGCGGCTCCACCACCGGCACCGCCAAGATCGTCGCACTCACGTCGGGCCTTCCGATCGTGGCCGTGCCCACCACCTACGCCGGATCGGAGATGACCCCGGTCTGGGGTCTGACGACGGATGCCCGCAAGGAGACCGGCACCGATCTGCGCGTGCTGCCGGCATCCGTGGTCTACGACCCCGCTCTCACCCAGACGCTTCCCGCCGGGATGGCGGTCGCCTCGGGCCTGAATGCGATGGCGCACTGTGTCGAGGCGTTCTGGGGGCCCGGCGCGAACCCGGTCACGTCGTTGCATGCCGCCGCGGGAATACGCGCGCTGGCGGCCGGCATGCGCGCTCGCGCGAGCGGGGCCGAGGGCACGGAGGCCGCCGACGGCGAGGACTCGCTGCTGTACGGCGCCTACCTCGCCGGCAGTTCGTTCGCGGTCGCCGGATCCGGACTCCATCACAAGATCTGCCACGCGCTCGGCGGCGCCTTCGACCTGCCCCACGCGCAGACCCACGCCGTGGTGCTGCCGCACGTGCTGGCCTTCAACGCCCCGGCGCTCGGCGCCTCCGACGCACAGGCGATGGCGCAGGCACTCGACGCCGACGACGCCGTGACCGGCCTGCGCCGGCTCTACGCCGACATCGATGCGCCGAGCACGCTGGCCGAACTCGGGCTCACCCGCGCACAGCTGCAGGAGGGCATCGGAATCGTGGCGGCGCGGCTGCCGATCCCGAACCCCCGGCCGGTGTCGCCCGACGACGTGGCCGCCATCCTCACCGCCGCCTACGGGCCGGAGGCCTGAGCCGTGGCGACCGACGACACGCGCGACGCCGGCGGGTCCGGCCGCACCGACGACGAGAGCGACGCGCGCGACGCCCGCGACGCCCACGAGCAGGCGGCCCGCGAAGACGCCCTCACCGCCGAGGTGGTGGCCAGCTTCGACGGATCGGCCGACGCCCGCTCGGGCCAGGTCATGCAGAGCCTGGTGCGCCACCTGCACGCCTTCATCCAGGAGGTGCGGCTCACCCAGGCGGAGTGGGACACCGCGATCGCCTTCCTGACCCGCGCCGGGCACATCACCGACGACACCCGGCAGGAGTTCATCCTGCTCTCCGACGTGCTGGGCGCCTCGATGATGACCGTCACGGTGAACTCCCCCGCCGTCTCCACGGCCACCGAATCGACCGTGTTCGGGCCGTTCTTCGTGCAGGACGCGCCCCTCATCCACAACGGCGACGACATCGGCGAAGACGTGAAGGGCCGCGCCTGCCACCTGCACGGGCGGGTCACCGGCACGGGCGGCGAACCGGTCGCGGGCGCGCGGGTGGAGGTCTGGGCGGCCGACGACGACGGCTTCTACGACGTGCAGTACGCCGGCGGCCCGATGTCGGGCCGGGCGCACCTGGTCACCGACGACGACGGCGCCTACGACTTCTGGACGGCGCAGCCCGCCGCCTATCCCATCCCCGACGACGGGCCGGTGGGCGATCTCCTGAAGGCCGCCGGGCGGGGCCCGATGCGGCCGGCGCATGTGCATTTCCTGGTGTCGGCGCCCGGTTACGAGACGCTGGTCACGCACCTGTTCGTGGCGGGCGACGAGTGGCTCGGCGACGACGCGGTGTTCGGCGTGCGGGAGAGCCTGATCGTGCCGTTCACCGAGCATCCGGCGGGCGAAGCGGCCCCGCACCCGCGGGCCACCGCGAGCGGCTGGAGCGAAGGCGTGTTCGACATCGTGCTGGCCCCGGTCGGCTCGGCGGCGCCGGCCGGCACGTCGGCGAACGCTCCGGACGCCGCATCCGGTGCCCCGTCGCGCGTCGGCACGGACGGGGCCGCCTCGTGAGCGCGCCCCGCGGAGCCGTCGTGGCGGTGCACGGCCGCACCCAGGACCCGGAGTTCATCCGCGGTGTCGTCGACCGCCTCGCGATCGGCTCGTCGCTGACCGTGATCGCCCCCGCGGCGGAAGGCCGTTCCTGGTACCCGAAACCGTTCCTCGCCCCGATGGAGGAGAACCAGCCGTTCCTCGACGCGGCGCTCGACCGGGTCGACGCCTGTGTGGAGGAGGCGCTGGCCGCCGGCGTCCCGCTCGAGCGCATCGTGCTGCTCGGCTTCTCGCAGGGCGCCTGCCTGCTCACCCACTCCGCACTCACCCGGCCCCGGCGGTACGCCGCCGTGATCGCGTTCACCGGCGGCTTCATCGGCCCGATCGGCACCTCGATTCCGCGGCCCGCCGGTCTGGAGGGCATGCCGTTCGCGTTCGCCACGCACACCGACGACCCCTGGGTGCCGCTGTCCCGCACACTCGAATCGATCGCCGTGGCCGGTTCGGCCGGAGCGAGCGCGCGCCTGCTGGTCGAGCCGGGCGGCGTGCACGAGGTGACGGATGCCGCCATCCGGCTGGCCGACGAGGTGCTCGCTCCCCTGTTCCCCTAGTCCCGCCCTCCACCGCGCGGCGGAGCGCGGGTGTGCGCGACCATCCTCGCGGCGGATGCCCTCGCCGGCCGCCCCGGCCTAGCGTGGACTCGGGCCCGCCAGGTCGGCCTCGGAGGGAAAGGGACATCATGCTCGACGTGCACGACATCTCCCGCTCGTTCGGCACCCGGAAGGTGCTCGACGGCGTCAGCTTCACGGTCGGCGACGGCCGGATGACCGGCTTCGTCGGCGGCAACGGCGCCGGCAAGACAACCACGATGCGCATCATCCTCGGGGTGCTCTCGAGCGACTCGGGGCACGTCGAGCTCGACGGCCGGCGGCTCACCCCCGCCGACCGCGCGCTGTTCGGCTACATGCCAGAGGAGCGCGGCCTCTACCCCAAGATGAAGGTCGCCGAGCAGATCGTCTACCTCGGCCGCCTGCACGGCATGAGCCAGGCCGCCGCCACCGCGAGCACCACCACCCTGCTCGAGCGGCTCGGCCTCGAGGAGCGCGCCTCGGCCACCGTCGAGAGCCTCTCGCTCGGCAACCAGCAGCGCGCGCAGATCGCCGCCGCGCTGGTGCACGACCCCGACGTGCTCGTGCTCGACGAGCCGTTCTCGGGCCTGGACCCGATGGCCGTCGAGGTCGTGCAGGCCGTCCTCTCCGAGCACGCCGCCAAGGGCGCGCCCGTGCTCTTCTCCTCGCACCAGCTCGACATCGTGGAGCGGCTCTGCGACGACCTCGTGGTGATCGCCGACGGCCGCATCCGGGCCGGCGGATCGCGCGAGCAGTTGCGCGAGAGCCACTCCGAACCGCGTTACGAGATCGAGCTCTCCGGCGACGCCGGCTGGGTGCGCGAGCAGCCCGGCGTGAGCGTGATCGAGCTCGACGGCCGATACGCATTGTTCGAGGTCGAGCACGGCAGCGTGGGCGAGCAGGCCGCCCAGGCGGTGCTGCAGCGCGCCCTCGCCGCCGGAGCGGTCACCCGCTTCGCCCCGGTACGCCCCACCCTCGCCCAGATCTTCAAGGAGGTCGTGAAATGAGCATCGCCGCACCCCAGGCCGTCCGGCTCGTCGCCGGACGCGAGATCAGCATGCGCCTGCGCAGCAAGGCCTTCCTGATCTCCACCGGCATCCTGATGCTGGCCATCCTCGCCTCGATCATCGCCGGCGGCATCCTCAGCGCGTCGGCCACGGCGCCCAAGGTGGCCGTGGTGTCGGAGACCTCGTCGGCCGTCTCGGCGCTCGGCTCATCGGGTGCGCTCGAGCTCACCACGGCGACCTCGGTTCAGGATGCCGAGCAGCTCGTGCGCGACGGAACGGTCGACGCGGCCGTGGTTCCCGCATCCGACCCCCTCGGCTACGAGATCGTGGCCCTGGATGCCGCACCCACCGCGGTCGTGCAGCTGTTGAGCGTCGCGCCCACCGTTCAGCTGCTCGAACCGAGCGACAACGACGGCTTCCTCACCTACCTGATCGGCATCGCGTTCGGCGTGGTGTTCTTCATGTCGGCGGTCACCTTCGGCAGCACGATCGCGCAGAGCGTGGTGGAGGAGAAGCAGACCCGCGTGGTGGAGATCCTGCTGTCGACCATCACCGCCCGCCAGCTGATGGCCGGCAAGGTGCTCGGCAACAGCATCCTGGCGTTCGGGCAGATCGCGCTGATCGCGGTGATCTCGTCGCTCGGGCTCACGATCACCGGGCAATCGGCGTTGCTCGGGGCCCTCGGGGCGGCCATCGCCTGGTTCGTGGTGTTCTTCGTGTTCGGCTTCGTGCTGATCGCCGCCCTCTACGCGGCCACGGCGGCACTGGTGTCGCGGCAGGAGGACGTGGGCTCGGTGACCTCGCCGGTGACGATGCTCGTGATGATCCCGTACTTCCTGGTGATCTTCTTCAACTCGAACGAGAGCGTGATGGCCGTGATGTCGTACGTGCCGTTCTCGGCGCCGATCGGGATGCCGCTGCGATTGTTCCTGGGCGACGCGCAGTGGTGGGAACCGCTGCTGTCGCTGGTCATCCTGCTCGCCACGACGCTGCTGGTGATCGCGATCGGCTCCCGCATCTACGCGAACTCCCTGCTGCGCACCGGCACCCGCGTGAAGCTCAGCGAGGCCCTGCGCGGCTGAGCGGCACGGCACGCACGACTCGAGCGTGCTGAGGAGGGATTCGCGCGATGCGAGCGCGGATCCCTCCTCACCCGTTTGGCAGACTGGGAGGGTGAGCGAGAACAGCGTGACCACCCTGCACGACACCGGCTACCGGGGGTTCGCCTCCGACAACTACGCGGGCGCGCATCCCGAGGTGCTCGCGGCGATCGCGGCGGCCAACGGCGGCCACCAGATCGCCTACGGCGAAGACGTCTACACGGCACGCCTCCAAGAGGTGCTCAAGGGTCACTTCGGAGACGCGGCCGAGGCGTTCCCGGTGTTCAACGGCACGGGGGCGAACGTGGTGGGCCTGCAGTCGATGCTGCCGCGCTGGGGCGCCGTCGTCTGCTCCACCACGGCGCACATCCACACCGACGAGAACGCCGCCCCCGAGCGGGTCGCCGGCCTCAAGCTGCTCACCGTGCCCACGCCCGACGGCAAGCTCACCCCCGAGCTGATCGACGTGGAGGCCTGGGGCTGGGGCGACGAGCACCGGGCCCAGCCTCTGGTCGTCTCGATCACGCAGACCACCGAGCTCGGCACCGCCTACACGGTCGACGAGGTCGCGGCCATCGCCGACCACGCGCACTCGCTCGGCATGCGCGTGCACCTCGACGGCTCCCGCATCTCGAACGCGGCGGCCTCGCTCGGCGTTCCGCTGCGGGCGTTCACGACGGATGCCGGCGTCGACGTGCTCTCGCTCGGCGGCACCAAGAACGGCCTGCTCTACGGCGAGGCCGTGGTGGTGCTGAACCCGGCGGCGGTCGACGGCATCCCGTTCCTGCGCAAGCTCGACATGCAGCTGGCCTCGAAGATGCGCTTCGTGTCGGCGCAGCTGATCGCGCTCTACGGATCCGATCTCTGGCTGCGCTCGGCCACCCACGCCAACGCGATGGCGGCACGGCTGCGCTCAGCGGTCACCGGCCTGCCCGGCCTCACGTTCACGCAGGACACCCGGGCGAACGCCGTCTTCGTCACCCTCCCGGCGGGCGTCGCCGACCGCCTGCGCGAGTCGTTCCGCTTCTACGACTGGAACCCGGCCACGGGCGAGGTGCGCTGGATGTGCGCCTTCGACATGACTCCGGATGACGTCGACGCCTTCGCCGCCGCCGTGCGCCGCGAGCTCGAGGCCGTACCGGCCGTCTAACCCGGGTCGCCGGGCGTGCAGCCCGGTGGCTCGGAGTTGCCGCTGATGCTGAAGTCGCCGCAGGTGAGGAAGTGCGACTGGTTGGCGCCCAGCAGGAACGAGGCCACGGCGATCAGCAGCACCGCGCCGATCACGACGAGCCGACGCCCCCAGGAGATGGTGTCGCCGAACTCCGGCCAGATGATCCGGGCGAGCACCCAGATCGTGGTCGGCAGCGCCAGGATGCCCACGAGAACACCCACCAGGGTGACGATGCCGGTGAACAGATCGCCCTCGTCCTGATCGTCCAGGAAGGTCAGCGCCAGCCACAGGCTCGGGATGAGCAGTGCGAAGGCCCGCCCGAGCCGCGGTACGCCCCGAGGCTGGATCAGCACGACGATCAGCGCGCCGGTCGCGGCCGCCCACACGGTGAGCATCTGGTCGAAGAAGAAGTCGCCCCAGGCGCCGAGCGTGAACGCCGGCCACCACACGGCCACGCTCATGCCCACCACGATCACCCCGGTGATGCGCGACGAGGCGTCGGCGCGGGCGACGGATGCTCGCGCGGCAGGTGCGGACGGCTCAGACCCTGACACGAGCCTCACGGTAGCACCGCACCGTTCGCTATGGCAGAGCATCTTGTTTAATACCCCTAGGGGGTATATCTTCGGAACCATGGACAGCGAACTGCGCAGCGGACAGGCACCGCACGAGCACACTGAGCACTGCGACCACGATCACGGAGCGCACACCGCCAGATCCGACCACGCGGGACACTCCGCTACCGGGCACGACGGCCACGGCCACGGGGGGCACGGCGATCACGCCGGGCAGTTCCGGCGGCTGTTCTGGGTGATGCTCGTGCTGGGGCTGCCGGTGGTGGGCTTCAGCGCGATGTTCGCGATGATCGTCGGCTACCCGCTGCCGATGGAGGGCTGGACCACCTGGATCCCGCCCGTTCTCGGCACCGTCATGTTCCTTCTCGGCGGCCGCCCGTTCCTGTCCGGTGGCGCGGCGGAGCTCCGGGCGCGCCGGCCCGGCATGATGCTTCTCATCTCGTTGGCCATCACCGTCGCCTTTCTCGCGTCGTGGGGCGCGACGCTCGGCATCCTCGACCACGAGCTCGACTTCTGGTGGGAGCTGGCGCTGCTGATCGTGATCATGCTCCTCGGGCACTGGATCGAGATGCGCTCGCTCGCGCAGACCACCAGCGCGCTCGACTCGCTCGCCGCGCTGCTGCCCGACGAGGCCGAGCGGATCGACGAACCCGCCCCCACCGGGGGCGCGGTCGGCGGCTCCGGCGGCCCCACCATCACGCAGGTCGCCCCGGCCGAACTGCGCGTCGGCGACCTGGTGATCGTGCGGCCGGGCAGTCGTGTGCCCGCCGACGGTGCGATCGTCGAGGGCACGGCCGACGTCGACGAATCGATGATCACCGGCGAGTCCGTGCCCGTGCGGCGCGGGCCGGGCGAGCGCGTGGTGGCGGGCACGGTGGCGACCGACACGGCACTGCGGGTGCGCATCACCGCGGTAGGCGACGACACGGCGCTGGCCGGCATCCGTCGCCTGGTGGCGGAGGCGCAGAACTCGAGTTCGCGGGCTCAGCGGATCGCGGATGTGGCAGCGGGCTGGCTGTTCTGGTTCGCGCTGGGAGCGGCCGTGATCACGGCGGTCGTCTGGACGCTGGTCGGCAGCCCCGACGACGCGGTCGTCCGCACCATCACCGTGCTCGTGATCGCCTGCCCGCACGCGCTCGGCCTGGCCATCCCGCTGGTGGTGTCGATCGCCACCGAGCGCGCCGCGAAGGCCGGCATCCTGATCACCGACCGGCTCGCGCTGGAGACCATGCGCACGGTCGACACCGTGCTCTTCGACAAGACCGGAACCCTCACGAAGGGCGAACCGGCGGTCACCGCCGTGCTCGCGGCCGGCGGTCACGACGAAGCCGAGGTGCTCGCACTGGCCGCGGCCGCCGAGGCCGACAGCGAGCATCCGCTGGCCCGGGCCATGGTCGAGGCGGCGCGCTCGCGCGGGCTCGCGGTGCCGGCCGCCGGCGGTTTCGAAGCGTCGACCGCGGTGGGGGTCTCGGCCGTCGTCGACGGCGCGACCGTTCGCGTCGGCGGCCCGCGTCTGCTCGACGAGCGCGGAATCGCCTCCGAGGCGTTCACTCCAGCGAGCCCCAGCGCACGCACCGCCACTATGGCGGAGCTCGGCCGCAGACTCGCTGGAGTGAACGGCGTCAGCCCCGCGGCATCCGCAAGCCGCACGGTGCTGACCGTGCTGCGCGACGACGCCGTGATCGGGCGGATCGAGCTCGCGGACGCGGTGCGCCCCGAGTCGAGGGCGGCGGTCGACGCCCTCCGTTCGCGTGGCGTCGAGGTCGTGATGATCACAGGCGATGCCGAGCCGGTGGCGCGGGCCGTGGCGGCCGAGCTCGGAATCGAGCGCTTCTTCGCGGGCGTGAAGCCGGGCGACAAGTCGGCCGAGGTCGGCCAGCTGCAGGGCGAGGGCCGAACGGTGGCGATGGTCGGCGACGGCGTGAACGACGCCCCGGCGCTGGCCCGGGCCGACGTCGGAATCGCGATCGGCGCCGGTACCGACGTGGCCATCGCCTCGGCGGGCGTGGTGCTCGCCAGCTCGGACCCGCGCGCGGTCGTGTCGGTGATCGAACTGTCGCGGGCGAGCTACCGCAAGATGACCCAGAACCTGTGGTGGGCCGCCGGCTACAACCTGCTCTCGGTGCCGCTCGCCGCCGGAGTGCTCGCCCCCGTCGGCTTCATCCTGCCCATGGCCGTCGGTGCCGTGCTGATGTCGCTCTCGACGATCATCGTGGCCGCCAACGCCCAACTCCTGCGCCGCCTCGACCTGCGTAAGTAGCCGGTCGTTGTCAGCCCCACCTCAGACGGCATCCGTAACCTGGGGGCATGAGCCTGGCCCTTGCCGACCCATCGACCGCCCTCCGATCCCTCTCCGCCGCCGAGGCCGACGCGTCCCCTCTGGTCGCCGTGGCCGATGCCGGCGCCGGCTCCGCCGAGGGGCAGGAATCTTCCGGCGGGTTCTCCGCCATCACCGACGGGGTGGTCGGGCTGATGGAGACGCTCGGCGCACCGGGCGCGGGCCTCGCCGTGGCGGTCGAGAACCTGTTCCCGCCGATCCCGAGCGAGGTCATCCTGCCGCTGGCCGGGTTCGCGGCGAGCCGAGGCGACCTCGACCTGGTGGCCGCGATCGTGTTCACCACGATCGGGTCGCTCGTCGGCGCCCTCGCGCTCTACGGACTCGGCGCCTGGCTCGGGCGCGACCGGATGCGCCGCCTCGCCGTGCACCTCCCGCTGATCGACGTGGAAGACGTCGACAAGACCGAGGCGTGGTTCGTGCGCCACGGCAGCAAGGCGGTCTTCTTCGGGCGGATGCTGCCGCTGTTCCGCAGCTTCATCTCGATCCCCGCGGGCATCGAACGGATGCCACTGTGGAAGTTCGCGCTGCTGACGACCGCGGGCAGCCTGATCTGGAACACCGCCTTCATCCTCGCCGGCTTCTGGCTCGGCGAGCAGTGGCATCTGGTCGAGCCCTACGCCGACGTGCTGCAGTGGGTCATCATCGCGGCGATCCTCGGCGCCGTGGGCTGGTTCGTCGTCGGCCGACTGCGCCGCCGCCGGCAGCGCCAGGGGCGGCCCGAGGGTGCGGAGGGCTGACCAGCGCTCGAGCGCATCGCGATCCGGAATCGAGGAATAGCAGCGCTCTGCGCGCGGTTGTCTCGAAACGGACCAAGGTCCGCTTGATCCGTTTTCCGTGCCCGATGGCGTGCACACCACTTTCGCCTTGGGAGACATCATGACCAGCGCTGCACCCGCCCCCGCCCTCACCTCGCGCCTCGCCGAGACGAGCACGCCCATCCACCCCGCTCTCGCCGAGCGCTGGAGCCCGCGCTCGTTCGTGACGACGGAGCCGATCGACGAGACCGTCCTCACCGCCGCCCTCGAAGCGGCCCGCTGGGCGCCCTCGGCCAACAACTCGCAGCCTGCCCGCTTCGTCGTGGGCCGCCGTGGGTCGGCCGTGTTCGACACGATCGCCGCGAATCTGCTCGGTTTCAATCAGGTCTGGGCCGGATCGGCCGCCGCGTTGATCGTGGGCATCGCCGAGACCAGCGACGACCAGGGCACGCCGCGTCGCTTCGCCGAGTACGACCTCGGGCAGGCGCTCGCCCACCTGACCGTGCAGGCCCAGCTCGACAGGCTGCACGTGCACCAGATGGGCGGCATCGATGCAGCGGCCCTGTCGGCGGCATTCGGCCTCCCCGCCAACCAGCTCCCGCTCACGGTCACCGCTCTCGGCACCCTCGGCACTCCGGATGCTCTCCCCGACGAGGCCCTCCGCTCCCGCGAGACGGCCCCCCGAGCCCGCCGCCCCCTCGACGAGATCGTGCTCGTCCGCGAATAGCTCCCCACGAAGGGAAGGGGGCGGCGACATATCGCCGCCCCCTTCTACATCCCGGTCTAGCGGCCCTATTCCGCCGCGACCGTCAAGCCCTCACCCGACGCCGCCACACCGACCCGTACGGTGTCGCCGTCGCGGATCTCGCCCGCGAGCAGCGACATCGCGAGGCGGTCGTCGATCTCGCGCTGCATCAGCCGGCGCAGCGGCCGGGCCCCGTACAGCGGATCGTACCCGCGCTCGGCGAGCCAGGCCCGGGCATCCGGGGTCACCGCGAGCGACAGGCGCCGCGAGGCGAGACGCACCGACAGACGATCGACGTAGAGCGACACGATCTGCGCCAGGTCGTCGTGCGAGAGCGCCTGGAACACCACAATGTCGTCGAGCCGGTTGATGAACTCCGGCTTGAACGCCTGCTGCACCGCGAGGTTCACCGCCTCGACCCGCTGCGACGGGGTGAGGCCCGCATCCGTCAGGAACGACGAACCGAGGTTCGAGGTGAGGATCAGGATGGTGTTGCGGAAGTCGACCGTGCGACCCTGACCGTCGGTCAGCCGCCCGTCGTCGAGCACCTGCAGCAGCACGTCGAAGACCTCGGGATGCGCCTTCTCGACCTCGTCCATCAGCACCACCGAGTACGGCCGGCGACGCACGGCCTCGGTGAGCTGACCACCCTGCTCGTAACCGATGTAGCCGGGAGGGGCGCCGAGCAGCCGGGCCACCGAGTGCTTCTCGCCGTACTCCGACATGTCGATGCGCACGAGCGCCTTCTCGTCGTCGAACAGGAACTCGGCGAGCGCCTTGGCCAACTCGGTCTTGCCGACACCGGTGGGGCCGAGGAAGAGGAAGGAGCCGGTGGGCCGGTCCGCGTCCGCGATGCCGGCGCGCGAGCGGCGCACCGCGTCCGCAACGGCGCGAACGGCCTCCTTCTGGCCGATCAGCCGGCGGCCGAGCTCGGCCTCCAGGTGGAGCAGCTTCTCGGTCTCGCCCTGGGTGAGGCGGTCGACGGGGATGCCCGTCCACGCGGCGATGACGGCGGCGATGTCATCCGGACCCACCTGGTCGTTCACCATCCGCTCCTCGCCCTCGGCCGCCACCTCGGCGGCCTCGGCCTCGGCGAGGGTGCGCTGGAGCACCGGGATCTCGCCGTAGAGCAGCCGCGAGGCCTGCTCGAGGTTGCCCTCGCGCTGAGCCCGCTCGGCCTTCATACGGGCGCGATCGAGCTGCTCCTTCAGCGAGCCGACACGGTTCAGGGCCGCGCGCTCGCGGTCCCACCGCTCCTGCAGCGCCGCGAGCGTGGCCTGACGCGTGGCCAGCTGCGTGCGCAGGGCGGCCAGGCGCTCCTTCGAGGCGTCGTCCTTCTCCTTCTTCAGGGCCAGCTCTTCGAGCTTCAGACGGTCGACGCCGCGGCGCAGTTCGTCGATCTCGACCGGGGCCGAGTCGATCTCCATGCGCAGCCGCGACGCCGCCTCGTCGATCAGGTCGATCGCCTTGTCGGGCAGCTGCCGACCCGGGATGTACCGGTTGGAGAGGGATGCCGCGGCCACCAGGGCCGAGTCGGCGATCGCGACCTTGTGGTGCGCCTCGTAGCGCTCCTTGAGGCCGCGCAGGATGGCGATCGTGTCTTCGACCGACGGCTCGCCCACGAACACCTGCTGGAAGCGGCGCTCCATGGCGGCGTCCTTCTCGATGAACTCGCGGTACTCGTCGAGCGTGGTGGCGCCGATCAGGCGCAGCTCGCCGCGCGCGAGCATCGGCTTCAGCATGTTCGACGCCGCCACCGAGCCCTCACCGCCGCCCGCGCCCATCAGCGTGTGCAGCTCGTCGATGAAGGTGATGATCTGGCCGTCGGCCTCGTTGATCTCCTTGAGCACGGCCTTCAGCCGCTCCTCGAACTCGCCCCGGTACTTGGCACCGGCCACCAGGGCGGCCAGGTCGAGCGACACCAGCTGCTTGCCTTTCAGCGAGTCAGCCACGTCGCCGGCCACGATGCGCTGCGCGAGCCCTTCGACGACGGCCGTCTTGCCGACGCCGGGCTCGCCGATGAGCACCGGGTTGTTCTTGGTGCGCCGGGTCAGAACCTGGCTGATCCGGCGGATCTCCGCATCCCGGCCGATCACGGGGTCGAGCTTGCCGCTCGCCGCGATCTCCGTCAGGTTGACGCCGTACTGCTCGAGGGCGCTCTTCTGCTCGTCGCCGCTCGCACCTGCCTGTGTGGGCATGCTGGGGTGGTCTTCTTTCTGCGTGTGCGCATCCGGAGACCGGCTGAGAGACGATCATCCCGGACACAAAGTTGAGTTGATGTGACTCAAGTTTACCGCAGGTCGACGCTCAGCGCTAGTGAACGTCGTATAACGGATGCGGTGCGAGCGGCCGCTCTCCCGGCGTCAGCGCATCCTGGCGTGGTAAGACGGAACCGTGCATGTCCTCCCTCCCCGCGTGCGTCTGCCGCTCGGAATCGCCGGCTCCGTGTTCATCGCCGTCGGTTCGCTGGGCGTCGGCTGGATCGGGCCCGCCTCCGCGCTGAACGCGTGGCCGCTGTTCGAGGTGCTTCGCAACACCCGCGCCGGAGTCGGCATCTGCGCGATGCTGGTGGTCTTCGGTGCCCTGATGCTGCTCGTGGCCTGGCTCGCACTGGGCCTCTCCCTGCTCGGCCGCCGGGCCGACACCGCCACCCGGGCCTCGCAGCTGCGGCAGGTCGTCGTGTCGGCCGCCGCCTGGGGAGCCCCGCTCCTGGCCACCATCCCGATGTTCAGCCGCGACATGTTCGCCTACGTCGGCCAGGGCCGGCTGATGGCCGCCGGGCTCAACCCGTACACGACCGGCATGGCCGACCTCCCCGGCTGGTACGGCATCGGTGTCGACCCGCTCTGGGCCGATACGCAGACCCCCTACGGCCCGGTGTTCGTGTGGCTCGAGCGGGTCGTCGTGATGTCGACGGATGCACTGCCCACCGAGGTGGCCGTGTTCGCCTTCCGCCTCGCCGCCGCCGCCGGGCTCGCCATGCTCGCCTACTACGTGTGGCGGATCGCGCGCCTGCGCGGACTCAACGAGGCGGGCGTGCTCTGGGTCGTGGCCGCCAGCCCGCTGGTGCTGATGAACTTCGTGGTGGCGGGTCACAACGACTCGCTGATGCTCGGCCTGATCGTCGGCGGCGTCTACTACGCCCTGAAAGACCGGCCGGTGCTCGGCACGATCTTCGTGGCGCTCGCCATCGGCGTCAAGCCGATCGCGGTCATCGCCCTGCCGATCATCGGCCTGATCTGGGCCGGTTCGAACGCGGGCTGGGGCGCCATCATCCGGCGCTGGCTCGCGGTGTCCGGGATCGCCCTCGGCGGCATCGTGCTGATGGGCTGGGGCATGGGAGTCGGTGTTGGCTGGATCGCGGCACTGGCGACCCCGGTGTCGATCTCATCCTGGTACGCGCCGGCGAACATCCTGGGCGTCAGCGTGGGCGGACTCGCGAACGGCGTGGGGCTGGACGGCGACCTGGTGCAGACCCTCGTGAAGCTCGCCGTGCTGGCGCTCGGCTGCGTGGCCGCCGCCTTCTTGCTGATCTCGCGCCGCCGTGCCGATCCGGTCTGGCTGCTGGCCGGCTGCTTCGCGGTGATCGCCCTGGCCTCGCCCGTGATCCACCCGTGGTACGGGCTCTGGCTGATCACCTTCTTCGCCATCGCGGGCCTGCAGAAGCTCTGGCGCATCCGCACGGTCGTCTACGCCACCGTGTTCTTCATGCTGATCGGCCTGGCGGAGCCGCTCGACCTCGTGCCTCGGCTCGACGGCGACACCGCGATCCCGGTGCTCGTGATCGGCACGGCGTTCCTCGGCGCGGTGGGGGTGCTGGTGGCCACCGAGCTGGTGGTGCGGCGTCGCACCCTGGTGCCGGGGCTCGTTCGGCAACCCGTCGTCAGCTGAGAACCTCGCGCTCCCGAGCTCTGGAGCCGTCCTCACGGGATCGCTCGGTGTCGGCCGTCTCCCACCGGTGTCCCCGCTGCGCGACCTGGCCGTGATGGCGTTCGTGCGCAACAGCCGCGGTGCCGTGCTGATCGTCTGGTTCGAGGTGGTGCTGTGCCGGCGCTTGCGGGGACGCGGGGTATCCGCGCCCATGCTGGCCCCTGCCAGCGCGTTCACTCCAGCGAGATAGAGCGACAGCTCGGCCACTATGGCAGAGCTGGACCTGAGACTCGCTGGAGTGAACCGATACCGGCGGTCAGCGCTTGACGGAGACCATCACGGTGAACTTCGGGGTGCGGTCGACCTGGGAGGTGGCGCCGACGGTGCGCTGGAGCGCCGCGCGGTAGGAGAGGTGCGAGTTGAAGACGGTCCAGAGCTCGCCGCCCGGGGCCAGCACTCGGCCGGCGGCTTCGAAGAGCTTGAGCGCGATGCCGGCGTGCACGGTCGATCCGACGTGGAAGGGCGGATTCAGCAGGATGAGGTCGGCGCTCGCGTCGTCGAAACCGGCGAGGGCGTCGTCGCGCACCGCCTCGACGCGGTCGGCGAGGCCGTTGGCCTCGAGCGTGGCGCGGGTGGACTCGAGGGCCGCGGCGGACTGATCGGTGGCGATCACCCGGAGCAGCGGATGCTCGGCGCCGTCTGAACCCGGGCGGGCGCGGGCCAGCGCCGACGCGAGCACGCCCGTGCCGCACCCGAGGTCGATGGCGAGCCGCGCATCCGGTTTCATCTCGGCCAGGTGCTCGAGCAGCAGCCGCGTGCCGATGTCGATCTTGGTGCCGGCGAAGGCGCCGCCGGTGGCGCACACCCACAGGTCGCGATCGGCATGGAACTCGCGGCGCACCTCGGCGGGGGCGATGCCCGCGAGCGGCGAGCGAGCGATCAGCACCCGCGACTTCTGGCGGGCCAGCGTAGCCGACACCTCGCCGAAGGATGCCGCGAGCACCTCGTTCATGGCCGGCGTCATGTGCTTGACGCGACCGCCGGCGAACACCACGACCGACGGATCCGCGTACGCGGCGATCGCCCGGGCGAACTCGTCGAGTGCGGCGAGACTGCGCGGCAACTGCAGCAGCACGACGGTGGCCCCCTCGAGCAGCTCGGGTCCGAGCGGCAGGCTGCGGAAACGCCCGCTGAGGTCGACGTCGAGCACGCGCCGGGCGTTCTCGGCGAGCGCGAGCTCACCCGACCGGGCGTCTTGGTGAACCCGGATGCCGTGCACCTCGAGCACCCCGGCGACCGCCAGCGTGAGCGCGCCGTAGTTGTCGCCGATCACGACGACGCGGCCCGGCTCGTCGCGGGTCGCCTGGATGGCCGCATCCGCCTCGTCGAGGATGAGCCGGTCGCTCGCATCGACCGCGAACAGGTTGTCGGCCTCGATGTCGGGGTGGCGGCGGAGGGCGTCGAACGAGAACTCTGTCACCGTTCAACCGTACGGGGTGCGAGGCCGGGTCAGATCCTCACGGGCGGAGCGGCGGGCGACGACTGCGCCCCGGGCGGTGCCAGGAGCGGGTCAGCGGGAGCGGCCGGCCGGTAGGCGCGGGACAAGCCGGGTACGGCGAGCAGGCCGGCCAACAGCGTGGGCAGCGCCGCGCCGAGCGCCGCCACGACGACGATCGGCCCGAGCGCGTCGCCGCTCATCGTGAACACGAACGACAGGGCGGAGAAGAAGAACGCCAGGAATCCGGCGAGCGTCGACGCGACGGCGGAGACCACCGCCGCGATCGCGAGGGACCAGCTGGTGACGGCGATCGGATGCTCGACGCGATGACCGCGCAGAAGCCCCCAGCGATCCCCCGGCCAGCAGCGCGCCCCGGCGCTGACA
Source organism: Herbiconiux sp. (assembly GCF_023264855.1). Taxonomy (GTDB): domain Bacteria; phylum Actinomycetota; class Actinomycetes; order Actinomycetales; family Microbacteriaceae; genus Herbiconiux. The sequence continues at coordinate 3,463 of NZ_JAHFUW010000022.1, read as the reverse complement.
CGGGGTCAGCGGCGGGCGGACGGGCGCGTGGGTGTGCCGCCGGTCCCCCCGCCCGAACCGCAGGCAAGTCGTGAGAATACGTCACATCATGAGCATCGCGGCTCGGCGACCCGAAGTCGACGCCCAGCCGCAGCACCAGGCCACCAGGCTGCGCGGCCTTGCCGCTCCGCCGGTGGCGCTACTCGTCGCGGACGGGGCGCCAGACCACCAGTCCCGTGCGGCGCTGGGTGCGCGTGCCGTGCTTGAGGGAGACGACCTCGCCCTCCACGCCGGCGGCGAAGACGCGGCGGCCGGGGCGGTTGAGCAACTCGTCGGCGAGAGCGCCTTCGAGCTCCCGCACGCGGGCGCTGAGCGCCGAGACCTGGTTCTCGAGCTGCAGGATGCGTGCGATCCCCTCGAGCGACACCCCTTCGGAAGACAGCCGTGCGACCTCGCGCAGCTGCACCACATCACGCATGGAGTAGCGGCGCGACTTGCCGGCCGTGCGGGTGGGGCTGACCAACCCGAGCCGGTCGTACTGCCGGAGGGTCTGCGGATGCATGCCGGCGAGCTCGGCGGCGACGGCGATCGCGAACAGCGGCGAGTTCTCATCGACCTCGTTCATGCGATTCCTCCCTCGGAGCGATCTGACCTGCGGGCGCGCCGGCCCGCCTCCGGAGAGGGCGGGCCGGCGGGCGGCATCCTCAGTCCTGCGCTTTCGCGAGGAGCTCGGTGCGCGGGTTCTCGGCGGGCTCCACGGCGTGGAACGCCTCGAGGGCCTCGCGCTGCGCCGCCGTCAGGTGCGCGGGGACCGCGACCTGCACGATGGCGAGCAGGTCGCCCTTGCCCTTGGCGGATTCGACGCCGCGCCCCTTGACGCGCAGCACCCGGCCCGACGGAGTGCCCGCCGCGACCTTGAGCTTCACCGGCGCACCGCCGAGCGTCGGCACCTCGATGGTGGCGCCGAGGGTGGCCTCGACGAAGGTGACCGGCACGTTCACGCGCAGGTTCAGCCCGTCGCGCTCGAACACCGGATGCTTGCGCACCGAGACCGTGAGCACGATGTCGCCGGGCTCGCCGCCGTCGGGCGAGGGCTCGCCCTTGCCGCGCAGCTTGATCTTCTGCTGGTCGGCCACGCCGGCCGGGATCTTCACCGTGATCGGCTTGCCATCCGCCGTCTGCAGCTTGATGGTGTCGCCCTTGACCGCGGTGATGAAGTCGATCGTGGTGCGCGCCGTGACATCCCGGCCCCGGGTAGGACCGTAGGCCCCGCCGAAGCCGCCACGACCGCCGCGCGCACTGCCGCCGAACATCCCTCCCAGGATGTCGTCGAAGCCACCGGGCGACTGCTGGTAGCTGTAGGACTGCCCGCGGGCACCCCCGCCGCCCTGCCCGAACATGCCGCCGAAGACGTCTTCGAAACCGCCGCCCTGGCCTCCGCCGCCCGCCGTGAAGCGAGCGCCGGAGCCCATGGCGCGGATCTGGTCGTATTCCTTGCGCTGCTCGGCGTCGGAGAGCACCGAGTACGCCTCGGAGATCTCCTTAAACCGGGACTCGGCCTTGACGTCGCCCTGGTTGGAGTCGGGATGGTACTGACGGGCGAGCTTGCGGTACGCCTTCTTCAACTCGGCGTCGGAGATGTCTTTCGACACCCCGAGCACCTTGTAGAAGTCTTTGTCGAACCAGTCCTGGCTAGCCATTGGGCACCGCCACCACGACCTTGGCGGCGCGCAGCAGCGTGGAGCCGAGGAAGTACCCCGACTCGACAACGTCGGCGATCGTGGGAGTGGTGACGTCGTCGCTGGGCTGCTGGAAGATCGCTTCGTGCAGCTGGGGGTCGAACTCCTCCCCGACCGCGGCGAAGGGCTTCAGGCCCACCCGCTCCACGCTCGAGCGGAGCTTGCTGGCGATGGCGGTGAACGGGCCGCCCTCTTCGAGGTCGCCGTGCTTGGCGGCCCGGTCGAGGTCGTCGAGCACCGGGATCAGCACCTTCACGACGTCGCCGGTGGCGCGCTCGCGCTCCACCTCGCGGTTCGCCTCGGTGCGCTTGCGGTAGTTGGCGTATTCGGCCGTCACCCGCTGCAGGTCGGCCAGCCGCTCGGCGGCCAGCTCGTCGGCGGATGTCTGACCCGACAGGAACGACAGGTCGGCATCCGAGAGGGAGGTCTCGATGTCCGGTCCCTCAGCCTCGATGAACTCCGCACCCTGTGCAGAGGTCGAGTCGGGCGTCTCCCCTTCGGAGGAGGCGCCCGACTCGTCATCGGGCTGACGACCGTTGGTGGTGTCGTCAGTCATGGATTACTTGTCCTTCGGCTCGTCTTCGTCTTCGACGACCTCGGCGTCGACCACGTCGTCATCCTCCTTGGCGGAGGACTCGGTGGGCTCGCCCTGCTCGCCCGCCGGAGCGGACGCGTCGGCCTGAGCAGAAGCATAGATGGCCTGCCCCAGCTTCTGCTGGCTCTCGTTGAGCTTGTCGAACGCGGTCTTCACGGCCGTGTCGTCTTCACCCGCGAGGGCCGACTTCAGCGCGTCGACGTCGGCCTGGACCTCGGTCTTGACGTCGTCGGGCAGCTTGTCGTCGTTCTCCTTGATGAGCTTGTCGGTCGAGTACGCGAGCGTCTCGGCCTGGTTGCGCACCTCGGCGGCCTCGCGGCGCGCCTTGTCCTCAGCGGCGTGCTCTTCCGCCTCGCGCACCATGCGCTCGATGTCTTCCTTCGCCAGCGACGAACCGCCGGTGATGGTCATCGACTGCTCCTTGCCGGTGCCCTTGTCTTTCGCCGAGACGTGCACGATGCCGTTGGCGTCGATGTCGAAGGTGACCTCGACCTGCGGGATGCCGCGGGGCGCCGGCGCGATGCCGGTGAGCTCGAAGGTGCCCAGGTTCTTGTTGTCGCGGGTGAACTCGCGCTCGCCCTGGAACACCTGGATCGCCACGGACGGCTGGTTGTCGTCGGCCGTGGTGAAGGTCTCGCTGCGCTTGGTGGGGATGGCCGTGTTGCGCTCGATCAGCTTGGTCATGATGCCGCCCTTGGTCTCGATACCGAGGCTCAGGGGGGTGACGTCGATGAGCAGCACGTCCTTGCGCTCACCCTTCAGCACGCCGGCCTGCAGGGCGGCGCCGACGGCGACGACCTCATCCGGGTTCACGCCCTTGTTGGGGTCTTTGCCCCCGGTGAGCTTCTTGACCAGCTCGACCACGGCGGGCATGCGGGTCGAGCCACCGACGAGCACCACGTGGGCGATGTCGTTGACCGAGACGCCGGCCTCGGTGATGACGTCTTTGAAGGGCTTCTCGGTGCGCGCCAGCAGGTCGCTGGTGAGCTCCTCGAACTTGGCGCGGGTGAGCGTGGCGTCGAGGTTGGCCGGGCCGTTCTCGGTGAGCGAGAGGTAGGGCAGCGTGATGCTGGCCGACATGCCCGAGGAGAGCTCCTTCTTGGCCTGCTCCGCGGCCTCCTTGAGGCGCTGCTTGGCGATCTTGTCGTTG
>NZ_JAHFUW010000072.1 GCF_023264855.1 Herbiconiux sp. | reverse complement strand
GATGAAGCGCCGCACCTTCCTCGGCGCCGCCGCCGGCGCGGCCGCCCTCGCGTCGCTCGGCCGGGTCGCCCTAGGCCCGGTCGAGGCGGCGCGGGCGGCGACCCGCGCCGTCGACTTCGCGGACTTCCCCCTGCGCTTCGACCACCTCGACTGGCAGTTGCAGACGGTGCACACGCAGAGCGGATCGACCGTCGCCGGCTTCACCTACGCATCCGGAACCGGCGCGGGGCAGCGCACCGACCAGCACGGCGTCAGCTGGCCGACCCCGGCCTACTACGAGGCCGTGCTCGGCACGGGCGGGTTCGCGGCGGTGAACTCCTGGCCGATGAAGGCGATGACCCTCTACGCGCAGCAGAAGCCCGGCGGCTGGCGCGACAACGGCTGGAATCCCTACCAAGACCTCGCGGAGGGGGCGACCTGCGTCGACGACTCGGCGCGCACCGCGATCGCCCTCGTCACCGACTATCTGCTGAACGGCACCGAGGGCTCGTACCTGCGGGCGCGTGCCCTGCTCACCTTCTGCGGCTACCTGCTCACGATGGAGGGCAAGGTCTACAACTTCGCCTGGCTGGATGCGCCGGCGATGTTCGCCTGGGACCCGATGCAGTCGCAGGACAAGCACTACATGTACCGCTCGGAGTTCGTGCGGCGCAGCCAGTACCCGCCGCTCGGTGCGGGCGGATCGAAGGCGGCCTGGAACCAGTTCGAGTCGGACCCCGCCCACATCATCCCGGACGGCGCCGGGTACGCGCGCGCCGATCCCTTCGTGGCGCATCCGCCGTTCTCGATCGCCATGGACGACCTGCAGTCGACGGCGGGCGCCGATGTCGCGCCGGTCTACGACGGCCCGCTCTACAGCAGCGCCACCGGGCCGGCGACCGGGTCGCTCCTCGCGATCCGGAAGGACTGGACCACCAGCACCCACGAGCTGGGGGCGGATGACGCCCGGCTGCTCTGGGCGCTCGCTCTCGGGCTGCAGATGATGCAGAAGCGCAAGGCGCTCGGCGGTGGCCTCACGGCCGACGAGTCGACGTTCGGCGGGTTCCTGGAGAACCACCTGAACCGCCTGCTGAGGAACAGCACCCAGTACGACCTCGGAACCCTGGACAACCGCCTCGCGAGCATGTTCACCATCGGCTACGTCGAGACCTATCGCGCCTTGCAGACCGGCGGCGCCTGGGGTGTCTGGAGCCCCCTGCTCCCTCAGACCGGTGCGGCGGCCGGAGGATCCTCGAGTGCGCTCGACGACCCCGTGGCGGCCTCGGTGGTGTACGCGAAGATCGACGAGGGCATCAACCGGGTGACCTCGAAGCAGTTCCGCAGCACGGACTGGCGGGACGGTATCTTCATCGACGACCCGGTGGCCGGGGACTGGCAGGCCTGGGGCCAGCACCAGATCTACGCGCTCGCGAAGGCCTACCGGCTGAAGCGCGACATCGGCCAGTCCGCCGCGGCCCTCGACGGGCTGCTGGACATCGTCACCTACTCGGCCGACACCTTCTACGGCCAGCACGCCTACCACTACGCGGATACCGGCGGCAACAACGTGCGCACCCGGGAGCGCATCACGGGCATCTCCGGATGGGCCGCCTCGTTCCACACGAACAGCGCGCAATCCGTCTACCAGGAGACCCCGATCATCGGCGGCCTGCTCGAGCTGGCGGATGCCTGGGAGCAGTCCACCCGCAGCGACCGATCCACCCGGGCGGCCTCGTACCGGCGCTCCGCGAAGACCGTCGCCACCTGGTTCCTCGGCAACAACTCGGCCCTCACGCCGATCTACACCGGCAACGTGGGCACCGGTGCCTTCGAGGGCCGAGGTGCGGTGCTCGACTCGATCGCCCCCGCAGGCGGTGTCGCCACGGCCAGCGGCGACGCAGGCGGCGAGTCCACGGCCGAGGGCCTCTGGGCCTTCACCCTCATCCAGAAGGCCATTGCCGACCACGCCCTGGGCACCACCTTCACCTTCGACGTGTAGCCCCGCCCGCGCGAAACCGCTAGCGCGCCCCGGCTACCCGCAGGATGGCGAGGGACTCCGCCGCCAGCGCATCCACGTCCGCGATACCCCGTCGCGTGAGCGCCAGTGCCCGGCCCGCACGGAGGACGCCGCGGGCGGCGCCCTCGCGCTGGGCGGGTGGGAGGGTCTCGATGTCGGCGGCCTTGGCGAAGCCGACGATGCGGCGGATCGCCTTCGCCGCGGCGAAGATCGCGGCGTCGTCGCGGATGCCGGCGAGCCAGGCGTCGAGCACCTCGTCGCCCCACACGCGCGGGTCGATGCGGGACGGCCACAGGGAACGGTACTCGGTCTCGAACGACGCCCAGAGCTCGCCGGGCAGCGTGAGGATGAGCGCGGCACGATCGCTCTCGCCCAGCGCCTCGGCGCGCGCCGCCGCGATGATGAAGTTCGCCCACAGGGCCCCGAGGTCGAAGCCCGTGGGGCCCACGAAGCCGAACTCGCTGTCGAAGGCCCGCACCGAGGCATCCGCGGGCGCATCCGCACCGTCCACCGCGTCGGCCGACCCGGCCGCCGCCCGCACGAACACCGACCCGGTGTGCAGGTCGCCGTGGATGAGCGACTGCGCGGTCGTCATGAACCGCAGCTTCGCCAGGCCCATCTCGCGCACGAGGGCGTGGTCGGCGCGCAGGGCCGCGACGTCCGGTTCGTTCGCCGGCAGCACCGCGTTGTGCGGGTGCGCGATGTACGGCTCGGTGAACACCAGGTCTTCGGTGATCTGCTGCAGCTCGGGGTTCACCGCGCGCGCGATCAAGCGCTTGTGCTCGAGCGGGTCGAGGCCGAGCGGCGAGGTCGCGAACGCCGTGCGCGCCACGTACTGCCCGAGCGAAGCGGCGGCGTACGCGTGAACGCGACCGGCGTTCAGTTCGTTGCGCCAGACCCGGTGGTCGGAGAGGTTCTCGATCGCCAGCACGTAGTGCTCCGGATCGAAGTCGTAGAGCGCCGGCACGTGCGCCGCATCCGCCGCCTCGTGCGCCGCGAGCACCACGGCCTCACGCGCCGAGCGCTCGCGGGTCATCGGCCACGAGGGGTCGGTGCGCACGTGCGGCAGCGACTGCTTGAGAACGAGGGATGCCCCCGAGACGTCGGCGAGGATGAACACCAGGTTGAGGTTGCCGTCACCCACCTCGCGCACGGAGGCCAGCGCGGAGGCGTCGATCCGCGAGGCGAGGGCGGGGCGGGAGGCGAGGTACGCGGCGACGGTGTCGGAGCGGAGCTGGGTGAAGTCGGTCATGAGCGGCGGATCCCGAACGGTGCGAAAACGGAAGGTCTACGAGGCGGAGGTGGTGGAGCCGGCGGTCACCACGGTGCGCCGGCGCGAGAACGTGAAGCTGAACAGCAGGGCGATCAGCAGCACGATGCCCTTGCCGAAGTCCTGCGCGTAGTACGGCAGGCCGAGCATCGTGAACCCGGTCACCATCACGGCGATCAGCACGGCGCCGAGAGCGGTTCCCCAGGCGTTCGGGCGCCCGATCCCGAGCACCGAGACGCCCACGAGCGCGACGGCCACGGCATCCAGCAGCAGCGAGTTGCCGGCCGAGACGTCGCCCTGCCCGATGCGCGCGGCGAGCAGCAGACCGGCGATCGAGGCGAGCAGTCCGCAGCCCATGTAGGCGGCGGTGCGGTACCACTGCACCCGGATGCCGGAGAGCCGGGCGGCCTCGGAGTTGGTGCCCACGGCGAACAGCGCGCGGCCCCAGCGGGTGCGCTCGAGCAGGAACCAGAGCAGCACGGTGATCACCAGGAAGATGATGACGGGCACCGGTACCGGCCCGATCGAGCCGCGATCCAGCCACAGGAAGTCGGCCGTGAACTTGCCCGGCGCCGTGGTGCCGTTCGAGAGCGTCATCTGCGACGAGATCGACTTGCCGTCGACGATGATCAGCTTGAGCCCCACGATCACGAACATCGTGGTCAGGGTCGCCAGCAGGTCGGGGATGCGCGCGACGACGATCAAGAAGGCGTTCAGCGCCCCGATCAGCAGCCCGCAGATCAGCACCACCGTCACGGCGACCCCGCCGACCTGGTTGGCGATCACCATCGTCCAGGCCGCGATCGACACTGCGAAGCCGGCCGAGGCGCCCACCGAGAGGTCGATGCCGCCGACCGTCATGGCCAGCATCACGCCGAGCCCCGCGATCGCCGTCGGCGCGATGAACTTCAGCATGCCGAAGATGTTGTCGACGGTGCGGAAGTTCGGCTCGGTGATCAGGAAGAACAGGATCAGTGCCAGGGTGACGGCGACGAAGCCCCACTTCACCACGAAGGCCGAGGCGCGTTCTCCGGCGGAGCTCTTCGGGGCGAGCACGCTCGGGCTGGTCATGCGGGGTCCTTTCGGGGGCCGGACGGGTGGGACTGGCCGAGGAAGGCGCCGATCACGGTGGAGCGGTCGACCTCGTCGGCGTAGCGGTCGAGCTCGACCGAGCCGCCGACCAGCACGACGATGCGGTCGGCCACCTCGAAGATCTCGTCGACGTCGCTGGAGAGCACCACGGCGGCGGCCCCGTCGGCGGCGAGGGCAGCCAGGCGGGCGCCGATCTCGCGGCGCGCGGCGATGTCGACGCCGCGGAACGGCTCGTCGAGGATGGCGAGCTTGGGGTCGGCGGAGAGCCAGCGGCCCACCACGACCTTCTGCTGGTTGCCGCCGGAGAGGTCGTCGATCGAGGCATCCGGCCCGCTCGCCACCACGGAGAGGGTCTGGATGACGGTCTCGGCGCGCGAGCGCTCGGTGCGGCGGCGCACCAGCCCGAACACGCTGGACTCGGAGAGGAAGGGGAGTGTGATGTTGCGCAGCACCGACCAGCCCGGCAGGATGCCCTGCTTCTGCCGGTCTTCGGGCACTAGCACCACGCCCGCGGTGATCGCGTCGCGCGGTCGCTTCGGTGCGTAGGGCTCACCCTGCAGGGTGAGCGAGCCGGCTATCGGAGTGGCCAGGCCGCCCAGCAGCTCGGCGATCTCGGTCTTACCCGCGCCGATCAGGCCCAGGATGCCGAGCACCTCGCCGGCCTTGATGTCGAGGTCGACGGGCTCCGATTCCGGAAGGAGCCGGATGCCGTCCAGAGTCGCGACGACGCCGGAACCGCGGTGGGTCTCGCCCCGGTCGTGGTCGAGGTCGGTGGCGCGGCCGAGCATGTCGTGCAGGATCTCGTTCCACTCGAACGGGCGCACAGCATTGCTCTGCACGATGCCGTCGCGCAGCACCACCACGCGGTCGGCCAGCGCCTCGATCTCGCCGAAGCGGTGCGAGACGTACACGATCGAGAGGCCCTGCTCGCGCAACGAGCGCAGCACGGCGAACAGCCGCTCGGCCTCGGCGGCGGTGAGCGCCGAGGTGGGCTCGTCGAGGATGAGCAGCTGAGGGGTGCTGCGCAGCGCCCGCGCGAGCACGAGCAGCTGGGCGTCCGAGATCGCGAGGCGGTCGGCATCCTGATCGAGCACGCTGTCGGGCCAGTCGAGACCGAGCGTCGAGAGGGCGGCCCGGGCGTCGGCCAAGGCGGCTCGCCGGTTGCGCAGCGGATGCCTCGACGCGTGCGCCAGGTCGTCGAGCGTGAGGTTCTCGGCCACCGAGAGCCCTGGCACGATGCCGTCGGCCACCTTCTGGTGCACGGCCGAGATGCCCAGCTGGCGGGCCTGAACGGGCGAGCCGAGCGAGGCGACCGAGCCGCCCACCAGGATCTCGCCGCTGTAGCGCGAGTTGGCGCCGGAGAGCGCCTTGATCAGCGTGGACTTGCCGGCGCCGTTCGCGCCGAGCAGCGCCGTGATCTCGCCGGCCCGGAAGTCGAGCGAGACGTCGGTGAGCACGACGTTCGATCCGTAGGCCACGGAAACACCGACGAGGGACACGACGCGCACGTCGTGCCCCTCGATCGGAGCGGATGAGGCAGAGGTCATTCGGAGACCGCGGGCAGCCAATCCGCCACGACGGTGTCGTCGAGCTTCAGGGTGGGCTCCGCGGCGCGCAGCTCGGTCACGTTGGTGATGGAGTTGTCGGCGAGGAACTGCTGCGTGATCGTCTTGGCCGGGAACTGCACGTCGGTCTCGTCGAGCTGGCCGGCGAGGCTGAGGGCCAGCGACCGCACCACACCGGCGCCGACGGCGGCGGGGTCGGTGGCCGAGGTGGCGACCCAGGGGCTGCCGTCGGCGGTGATGACCTCGATGTCGGCGTTGGAGATGTCGATCCCGTACACCTTCACCTTGTCCTGGAGATTGTTCTGGATGACGGCCTGAACCGTGCCCTTGGTGATCTCATCGTACGGCGCGAAGATCGCCTGCACATCCGGGTTCTGCTTGAGCGCGGCATCCACCAGCGGGATGTTGTCGGTGGCGGTGGACTCGCTCACCTTGCCGGTGGAGAACACCACGTCGAGCTTGTGGTCGGCGACGTACTTGTTCCAGACGACCGCGCGGCGGTCGAGCGCCGCGAAGCCCTCGGCCGAGACGTAGCCGACCTTGGCGCCGTCTCCGACGTCGTCGATCAGCTGGTCGAGCACACCGGAGGCCATCGACTCGTCGGACTGGCTGGTGGTGATGACGCCGGTGGAGTCGGTGAGGGCGAGGTCGTAGACGACGACCGGGATGCCCGCCGCGACAGCCTCGGTGATCAGCGGCTGGAGGGTGTCGGTCTGGCCGTGGTCGACGATGATCGCGTCGGGCTTGCTGGCGATGGCCTGCTCGAGGTCGCTGGCCTGCTTCGCGTTGTCGTTGCGCGCATCCGTGACCTGAAGATCGATGTTGGCGAACTTCGCCTGGGCCTGGGCGCCGGCGCCCCAGGCCTCGAAGTAGTCGCCGGCGCCGCTCTGGCGCACCAGGGCGACCTTGACCGGGTCACCGTCGAAGGGCGCGGGCAGGGGAGCGGAGGCGGTGGCCGCGGTGGTGGACTCGGCGGCCGACTCGGTGCTGCCGCTGGACTGGGCGCAGCCGGTCAGCGCGAGGGCGCCGGCGGCGAGAAGAGCGGTGAGTACCGCGGCTTTGCGGGGGATGGCCATGACGGCTCCTTCGGGACGGGTTGGGGCAAGGGGGCTGTGGGTGCCTCTAGATTCAACTCCTGTGGCGAGTTATGTGACGAATTGTGTGTCCCTCTGTTACTTTCCAGCGCCCTCTGAGGTAGGGAGCCGATCCGGAGCAATAGCATTGAGGCATGACGCTGCTCACCGTGTGGAACGACACCGACCCCACAACTCCCGAACTGCAGACCCGCGACTTCGACACCATCCACGAGGTGCTCGCCGGCCTGAACGCCCGCTTCAGCCGCTGGGAGCTCAAGGAGCTCTCGGCCGAGCCCACGCAAGACGAGGTGCTCGAGGCCTACCGCACCGAGATCGACGGCGTGAACTCCGATCACGGCTACACGCTGGTCGACGTCGTCTCGATCACCCCCGCCGACACCGACGAGTACCGTGCCCAGGCCGAGGCGGCTCGCAGCAAGTTCCTCGACGAGCACCAGCACGACGACGACGAAGACCGCTTCTTCGCCCGCGGGTCAGGTGTCTTCTACCTGCACGCCAACGGCAAGGTGCACGCCGTGTTCTGCGAGGCCGGCGACCTGCTCTCCGTGCCGAAGGACACCACGCACTGGTTCGACATGGGCACCAACCCCGACTACGTCTCGGTGCGCTTCTTCCACGACGACGACGGCTGGGTGGGCCACTTCACCGGCTCCGACGTGGCCGCGAAGTTCGCCACCTACGACCAGCTGGCCTCCGTCCCGGCCTAGCCAGCCAGCACGGAGCGGTGGGTGGCCGTGTCGTGGTAGCTGCCGGCGTGGAAGACCAGCGGGGCGTCGGGCGCGTACTCGTAGCGTTCGACCTCTCCCACGTAGATGAGGTGGTCACCGGCGTCGTGGCGGGCGACCGTGCGGCACTCGAAGGTGGCGAGGGCGCCCTCCAGGAGGGGCACGCCGGCCAGTCCCTCGCGCACCGCGACCCCGGCGAACTTGTCGCTGGAGGGGGTGGCGAACTGCCGCGACAGCGCGCGCTGACCGCTCGCCAGCACATTGATGGCGAAGTGCGTGGAGCGCTCGAAGCTCGCGGCACTCGGCACCTGCTTGCCGGGGCACCAGAGCACGAGCGGCGGATCCATCGACACCGAGGCGAACGAGTTCGCGGTCATCCCGGCGCGGGCGCCCTCGTCGGTGCGGGTGGTGATGACCGCCACCCCGGTCGCGAACTGGCCGAGCGCCGTGCGGAAGTCGCGCAGGTCGAAGCGAGGCTCAGCCATCTCAGGCACGCTCCCCGCTCATGACCTCCGCGAGGAAGGTCTCGGCGCCGGCGGGGTCGAGGAACCACTCGCCGAAATCGGCCGGGTCGTCGAAGCCGTTCGCGAACCGCGAGGCGATGACGGGCTGGGCGGATGCCGCGCCGAGCAGCTGCAGCACGTGCGGGGGAGGGGGCATCAGCATGGCGTTGGTCCAGGAGACGACCGGTTCGGCCACCGACCAGTAGGTCTCGAAGGCATCCGTCTTCCAGGCGTCGTCGAAGGGCAGATCGCCGCGTTCCAGGATGGAGCCCAGGTAGCTCTGGGCCGAGCGCGAGGCGTTGTTGGAGCCCTGCCCCGTGATCGGGTCGTTGAGCACCACGACGTCGGCCATCCCGAGCACGGTGCGCCCGGAGGGCAGGGTCGCGATCGGCTTCCGCACGGTCGGGGCGAACCGCCCCTGGAGCACGCCCAGGTCGTCGGTGAGAGTCGCCTCCTCGGCCCGCTCCGCCTCCCAGGGGAGGAAGGTGCGCAGGATGTCCTTGGAGACCTCGAGGTGCTCCTCGGGGGTGAGACCTCCCGCGAATCGGTCCATCGGGCCGCCGGGGACACCCTCGAACACCATGATGTGGCAGGGGCCGGTGAGGGTGAGGGCGGGGAAGACGAAGTACTCGCCCACGCCCGGGATGAGGTTGAAGGCCACTTTGGAGAAGTCCGCGTCGGGGGTGAGGCCGTGCACGTAGGTCAGCGCCAGGGCGCGCTGCGGGGCGTCGAAGGTGGAGCGTTCGGCATCCCGCTCGAACAGGCGGGCGATCTCGCCCTTGCCCGCGGCGACGAGAACGAGGTCGTCTTCGGCGGTGTAGCGCTCCAGGTCGTCGACGCCGGCGTCTTCGTAGACCATCCGGCCGCCGCGGGCGACGACGAGCTCGATCAGCTGCGGGAACTTCACCCGCTGGTCGATCGACTGCGCGGGGCGGTCCAGGCGCGCGGCCCAGCTGATGGCCTTCTCGCCGGCGAGCTCCGGATGCGGCACCGTGAACCCGATCCCGTCGACGGAGGGGGCGTCATCCCACAGCGCCGCCCCGACCTCGCGCTCGTACCCCACCGGGGTGTCGAACATGCACTGACTGGACGCGACCCGGCCCGCGGCGATCTCCTCCGGCGTGCGGTTGGAGACGATCCTGACCTGGTAGCCGTGGTCGAGGAGACCGAGGGCGAGCTGGAGGCCGGACTGACCGGCTCCGACGATGGTGATGCGACGGGACATGAGAGGTGCCTTTCGATCTGCGGCCGTCATTCGGCGGCGAGGAGGGGGATGGTGGGGCTCTGCTGCTCGGGGCCGAGGGCGGAGTATCCGCCGTCGACGGCCCAGTCGGCGCCGGTCACGCCGCCGGCCTGGTCGGAGGCGAGGAACGCCACCACGCGGCCCACCTCGTCCGGGCGGCCGACCCGGCCGAGGATGTGGAACGGTGCCGCGACGCGGTCGGTCTTCGCGAGGTCGCCGCCGGAGAGGTCGTCCATGATCTTCGACCAGGTCCAGCCCGGGCTGACCGAGTTCACCCGGATGCCCTCGGCCTGCAGGTCAAGCGCCATGGAGCGGGTCACCTGTACCATGGCCGCCTTGCTGGCGGGGTACACCCAGCGGCCGGTCTGGGCGACCTTCGACGAGATCGAGGTGAAGTTCACCACGCTGCCGTGGCCCGTGGCGGCCAGGTGCGGGCGGGCGATCTCGACCATCCGCACCGCGCTCACCAGGTTGACGTCCAGGCCCCGGTGCCAGTCGGCGCGGGATGTCGTGGCGCCGTCGTCGACGTAGCTGGCGGCGAGGTTCACGATCGAGTCGAGCCGCCCGTGCGCCGCCACGACCGCGTCGACCAGGGCGGTGATCTGAGCGTCGTCGGTGATGTCGGTCAGACGGGTCTGGACCGCCGCGATGCCGAGCTTCTCCGGCAGCGCCGCGAGGCCGGCCTCGTCGATGTCGGCCACCACCACCGTCGCGCCTTCGGCCACGAGCTCGCGCACGACACCCTCGCCGATCAGGGTCGCCCCGCCGGTCACGATCATCACGCGATCCTGAAGAATTGCCACCTGGGCCTCCGCACTCGTCCGGTACCGCGGCGTCGATGCCGGCCGCGGTGTAGACCACAGTCAAGTCATCCGGATCCGCGGGGGCTATCCACTGAGCGCAGCCTCTGTCCGTCTGACGCGAAACGAGCCGTGCGTCAGCGATTTGTAACGTCGCCGAAACGTCGGAAGCCGTTTTCCGCTTCACAGCAGAGGGGCCGCGGGCGGAGAATGAGCCATGGCACTCTCTCCGGTCGTCTCGGTCCCGCGGGCCCGGGACCTGCTCACGGGCCGTCCGCCCGTGCACGCGCAGTCGGTGGACGAGGCGAACTCGGTCATCGCCGACCTGTTCTGCGCCCACGACCTGACCCCGCTGGATCGCGGCGTGCGGATGACGCTCCGCTCGGCGCACTCGAGCACGGTCGGTCTCGACCTGCTCGACTACTCCGGGGGAGTGCGGATCGCGCCGCAGGGCCTCGGCAGCTTCCACCTGGTGCAGATCCCGCTGCGCGGACGGGCCAGGATGCTCGCGCGCGGCGGCGAGGTGCAGTCCTCGCCCAGGCGCGCCACCGTTCCGCCCCTGGACAGCGATTTCACGATGGAGTGGGACGAGGCCACGCCGCACCTGATCGTCTACCTCGACCGGGCGGAGGTGGAGCGCGTGGCGGGCGAGCTCTGGAACCTCGACGACGCCGGATCGCTCGACCTCTCGTCGATCGTGGCGCTGGACACGCCCGAGGGCCAGGCGTTCCTGTCGTCGGTGCTCGCGATGCACGACCTGCTCGTCGACGGGGCGACGGGCACCGGCACGCTCCCGTTCCGGCTGGTCTCAGAGCTGATGATCGCCCGCTTCCTGCTGGCGGTCGACAACTCCGTCGCCCGCTCCCTCGGCACCTGGTCACCGCCTCGGGAACCCGGACACGCGGATGCCCTCCGCCGCCGATTCGTGGCACTGGCCGAGGCCGCGCCCACCGAAGACCTGTCGGTGCTGAGCTGCGCCCGGGCGTTGGGCGTCTCCGTGCGCACGCTGCAGGATCACGTGCGCTCGGCCTCGGGGCGCACCCCAACCGACATCCTCCGCGACATCCGGTTCCGTCGTGCACACGACATGCTGCTGCGCGCCGATGCCGGGCGCACGACCGTCACGGCGATCGCCGAGCAGTGCGGATTCGGGCACCTCGGTCGCTTCGCGGCCGACTACCGCGCCCGCTACGGCGAGCCGCCGGCCACGACGCTGCACCGCTAGCGCCGAACCGTCGCCGGGCGGTCGCCCGGGGCGCGGGATCAGCCCTGGGTGGCGCCGAAGAGCAGCCCCAGAACGTAGGTGACGGCCGCGGCGCCGAAGCCGATGGCGAGCTGGCGGAGCGCACGGCGCAGCGGCGGGCCACCGGAGAGCAAGCCCACCACGGCACCCGTTCCGAGCAGCGCGAGACCCACCAGGGCGGATGCCAGGATGACCGCCGGAAGGCCCGACATGCCGAAGAGGTACGGCAGCACCGGGATGATGGCGCCGGAGGCGAAGAAGCAGAACGACGAGAACGCGGCCTGCCAGGCGGTGCCGATCTCCTCGTGCTCGTCGGCGCCGTCGCCGGCCGCCTCGCCGGTGATCTCGGGTGCGGTGATCCCGGCATCCCCGGCCCGCACGATCCGCAGGGCCGAGGTGGTGGTCGACAGGCCGCGCAGCACGTCGTAGGCCTTGGCCTCGGCGTCCTCCTCGCTCATGCCACGAGCGCGGTACACCAGCGCGAGCTCGTTGGCGTCGACGTCGAGTCGCGGAACCGCCGTGTGGGCATCCGGATCGGGCGTGGAGGCCGCGAGCAGCTCGCGCTGCGAGCGCACCGAGACGAACTCGCCCGCACCCATCGACAGGGCGCCCGCGAGCAGCCCGGCGACTCCGGTGGCGAGCACGACGGTGGCGGGCACGCCGGTGGCCCCGATCCCGAGCACCAGGGCGAGGTTGGAGACGAGTCCGTCGTTGGCGCCGAACACCGCCGCGCGGAACGTGCCGGAGAGGCGGCTGCGGCCCCGGGCGGCGAGACCGCGCACGACCTCGCCGTGGATCCGCTCATCGGCGGCCATCGCCGCGGTCGCATCCTGGTCAGACTCATAGGGAGAACGCGCCTCGGCCCGCTGCATCAGGGCCAGCACGAACACCGAGCCGAAGCGACGGGCGAGCACGCCGAGCATGCGGGTGCGCACGTCGGCGCGGCGCGGCTTGCCGACGTCGTCGCCGAGCAGCTCGAGCCAGTGCTCTTCGTGCCGGCCCTCCGCTTCGGCCAGGGACGAGAGGATCTCGCGTTCGGTGCCGGTGCGTCGCTGGGCGAGCTCACGGTACACCTGGGCTTCGGCCCGTTCGTCGGCGAGGTACTGACGCCAACGGCGCAGCTGGGCGGGAGTCCTGGTGGGCATCGGACCAGTCTGGCAGCCGGCCCGCGCCCACCCTGTCCCAGCGCCAGGACTCCCAGATTTTCGACCCCCCGAAACCGCCGGTCCCCGAGCGTCCGGCGAACCACACCACCGCAGCGTGCACCCGACGTCTCAGGCCGTACTCGATGACCCAGGGTGAGGGTGTGGCCGGGGGATGCGACCGAAGGCCGCGTCCCCCGACCGCGCGCTCACATGTCGCGGCTCGCCGGGCGGGGACCGGCGAGCCCCGGTGACGCCGAGCGAAGCCCGGCGCCACCGGCAACAAGCACAGTCAGCTGTAGCCGGAGGGGGTGGGGAACTGGCCGGTCAGGGCGTGGTCGCCCACCTCTTGCGCCTTGTAGGCGACGGGGTCGTGCAGCGTCACGGTGCGGGCGTTGCGCCAGTAGCGGTCGAAGCCGTACTTCTCGCCGGTGGCGCGCGCGCCCGTGAGCTCGAAGACGCGCGACGTCACGTCGAGGGCCGCCTTGGTGCTGACGATCTTGGCGGCCGCGATCTCCACGGCCGCCTCGCCGCGTTCGGCATCCGTCAGCGCCCAGCCGCGCTCGGCCACCTCGATCAGCAGGTCGGTGGCGCGCCAGGTGAGCGCATCCGCGGCCCGGGTCGCGGCGGTGAGGTCGCCGGTCAGCTCCCGGATGTAGGGGTCCTCCACCGCGGTGGCGACACCGCTGGTCGACCACGGCTTGGTCGACGAACGCACGTACGCGGCGGCCTCGGCCAGCGCCCCCTCGGCGAGGGCGACGTGCACGTGCTCGAGCGCCACCTGGAAGAACAGGATCGACAGCGAGGCGTACGGGTTGTACCGCGGCCCCTCCTGCCCGCCGAACCCGAGCACGTGCTCGAGCGGCACGAGAGCCTCGTCGAACGACACCGATCCGGAGGCCGAGAGACGCTGCCCGTTGTTGGCCCAGTCGTCGTGGTGGGTGACGCCCGGCTGGGTGGCGTCGATGATGATCGCGAGGCGCTCGCCGGTGTCGACGCGGGTTCCGGATGCGGTGATGCGCTCCGAGACCTGGGCCCCGGTGGCGAAGAACTTGCGGCCCGACACGGTGAAGCCGCCGTCGGCGGCGGGCGTGAGCGCGAGCCCCGCGTCGCGCGGGTTGCCGGCGCCGCCCCAGAACCAGTGGTTGGCGGCCAGACCGCGCTGCAGCTGCTCGATGCGGGCAGTCTCCTCGTTCAGCTGCAGCCGCCAGGAGTTGACGAAGTGGTACGAGAACAGGTGGCCGAGACCGCCGTCGGCGCGCATCACCGGCCGGAGCGCCTCGAAGACCGTGCGCCATCCGAGACCCCCGCCCCCGAGCTCGCGGGGAACCAGCGCCGGCAGGATGCCCGTGGCACGCAGAGCGGCCACCTCGGCGAACGGGGCCGTGCCCTCGCGGTCGCGCTCGGCGGCCACCGCGGTGACGCCCTCGGCCAGCGCGGCGAGGGCGTCGAGCGCCTCGGCCGGGTCGGCGATCGTGCGGGGGACCCCGGATGCTGCGCCCGCGCTCATGCGCCCGACTCCTCCGCCCACGGGCTGCGGTTCCACTGGCGCAGCACCTGGTTGCCGTGCTCGAAGCCGAGCACGCACATCGCCGCCGTGTCGAGCACGAGGTATTCGCCCGTGCTGATCGGGGCGCCGATCCAGGTGGCGGCGAGGGTGCGCAGGTAGTGGCCGTGCGCGAAGAGCAGCACGTCCTCGCCCTTGTTCAGGGTGAGGTGGGCGCGGCGGATGATCGCCTGGTTGCGCCGCAGCAGATCGGCGGCCTGCTCGCCGCGACCCTCGGCATCCACCTCGATGCCGTCGCGCCAGAGGTTCCACTCGTCGCCGTAGTGTTCGGAGATCTGGTCGCTGGTCAGGCCCTCATAGGCGCCGTAGTCCCACTCGGCCAGGTCGGCGTCGACCTCGGCCTCCGGGTAGCCCACCATCATCGCCGTCTCGCGGGCCCGGATGCGCGGGCTGGTGAGCACCAGGCCGAAGCGGCGGTTGGTGAGCACGCGGGCGACGCTTCGGGCCTGGTCTTCACCGCGCGGGGTGAGGGGGATGTCGGTGCGACCCGTGTGACGGCCGTCGAGGCTCCACTCGGTCTCGCCGTGCCGCACGAGCACCACCTGGGGGGCTGTTCCGCGGGCGGCGTTCTTGAAGGTCGCGGCGGCGTTCGGGTGGCCGTCGGGGAGGTGGGTCATGGTTGGGATTTTATCGGGCTGGGAGAGGGGGGACGCGCTGATCGCCGGATGTTCGGCCTCCGCCTAGGGGTGAGCGGAGCTCAAGGCGGCGGAGGCCGAACATCCGGCGATCAGCGCTGCGCGCAGCGACAGCGCCGGGAGACCCTTCTCCTTGGTTGGTGAGGAAAAGGGGCGGAGGTTAGAGGGTGAGGAGGCCTTCGGTTTTGGTGGTGGCTGCGGTGAGGCGGGCGGCGACGTTGGACCAGTTGGCGATGTTCCAGACGGCCTTGATGTAGTCGGCGCGCACGTTGAGGTAGTCGAGGTAGTAGGCGTGCTCCCAGACGTCGAGCATGAACAGGGGGACGACGCCGAAGGGGATGTTGCCCTGCTGGTCGAAGAGCTGGAAGACGGTGAGGTTCTTGCCGATGACGTCGTAGCCGAGCACGGCCCAGCCCGAGCCCTGCACGCCGAGTGCTACGGCGGTGAAGTGGGCCTGGAACTTCTCGAACGAGCCGAAGGCGTCGTCGATGGCGGAGGCGAGTTCGCCTTCGGGGGTCTGGGTGTCGGGGGTGAGGTTGGTCCAGAAGATCGA
>NZ_JAHFUW010000021.1 GCF_023264855.1 Herbiconiux sp. | reverse complement strand
AACCCGCCGGTCACCAACCCACCCGTCACCAACCCGCCCGTCACCAACCCACCCGCCACCAACCCACCCGCCACCAGCCCTCCGGTGACGAGCCCGCCGACCACCACGACCGCGTCGCCTACACCGGTACCGCCGGTCCCCGGTAACCGGGGCGGAGGCGGCGGGCAGCCGTCCGGCAGCCTCGCCTCGACGGGCCAAGGCCCGGCCCCGGTGGGAATCATCGCCGGCGCCGTCGCGGCACTCCTCCTCGGGGGCGCCATCCTGCTCCTCAAGATCCGCCGCAGAACGCAGTGACGGCGCGCGGCGCCGAGTGTGCATCCTGAGGATCAGGGTGCACCCTCGGCGCCGCGGAGGCCCCACCCCGGGAGAGCATGCACGACTGGCTCGATCAGGCGAGAACCGGCCGACCCAGCCCCGACGCCCGCGCCCGCCGGCGCTCGCTCACGAGGAAGACGATCAGCAGCACGATCCCGGTCCCGATGACGAGGTAACTGCTGAAGGCGGTGACCAGCGACAGCGGGTTCGACGTCGGGAACTCGCCGTGCAGGAAGATGCTCGGGTCGGTGGAGGCGTGCAGCAGGATCGGCCAGATGAGGTTCCCCGTCACGCGCAGGGCGAGGTACATGATGAGCCCGAAGAAGAAGGTGTACACCACCTGCAGCAGCGTGACACCCAGGCCCTGATCGCTCGTGAACACGTTCCCGAAATGCAATGCCGCGAACACTCCGGCGGAGACGAGCCCGACCGCGTACTCGGGGTGACCGGCCTTGCGCATCAGGTTCACGACGAACCCGCGCGTGACGATCTCCTCGGCGAAGCCGACGAACAGCCCGGTGAACAGCCACGACAACACCACGGCCGCGCCCGCCTTCGCGTAATCCAGGCTCAACAAGCTCGACACGTTGATGGCGAGCACCACGGCGATGCCGACCCACATCCATCCCCGCCCGCGAACGGTCTGCGGCGCGAACAGCTCCCGCAGCCATCCGATCGACAGGGCGAACAGCACCAGCAGGATGCTCGTGAGCACGATCGGCAGAGCGACGTCGAAGAAGACGTCCGTCGCGCTGCCCTCGGCACCGCGCACCGCGGTGTCGTCGGGGATCACCGCGTCGACGAGCAGCCCCACCAGCTGGTACACGCCGTAGTAGACGGCCGCGAGGATCAGCGCCTTCCACCATCCGCCGCGCTCCCAGAACCGCTTCCACCCCGACGTCGACGAATGATCGGTCACAGCTCTCCCCGTTCTGAGCCGCTCTGGATAGCCCTGGGAAAACCCTACGGCCCCTCCTCCGCACGCGCACCGCGGCGCCCCGCACAGCACCTCGCCGAGACGATCGGAGCACGATGAACGATGAAAATTGGCGGGGCCAGCAAAAGCCTCTTGACACACCCAGGCTAATGGCATTAGCTTTAGGCTATGAGCATTAGCCAAAAGGAGACCGTCATGACCGAGCACCTGACCCTCGACGAGGGAACCATCGCCTACGACCTCGTGGGCGAGGGCCAGCTGGTCGTGCTCGCGCACGGCATGGGCGACAGTCGCCACTCCTACCGCTTCGTGGTTCCGGCGCTCGTGGCTGCCGGCTACCGGGTCGCGAACGTCGACCTGCGCGGCTGCGGCGACTCGAGCACCGGATGGAGCGGCTACAGCCGCATCGACATCGCCGGAGACCTCGTCGCCCTCGTGCGCCATCTCGGCGGCCCGGCCGTGATCGTCGGCCAGTCGATCAGCGGCGGAGCCGCGACGATCGCGGCGGCCACGGCCCCCGAGCTCGTGGTCGGCCTGGTCGAGCTGGCGCCGTTCACCCGCGCGCAATCGGTCGACCTGGCCGGGCTGCTCCGCAACAGCGCGCACCGCAAGGGCACCGTGCAGCTGGCGAAGGTCATGCTGAGCGGCAGCCTGAAGGGGTGGCTCTCCTACCTCGACCTGGCGATCCCCGCGAAGCCCGCCGACTGGAGCGACGAGCGCGCCCGCATCGAGACGATCCTGAGCCGTCCCGAACGGATGCAGGTGCTGCGGTCGATGACGAAGACGAGCCCCGCCGAAGCCGGCGCGTACCTGCCGAACGTGCAGTGCCCGGTGCTCGTGGTAGAAGGCGGCAACGACCCCGACTGGGCCGATCCGAAGGCCGAGGGCGAGCGCATCCTCGCCGACCTCCCCGCAGGGCTCGGTGAGCTCGCCGTCATCGAGAGCGCCGGACACTACCCGCACACCGAGACGCCCGGCGAACTCGTCGAGCTGATCCTCCCGTTCCTCACCACGACGCTCGCGCGCGCCACGGGCGGCGACCGTGCCTAGGGCGGGACTGGATGCGGCGACGGTCACCGAGGCCGGCGCCGCGCTGGCCGACGAGATCGGGCTCGACCGCCTCAGCATGAGCGTCGTGGCCGAACGGCTCGGGGTGAAGCCGCCCTCGCTCTACAAGCACGTCGACAGCCTCGCCACCCTCACCCACCGCATCGCGATCCTCGGTGCCACCGAGGTGGGCGACGAACTCCGCGACGCCCTGCAAGGGGTCTCCGGCCGCGCTGCCCTCACGGCCGCCGCGCAGACGCTCCGCCGCTACGTCAAAGAGCACCCGGGCCGCTACGCCGCCACCACCGGCGCCCGCCCGATCGGCCCCGACGACCCGCTCGTCCCCGCAGTCGAACGCACCCTCACCTCTCTGGGAGCCGTCCTGAGCGGCTACGAAATCGACCCCGCCGACACGATCCATGCCCTGCGGATGCTGCGGAGCATCCTGCACGGATTCGCCACCCTCGACGCGGCCGACGGCTTCCAGATCGACACCGACGTCGACGAGAGCTTCGCCTGGATGATCGGCTTCATCGACCACGGCCTGCGCACCCCGGCCTCGGGAGTCTAGATCCGCGGAAGTCTCGCGAGATCAGAGGATCGCGCGGCTTGCGTAGAGGTCGCGGAGGAGCGCGATCTCGGCACCGTGGTGCAGGATCTCCTGGTTCTCCCACCACACGATCGTCGGGAACGTCTCCTCGGCGTCGCTGCCGTACGGGTAGCTGCTGAGCCCGGTGCGGTCGTAGTCGGAGGGATCGACGCCGAGCAGCACTCGCCGCCACTCGGCTGAGGCCTCGCGGAACCGCTCGATGGCACCGGCCGCATCCGATCGCGACTCGTACGTCGCCCGATCGAACGCGCGGTCGCCTCCGAGGTGGCTGGCCCGGCCCAGCAGCGTCTCGGAGACGTGATCGAGCCGCCAGGCGATCGTCGTGAACGGCGGCGGCCACGGGCTCTCGGGTGCGCCGTCCCGCCCCCACTCCCCCGCGCCGATGAGCTTCACGGCGCCCGGCCCCGGCCCGTCGCTTCGCTTCCGCACCGACCAGCACGCGTCGACCGGCTCCCAGAGGTACTCGGCATCCGTCAGCACCGGCACATCGACATCGCGACCGTCGCCCGAATTGCTGGTGGGGCCGGCGAGGCGAGTGAGAAGGCGCTCCGTCGCCCAGTCGTACTGCTCGAGCAAGGGAGCGAGGCGAGGATCGATGGTCATGGCGACGAGCCTAGGCTGCAACGACCGGAGACTGAAGGTCCGGTGGAATTCGGTGGATCATGAGCGAAGGCTCCATTTCGGAGGCGACCGTGGCGAAACCGATCAGAAATTCTCTTGTTCTTCTGTTTTTCTGAAGATCCGGGGGTGACAAGCTGTCTCCATGCCCCCACAGCGCCCCGGGCCCCTCGATGATGAGGAGATGCTCGATTCCCTCACCATCGGCCGCCGCATCCGTCAGCTGCGCAACGAACGCGGCTTCACCCTCGACGACCTCGGCGCCGCGATCGGCCGGGCCCCTTCCCAGGTGTCGGTGATCGAGAACGGCAAGCGCGAGCTCAAGCTCGGCGAGCTGCAGCGGTTCGCCAGCATCTTCGACGTGACGATCGACCAGCTGCTCTCCTCCGAACCGCCCACCCGCCGGGCCGCCCTGGAGATCGCGCTCGAGCGGGCGCAGCGCGGCCCACTGTTCGCTTCGCTGAACCTGCCCGCCCTGCCGGTGCGCAAGTCACTCAGCGACGATGCGATCGAGACGATCCTGGGCCTGCACCGCGAACTCGAACGCATCCACGGCGAGCGCGCCGCCACCCCCGAGGAGGCCCGCCGTGCCAACACCGAGCTGCGCCGCTCGATGCGCCAGCGCCACAACTACTTCGCCGAGCTCGAGCAGACGGCGGCCTCGTTGCATCAGGCCGTCGGCCACAGCGGCGGCCCGCTCTCGCAGCGCGTCGCCTCCGACCTGGCCAGCCATCTGGGATTCACGCTGCACTACGTGGGCGACCTCCCCGGTTCCACGCGATCCGTCACCGATCTGAAGAACGGCCGCATCTACGTGCCGCTGGGCCAGTCTCCGGATGCCGACCCGCGGTCGGTCGTGCTGCAGGCCCTGTCGTCGCACGTGCTGCGTCATGCCGAACCGCGCGACTACGCCGAGTTCCTGCAGCAGCGGGTGGAGACCAACTACCTCGCTGCAGCGCTGCTGATTCCCGAGGCGGGGGCGGTCGGCATCCTGACCCAGGCGAAGGATGCTCGTGAGCTGTCGGTCGAAGACCTGCGCGACGCGTTCGGCGTGAGCTACGAGACGGCCGCGCACCGCTTCACGAATCTGGCCACCGAGCACCTCGGCATTCCGGTTCACTTCTTGAAGGTGCACGAGTCCGGCACGCTGTCGAAGGCCTACGAGAACGACAGCGTGGCTTTCCCGACGGATGCGCTGGGCTCGGTCGAGGGGCAGACGGTGTGCCGCAACTGGAGCGCTCGGAGGGTGTTCGACGTGGAAGACCGCTTCAGCCCGTACCACCAGTACACCGACAAGCCGACGGGCACCTACTGGTGCACCTCGCGCATCCAGCCCTCGGCGCGCGGGCAGTTCTCGGTGTCGGTGGGCACGGCGTTCGCGCACGCGAAGTGGTTCCGGGGGCGGGACACCGCCAACCGGTTCACATCGACCTGCCCCGACGAGTCGTGCTGTCGGCAGCCGCCCGCCGCCCTCTCGGCCCGCTGGAGCGGCCAGGCGCATCCGTCGGCCCGCCTCAACTCCTCGCTGCACGCGGCGATGCCCACCTCGGGCTTCACCGGGGTCGACACCACCGAGATCTACGAGTTCCTCGACCGCCACGCGCCGGCGAACCCGTGACGCCGAACGTCACTGCAGGGCGGCGGACCCCTCCGCACGACTGCTCTGGCGGTCCTGCACGACGGCGTTGATCTCCGCGGCCGACAGCACGTGCTCGATCGCGAGGATCCCCGCGCCGAGGATGCCCGCGTTCGATCCCGACCGCGACTGGGCGATCTGGAGATCCCGCGTGGCGAGCGGGCTGGAGTGCGAGTAGACCTCCTCGCGGATACCGGCGAGCAGGCTCTCACCCGATTGGGCGAGCTGGCCGCCGACGACGATGATCGAGGGGTTCAGGATGCTGACGCAGGCGTTCAGCATCTCGCCGATGGCCCGTCCCGACTCCCGCACGTGGCGGGCGGCGTCGAGGTTTCCCTGCCGCACGAGGTCGACCACCTCGGCTCCGGTCTCGAGCTCGAGACCGTCGTCGCGCAGGGCGCGCACGATGGCCGGGGTGCCCGCGAGCGCCTCGAGGCACCCGGTCTTGCCGCATCGGCAGGCCAGCCCCGCAGCGCGCTGCACGAAGACGTGGCCGACGTCTCCGGCCCCACCCTTCGCGCCCCGGCGGAGCGTGCCGTCGGAGATGATGCCGGCGCCGATACCGGTGGCGGCCTTCACGAAGATGAGGTCGTCGGCATCCGGCCAGCTGAGCGCACGCTCGCCGAGGGCCATGATGTTCACGTCGTTGTCGACCAGAACCGGTACGTCGAAGCTCTGCCGCAGGTGGGCCGGCACGTCGAAGCCGTCCCAGCCGGGCATGATCGGCGGGCTCGTGGGGCGACCGGTCGCGTGGTCGACCGGGCCCGGCAGGCCGACACCCATGGCGACGACCTCGGCGGAGTCCCGCCGCAGCGATTCGAGCAGTGACGTCGCGAGCTCGACGACCACCTGGAGCACGGGGCGCGGCCCTTGGCTGACCAGCATCGCGACGGAGTCGTCGGCCAAGACGCTCCCGGAGAGATCGCAGATCCCGACGTGGATGTGTGTGGCGCCGACATCCGCCGACACCACCAGACGACCCGAGGGGTTGAACGCGATCCGCGCCGACGGCCGGCCCCCGGTCGAGACGGCGTCCGAGACCGCGGCGACGAGGTCGAGGCCCATCAGGTCGTCGATCCGCGAGATCACGGTCGGCCGGGAGAGACCCGTCATCGACGCGAGTTCGTTGCGCGTTCGCGGAACGCCGTCGCGGAAGATCTGGAAGAAATCTCCCGCGTCGTACACGGCCGAGGCCTTCCACCCACCCATCCGGCCCTCCCTTCGCTCCGCGACATCGTAGTCACAACTGACCTTTGCAAGCCAACGCCATAACTATATATGACTTTTTAGAGCTTTTATGATTTGACTTGACAAAAGTTCTGAACTGGCTGATGCTTCTTCTCGAGCCCGATCCCGCCACCGCGGTACCGACAGAGCAGCGGTTCGAGATCGCTCGCATCCGGTCAATGACGACTTCCCGAGAGGTGCACCACCATGAAACGCTCCGCCGCCATCAGCCTGGCCGCCCTGATCACCACTGCCCTGGCGCTAGCCGGATGCACGTCCGACTCCGCGCCGTCCGACTCCGCCGGCTCGACGGGCAACCCGCTCGCGAGCATGACGGCCGCCGACCTGGTTCCGCCAGCAATCGTCGGTCTGGGCCCGGACGGCGTGAAGTCCGGCAGCCTCGACGAGATCGACCTCACCGACGCCGAGGTCGCCCAGGCCAAGCAGGAGAAGTACCGCGTCGGCATCGTCATGCAGACCATGGACATCGAGTGGTCGACCGAGCAGGTGCGGGCCATCACCGACCGCCTGGCCGAGTACGACGCCGAGGTCATCGGCGTGGTCGACCCGGCGTTCGACGTGCAGACCCAGATCTCGGGCATCGAGAACATGATCCAGCTGAAGCCGGATGCCATCATCAGCATCCCCGTCGACGACACCGCGACCGCGGAGGCGTACCGCAAGATCGGCGCCGCCGGGATCAAGCTGATCATGATGGACAACGTCCCGAAGGGCCTGCAGTACCCCGCCGACTACCAGGGCATGGTGTCCTCCGACAATCAGGGCAACGGCGCGGTCTGTGCCGAGGCGCTGGCCGAGTACATCCCCGACGGAGGCACGGTGGGTGTGCTCGACTTCGGCGTGGACTTCTTCGTCACCAAGGAGCGGATGAAGGGCTTCGTCGACTGGATGGAGGCCAACCGGCCCGACATCACGATCAAGACCGCCGAGTTCCTCGACGCGGGCAAGTCGGGACAGGACGCCACCGACTTCCTCACGGCCAACCCCGACATCCAGGGCATGTTCACCGAGTGGGAGGTTCCCGCGGTCGCGATCGACCAGGCACTGCGGTCGCAGGGCAAGGACATCCCGATCACCGCCGTGAACATCGCCTCCGATGTGGCGGCCGACCTGGCCGGCGGCGGCAACATCAAGGCCCTCAGCGCCCAGGTGCCCTACGACCAGGGTCTGGCCGAGGCCGACATGGCCGTCAAGGTGCTGCTCGGCGGCTCCGTGCCCAACTGGCTCGCCTTCCCCGCCGTTCCGGTGCTGCAGAACAACGTGCTGGAGGCCTGGCAGCAGGTCTACCACCAGGACGCCCCGCAGCAGCTCGTCGACATCTGCGACGCCACCGACGGCTGCAACTGACCGACCGACATCCCCGACAGCTCGACAACCACCGACACCCACTGAGATCAAAGGAGAAACCGACGTGGACATCATCGCCGACCACAACGGAGTGCCCGCCAAGCACGGACGCGCACTCGTCAACGGAGTCCGACTCCACTACTCCGTCGCGGGCGAGGGCGAGCCCCTCTTCCTGCTGCACGGTGTGCCGAAGACCTCGTACCACTGGCGCCGGGTCATCCCCCTCCTCACGCCGTACTACACCGTCATCGCTCCCGACCTGCGCGGTCTCGGCGACTCCGAGCACCCGGCGGGCGGCTTCGACATGAAGAACATGGCAGAAGATATCGCCCAGCTGGCCACCCACCTCGGCTACGAGCAGTTCTACCTCGCCGGCGAGGACTGGGGGGCCTCGACCGCCTACCAGGTGGCGGCCCAGTACCCCGAGCGCGTCAAGAAGCTGATCTACCAGGAGATGATCCTGCCCGGCTTCGGCCTCGAGGACTACTCCTTCCTCACCCGCGAGAACGTGAGCACCTACGTGTGGCTCTGGCACATCAACTTCTACAGCGTGCCCGACTTCCCCGAACTGCTGATCACAGGCCGGGAGAAGGAGTACTTCAACTACTTCATGAAGCACGAGACGCACAACCCGCAGGCGATCACACCGGATGCGCTGGACGAGTACGTGCGCTGCTACTCCTCGCCGGGCGGCCTGCGGAGCATGTTCGAGATCTACCGCGCCACCCTCGACGACGCCGATCAGAACAAGGAGTCGGCCAAGACGAAGCTGACGATGCCGGTGCTGGCCGTCGGCAGCGAGTACTTCATCGGCGACGACAACGAGCGCCAGATGCGCGAGGTCGCCGAAGACGTGCGCGCCGTGATCCTCCCCTGGGGCCACCAACTGGCCGAGGAGGATCCCGAAGCGCTGGCGGCCGCCTACCTCGACTTCCTCGGCCGCGGGGAATGATCCGACGAATGACCGCACACGACGAATGACTGCACAGGAGAGCACGACCATGAAACTGGGATACCCGACCATCACCTGGGGCGGCGTCACCGGCACCCCCGGCGGTGTCACGAGCGTCAAGGACCTGTTCTACCGCACCAACGGCGACACCGCGGCGGCGTTCCGCGACATCGCCGAGGTCGGCTACACCGGCACCGAGGTGTTCGACGGCAACCTGCTCGACTTCGAGGAGAACCCGCAGGAGTTCCATTCCCTCCTGCGTACCTCGGGGCTCGAGCTGGTGAGCGTCTACACCGGTGCGAACTTCGTCTTCCCCGACATCCTGGAGGACGAGTTCAGCAAGATCGAGCGCTCGGCCGAGCTCGCGCAGAAGTTCGGCGCGAAGCGGCTCGTGTTCGGTGGCGGAGCGCAGCGCGCCGGCGGCGCCCACCCCGACGACATCAAGCGGCTCGCCGAGGGCCTCGACCGGGGCGCCCGGGTGGCGGCCGATCACGGCCTGGAGGCCAGCTACCACCCGCACCTCGGCACGCTCGTCGAGGGTCCGGATGCGCTGGCCGAGCTGATGGAGATCTCCACCATCGCGTTCTGCCCCGACACGGCGCACCTGGCCGCGGGCGGCGGCGACCCGGCGGCGATCATCGATCGCTACGCCGACCGCCTCGCCCACGTGCACCTCAAAGACCTCGACCGGAAGACCCTGCGGTTCCTGCCGCTCGGTGAGGGCGACCTCGACTTCCCCGAGATCCTCCGGGCCATCCGCGATGCCGGCTACGACAGCTGGCTGATGGTCGAGCTCGACTACTACGACGGCGACCCGAAGGATGCCGCGCGCATCAGCCTGGACTACCTCACGACGCTCCTGGGCTGACCCCGAGCGCCATCTCCTCCTTTCCTCCCCCTCTGCACCTCCTCACCACAGAAAGCTGAACCCGATGAAACGCAGCATGAAAGGCCTGCTGGCCACGACGGCCCTGGCCGCCTCCCTCACCCTCCTCGTCACCGGCTGCACGTCGGACTCCCCCGCCTCCACGGGCGCCGGTGGCGAGGCGGTCGTCGTCGATGCGGCGGCGATCACCCCCGCCGAGATCGTCGGCCAGGGCAAGAACGGCGAGGTGCCGGTGACGGTCGACGACCTCCAGCTCACCGACGATGAGAAGGCCAAAGTCGCCGCAGGCGACTTCTCCGTGGGCATCTCGATGAACACGATGGACATCGACTGGTCGCGACTCACGGTGGAGGGCATCCAGGACACCCTCGACGACCTCGGCGTGAACGTCATCGGCGTGACCGACGCCAAGTTCGACGTGCAGCAGCAGATCTCCGACCTGGAGAACCTCATCACCCAGCGCCCCGACGCGATCATCAGCATCCCCACCGACGACGTGGCGACGGCCGAGACCTACAAGAAGGTCGCCGCCGCCGGGATCAAGCTGATCTTCATCCACATGCCGGCCAACGGCCTGGTCTACCCCACCGACTACCAGGCCGTGATCGCGCCCGACAACCAGGGCAACGGGCAGATCGCCGCCGCGGCACTCTCGGAGTACATCCCGCAGGACGGCGTGGCCGGCATCGTCGACTACGCGGTGGACTTCTACACCACCAACCAGCGCACGCTGCGGGTGAAGCAGTGGTTCGCCGAGAACCGCCCCGACGTGACCATCAAAGACGTGGGGTTCACCGACACCAACGGCGTCGGCTCCGTGACCGCGAACTTCATGACGGCCAACCCGGACGTCGACGGACTCTTCGTGATCTGGGACTCTCCGGCCATGCAGTCGGTGGCATCGCTCCGCAACGCCGGAGTCACCGTTCCGATCACCACGATCGACCTCGGCACCGAGGTGGCCGTCGACATGGCCAGCGGTGGCTACATCAAGGCCGTCGGCGCCCAGGAGCCCTACAGCCAGGGAGTCGCCGAGGCGCTGGCCGCGTCCAAGGCGCTGATCGGGGCCGAGACGCCCGCCTGGGTGGCCCTGCCCTCCGTGGCGGTCACCCCGTCGAACCTGCTCGAGAGCTACCAGTCGATCTTCCACACGGATGCCCCGGCCGAGGTTGTCGCCGCCTGCGACGCCTCGAAGCTCTGCGGCTAGCGTGCGCCGGCATCCGCTCATCGAGACGAACACCCGCACACCGAGAAAGGAGAGGAAGACGTGACCACGGACACCCAGTCGGCACCCCCGCCGGCATCACCGGAGGAACCGCTCCTCGTCGCCCGAGGGGTCAGCAAGGCCTTCAACGGGGTCTACGCCCTGAAGGATGTGGACTTCGACCTGCGCGCCGGCGAGGTGCACGCGCTGCTGGGCCCGAACGGCGCCGGCAAGTCGACACTCATCAAGATCCTCGACGGCGTGCAACCGCAGGACGAGGGCTCGGTGCAGGTCGACGGTCGCGAGCGACGTTCTTCTGACATCGCCACAGTGTTCCAGGAACTGAGCCTCATCCCCGGCCTCTCCGTGGCGAAGAACATCTTCCTGGGCAACGAGCTGCGAAATGCGCTCGGCCTGGTGAAGACCAAGGAGCAGAACCGGATCGCCTCCGAGCTGATCGAGCGGCTCGGCCTGCACCTCTCGCCGGAGGAGAGCGTGGAGAACCTCTCGGTCGCCTCCCGCCAGCTGGTGGAGATCGCGAAGGCCGTGCACCGGGATGCGCGGGTGCTGGTGCTGGACGAACCGACCTCGACCCTCACCAAGGGCGATCAGCTGTTGCTGTTCGAGAGCATCCGGGACATCCAGAAGTCGGGCGTGGGCATCATCTACGTCACGCACCGCCTCACCGAGGTGTTCGAGCTGGCGGACCGGGTCACGATCATCCGCGACGGCCAGCGTGTGCTCACCTCCGACGTGGCCGGCATGGAGATGTCGACCCTGGTGCGTGAGATCACCGGCGCCGACGACGACGTGCCGGAGCCCTCGAAGAGGCGCTTCGACGAGTTCGCCCATCCGGAGACGGTCGTCACCGACCGCTCCGGGCCGAAGCTCGAGGTCACCGGCCTCACCGGCGACCGGTTCTCCGACATCAGCATCTCGGCCGGCGCCGGACGCATCGTCGGGATCGCGGGGCTGATCGGATCGGGCCGCACCGAGCTGCTCGAGACGATCGCCGGAGTGCGCAGGAGCACCGCCGGCCGCATCACGCTCGACGGCAAGGTGGTGCGGTTCTCGCATCCGTGGCAGGCCCTGGCGGCCGGCGTGGCCCTGGTGCCCGAAGACCGGCACCGCTCGGGGGTCGTGCTGCAGCAGTCGATCCAGCGCAACCTCTCGCTGGCGCACTACAAGGCCGTGAGCAAGGGCGGGTTCGTCGACAACCGGTCGGCGGTCGCGCTCGTGAAGGGGCTGGTCGACACGCTGCAGATCAAGACGGCGTCGATCACGAGTCCGGTGCAGTCGCTGTCGGGAGGCAACCAGCAGAAGGTCGTCTTCGCGAAATGGCTGCAGCCGGGCATGCAGGTGCTGCTGCTCGACGAGCCCACGCAGGGGGTCGACGTGCGGGCCAGGCAGGAGATCTACCGGGTCATCCGCCGCTTCGCCGAGGAGGGCTCGGCCATCGTCGTGGTCTCCTCCGACTTCGTCGAGCTGCACGAGCTGTGCGACGAGATCTCGTTCATGACCTCGACCGGGATGAGCGAACCGGAACCGGTGACCGAGAGCGTCACCGATCAATACATCTATTCCAAACTCAACGAAAGGGTGGTTGCGAGCCATGAGCGCGACAACCAGTAGTGTCAGCCGGCCCAGGTGGCGCGGCCGCTCGGCCGGCGACTTCATCCGGGAGTACTTCGTCTACATCGCGCTCGTCGCGTTGATCGTCTTCTTCTCGATCGCCTCGCCGTACTTCCTGACGCCCGACAACTTCGCCAACATCGGCCGGCAGACCGCCACCGTGTCGATCGTCGCCGTGGGCATGACCTTCGTCATCATCACCGGCCAGATCGACCTCTCGGTGGGCAGCGTCTTCGCTCTCTGCGGGATGGCGGCCGCTATGGTGATGCAGTACGTGTCGAACTTCTGGCTGCTGGGAGCGCTGGCGGCCGTCGCGGTCGGCATCGTCTTCGGCTTCGTGAACGGCTTCATCACGGCGAAACTGGGGGTACCGAGCTTCCTGGTCACCTTGGGAATGCTCGGCGTGGCCCGCGGGATCGCGCTGCTGATCACCGACACCCGTCCGGTGCTCATCTCGAACCCCACCTACTTCCAGGTGTTCGGCGAGAGCCGCATCCTGGGCATCCCGATCGCCGTGGTCTGGACGATCGCCATCGTCGTCCTCGGCGTCCTGGTGCTGCACAAGAGCGTGTTCGGGATGCGCACCTTCGCGACCGGCGGCAACCCCCAGGCGGCCCGGTTCACCGGCGTCAAGACGAAGAAGACGGTCATCATCGGCTTCGTCATCACCGGCGCCCTCGTCGGACTCGCATCGCTGCTGTTCACCGGCATCGCCCACGCGGCCCGACCCGACATCGGCAGCGGCCTCGAGCTCGACGTCATCGCGGCCGTGATCCTCGGTGGAGTCAGCCTCTTCGGCGGCCGGGGTACCGTCATCGGCGCCCTGGCGGGATCGTTGATCATCGGCATCATGAACAACGGACTCGTGCTGATGGGCGTCAGCTCGTCGGTGCAGCAGATCATCAAGGGCATCATCATCATCGGCGCCGTCTCGCTGAGCAAGAAGTGACCCCCGTCTTCAAAGGAGAGAACACCATGAGCACCCCCGAACCCGGCACCACCGCCTTCTTCACCGTCCGGCAGAACGAGTCCGGCGCCTGGAGCTTCGTCGACCCGCAGGGCGAGCCCTTCGTGTCGCTGGCCCTCAACCACCTCGACGACAGCGACCTGCGCTACCCGCACAACGCGGAGGTCTTCGAGAAGAAGTACGGCTCCCGCAAGCGATGGACCGAGGGCGTCGTGCGCGACCTCGAAGACCTCGACTTCAACACCATCGGCTGGACCTGTCAGTACATCAGCGGCGGCTGGGGCGAGGCGCTGGACTGGTTCGGCGACCCGGTCGACCTGGGCCACTCCTCCCCCTGGCCCGATGAACACCTGCTCGACGCCGGCCTCCCCTACGTGGTGCAGCTGCGGGTGCAGGAGATCGAGGACTGGAACGGGCACCCCGCGTTCCGCGACGTGTACGGCGAGGACTTCCAGAAGTACGCCGACTGGGTCGCCCGCCGGATGGTCTCCGACCACAAGAACAGCCAGAACCTGATCGGGTACTTCCTGGTCGACATCCCCGCCTGGCTCCCGCACGCCGCCGGCCGGTTCTGGCCCGGCTTCGAGGGCCTCTCCCCGGAGGAGCACGACGCGAAGCTGTTCGAGGTGGCCACGCAGTACTACAAGACCGTCACCGAGGCGATCCGCCGCTACGACCCGAACCACCTCATCCTGGGCGACCGCTACAACGGCAACAAGGGCATCCCCGAGGCGGTGCTGCGTGCGATGGTGCCGTTCGTCGACGTGCTGTCGGTGCAGTACTTCACCGGCAAGACCGACGCCGAGTACGCCACGATGATCTCCGACCTGCGCGGCTGGCACGAGCTCACGGGCAAGCCCGTCGTGATCGCCGACATCGGCAACTGGGTTCCCACCGAGCTGAACCCGCACCGCACGAGCGACATGCAGACGCAGGCGGAGCGCGGCGAGGACTACAAGAACGGCCTCGCCACCGTGATGGCCGAGCCGTGGATCATCGGCTGGCACTGGTGCGGCTACATCGAGAACCTCGGCCGCGGCTGGGGTATCAAGGACCCCCAGGACGAGTTCTACACCGACATGACCGACCGCATCCGCGAGGCCAACGAGGCCGCCCAGGCGACCGTCACCGAACGCTGAACAGAAAGAGCATCATCATGAAAGAAATCACTGTCGGCCTCATCGGAGGCGGCTTCATGGGCAAGGCGCACTCGCTGGCCTACTCCGGCGTCCCGATGTTCTTCTGGCCCTCCGAGTTCCTGCCCGTGAAGCGCACCATCGCCGAGGCCACGCCCGAGCTCGCCGCGGATGCCGCCACCCGGTTCGGTTTCACCGGATCGACGAGCGACTGGCGCTCGATCGTCGACGACCCGGAGATCGACGTCGTCGACATCGCGACGCCGAACAACCTCCACCCCGAGATGGCGATCGCGGCCCTCGCGGCCGGGAAGCACGTCATCTGCGAGAAGCCGCTCGCCCACACGCTCGACGACGCGGCACGGATGTATGCGGCCTCGCGCGAATCCGGCTCGGTGAACATGGTGGCCTTCAACTACCGGCGCACGCCGGCGGTGGCGCTGGCCAAGAAGTACATCGAGGAGGGCGCGATCGGCGAGATCCTGAACCTGCGCGGCACCTACCTGCAGGACTGGTCGGCCGACCCCGACTCCCCGCTCTCCTGGCGGTTCAAGAAGTCGGTCGCCGGCTCGGGCGCCGTGGGCGACATCCTGAGCCACGTCATCGATCTGGCCCACTACCTCGTGGGCTCGATCAGCGATGTGACGGCATTGACGAAGACCTATATCGCCGAGCGGCCGGCGCAGTCGGGCGGATCGGATTCGCTCGGCGCGTCGCGGAACGCCGGGGCGGCCAAGGAGGCCGTCGACGTCGACGACGAGGTGCTCACCATGGTCAAGTTCGCCAACGGCGCGGTCGGGTCTCTCGAGGCGACCCGCAACGCGTGGGGCCGCAACAACTTCATCACGCTCGAGATCCACGGCACCGAGGGCTCGATCTACTTCAACTACGAGAACCGCGACGAGCTGCAGGTGTGCTTCCGCTCCGACGGCGACGACCGGCGCGGGTTCCGCACGGTCTACACCGGGCCGAACCACCCCAACGGTTCGGCATTGTGGCCCATCCCGGCCCTCGGTATCGGGTACGGCGAGACGAAGATCATCGAGGCGCACGACTTCTTCACCGCCATCGCGGAGGGCGGCTCCGTGCGGCCCGACTTCGGCGACGGCTACCAGGTCGCGCTCGTGGAAGACGCCATCCTGCGCAGCGCCGAGACCGGTGCCTGGACGCCGGTGCCGCAGCTCGACCGGGCCAGCGGCACCCTCCAGGGCGAGTAACCGACCTGACGGCGCCCTCCCGGGGTTCCCGCCCGACGCGGGAACCCCGGCCCCCCATCCCTCGAAGAGAAGGCAGCAACACGTGAGCACCCCCTTGAGAGCCGGCATCGTCGGTGGCGGCTTCATGGCCGAGGTCCATGCCCGCGCGGTGCGCGCCGCCGGTCACGAGGTGCGCGGCATCGTGAGTTCCTCCGCTGCCAGCACCGACCGCGCCGCGGAACGGCTGCGAATTCCGATCCGGTTCGCCTCCCCCGGCGAGTTGATCGAGTCCGACCAGGTCGACGTCGTGCACATCTGCACCCCGAACAACCTCCACCTCGCGCAGGCCGGCGCCGTCATCGAGGCGGCCAAGGCGGTCGTCTGCGAAAAGCCGCTCGCCACGACGGCGGCGGATGCGCGCTCCCTGTACGACGCGGCGGATCGGGCCCAGGTCACGACCGCGGTGCCCTTCGTCTACCGGTACTACCCGGCGATCCACGAGATTCGTGAGCGGATCACGGCGGGCGACGCCGGTGAGCTCCTCCTGATCCACGGCTCGTACCTGCAGGACTGGCTGGCCGCTCGCACCGCCACCAACTGGCGGGTCAGCTCGCAGGACGGCGGCCCGTCGCGGGCATTCGCCGACATCGGCGTGCACTGGTGCGACCTCATGGAGTTCGTGACCGGGCACCGGATCACGCGCGTCAGCGCCCGCCTCATCACCTCGTACAGCCGACGGGGCGGATCGGATCGCCCCGTCGGCAACGAGGACGCATCGCTGGTGATGTTCGAGACCGATCGAGGCGCCGCAGGATCGTTGACGCTCAGTCAGATCTCCCACGGCCGCAAGAACCGCCTGTGGTTCTCGTTCGACGGCACGGAGGGCTCCTACGAGTTCAACCAAGAAGACCCGAACTCCTTCTGGATCGGCGGTCTCGACCGGAACAGCACGATCATCAGCGGGAACACGGGAATGCGGAGCGCCGACAGCCAGCGCCTGTCCCTGCTTCCCGCCGGCCATCCACAGGGCTATCAGGATGCGTTCAACGCCTTCATGTCGGATGCCTACGACGCGGCGCAGGGCGCCTCGCCCAGTGGCCTGCCGACCTTCGCCGACGGCTACCGCGCCGCCTCACTCACCGACGCCGTGATCCAATCGTCTGTGACGGAGAAGTGGGTCACCGTCCCATCACCCGACACCGCCCCGAGCCCGGCCGGGTTCGCACACATTCCCTGAGGAGCAACTATGACGACGACATCCGGCAGCGACGGCGACTCGACCCCGGTCACCCTGTTCACTGGTCAGTGGGCCGATCTCCCCTTCGACGAGGTTGCTCGGCTGGCCGCGGACTGGGGCTACGACGGTCTGGAGATCGCGGCATCCGGAGACCATCTGGATCTGAAGCGTGCGGAT
Organism: Herbiconiux sp.; assembly: GCF_023264855.1. Classification (GTDB taxonomy): domain Bacteria; phylum Actinomycetota; class Actinomycetes; order Actinomycetales; family Microbacteriaceae; genus Herbiconiux. Next base: position 44,550 of record NZ_JAHFUW010000021.1, on the reverse strand, counting down.
GAAGACCCCGCCTACCTGCAGAGCCGCCTGGACGTGCTCGAGCACCATGGGCTGAGGGTCTGGGCGATCTCGAACCACCTCACCGGTCAGGCCGTCTGTGACGACCCGATCGACTTCCGGCACAAGTCGATCTTGCGCCCCTACACCTGGGGTGACGGCGATGCGGAGGGTGTGAGGCAGCGGGCGGCGGAGGACATGAAGCGGGCGGCGCGGGTGGCCCGCCGACTCGGGGCGGACACGGTCGTCGGCTTCACCGGGTCGAAGATCTGGCCGTACGTGGCGCAGTTCCCGCCCGTCCCCGCCTCGGTCATCGACGAGGGCTACGAGGACTTCGCCGACCGCTGGAACCCGATCCTCGATGTCTTCGACGACGAGGGCGTACGGTTCGCGCACGAGGTGCACCCCTCGGAGATCGCCTACGACTACTGGACGAGCGTGCGTACGCTCGAGGCGATCGGCCACCGCGCGGCCTTCGGCTTCAACTGGGACCCCTCGCACATGATGTGGCAGGGCATCGACAGCGTCGGCTTCATCTCCGACTTCCGCGACCGCGTCTACCACGTGGACTGCAAGGACACGCGGTTGCGGCCTGCCAACGGCCGGTCCGGCGTGCTCGGCTCGCATCTCGCCTGGGGCGACCCGCGGCGCGGCTGGGACTTCGTCTCGACCGGCCGCGGCGATGTGCCCTGGGAAGACGCGTTCCGCGCGCTGCGCTCCGTCGGCTACGCCGGCCCCATCTCGATCGAGTGGGAGGACGCCGGCATGGACCGCCTGCATGGCGCTCCCGAGGCACTCGAGTTCGTCCGCTCTCTGATCTGGAGAGCCCCGCAAGCGTCATTCGACTCCGCGTTCTCGCAGCAGGACTGACCTTCTCGCAGCAGCTCTCCGTCGTGCTGCCCGATCGGCCTGCAGCGACGCCGAGCGCCCCACCGGCGAGAAACGCCCATTCCGAGAGACTCGTGTGCCATCGCTGATTGCGAGGAAACCATGTGATGTCGCCGCCGTCATCCGAGCCGCCCGGGAAGACGCCGGGCCGCCCCAGGCCGACCTGGCCGAGTGGCTCGCCTTGCGTGATTACACGGTGTTGCACCCGTTTCACGGTGAACATGCATCGCGGGTACCGTCAGCACGTCCTGCTGAGTGAACCGTTCACGGCCCTGCCCGGGCGGCGACCTGCATCCGATCGGGTCTCCAACTTTCTCGGTGGCTACGTGCCCGAGGGCAGTCACCGAGAGCAGATGGCGGCCACGCCCCGCATCGACAAGGACGATCAGTTCGCGCTCCTGAGCGAATTCGGCGGATCGATCGCCGGCGCCGTGACTCTGCGCCCGTCAGACGAGGACACCAAGGCCTCTCACCGCTACGAGACCCTCACTGACGCACAGCTCTCCGCCCGGCTGAAGCAGGCCCAGGGTGACAGCGATCAAGGCATCCCCGACGATAGCCGTTCAACATTCCCGGCCACAGCCATCTCCTCGCCCGCGAAATCGACCTTTCGCGTTAGGACAGCCGGATTCGCACTGCCGGCCGTACCACGCACCTCGCCATCGAGCGACTCGACCGTGAGCTCGACGGGGAACGCGTCCTCCTCCACCATCAGGAGGACCTGGTGCGGGCCCTCGGCCTCGATCGGCCCATCGGGAACCGAGGTCTCCCTGGTGTACGACGCGATGCCCGACCTGTTTCGGGACGGGCTCATCAACTGGAACCTCGCCTTGGCGATCGATGGGATCTTCGATCATCGCCGGATATCGGTGGAGCGGCTGCTGGCCGAAGTCGCCTCGTGGAGCGTGCTCTCGCGATCCCGAGCATCCGCCATCGTGGCGGAAACGCTCACATCGCTGGACGCCGCACTGGGGTCGATCGAGCCGCCGCGCGGATCGCCACCGCGCATGGCAGAGCGGTTGCGGTGGAACACCACTCGGCTGTTGAGCGGATCGGAGATCAGCTCGCCGATGGCTGAGTCTCCGGAGCTCAGCGCGACTCAAAGCAAGACAGAGACTTCACTCCCCGAGGGCTACGCCGAGAGCGTCGGCGCGACGACGGCAGTTCGGGTCGGCAGCGCGATCAAGGAGAGGAGTGCCGTGAGGGCCGAGGCGCCGAGCACGATCCACGCCACCGCGGAGGTGCCGGCGGCACCGACGACCGCGCCCGCCGCGAGGGTGCCCGCACCGACTCCGAGGGTCATGGCGCTGACGACCCAGCCGTTCGCCTCGGTGAGGGCGGCGGCGGGGCTGAGTTGCGAGATCCGCTCGAAGACCTGGCCCAGGGTCGGCGGGAGCATCAGGCCGGAGATGCCGGCGGCGGCGACGTACGCCCACATGGGAAGCGCGGTCGCGGCGAGCGGGAGGTAGCCGAGGGCGAGAAGCGCGCCGCACACGGTGAGGAGGCGGGCCGGTGTGGACCCGAGGGGACGGATGCCGACGACGGTGGCGCCGACGAGGGCGCCGACCGCGTTCACGGCGAGGATCCACCCGGCGAGTCCCTCGCTCATGCGAGCCGCCTCGGAGGCGGTGGCGACGATGGTCAGCGCACCGACGGGCACGCCGATGCCGAACGTGAACACGGCGACCCGCGCGACAGCCGGAATGAGGATGGGCGAGCGGACGCCGGGGTGGGCGGCACCTCCACTGCGGCGCTGGGCCGAGGCCGCGCGCGGCGCAGGGTTGAGGATGAAGGCGAGCGCGCCGACCAGGCCGAGCCCACCCGCGAACAGCAGGTTACCCACCGGACCGAAGACCGCGATGCCCACGACGGTGAGCAGCGGTCCGAGGATGAAGATGATCTCCTGGGCGCCGGCATCCAGACTGAACGCCGCCTTCAGCTGCGGGCCAGGGGCCACGAGTCGCGGCCACAGGGCCCGGAGGGCCGGCTCGAGCGGCGGCGTGAACATCCCGGCGGCCGCGGCGAGCGCCACCGCCAGTCCCGGCAGCGGTTCGAGCGTCAGCGCCATGCCGGTGAAGGCGAGAAAGCTCAGGATGCCGCTGACGGCCAGAACGGCGACCTGCCCGACGCGGTCGATGAGCCGGCCGAGAAGCGGCTGCCCCACCGCGCCGGCGACCACGTAGACCGCGGTGATGAGCCCGGCGAAGCCGAAGTCGCCGCTCGTGGAGCGCACGAGCTGCACGAGCGCGAGCGCAGCCATCGCACCGGGAAGACGACCCAGCAGCGAGGTGGACAGGAGGTACCCGGTGTGCCTGGTGCGCAGAACCGCGACCACTGGGTAAGACGAGCTTGTCATACAGGCTAGTCTGACACATTCATATGTTTTGATTGTCCCGTGTCCGTTCTGCAGGGGTCCATCACCGCACGTCCCGGAGTTCCGTTGCGGGTGGAGGTCTACGACCGGATCGCCGGCGCCATCCGGTCCGGCGCGCTGCCGCCGGAATCGCTCCTGCCGAGCGAGAGCGAAGTGGGTGACGCGATGGAGGTCAGTCGCACTGTGGTGCGCGAGGCGCTGCTGCTGCTGGAAGAGGACGGCCTGCTGCGGTCACGCCGGGGAATCGGCCGCGTGGTCTCCGGCGACCTCCCTGCCGTGGGCTTCGAGCGCCTGCGTTCGATGGAGTCGATTCTGGGCATCCGATTTCCCGACCTCGCCGTTCACCGCACCGAGGTGACGCTGCAGCAGGAGTCGGCGTCATTCATCGCGGAAGGACTCGGGATCACGCCGCAGTCGTCGAGCTGGTTCATCGAGTCGGTGCTGTCGCCGTCCGGCGACGGTGAGCCCCTCGCCCTGGTGCAGGAGCATCTGCCGGCCGGCCGGAGTCTCCAGTCCTTCGGAACCCAGGCGCAGAGACTGGTGGAGAGCGCCGACCCCGGGCGAACGCTTCTCGGCAGCCTGACGGCAGAACTCGGTGCGGCCGTCGGCGGCGGACGGTCGGAAGTCACCGTCGGCACCCCAGGGGTCGTGCGCGCCAAGCTGCTGCAGATCCGGCCGTCGTCGCCCGTTCTGATCGTGACGCAGACGATCCACCTGGGCTCGCGGCCGCTGTACCTGTCGAAGGTCATCCTCCGCCCGGAGGCCGGCCCGCTCGAGATCGGGCACTCGCACGGGCGGAGTCGCGCACCCGAGTGAGCATCCCAGGAGGTGGCATCGATGGCGATCGAGCTCAGAGCGGACCGAGCGCGTCCTCGACCGCGACGTGCAGCTCCAGGCCCTCCAAGATCTCGAGGAGTTGCCGCTCTTCGTAGCGGAAGTGGTTCTCCATGATCGCCGCCACGCCCTCCACATGACGGCTGAGCTCGGCCGGCGACGCCATCCGCTCGACGGCATCGCGCAGACCGCCGAGCAGGTGGCCGATCATCGAGTGGTCCCTTTCGAGCGCCCTCAGCACGGGCGCCAAATCGGGACGAGCCTCTTCGATAGCCGGGAACAGGGCGCGGTCTTCGCCCCGGTGGTGGCCATCCAGAGCCGCGCAGAAGCCGTGGCAGTAGATGAGCAGATCGCGTCCGGCCTGCGCCGGAGACCCGCCATCGCCCAAGGCGTCGCGAGTGATCCGCAGAGCCTCGCGGATGCGCGTGTGCACCGCGCGGAGTTCGTCGCTCCAGGCGATGAGCCTGGTCGTGTCGCACTCAGTCACGCGACGACGAAGGGAGTGACGCACGCATCAGTGATCCTTCGGTTCGGCGCCTCCATGCCTGACACGGACTGCCACCGGCACGCGACGCTGCCACGATTGTAAAACAGGATCGGGCGAACATCCACCCTGAGACGCGCATCGCGATGCTCGAGCTCCTCGCCGTCGCCGTCGCCGTCGCCGTCGCCGAGTAGATCGTCTCGGGGCGCGCTGCGCGCCCACCGCGGAACACTGGTCGACTCCTGATCGGAATCGGCGACCCTGCGCTACTCGGCGGCGAGAGCCCGGTCGAGCCATTCCGTCAGGAGGTGGCGCTCCGAGGCGCTGAGCGCCGTGAGCGAGGGTGCGATCGCCCGGAAGGCGACCGTCGCCGCGAGCGTGTCGTCGGGATCGCGCGCGGGTGGGTCGGTGAGGATCTGCGCCAGCACGGCCTCGAACATGGCCTCCCCCAGGCCGGGGTCGCGCTGCTCGGGCGGGGTCGCGAGGAGTGTCTGGATGGTGCCGACGCCGCCCGCCTGCACGAGGCCCATGGCGCGCTGCTCGCTGACCCGGAGGCGGCCGGACTCGGCGACGCGGCGGATCCGCTTCTCCAGCACGCGCCGACCCGCAGCCGCCGAGGGCGAGGTCAGCACGCGGCCGGGCTCGCTCAGCAGGCGGAAGATGTCGGGGTTCGCCAGGCCGAACTCCCGCTGCGTCTGCCAGCCGGCTCGCAGGTCGTCGAGCGGGTCGATGCCGTCGGCGGCGGCCGCGTCGACGATGCCCGCCTTCGCCTCCACGTAGGTGGTCATCACGTGTTCGGCTACCGCTTCGAGCAGGCCGTCCTTGTCACCGAAGAGGCGGTAGATGGCGGGCGGCTGCACCCCCGCACCGATGGCGACCGCACGCGTGGTGACCGCCGTCGGCCCCTGCTCCTTGAGCAACTGCGCAGCGGCCTCGATGATGCGCGCTCGACTGCTCCGGCGGGTGTCGAGGGCGTCATCCATGTATCAACGGTAACACTCGGTTGGTAACAGTGTGATTCCAGTGATACTGTCGTGATGATTCCATCGATAACACGAAGAGAGCAACCATGATCATCGTCACCGGCGCCACGGGCGCCCTCAACGGAGCAACCGTCGACCACCTGCTCGAGCGGATCGCCGCCAGCGAGATCGCGGTCGTCGCCCGCGACGTCGCCAAGGCTCAGCGCTTCGCCGACCGGGGCGTCGAGGTTCGCTACGGCGACTATGCGGATGCCGCCTCGCTGCCCGCCGCCTTCGACGGCGCCGAGCAACTGCTGCTGGTGTCCTCGAGCGATCCGGCTGCGGATGCGGTCACCCTCCATCGCACCGCCATCGACGCCGCGGTCACCGTCGGCGCAGGCCGCATCCTGTACACGAGCCATCAGGGCGCCGCGCTCGACACCCCGTTCGGGCCCGGCCGCGACCACGCCGCGACCGAGCAGCTGCTCGCCGACTCGGGCGTCGCGTGGACGTCGTTGCGCAACGGCTTCTACGCCCACAGCCTGAGCTGGCTCACCGGCCCGTGGCGCGAGTCCGCCGTCATGGCGGTGCCCGCCGACGGGCCCGTGTCGTGGACCTCGCGCGGCGATGAGGCGGAGGCCGCCGCGATCGTCATCGCCTCGGACGGCGCCTACGACGGCCCGGTCACGCTCACCGCCGCATCCGCCCCCACGCTCGACGACGTCGCCGTGATGGCGTCGGAGATCGCCGGCCGCTCGATCGCACGGGTCGTCGTCGACGACGAGGAATGGGTCGCGAGCCAGGTCGCCGCCGGGCGCCCGGAGATGATGGCCCGCTTCACGCTCGGTATGTACCGGGCCGCGCGCGAGGGCTTCTTCGCCGGCGTCGACCCGCTGCTCGGCACGCTCCTCGGTCGCGAGCCGCGGTCGGTGCGAGCCGCGCTGGAAGCCGGACCGGTGCACTGACGACGGCCTGCGGTTCGAGCGGACACCGCCGGATGGACGACGCCGCGGCCCGGCCGAGCGTTCGCCGTTCAACACCAGTAGGGTGATGCTCGACACGGGCCGGACCGCGCCGGCTCGAGAAGGAGGGCAGCCGTGAAACGACCTGGTGGAGTCACCCTGGTGGCGGTGATCGTCTGGATCTCCGGCGCGCTGCAGGTGATCGGCGGCGTCATCGGCCTGATCACCGCCTCGACGACGGCCGAGGTGAACGGCGTGCCCGCTTCGGTCGGAACACTCACGGCCACCGCCATCGTGGCGATCGTGCTCGGCGTGATCACGATCGTGGTCGGCGCCGCTCTCCTGCGGGGCAGCCAGATCGCCCGGGTGCTGACCACGATCGTGCTGGCCCTCAACCTGGCGAGCGCCGTCTACCTCCTCATCGCCGTGCCGACGAGCGTCTGGCAGGGTCTGCTCAACGGGCTCCTCGCCCTGCTCGGCATCATCCTGCTCTACACCCGCAGCGCGAACGCCTACTTCCGCCGCTGACGACCCGAGGGCCCGACGGCAAGGCACGGGCTGATGCCCGTGGCGGTGATCAGTTCTCGAGCTGCCAGCCGTCATAGGATCCCTGGCGGACGGTCGCGGTGAGCGATGTGAAGCGCGTGCGCGCTGCGCTCACCTCGAGCGCGCCGAGACCCACTACGTCACGCTCGAGGATGATCATCCAGCGCGATCCCGAATCGTCGGGGCCCACGAATCGCAGCTCCCAGGAGTCCTGCACGGCGGCGAGGGCCAGTATCCGGGCTCCAGGCTCGTCGGCGCACGACAGGAACACCTCCCACGTTCCGGACGCACCGGCGCCCGGCGCACCCGTGCCGCCGCGCCTGGTGAGTCGCCGAAGCATCCGCTCGTCGATCGCGGCCTCGTCGGCTGCCGCGTGTGCGGCCCGGGCGGCGGCGGTGGAATGGGGGGCGACGCGGTGCAGCCGGGAGCCGCGACTCCTGGGGCTGACCCACGTTCGCGTCTTCTCGCTGTACAGGGCGACCACCGCCGAGCGTCGGCGCTCGGTCACCCCCGCCATCACGGCGGCCGCCGGCATGAGGATCGCGGCGGCGAAAAGCACAGCGAGCCAGACATCCGATCGCAGGCCGGCCACGCCCGCACCGACGACCACGGCGGGCACCGCCGCCAGAGTGATCCACCATCCGATGCACGCAGCCCTCAGCGACCGGTACTCCTCGATACTCACCGGCTCCACGGGGCTCCAGATCCGCACCCACAGCCTCAGGCGTCCGCCCCCGTCGTGGTCCAGCACGGAGAAGGTCGACCGCACGAGACGACCGTCCTCACCCCGCCGGATCGTTCCCACGGGGTAGTCGGCGGCCATGAGCGTGCGCACGAAGCGCGGCGCGGGTTCCCGCTCAACCCTCACGCCGTACTGCGCGGGACCCGGATCCACAGGCTCCTCGGCGACCGGCATCGGCTCAGCCTCAGCCTCAGCTTCGGCGAGAAGGTTCCGGAGGCGGATGCGCAACCCGTCCAGCCGCGCGTTCAGCGCGCGATCGCCGAAGCCCATCCGCACCTCCGAGAGGCCGTACCGCCCGTCGAGGCGGTAGCGCAGCACGGCGTACACCTCGACCTCACCGGCGATCACGCGGCGACGGTCGTGCTCGAGAGCCCTCTCCCAGCTCGGAAGCTCGTACTCGCGAACCATCGCGATGATCTCCGCCAGTGTCGCGGCGACGGCGGCCGCCCGCTCCGCCGAAGCATCCGCCGGCGTGCCGGACTGCTCATCCCCCATGACCAGCACCCTAGCGCTCCCCGGATCGCGAGTCGCGGCGTCGCGCCGTCAGGTCTGGCGCGCGGCGAGGGCGGCCCGCCTGAACACGTCGAAGGCCTCGTTGCGCACGCGCACGAGGCCGAGGTCGGCCCCGCGCACCAGGTCGACGATGCCGAACTCGAGCATCCAGTCGTCGGGCTTCAGTTGGTCGAAGCGGTAGAGCCAGTCGACCATCGAGAAGAACGGGAACCAGGTGAATCCGATGATCGGGTGCCCCTCCGCCCGCAGCGTGGCGAGCACCTCTCCCGACTCGCGCATCCACTCGATCTTCTCGGCGGGAGTGCCCACCAGCGACGTCTCGGTGACGGCGATCGGGATGCCGTAGCGGTCGGAGTACAGCGAGATGAGGGTGCGGAGACCACCGCCGTCGTTGCGCACCGGAGTGAGCCTGCCGTCGATGAACTCGCCCGTGGTGAAGTGGGGGTAGTAGTTCACGCCGATCACGTCGGGCGTGACCGCGTTGTCGCGGAACCACTGCAGCTCCGCCTCCGTGACCCCGTGCGACGTCAGCCACGGATGCAGCGGAGCGTCGGCGTCGAACCGGCCGGTGATGAGGTCGAGGGCGATGAAGCGGCGCTCCTCGAGCAGCTCGCGGGAGAGCAGCGGCGACTCCCCCGCGCCTCTATACAGAAAGCCGGCGTCGACGTGCACGAAGGTGGCCTCCGAATGCACCGCGGCGATCTGCTGCTGCGTGAGCACCATGCCGCGCGCCAGCTGCATCGTGACCTTGATGAAGCCGTCGTGGCCCGAGAGATACGGCGGCCACTTGGCGTTCTCGCCGCACCACTCGGCATTGACCACCGGTTCGTTGAGAGGCGTGAAGTCGGTGAAGACGTCACGGTAGCGCTCGGCGACCGCGCGCCCGTACGACGCCACCCGCTCGGGGTAGGAGGCGTTGATGAACGAGTTGTCGAGCCACAGCGGGGTGCCGTAATGCATGAGGTCGACGATGCAGCGCAGCTTCAGCTCGCGCATCCGCTCGGCGACCTGGTCGAGCCACGACCAGTCGAACTCCCCCGGCCGCGGTTCCACGAGGTACCAGGGGATGCCCCAGCGCACGAACTCGGCCCCGCTCTCGGCCACCAGGTCGAGGTCGTCGCGCCAGCGGGCGTAGTGCTGGGTGAGCTCGTACTCGTCGAGCTTGCGGTGGCCGACGGCCTCCTGCGGAATGAAGGTGTCTTCGATGCCCACGCCGTAGTGCAGGCGGTCTTCGAGGTACCAGGGGGTGTCGCTCACGCGGCATCCTTTCGTCATTTGAGGCCCGTGGTGGCGATGCCCGCCACGAAGCTGCGCTGGATGAGGAGGAAGAACAGGATGACGGGGAGCATCGCCAAGAGCGACCCGGCCATCAGAAGCCCGTACTCCACCACGTGCTGCCCCATGAACAGCGCGAGTCCGGCCGGCAACGTGGAGGTCTCCACCGACGACGACATCACGAGCGGCCAGAGCAGGTCGTTCCAGTTGTACTGGAAGTGGAAGAGCCCGAGGGTCAGCAGGGCCGGGCGGGACAGGGGCAGGATGATGCCCCAGTAGATGCGCCACTCGGATGCCCCGTCCATCCGTGCCGCCTCCTCCAGGTCTTTCGGGAGGGACAAGAAGAACTGGGTGAGGAAGAAGATGCCGAACGCGTTCGTCATCCTCGGGATGATCAGGCCCGGGAGCGTGTTCGTGAGCCCCATCCCGTTCAGCATGTCGTAGAGCGGGATGAGCGTCACCTGGAACGGCAGCATGAGCAACAGCAGGATGAGCACCATCACCACCGCCCGCCCCTTGAACGGCAGACGGGCAAGCGCGTACGCCGCCATCGAGTCGAACAGCAGCGAGATGAGCGTGACGCTGCCGGCGAAGACGATGGTGTTCACGTAGAGACGGGCGAACGGGATGCGCTCCCACACCTCGGCGAAGTGCTCGAGGGTGAGCTCGCGCGGCCACAGGGTCGGCGGGGCGCTCACGATGTCGCTCTCGGGCTTGAAGGCGGTGAACACCATCCAGATGATCGGCAGCAGCATCAGCAGACCGATGGCGATGGAGGTGATGGCGAGCAGCCATTTCGCAGCGCGGCGGGTGTTCACCGGGCGCCGGCGGCGAGCGGATGCGGTGGTCGTCGTGCCGGGCCCGGCGGGCTTGCCGGCACCGGTCGGCCTCGTAGCCGTGATCGCCATCAGTAGGTCACCTGCTTGCGTCGGAGATAGCCGAACTGCACCATCGAGAGGATGAACACGAAGATCACGAGCACGAACGAGATCGCCGAGGCGTAGCCGAAGCGCAGCTCCTGGAATCCCTCGCGGTAGACCAGCATCACGAGCGTCTCGGTGCGGAAGAAGGGCCCGCCCCGGGTCATCACGTAGATCTGGTCGAAGGCCTGCAGCGTCGCGATGAGGGCCAGGACCGACACGAGCAGCGTCTGGTTCGACAGCAGCGGAAGCGTGACGTTGCGGAAGCGCTGCCACACCCCGGCGCCGTCGAGCCGCGCCGCCTCGTACATGTCGACCGGGATCGACTGCAGCCCGGCGAGGAAGATCACCATGTAGAAGCCGACGTTCTTCCACACGCCCACGGCCATCACCGCGGCCATCGCGTAGCGCGGGTCGCTCAGCCAGCCCTGCTCGGGAACGATCCCCACGAGGCTCAGCCAGTGCGAGAGCAGGCCGATGTTCGGGTCGAGCAGAAACGCCCAGGCGATCGCGATGATGCCGAGCGACACGATGAACGGCAGGAAGATCGCGGTGCGGGCGAAAGCCCGGCCGACGAACGCCTGGTTGAGCATCAGCGCGAAGGCGAGCGCCAGCACGACCGTGACCGGGGTGACCACGGCGGCGTACAGCACCGTGTTGCCGAACGCGTTCCAGAACGCGTCGTCGGAGAGCAGCTCGATGTAGTTGTCCAGGCCCACCCACTGGGCCGCACGGATGAGGTTGTAGTCGGTGAACGACAGGTACAGCGCCTGCACCATCGGGTAGACCGTGAAGGCGATCAGGATGAGCAGGGTCGGCGTGAGGAAGAGCCAGGCGGTGAGCGAGCGGCGGCCGCTCACCCGCAACAGGGGCCGGCGGCGCTTGGGCGGCGGCGGGAGCTGAACGGCGGGGCGCTCTGCGGTGGTCGTCATGGGGTGCCTTTCGCGGAGGGCGGGCGCCGGAAGCACCCGCCCTCCGAGTGGATCACTTGTCGAGTTCGGCCTGCACCTGGGCGGATGCCGCGGCGAAGATGTCTTCGACCGAGCCTTCGCCGTTGAGCGCCTTCTGCACCGAGGGGTTGAAGATGGTCTCCATGATCGGCCCGCCGCTGGCGACGCCGGGCAGCAGGGTCTTGGAGACATCCGTGACGTCGGCCGCTCCGAAGATGGCCGGGTAGGGGCTCGCCGTCACCTTGTCGGCGACGTCGGCCCGGTTCGGCGGGAAGCCGGATCCGTCGGCCCAGGTGGTCTGGCCCTCGGCCGAGTTCCAGTAGGCGAAGAACTCGTAGGCCGCCTCCTTCTGGGCGTCGCTCGTGCCGGCGGGCAGACCCATCGACACGACGTCGGCGAGCACCGCCTCGTCGCTCGGGCCCGCCGGGGGCTTGGCGAGACCGTAGTTGAGACCGGCCTCGTCGAACCCGGTCGTCATCCACGGGCCCACGATCTCGATCGCGGCCTTCTGGGTCTGGAACAGCTTGTCGGCATCCGCACCCGTCATGCCGATCTGCGTGGCCTTCTGGTCGCGGATGAGCGACACCCAGAAGTCGAGCGCTTTGATCGAGGCGGGGTCGCCGAGGGTCGACTTCGTGCCGTCGGCGTTGGCGATGCCGCCGCCCGTGCCCCACAGCAGCGAGGCGAAGACGGGGACCGTCTCGTGGTCGCCGAGGGCCATGGCGAACTGCTCGGGCTTGCCGTCGCCGTTCTCGTCGACGGTGAGCTTGGGCACCATGGCGGCCAGCTCGTCCCACGTGGTGGGCGGAGCCTCGGGGTCGAGGCCGGCGGCCGTGAAGAGGTCTTTGTTGTAGTACATCATCATGGGCGTGAAGTTCACCGGCACCCCGTAGTTGACGCCGTCGAACACGGAGGCGTCGACCGCCGCCGTGGCGAGGGCCTCGGTGTCGTTGCCGGCGTCGGTGTAGTAGTCGTCGAGCGGTTCGAACAGGCCCTCGCTGGCGAACTGCGGCATGCGCGAGGCCGACATGGCGATGATGTCGGGGCCGTCGTTGCCGGCGACCGAAGTGAGCACCTTCTGGTAGAGGGTGTCCCACGGCATGATGTTGGCCTTGACCTCCACGCCGTCCTGCGAGGCGTTGAAGTCGTCGATGACCTTCTGCAGTGCGGGGCCGTCGGGGCCGGTGAACCCGTTCCAGAAGTCGAGGGTGATCTTGCCGGAGGCATCCGTCTGATCGCTGCTGCCGCCGCCCGAGCCCTGGCCGGTGCAGCCGGCGAGCGCGAGGCCCGAGATGGCCAGAGCGGCCACCACGGCGAGCGGTCGAACGCGGTGGAATGAACGCCGTTCCCGTGAACGGCGTCGGTGCTGTGTCTTCATCGACTTTCTCCTTCGTGTGTCGTTCAACGTTGAACGAGAGGACAAATACCGTTATACATGAACGGTAATCGTTGAACAAGGCATTATCGTGACAGTAATTTCTCCTTGGGATCGATGCGGAAAGGAGGTCGGCAATGGCGCGGCCCACACTGAAAGACGTCGCCGATCGCGTCGGAGTCTCGGCCAAGACGGTGTCGAACGTGGTGAACGGAACCGGCTGGGTGACGGCCGAACTGCGCGAGCGCGTGCAGGTGGCGCTCGTCGAGGTCGGCTACCGGCCGAACGCCGCCGCCCGGCAGCTGCGCAGCGGCCGGAGCGGCATGATCGCCCTCGCCGTTCCCGAGCTCAGCCAGCCGTACTTCGCCGAGCTCGCCGCCTCGCTGGTGCGGGAGGCCCAGGGGCGCCTGATCACCGTGCTGGTGAACCAGACCGACGGGCTCGCCGAGGTCGAGCGCAAGATCAGCGAGGGCATCGGCGCCACGGCGGTCGACGGCATCATCCTGAGCCCCCTCGCGCTCGGGGCGAGCGACCTCGAAGGGCGTCGCGACAGCACCCCGCTCGTGCTGCTGGGCGAGCACATCGGCACCAGCACCTTCCCGCACGTCACCGTCGATAACACGGCCGCGGCGAAGGCGGCCACCCAGCACCTGCTGTCGATCGGATGCCGGCGGATCGCCGCGATCGGAGCCCAGGACGAGGGTCCGAACGAGACGGCACTGCTGCGGCTCGCCGGCTACCGAGCCGCGCTGGAGGAAGCGGGAATCCCCGTCGACGAGTCGTTGATCCTCCCGGTGGACGCCTTTCACCGCGAAGACGGCGCCCGAGCCGCCCGGAGGATCCTGAGCGAGGGCCTGCAACCCGACGCGATCTTCGCCTTCAACGATCTGCTCGCCCTCGGTGCGATGCACGTTCTGGCCACCGCGAATGTGCGGGTGCCCGACGACGTCGCCGTGATCGGCTTCGACGACATCGAGGAAGGGCGCTACAGCACACCGACACTGAGCTCCGTCTCGCCGAACACCGGCGAGCTCGTCGCGAGGGCGATCGATCTGCTGTTCGCGCAGCCCCCCGAACCGGGGATGCACACCGTCGGCTTCACGATCGCCCATCGGGCCAGCACGAAAGGACCTGCGCAATGACCACGACCCCGCCATCCACCACCCCGGCGTCCGCCCCTCCAGCACTCCCGGCACTCCCCGACGCGACGACGCAGGATGGCACCTACCCGAGGCCGCAGCTGATGCGCTCCCACTGGCACGACCTCACCGGAACCTGGGATTTCGCGTGGGACGACGAGCTGGAGTACGAGCACGACGACGTGCCGTTCTCCCGGCGGATCGAAGTGCCGTTTCCCCCCGAATCACCTGCGTCGGGCATCCACGAGACCGGGTTCCACCCGGGAGCGTGGTACCGGCGCACCTTCGGCGCGAGCGAGCTGCAGGCGGCGGGCGCCCCCGCGGAGGCGGGTTCCGCCCCAGGACGGGTGCTGTTGCACTTCGGCGCCGTCGACCACGCCGCCGACGTGTGGGTGAACGGGCAGCTCGTGGCGACGCACACGGGCGGACAGACACCGTTCTCGGCCGACATCACCCGCCTCGTGCGCGCTCAGGACGGCGAGGTCACGCTCATCGTCCGCGCCGTGGACGTGCCGGGCGATGTCTCGACGCTGAGGGGGAAGCAGGATTGGCGTGAAGAACCCCACACCATCTGGTACCACCGCACGACCGGCATCTGGCAGCCCGTCTGGCTCGAGTGGGTGCCCTCGGTGTCGATCGAATCGGTCAGCTGGCGATCCGATCTGACGACATCCACAGTGGAAGCCGACATCCGGTTGAGCGGGCCCGTCGCGCCCAGCGACTCGGTGAACGTCACCCTCACCCATGACGGCGAGCCCATCGCCTCCACGACCGTGCAGACGATGGGCGAATGCCTGGTCTCGATCCGGCTGGTCATCCCCCGGCAGCTCAACGGTCAGCAATACGAGGAACTCCTCTGGAGCCCCGACGATCCGACCCTGATCGGGGCCCGGATCTCGGTGCAGCCGCACGAGCGCGACGGTGCGCCATCCGACGCCGTGTCGAGCTATCTCGGTCTCCGCAGCGTCGCGACGTCGGATGAATCCCTGTTGCTGAACGATCGCCCCCTCTACCTGCGGTCGGTGCTGGCGCAGAACTACTGGCCCGAGACCCACCTCGCCGCAACGGCGGCGATGCTGCAGCGCGAGGTCGAGCTGATCCTCGAACTCGGCTTCAACGCCGCCCGCGTTCACCAGAAGGTCGAAGACCCGCGCTTCCTCTACTGGGCCGATCGGCTCGGACTGATGCTCTGGGGCGAGACGGCCAGCGCCTACGCCTTCGACTCGAAGGCGATCGGCGCCCTGGTCTCGGAGTGGACCGCCGTGCTGGAACGCGATTGCTCGCACCCCTCGATCATCGCCTGGGTGCCGTTGAACGAGAGCTGGGGGGTGCAGCACATCTCGCACGATCCCCGCCAGCGCGCCTTCAGCCGGGCGGTCGCCGACCTGACCCGGGCACTCGACGGCACCCGACCGGTGATCTCCAACGACGGATGGGAGCACACCGACTCCGACATCATGACCATCCACGACTACGAGGCCGACCCCGCCACGCTCGCCGACCGCTACGGCAGCACCGTGGGCCTGCAGAGGATGATTCGCGGCTTCGGCCCGGCGGGCAGGCGCCTGTCGGCCGAACCCGCGGAGCCGCGCGCCGCGCGCCCGATCATGCTGACCGAGTTCGGCGGTGTGAGTCTCGACACGGGCACCTCCGGCGACTGGGGCTACTCGAGCGCCCACGATGCGGCGTCGTTCGAGACGCAGGTGAGCGCCATCCTCCTCGCCGTCGGATCGGCCGAACCGCTCGCCGGCTTCTGCTACACGCAGCTCACCGACACCGGCCAGGAGACGAACGGTCTGCTCTACGCCGACCGTTCTCCGAAGTTCCCGGTCGACCGCATCCGCGCAGCCGTGCGCGGCTAGTCCGGCGCGGGCCGGGGGCGCCGGGCCGAGGACGCCGGGCCGTGCGGGTCGGCGGGTCGGGGGCACCAGGCCGGACGGGTCAGCGGGTGGGCGGCGCGGAGCCGGGAGCGACGACGCCGGCGAGGGCGCGGAAGAGGTCGGTGGCGCGGTTCGGCACCCCGCCGTCCTCGTCGAACGCGGTCTCCTCGAAGGTCACCGCGACCGCGAGCGAGATGTCTTCATCGGGGAGGTAGGCCTCGACGGCGGCGGTGCCGCTGAACATCGGGTTCTGCAGGATCCAGTCGCCCATCATCACCACGCCGATGCCGTATGTGTAGATGGCGGAGTGCGGGAAGCAGGTCGAGCATCCGTCGATCGTCGACGAGCGGCCTCGGGTGTCGAGATTCAGCTGCTCGTCGTGCGATGCCGGCGAAAGGAGCTCGCCGGTGCCGATGGCGCGGGCGGTGCGGGTCAGGTCGACGATGTCGGTGTACTGGATGGCTCCGCGGGTGATGGTCCACGACGGGTTCCAGTAGGTCGATTCCTCGAGAAAGGATGTGCCGGCGGGGATGCCGAGCGACTGGCGCCGTTCCGCGGTGAAGGCGTGCAGCACCGGCTCCTCGATGGCGGGAGTGCTCGAGGCCCTCGTGTTCTCGAGGCCGAGTGGATCGAGCACCCGCTCCTGCAGCAGCAGCTCCATCGGCTCCCCCGTGATCTTCTCCAGCGCGAGCCCCAGGAGCACGTAGTTCGTATGCGAGTAGTTCCAGTTCGTGCCGGGCTCGTAGATCAGCGGCTGGGCCGTGCCGAAGGCGGCGAGCTCCTCCGGCGCCCACTGGCGGAACGGATCGGCCTCCAGCTGCGCCAGGAACCCGGCATCCTGCACATAGTCGGCGTAGCCCGACGTCATCTGCCCGAGCTGCCCGAGGGTCACCCGATCGGCATTCGGCACGTCGGGGAGCCACCTGCCCAGCGTGTCGTCGAGCGTCACCGTTCCCTCGTCGACGAGCTGGAGCAGAGCGGTCGCGACGTACGAGATGGCGACCGCGCCGTTGCGGAAGTGCATGTCCGTCGTCGCGGGAACACCCGTCATCGACTCGCCGAATGCCTCTGTGAGGATCGGCTGCTCGCCTCTCACGGCGCGGACGATCACCGCTCGCAGGCCCCACTCGTCCATGCGGTCGGTGACCGTCTCGCGGATGCCGGCGGCGAGCGCTTCGTCGGCGGATGCCCCGGCCTCGGATGCCGTGGGCGCCCCGGTCGACGACGGGGTCGCGGGGGTCGTGGCGGTGGATCCCGAGCCCCCGGCCGTGCATCCCGTCACCGTGAGCGCCGCGGCGAGCAGGACGGCCGCACCGGCCGCGTGCCGGCCTCGCCTGTCTCCGCTGCGATTCATGCCGTCACGGTACCAAGCCGCAAGGGGCTCCGACATCGACCTGGATCTACATTCACGCGCGAGAGGACGGGTCCTCGAAGCGCTTCAGCCAGGCGAGGAGATCGTCGCGACCCATCGGGCGGGCGATGTGATGGCCCTGCAGGCGGTCCGAGCCGAGGCGACTCACGACCTCGAACTGCTGCGGTGTCTCGATGCCCTCCGTCACGACGGCGATGTCGATCTGATGGGCCATTCCGACGAGGCCGCCGATCAGGGCTTCCCCGACCGGGCCGTCCTTCTGGATGAAGGCCCGGTCGATCTTCAGCTCCGTCAGCGGAAGGTCGTACAGCTCGATGAGGGAGGTGTTGCCAGTGCCGAAGTCGTCCAGCGACACCCCGATACCGAGGTCCCGGATGGCCTGCAGCCGCGCGATGACCTGCGGAACATCCGTCAGATGCTGTGACTCCGTCAGTTCGATCTTCACCAGATTCGCGGGGATGCCGTGCGCGGCCACCAAGGCGGTGATCGTGTCGACGAAACCCTGCTCCATCAGCTGGATCACCGGTACGTTGATCGACACGGCCACGGGGTGGCCTGATGCGAGCGAGTCGCGTACCAGGGCGAACGACTGCCGGAACACCTCCAGCCCGATCTCGTGGATCACGCCGTTCTTCTCCGCGATCGGGATGAACTCCGCCGGGGAGATGTCACCCAGCTCAGGATTCCACCAGCGGGCCAACGCCTCGACGTCGGTGACGGTGTTGCTCCGAACGTCGAGCTGCGGTTGGAAATGGGTGGCGATCTCTCCTCGGCCCACGGCTCCGTGCAGCGCCGTGTCGATGCTCAGTTCGCGCGGATGCATGAATCGCTCAGGAGCTCCCCGCCGGGCGGCCTTCTCCCGGTACATCGCCGTGTCGGCCGCGGTGATGAGGCTCTGCGCCTTCAGTTCGGCCGGCAGCGCAGGGTCGATGTCGGCGCTCACGGCGATCCCGATGGAGGCGGAGACGAAGATGTCCCGACCACTCAGCCGCAGCGGCTCTGCGAGCTTCTGACGGATGCGGGCGGCGACATCCTGTGCCTGCGTCCCGCCCTGCTGATGGGTGAGGAGGACGACGAATTCGTCTCCCCCGAATCGGGCGACGACATCCGATTCTCCGGCGACCTCCAGAAGAACCGAGGCCACATGACGCATCACGACATCGCCGGCGTGGTGTCCGAGCGTGTCGTTCGTGCGTTTGAAGTCGTCGATGTCGAGGTACAGGATGCTGAGCCCGGCGACTGCGGGCGACGTGGCCGCCAGTTCCCGATGGAGAGATTGCTCGAAGAGCCCCCGGGCCGGGAGACCCGTCAACGAGTCGTGCATGCTGGCCCAGACGGCCCGCTCGAGAAGCCAGGCGTTCTCGAAGGCCACGGCCGCCATGGTTCCGAGACCTTCCAGACGTTCGCGGAGGAACTCGCTGATCGCGGTCGGGGGTGGGGAATCGGCCCAATAGGCCAACAGGATTCCGCGCACCTCACCGCGAGACGTGATCGGCATGGCCGCGAAGGCGGTGACCTCCAACTCGTCCAGCAGGCGTTGCATCCCGTCGGACGGATCCGGTCCGATCAGGAACGGGTGCCCGGTGGCCACCAGTGCGGCCAGCTCGGGGGATTCGGACGAGACGGAGAAACGACTCACGGCGTCGGTGAGGTGGGCAGGCCACCCCGAGCGGGCGCCCGGTCGGAGCCGGCCCGAGGGCACATCCCAGAGCTCCACGGTCGAGCGATCCGATGCGCAGACCACATTGATGCCCTCCGCGATGGAATTCGCCAGATCGGGCACGCTCGAGTAGTCGCCCAGCAGCCGGGCCACCATCAGCAGGAGGCGCGCCGTCTCCGCTTCGCGCTTCTCCCGCCGGATCTGCGTTCGAAGGCTCTCCCTCAGGGCGATGAGCTCTGAGATGTCGCGCTGCACGCTGGCGAAATGGGTGATGTCGCCTCCGCTCCCGCGGATGGGAGTGATGGTCAGGCCGTTCCAGAACTCCTGCCCGTTCCTGCGGTAGTTCACGATCGGCCCGCGGAACGTCTCCCCCGCCGCAAGAGCCGCGCGAATGGCCCGGACGGCCTCCGGGTCGGTGCCCTCGCCCTGAAGGAAATTGCAATTGCGCCCGAGCAGCTCCGCTTCGGAATAGCCGAGGAGGTCTTGGACGGCCTGGTTGGCATACAGGATGCGTTGATCCGCATCCGTCACGATGACGCCTTCGGAATTCAGGGCGAGAGCCCTCGCGAGGAGCTCACTCGACACCGCGGTCCCGCCGGTGCTACCCGTCATCTGCGTTCACTGCAGCTCACCCTCGTGGAGGTCGACGAACGAACCTGTGGTCGTTCAGCGTAGTGGGCGGCGGTGGCCACGTCGACGTGCGATTCCCGGCGTCGCCGGGCCGCCGGCGGTGGTGGATTCGGGCAGGTTTTTTCACCATTCGGGCATCACGGGGGCTGACACACGCCGATCGACCACCTAGATTGCAGGGAACCACGCGAAGAAGCGTGTTTGTTCGGGCATATATCGGGCACGGATTCTTGGGAAATGACCGGTCAAACAGTTCGCGGCCGACGGTACAAATGCTCAAGGGCACAATCCCGAAGACCACGAGGAGGTGGAAATGGGCCAGGTGAGCGAAGATCGTCGCCAGCACATCGTCGCGATCGTCCGCGACGAGGGCGAGGTCACGGTCAGCCGGCTTGCGGGTGACCTCAAGGTGGCCGCGGAGACCATCCGGCGAGATCTGCAAGACCTCGAAGACCGCCGGCTCATCAAGCGCACCCACGGCGGAGCCCTTCCGCTGGAGAGCGGGAGCTACGAGTCGACGCTCGACTACCGGTCGGTCACCCGCGTTCCGGAGAAGCGCCGGATCGCGTCGGCGGCCGTGCAGTCCCTCGGCGGAGCGCAGACGATCTTCCTCGACGAGGGATACACCCCGCTGCTGATCGCCGAAGAGATCGCCCAGCTCCGGGATCACCTGACGATCGTCACCGCCTCGCTGGCGAATGCGATGGCCCTGGCCTCCAGCCCGCAGCACACGACGCTGCTCCTCGGCGGCCGGGTGCGCGATCGCACCCTGGCGACCGTCGACCACTTCGCCACCGACATGCTCTCCGTGCTGAACATCGACGTCGCGATCCTCGGAGCGAACGGCATCACCCCCGACAAAGGGCTCGGCACACCCGATCCCGCGGTCGCGGCCGTCAAAGGCATGGCCGTGAAGGTGTCGACCCGTCGCATCTTCGTGGGCATCGCCACGAAGTTCGGAGTCACGAGCTTCTGCACGTTCGCCGACGTGCGAGACCTCGAACTCATCATCACCGAGGAAGCCCTCCCCCAACGGGAAGCCCAGCGTTTCGCCGCCCTCGGCCCCCACGTGCTTCGCGTCTGAGACCCACTGCACCGGATCTCTCCTCCCTGGGCCTCGCAACGAGGTGCGGCCCAGCCCTCCCAGAGCAGCCGCAGGCTGCCCGAACGAAAGGCCCTACCCGTGTCCCGAAAAATCCGAAGCCTCGCCCTGAGCAGCGCGATCGTGCTCACCGCCGGTCTCGCCCTGGCCGGTTGTACCTCCGACATCGAGGCGAGCTCCGGCAGCAGCGACGCTGCCGGCGGTGAGCTGTCGATCCAGTTCGTGAACCCGCTGCCGAACTACCCGTCCTGGCGCACCATCGGCGACTGCCTCGCCGAGGAGGCGGAGAGCCAGGGTGTGGACTTCACCGAGAGCGGCCCGACCGGCTCCGCCATGGACCCCACCACGATGATCACCCAGATCCAGAGCGCCATCGCTAACAAGAAGGGGGCCATCATGACCCTCCCCGCCAGCGATGCGTTCGGGCCGATCCTGAAGCAGGCCCAGGATGCCGGGATCGTGACGACGACCTTCTACGGCGACGGCGCGGCGGACAGCGGCGCCGACATCAACGTGGGCGTCGACTGGACCGAACTCGGCAAGCTCTACGTCGAAGCGATCGAGACGCTGCCCGGCGAGAAGAAGGTCGGCCTCATGACCTCCGCCGACACCGGCATCGGCAAGTCGTGGATGGACGGCGTCAAGGCGGCCGCCGAGGGCCTCGACGACTTCGAGATCGTGGGCGAGGTGTACACCGGGGACGACTCCTCGAAGGCGCTGAGCCAGGCCAACGCGCTGCTGACGGCACACCCCGAGGTGAACGTCATCACCACCAACCTCGGAACCGCCACGGCCGGCACCCTCTCCGCGCTGGAGGCGAAGGGCCTGACCGGTCAGGTGCAGTTCCTCGGCAACGGACCCGACAACGGCGGCAAGGAAGCACTTCTGGCGGGAACGGAGTACCGCATCCTCATGCAAGACCTCTGCAGCGCCGCGAAGAAGTCCCTCGACGCCACCGTCGAGGCCCTGAAGAGCGGCGACGCCGGCGGCGAGACCCAGCAGATCGCCATGGGCTTCATCATGGCCGGTACCGACGACTACGACGACCTGGTCGCCAAGAACTGGGGCTAGTCCCCCCACCACGACGGGGCTCCGGCAGTGCCGGGGCCCCACACCTCATCCCCCACCCGAACACCGGAACGAAGGCCTGCGATGTCACATCTCTCCCTCCCCGCTCTCGAGCTGCGCGGCGTGCGCAAGTCCTTCGGACCCGTCAACGCCCTCTCGCACGTCGACTTCGCCGCCTACCCCGGCGAGGTGCACGCCATCGTCGGCGACAACGGCGCCGGCAAGTCCACGATGATCAAGATCGTCACCGGCATCCACCGGGGCGACGGCGGCACGATCCTCGTCGACGGCGACGCGATGGATCTGCGCCACGACGCCTCCCAGTCCCAAGACCGCGGAATCGCCGTCGTCTACCAAGACCTCGCCCTGGTGGAGTGTCTCGACATCAGCACCAACATGGCCCTGGGCAACCTCCCGTACCGCTGGGGCGTGTTCCTGGATCGCAAGCGAATGGATGCGGAGGCGGCGGCGGCGCTCAAAGACCTGAATGCGCGCGTCGGCGATGTGCGCACGCCGGTCGGACTGCTCTCGGGGGGACAGCGCCAGGTGGTCGCCATCGCCCGCGCCGTGCGGATGAACAAGCCCATCATCCTGCTCGACGAGCCGACCGCCGCGCTCGGCGTTCAGGAGTCGGCCTACGTCGGCCGCACCCTCGACCGGCTGCGCGCCGACGGGAAGGCCGTCATCTGCGTCAGCCACGGCCTGGAGTTCGTGTTCGAGCACTCCGACCGCATCACCGTGCTCCGCCTCGGCAGAACGGTGGGCACCCGTACAACAGCAGACGTGAGCCGAGACGAGATCATCGCCATGATCACCGGCGCGGCCGCCGCCGACACCCTCCAGGAGGCATCATGAACACCGCCGTCACCGCCGACCGCGCGGTCGAGGTCGAGCAGCCCGTCGCGGCACGCACCTCGATCCTGCGCACGATCCTGCTGCGGCAGGAGACCTGGCTGCTGGCCGTCGTGGTGCTGATCGCCGTCATCGCCTCCATCCGCAACCCGAACTTCATGAACCCGGACAATCTCGTCGAGATCCTTCGGGGCAGCGTCATCTACTTCATCATGGGCTGCGGGGCAGCGCTGCTTGTGATCGGTGGAGGGCTCGACTTCTCGGTGGGGGCGATCTTCACGCTCAGCGCCCTGGTGGGGACGAGCCTCATCAGCCAGGGCGTTCCCATCGTGGTCGGCATCCTCGCCGCTCTGGCGGTCGGCGCTCTCGCCGGCGTGGTCAACCACCTCATCGTCACCTACTGGCACGTGCCGCCGATCATCGCCACCCTCGGCACCTTCTTCATGGCCCTCGGACTCAGCGCCCTCATCACCGGCGGCAACGACGTCGTGCCGCTGCCGGCGGAGTTCATGAAGCTCGGACAGGGCTCCGTCGCGTTCATACCGAACGTCATCTGGTACGGCCTCATCGTGGGGGCCCTCTCGTACTTCGTGCTCGAGAAGACCCGCTTCGGGGTCAACGTGCGGGCCGTCGGCGGCAACCGGCAGGCCGCCATCGGCAACGGGCTCCGCGTGGTGCGGATCGACCTGGTGCTCTACATCGTCGCCGGCGTCACCGCCGCCATCGCGGGGATGATCTACTCGGCCCGCGTGGGTGCCGGGCAGGTCGAAGCCGGCGGATCGTCCGTCACGCTGGTGGTCGTCACCGGCGTTCTGATCGGCGGAGTCAGCCTTCTCGGAGGCCTCGGCTCGATCACCGGTGTCGCGGTCGGAGCGGTCTTGCTCTCCGTCATCGACAACGCCCTGATCGTCGCGCAGATCCCCCCGCAGTACAACAACGTCGTCGTCGGAGCGATCCTCGTCGGCGCCGTCGCCGTCGACCACCTGCGGCGCAAGCAGCTGTACAAGCCGCGATGAACCGGCCGCTCGATCCCCACGTCGCGACCCTGCTCGGCGCTCTCGATCAGACCGTGCCCGCGCCGGAGAACGCGACTCCCGAGATGCTCCGCGCCGGGTTCGGGAACCTCATGGCCCTCCTGCATCCGGATGCACCGGCCGGCTTCCCGGGCACCATCCGGGACGACGTCGTCGAGACCGGTTCGGGGCCCGTCACCATCCGTGTCTACGACCCGGCCGGTTCGACCGGCGACGACGTGGTGGTCTTCTTCCACGGAGGCGGGTGGGTGCTGGGCGGCCTCGATTCGGCCGAACCGGCCGTGTCTGCACTGGCGACGGCGATGGCCGTGCGGATCGTGTCGGTCGACTATCGTCTGGCCCCCGAGCATCCGTACCCCGCCGCCTACGACGACTGCCTGGCGGTCACGCGGTCGATCGCGGCCTCGAACCCCGGATGGCTCGGCGTGGCGGGAGACAGCGCCGGCGGCAACCTCGCTTCGGCGGTGGCCCTGGCCGCTCCGGCGAACGGTTTCACCGTGGACGCACAGCTGCTGCTCTACCCCGCGCTCGATCCGACGATGGGTACCGATTCGTACACCGAGTTCGCCGACGGGTATCTGCTCACCCGCGAAGCAATGGAGTTCTATTGGGCCTCTTATCGGGGCGATCCAGCCGTTGCGCGCGATTCGCTGACCCCGTACCGAGCCGAGTCGCTGGAACGGATGCCTCCTACGGTGATCACAACAGCCGGTTACGATCCGCTCCGCGACGAAGGGGCACGATTCGCCGCCCGACTGGTCGAGAGCGGGGTGCCCACGACCTTCCTCCCCGCACCGTCCCTCATCCACGGCTGGGCCGACCAGATCGACCTCGTGCCGGCCGCGGCCGAGGCACTCCGGCACGCCGCGGCGGCCTTCGATCAGACGCGCCACCGGCACGGCTCCGCACTCCACACGAACGAGGGATTCCATGCCGACGCGTGAGACGACGAACACCCCCATCCCGTTCTCCTCCTACGACCGGTCGGGTCTGGTCGCGGGCATCATGCACGTCGGCGTCGGCAACTTCCACCGCGCCCACCAGGCCGCCGTCATCGACGAGCTGCTCGAGCACGGGCAGGCCCGCGATTTCGCGATCTGCGGCGTCGGCATCCTGCCCGGCGACCGCGCGATGCGGGACACCCTGCGGGAGCAGGACGGCCTCTACCTGCTGGAGCTCCGTCACCCCGACGGCCGGCGCGAACAGCGGGTCATCGGCGCCCTCATCGACTACCTGTACCTGCCCGACGACCCCGCCGTCGTCGTCGAGAGGATGGCCGGCCCGGCCACCCGGATCGTCTCGCTCACGATCACCGAGGGCGGCTACAACACCGACTTCACGACGGGCGAGTTCGACGTGGCGAACGCCGGCATCCGGAACGACCTGAACGATCCCACCCGGCCGACGACGGTGTTCGGTCTCATCGTCGAAGCCCTGCGCCGGCGCCGAGACGCCGGGCAGGTCCCCTTCACGGTGATGTCGTGCGACAACCTGCCGATGAACGGAGACGTCACCCGCAACGCGGTCGTCTCGTTCGCGGCCGCGCGCGATCCGGAGCTCGGGGCATGGATCGCCGAGCGGGTCGCGTTCCCCAACTCGATGGTCGACCGGATCACGCCCGCCACCACCGACGCCGACCGCGCCTACGTGCGGGGCGAGCTGTCGATCGCGGATGCCTGGCCGGTGGCGTGCGAGCCGTTCTTCCAGTGGGTGCTCGAAGACGCGTTCACCGACGGGCGCCCTCCGTTCGAGAACGCCGCCGTGCAGCTGGTCGACGATGTCGCGCCCTATGAGCTGATGAAGCTGCGCCTGCTGAACGGATCGCACCAGGCGCTCGCGTACTTCGGCGCTCTGGCCGGCTACGAGTTCGTGGAGGAGGCGATGGCCGACCCCGATCTCGTGAAGTTCCTGGAGGGATTCATGGCGGAGGTCTTGCCCACCGTGCCGCCGGTGCCCGGGATCGACCTCCGCCGGTACCAGGCCGATCTGCTGCAGCGGTTCTCGAACCCGGCCATCCGGGACACTCTCGCACGACTGTGTGCCGACTCGAGCAATCGCATCCCGAAGTTCGTCGTGCCGTCGATCATCGACAATCTCGCGGCCGGCCGCAGCGCGCGATTCGCCACCGCGGTCTGCGCGAGCTGGGCGCGATACGCCGCCGGAATCGACGAGACCGGCACGCCGATCGCGATCGCCGACGCGCAGGCCGAGGAACGCCGTCTCGCCGCCGCCGAGGAACGCGCTCGGCCAGGCGCATTCGTTCAGGATCAGCGATTGTTCGGCCCACTCGGCTCGAACGCCGAGTTCGTCGCCGCCTTCCACGCCGCTCTCGAGACCATCTGGACGCACGGCGCCCGCGCCACGTACCAGCGGCTCCGGCCTACGGGATGAGCTGCTGGCCGCTCGTCGCCGTGCTGCCGCCGCCCAGATCGGCGACGGCCCGCAGCACGTCGTAGCCGGCGAGAGCGGCTTTGTCGATCGCTGGGGCGGCCGTGCCGCTCTGCGCGTTGGTGGTGGCGGTGGCCACCTGGGTCCACGTGTCGCCGACCGGGGAGTGCGCCTGGTAGGAGACCGGACACCCGATGGGCATGCCGAGCCAGGTGACGACGTTGGTCGCGGCGATCACGAACCGTCCCTCGGCGACGAGGGAGAGCGAGAGGGAGACACTCGACGGTCCCGGAACCAGGATGGCGAGGGTCGGGCTCAGTGTCAGATCGGGTGCCACTCCCGCCTGCAGACGCAGGAGGTCGTTCGCGTCCCCGAGCGAGTACGGGATCGAGACGTAGACGTTGCCGTCGGCATCCGTCGTGCCGGTGGAGTACGACGACCAGACCAGGGTCGTCTTGTCGCGCACCTGGAGGTCGTAGTCGGTCTCGATGCCGACGCCCTCCGGAGACGTCACGGAGCCGAACACCGTGAAGTCGGACTCGTAGACGTTCGAGATCGTGAGCGTGACCGTGGTCGACCCGGGCGACGCCGCAGCAGAGGGGGCAGCGACGGCCGCGACCACCACCGGAGCGGCCCAGGCCGCGTGCAGCACGGTGCGCCGGGGCAGCCCCGCGGATGCTCCGGCGGGCGGGGAAGACGGCGCGGGCTGCGCGGCGGATCGCTCGGTCACAGTGCCAGGTTAGGGGCCGCGGACGGTGCCCGGAGGCCCTCTTGCGGACATGACCGCAAGAGGGCCTGGTAGCGGAGAGCGCTCACACGGGAAGACACATTGTGTTGCTATTTCACTAGATGTATCGGAAAATCATCACATCTGATGAAATAGTGTGAGGTTGACATGCAGCTCCAGTCTCCGTTTCTGGCGATCACGCGTTCGCTCGACGGCGCCGTTCTCGACGCACTGGTGCGGGCACACGGGCCGATGAGTATCGCGGAGATCGCGCGGTCGACCGAGAACTCCTATGCAGGCGTGCGCAGCTGCGTCCTACGGCTGAGTGCGCAGGGCACGGTGCGAGCGAGCCCGGCGGGCAAGCTCACGCTCTACTCCTTCAACGGCGAGCACATCCTCGCTCCGGCCATCCGGGAAGTCGTCGGCGCCAAGGGCAGACTGTGGGAACGAGTCACGACGCTGATCACGGAGACATTCGCCGATCCGCCGATCTACGCAGCGGTGTTCGGCTCCGCCGCGACCGGCACGATGCGCGACGACAGCGACATCGACATCTTCCTCGAGCGGCCGAAGCGGGCCGACCATGATCGATTCGATGTCGATGCGGATTCGCTCGCCTGGCAGGTGTCGCGTCTCACGGGCAACGACGTCCGACCACTCGTCTACGGCGAAGAAGAAGTGTCGGGCACGATGGCCGATCAACGCGTACTCGCCGACATCGCCCGAGACGGCGTCACGGTGGCGGGAGACGCTGCGGGCTTCCGAAGCCGTCTGCGTCGCGGCTCCCGGGCGAAGACCGGCCATGCCGCGCGTTGATCGCGATCCCGGCGCGCTCTACGGGCGCACCACGAAGATGGTGCAGTTCGTCGAGGCGGCAGAGATCATCCTCGCCCTCGCCGACGACGACGAGTTGCGCGACGCCGTCGTGACCCTCGCGGTGCACGCGGGCATCGCCGCTTCGGATGTGATCTGTCTGCGCCGTCTCGGCTACTACTGGCAGAGCGGAAACCATCACGAAGCCATCGAGCATCTGCGGCGCGCCGACGCCGCGTCGGCGAGGCATCTGTCGACACTCCTCTCGCTCAAGACGCGCGCGGGGTACGGGCACGACACGATGTCGCCGAGCAACGTGACGCGCGCCGTGCGTGCCATGCAGTACCTCTCTGAAACCGCGCGCGCCGCCTGACACCGCGACCGCTCGCGGGCTCGCGGAGCCGGGAATGCGGCCGCCTCCGCGAGACGGTGGGTGAACAGCGTCTGCACATTCGTGCGAGATCGCGGCGGCACCGGAGCGTGGCGGCGCCTTCGAGCATAGATTTGAGGCACTCGTCGCTGACGCGGGGAGAGGTTCCACCCGATCGTCGCCCCGTGCGCAGCTCGAGGCAGACCTGAACACGGAGGTTGATCATGCCGTTTGTGACCACGGACGATGGCGCAGAGATCTATTACAAAGACTGGGGCGACGCCGACGCCCAACCCATCGTCTTCCATCACGGTTGGCCGCTGTCGTCGGATGACTGGGACGCCCAGATGCTCTTCTTCCTGGGCCACGGCTACCGGGTCGTCGCGAGCGACCGGCGCGGCCACGGGCGCTCGTCGCAGATCGGCACCGGCCACGACATGGACCACTACGCCAGCGACGTGAACGCGGTGGTCGAGCACCTCGACCTGCGGAACGCCGTGCACATCGGTCACTCCACCGGTGGTGGCCAGGTCGCGCGTTACGTCGCCCGGTACGGCGAGCCCCAGGGGCGCGTCGCGAAGGCCGTCCTCGTGTCGGCCGTCCCCCCGCTGATGGTGCAGACCGACGCGAACCCCGAGGGCACTCCCCTCTCCGTCTTCGACGGCTTCCGCAGCGCTCTGGCGGGCAACCGCGCCGAATTCTTCCAGGCCGTGGCATCCGGGCCCTTCTACGGGTTCAACCGCGAGGGCGTGACACCCTCCGAACCCGTGATCGCCAACTGGTGGCGCCAGGGCATGACGGGCAGCGCGCTGGCGCACTACGAGGGCATCAAGGCGTTCTCCGAGACCGACCAGACCGACGACCTCAAGGCGATCACCGTTCCGGTTCTGGTCACGCAGGGCGATGACGACCAGGTCGTTCCCTACAAGGATGCCGCGCTGAAGCAGCACGAGCTGCTGAGCAACTCCACCCTCAAGATCTACGAGGGCTACCCCCACGGGATGCTGACGACGCATGCCGACGTCATCAACCCCGACCTGCT
This sequence comes from Herbiconiux sp., assembly GCF_023264855.1. Lineage (GTDB taxonomy): Bacteria > Actinomycetota > Actinomycetes > Actinomycetales > Microbacteriaceae > Herbiconiux. The sequence continues at coordinate 15,651 of NZ_JAHFUW010000021.1, read as the reverse complement.
GGCATTCATCCAGCAGTAGGCCTCACCGGCACGAATGAAGGCGCACCCGGGATCTCCTGGGTGCGCCTTCGTCGCTCCTTCGCCGCGTCAGCCCGCGATGGCGTCGAGCACGGCGACATCCTGCTCGGAGAGCGCGAGGCCGGCTCCGGCGATGTTCTCCCGCAGGTGGGCGACGGATGACGTGCCGGCGATGAGCAGGATGTTCGGCGAGCGCTGAAGCAACCAGGCCAGCGCGACCGACAGGGGTGTCGAGCCGAGCCGGGCCGCGACCGCGGAGAGCGCCTCCGACTGCAGCGGTGTGAAGCCCCCGAGCGGGAAGAACGGGATGTAGGCCACGCCGTCGGCGGCGAGCCGGTCGATCAGGGCGTCGTCGTGGCGCCGAGCGAGGTTGTAGCCGTTCTGCACCGACACGATCGGAGCGATCGACTGCGCCTCCTCCACCTGCTCCGCCGTGGCGTTGCTGACGCCGAGGTGCCGGATCCCACCCTGCCGCTGCAGGTCGACGAGGGTCTCGAAGGCCTCGGCGATGCGCTCGGGCACGGGCCCGCTCGCGTCGCCGAGGCGTAGGTGCACCAGATCGAGCGCGTCGACACCGAGCGTCTCGAGGTTGTCGTCGATCTGCCGACGGAGCTCGTCGGGCGTGCGGGCGCTCGGCCAGCCGCCCTCGGCGTCGCGACGGCCGCCGGCCTTGGTCGCGATGAAGAGGTTCTCGCCGTACGGGTGCAGTGCCTCGCGGATCAGCTCGTTCACCACCCGCGGACCGTACGTCTCGGCGGTGTCGATATGAGAGATGCCGCGCGAGACGGCCTCGCGCAGCACGGCGAGCGCGCCGTCGTGATCCTTCGGCGGGCCGAGCACCCACGGGCCGGCGAGTTGCATCGCGCCGTAGCCGAAGCGGGTGACGGTGGTGTCGCCGAGGGTCCAGGTGCCGCCGGGGAGATCGGATGCTGCGGTGGTCATGTGTGCCTTTCGGGGCGTTGTTCAGGTGGTCGCCTTCCACTCTCGACGACGTACTATCTGTTCGGTAGTAGTTACCCGCAAGTGCGTTGATACCGCGAGGAGAACCATGGCGACGATGACGGCGGCCGAGAAGAAGGCCGAGGCGAAGACGCAGTACAACGCATTCCTGGCCGCCTGCCCGAGCCAGCAGGTGCTGGCCCGCGTCTCGGGCAAGTGGGTGACCCTCGTGATGTCCGCGCTGGGCAGCGGCCCCGACTGCACCGGTGAGCCTCGGCCCATGCGCTACTCCGAGCTCGCGCGCGTGCTCGCCGGGGTGAGCCCCAAGATGCTGTCGCAGACCCTCAAGTCGCTCGAACGCGACGGCCTGGTCACCCGGACCGTCGTCGCCACGGTGCCCGTGACGGTCTCGTACGAGCTCACCGACCTCGGGCTCTCCCTGCACGGCACCGTGCGGCAGCTCAAGCTCTGGTCGGAGGCGCACCGCGACGACGTCGCCGCACATCAGGACCGGTTCGACGCGCGTACAATTCCGGCATGACGAAGCCAGACCCCATCGACGACGTCTCGATCGGCGGGGAGAGCATCCGCCTCGGTCAGTTCGTGAAGTTCGCCGGCCTCCTCGACAGCGGGGGCCTCGGCAAAGAGGCCATCATCGATGGCTACGTCACCGTGAACGGCGAGGTCGACCGCCGCCGCGGCCGCCAGCTGCAGCTCGGCGACGTCGTCGCCTTCGACGGCCGCACGGCCCGCGTCCGCCCCTGAGCGCCCGAGCTACTCGCAAGATAGGTGACCAGAAATCAAGATAGGTGACCAGAAATTATGAGTAACTGAGTTACTCATAATTTGGAGTCATCGACTTTATGAGTAACCGACGAGCCACTCGCGGCTCGATCGCAACTCACGCGCTGAACATCTGAACCCAGACCTCCAGGTCGCCGGCGTCGACGGCACCCAGGTTCTCGAACCCCGCCGCACCGAAGATGCGCTGACTGGGTCGATTCTCCCGGTGGATGCGAGCCCACACGGCGCAGTCCATTTCATATTCGGCCTTCGTCGCGGCGAGAACTGCCAACGACCTGCGGAGGGCTTCGCGCCCATACCCTCGATTGCGGCGATCGGCCTGCGTTGCGACCGCGAGTATGAGCAGTTGCTGGCCGTCAAGGTCGAACGACATCCGCGCGACCGCGGCGATCTCGCCGTCGACGTCCATCCCCAGCAGCAACCCCTCGCTCGGCGGGAGGGGCGGTTTCAGACTTCGGATGCCGGCCTGCACCTCGAGTTCCCAGGGACACGGGTGAAATCGTCCGCGTTACGTCGAGTAGGCAGCTCGCGCTGGCTCTGCACAAGTGAATCGCTGCAGCGCCGCAGCATGTTCGCGCGCGCCGACTATCCAGTCGAGACTCTCAGGATGCTGCACGCCGCGAAAGCCAGAGTGCGAAGGCGCTCTTCTCGCCTGCACTCAGTGTCTTACGACCGACCCCCACGTGATAGGCGGCCTCGAACTCGGCTCGCTCTTCATCAGTCAAACCGTCAGTGCCGATGACTTCCCGAACACGGTCGTCTGGACGGACGAGTGCTTGTGGTGTGGTCATACGGGGATGGTACTCCACTGGCCGGGCTTCATCACGTAGGCGCTCGACCGCTACTGCGCTCGCAGCCCGACGAGGGTCTCCGAGACCTCCCAGAGCCGCTTCGCGTCGTGCAGGTTCTGCAACGGCGGCCAGAACTCCAGCCGAGCGGGCGGGCCTCCGGCCGTGCGCTTGGGGCCGAAGAACTGGTCGCCGAGGGAATCGGTGCCCGTCGCGGCCAAGAGCGCGGGCAGCGCCGCGCTATGCACGGTCCCGGCGACGCCGACCCGAGACAGGAGACCGACCAGCCGTCGACCGGATGATGGCCGGTCGCGCCCCATCCCCGGCTGCGCGGCCAGCAGATTGGTGGGCGAGATCCCGGGATGTGCGAGGTTGCTGCTGATGCCCCAGCCCTCGGCGCGGCTACGCGCGTCCAGCTCCCGGGCGAAGAGGCCGACCGCGAGCTTCGACGCCGAGTACGCCTTCATGACGGCGTAACTGCGGTCGGAGTTCAGGTCGTCCCAGTTCAGAGCGCCGCTGCGGGCCGCGACGCTGGTCTGGTGGGTGACCCGGGCCCGGCCCGCCCGCAGGAGCGGAAGCAGTCCGAGCGTCAGTGCGAAGTGACCGAGGTGGTTGGTACCCCACTGCAGCTCGAAGCCGTCGGCGGTGACCTGACGCTGCGGCGGCTGCATGACACCCGCATTGGTGATCAGGATGTCGATCGGGCGCCCCTCCGCCGCCAACCCGGCGGTGAGGCCGGCCACCGAATCGAGCGATGACAGGTCGAGCACCCGAGTGCTGACCGTTGCCCCGGGGGCGGCGGCACGGATGCGCTGCGCTGCCGCCTCCCCCTTGGCCGGCGAGCGCACCGGCATGATCACCTCGGCCCCGGCCTGGGCGAGGCGGGTGGCGATGACGGCGCCGATGCCGTCGCTCGCGCCGGTGACGACGGCGAGCTTTCCGCTCTGGTCGGGGATGCTGAGGTCGTGGTCCCGGGGCATGGGGTTCCTTCGTCGAGATCGGTGGGAGCGGATGCGTCCATCCTCGAACGCGGTGGCGGCATCATCCAGGACCCGCCGATCCACGGATCCGCAGACCGCGACCGCTCAGGGCGCGATCGGCTGCACGCCGATGACGCCGAGAAGGCGCAGCTTCTCGGCGCTCTCGCTTCCGGGCGCGGCCGTGTACACCAGCAGCCGGTGCGACTGCTCGGGATCGAGCAGGGTCTGGCAGCTCAGCTCGAGCCGCCCGACCGACGGATGCGCGAACCGCTTGACCTCGGGCGGCCGGATGCCCACCTCCTGGGCCTCCCAGACGCTGCGGAAGTCGTCGTTGTCGCGGAGCAGCTCGACCAGCTGCGCGGCCCGCGAGGCCGGACCGCGCTGACCGACGAGTTCCCGCAGCCCCGAGGCGTAGACCCGGGAGAGCATCCGTTGTTCGTCGGCCGGGTACGCCTGCCGGGCCGCCGGATCGGTGAACCATCGGTAGCCGATGCTGCGGTCGGGGCCCGTGCGCAGGGAAGCGTCTCCGAGCAGGGCGACCCCGAGCGGACTCTGGCGCAGGGTCTCACCGAGCTCGGTGATGATCTCGGCGGGCGTGTCGTCGAGGCGATCCAGGATGCGGAGCAGTCCGGGGCCGACATGCTCGCTGGTCGCGCCCCGCAGCGGCGGCCGATGCCCGGCCAGGCGGAAGACGTGGTCGCGTTCGTCTAGCGTGAGATGCAGGCCCTGAGCGATGGAGGCGATCATCTGCTCGGAGGGGTGCGGCCCGGTGGCCCGCTCCAGGCGTGCGTAATAGTCGGTCGACATGTGGCACAGCGCGGCCACCTCTTCGCGGCGCAGCCCATCCGTTCGCCGGCGCCGACCCCGGTGCAACCCGACGTCCTCGGGCTGCAGCGTCTCACGCCGGTGCCGCAGGAATACGGCGAGGCCCTCACGATCGATCACGACGTCCTTCCCGACGGCTCAGGCTTCGTTTCTACCGCGTCCGGGCCGGGCCATCCACGACTTGCGAATCCACCCCTCGGCTCAGCGGCCGGGGCATCCTGCGGAGTCACTTGTCGTCGATGACGGACATGAAGCCGGCGAAGGCGAAGATCGCGGGGACGGCGTAGAGCAGGATCAGGGCGAGGATCCAGCCCGTGCGCGCGAGCACGGGCCAGGGGCCGCGGCTGCGGTAGGCGTTCAGGAGGCGGCGGCCGTCGGGGCCGATGAGGCGGGCCGGGCGGGCATACGGCGCCGAGCCGGAGCTGCCGCCGGCACCGGGACCGGCACCGGTGCGCGAGACAGGGACGCGCTCGTCGCGGTAAGCGGCGGCGCGTCTGGCGAGGCGGAGGGCGACACCGTCCAGGATGCCCTCGATGCGCTGCCAGGCGGCCGGGTCGGCGTAGTCGGCCGCGGTGGGTGTGGAGAAGATCACGCGGTCGTCGATGATCTCGACGTCGAAGGTGGAGGCGTCGTCGATGAGCGCAGCCATCACATCCGGGGTCAGGGCGTAGAGCGCATCGGCGCCGTACGTGGTCGGCGCGTAGGCTGCGAAATGCCGGTCGAAGTCCCCCTCGAGCGAGAGGCGCTGCTGCGCGTCGACGCTCGAGGGCAGGTCCCCGGGCGAGCGGCCGTTCGCGAGCGAGTCGAGGTAGAGGTGCGGCAGCGCGGCGGGAAGCGTGACGGCGAGGTAGCCGCGCGTCACCGGCTTGCCCTGCAGGCCCGTGCGGAAGACGAGGTTGCCGAACTCGATCCGGTCGTCACCGCGCGCGATGAAACGCGGGTACGCGGATGGCCGGCCCGCCGGCTGGGCGATCAGCGCGGGCAGGGTCGCGCTCGCAAGCGGCTGCGGCTCGAATCCGTTCGCCTGGGCGGTGAGGATCTCGCGCCATTCGGCGAGCCGCGCCCGGGGCGACGGCGGCCGCTTCGACCAGCGCTGCAGCAGCACTCCCCCGGCGATCCAGACCCCCAGAACGACCAGCGCGATCGCCAGGTCCCGGTAGTCGTCGGGGCCGGTGCGGTTGTCGCCGTAGCCGTCCACCCGGATGCCGATGACCATGAACACGATGAAGCAGTACCAGAGCATGAGGCTCCAGGTGACGTGCACCAGCACCTGCCGCCAGGTGGGCACCCACGCCGGCCGGGCGGTGCGCCGCTGGGTCGCCATCGCTTCGGCGACCCGGGCGCGAGGGGCGGTGAGCCATCGTGCATCCACCGTTCCACCGTACCGAGTCCGGCCCGGAACAGCCCGGACGGCCGGCCCGGCTTGCGGATGACGGCGCAACGGTCTTGGTTGGGAAGATGGCACGACCGAGCACGCCGGGGCGGCAGGCGGCCGGCCGGAAGCGGTCGACGCCTCCGCCGAAGGTGTGCGCCTCGTGCGGGAGGAGCATCGAGTGGCGCGCCAAGTGGGCCCGGTCGTGGGACGACGTGCGGTACTGCTCCGCGACGTGCCGGCGCCGGGGCGTCTCGGCCGGTGATCGAGACCTGGAGCAGCTGATCGTCGAAATGCTGCGCCGGCGTCCCCGCGGAGCGACTGCAGACCTCGACGACCTCGACGTGCCCTCGGGCGGGACCGACGCCGCCGCTCATCGCGAGCAGGTGCGCCGGGCCGCTCGACGGCTCGCCGACCGAGGGCTCGTCGAGTGGATGCAGGGCGGTGCGCCCGTCGATCCGTCCGCCGCGCGCGGGCGGGTCGGCATCCGCCTCCGCGCCGCTTCGACGTAGACGTCACGCACCGCCTCTCGGCATCCGCTCACGTCACCCCCGCACGACGACCTCGTCGACGACGGCGGCGGATGCGGCGGAGCGCACGCCGACCTTGCCGGCGGCGAGCTGGCCGGCGACCGGGTTCGTCCAGCTGATCACCGAGCGGCCGTCGACCCAGCCCTGCACCGTGCTGCCGCGCACGTCGGCCCGGAGCGAGACCAGACGCCCGGGCGCGACCGCGACGGGCTGCGAGGCGACGAGAGTGAGGGTTCCGGCGACCTTCGTGTAGAGCTCGACCGCACCCGTGCCGAGGTTCAGCCGCAGCATCACGAAGTTCGCGCTGTCGGTGTACCGCACGAGCAGCCCCGCGTTGCCGCCCGGCGTCGAGACGGCGAGGCGCGCGGTGGCGGAGTAGTCGGTCCACGCGGTCGAACCCGCCGAGGCGATGGCCTCGCCCGTGAGCCCGCTCTGGCGCAACGCACCCGGAACGCCGCCGGCCGCCCACGAGCCGCTCACTGCGGCCCAGCCGCCGAAGCCGCCCGACTCGAAGGTGTCGGCCGAGAGCACCGCCGCCGCACCGCCCTCGAGCGCCCCGCGGTCGGGCGCCGTGCCCTGGTAGAGCGCTCGCCCGGCGAAGTCGAGCCCGCCGTTCGACGCCACGACCGCGCCGGAGTCGCGTGACGGCGACGTGGAGGCGAGCGAGTAGGCGGCGGCCGCATCCGTGATCGAGGTCGCGCCGCCCGGCGACGCGAGCTGCGGATCGTTCGTGAGCTTGCCGGAGTGCGGTGCGGCCGAGGCGTTCGCCCCGAAGAACGTGTTGTTCGCGTAGACCGCGCCACCGCCGATCGCATAGGTGCCCGAGGCCGCATTGTGGAAGATGTTGTTCGTGTACGTGGCGACCCCGGCGGAGTTCGAGGTGGTGAGCAGCCCGGTCTGGCCCTGCGAGCGGTAGAACACGTTGTTGTAAACGGCCAGTGCTCCTCCGCCGAACGGGATGCTGAACGCTCCGCTGGAGCGGTCGAGGTCGTTCTGCGAGATGTTGTAGCGGAACACGTTGTTCGAGGTCTGGTCCATCATGAGCAGCGTGCCGCCCTCGTTGTCGTGGCTGTAGTTGTACTGGTACACGCTGTTCGTGACCTTCGTGTCGAAGTCCCACGGCTGCCCGTCGCCGTCGATGCGGCGCGTGCGCGACGCCTCGTTGTACTGGAACACGGCGCCCGAGGTGTAGTACGACCACTGGGCCGCGACCACACTGACCGCGGGCAGGTACGACACCACCGCGGTGTCGACATCGGTGTACTTCCCGATGCGGTCGGTGGTGTTGTACTCGACCAGCGGATCGACGCCCGCGCGCACGAGGATGCCGTCGCGGTGGATGCGGGTCACGGTGTTGCGGCGGATGACGAGGTGCGTGAAGGCATCCGTCGTGTGCGTCCAGCTCGACCCCGTCGTGTAGGCGTCCGTCATGGTCTGGATGCCCGTGTCGGCCACGTTGTCGACCGTGTTGCCCTGGATGAGCACGTCGTCCCAGGTGCTCTCGGGATCCGTGGCCGCGGCCTGCCGGGCGTGGATGTTGATGCCGCCCGTCCTCCGGTCGCGGCCGAACACGTCGTGCACGGAGTTGTTGAGGATGCGGATGCCCGTGAAGGCTCCGCCGCCGGCCCCCGCGCCCAGGATGAGGATGCCGTTGCGGCGCATCGAGGTGGCCTGCTGCCCGCTCGTGATCTCGAGGTCGGCGATGGTCCAGTACGAGCCGTTGGTGACCCGCACGCCGAAGCCTTCGCCGCCGACCGCCGTGTTGCCGAAGTCGATCTTCGGGCGGGCACCCGATCCGTAGCGGCCGATGCTGATCGGGTCGGCCGCCGTGCCCGACCCGGTCAGGTCGAGGTACTGGTTCGTGAAGACCGCCCCGGCCTTCAGCAGGATGCGCGTGCCGGGGCCCGGGGTGAGCGTGTTCACCTTGGCGAGCGTCTTCCAGGGTGCCGCCTCACTGGTGCCGCCGTTGGCATCGTTCCCGGCAGCGGAGTCGACGTAGTACGTGGTGCCGACCGCCTGGGCCGGTGCTGCGGGGGCGGCCACGAGCAGGCCTCCCAGAAGGGCCAGGGCTGCCACGGCAGCACCGGCGATGAACCTCTTCGATCTCACGAGTTCCTCCTTGAACGTCAGTGACGGGTCGAGAGCGTTCTTACCCGCTAATAGGTATAACCACAAGCGCGCGCCGAGATCGGCGGATTCGGATGCACGCTTGCGAGTTATACGTATCAGCGCTTATGCTCGCCTCAGTCAGTCGAAGGAGACACCGTGAACCGCCCCCGCATCCCCCGCCAGAGCGACATCGCCCGGCTCGCCGGTGTGTCGCAGGCGACGGTGTCGATGGTGCTCAACGACCGGGCGGGCGCGAACCGCATCCCCGAGACAACCCAGCTGCGCATCCGCGAAGCCATGGCCGAGCTCGGCTACGTGCCCAACATCGCCGCGCAGTCGCTGCGCGGCGGCCGCAGCGGGCTCATCGGCGTGCACACCTTCGAGCGCGTCTTCCCGACGGCGCCCGACGACTACTACCGCGAGTTCCTCAACGGCATCGAGGAGCGCGCCGTGGAGAGCGGCCTCGACCTCGTGCTCTTCGCCTCCACCAGGAAGCCCGACGGCACCCGCAGCATCTACGGCTCGGGCAGCAACCGAATGCGCCTCGCCGACGGCGCCATTATCCTCGGCTTCGAGAAGAACGACGACGAGATCGCCCGGCTCGCCGACGAGGGCTTCCCGTTCGTGTTCATCGGCCACCGCGAGGTCGCCGGCGTCGCCATCCCGTTCGTCACCGCCGACTACGCCGCAGCCATGACGCCGGTGGTACGGATGCTGGCCTCGGCCGGCCATCGACGGGTCACCTATCTCGCGGCCCCGCTCCGCGGCTTCGCCCAGCGCGAGCGCCTCGAGGGGTTCGAGACCGCGGCCACCGGGGCGTTCGAGGTGCTCTCGGTCGACGTGCGCGACACAGCGGACGTGACCGCCGACTGGGTCACCGCCCAGCTCGCGGCCGGAGCGACCGCCATCGTCGCCGAGACCTTCGACCTCGCCCGCGCCCTTCGCCTGGCGCTGGATTCGGCGGGATTCACCGCCCCCGCCGATGTCTCGGTCATCAGCCTCGACTCGGATCCGCGCGGCGAGGGGCCGTTCAGCCACGTGCGGGTTCCGCGCCGGGCGATGGGCCGTCGCGCCGTGGAGCTGCTGCTCGCGGTCATCGACGGGGAAGGCGATCCCTCCGCCTCCGGCAGCGGATCCGTGCGGGCGCTCGCCGAGCCGGTGCACTGCGATCCGCCGACCTCCGAGACCGTCGGCGCTCCGGCGCGACAGGCCGCATCCGCCGCCTCCCCCCTGACCATCGCGCTTTGATGACCCGCACGCGCTGAGCCCCACCCACCGAAACCCCGCCCCGACCATCCGACCACCGCACACCATCACCCTGCTAATACGAATAAGGAGACAACATGGACGTTCACTCCCTTCCCCCTCGCGGCCGCAGGCCGTTCACCCGCCGCGCCGGCTCACTGCTCGCCCTGAGCGCTGCGGCCGCCCTCGCCCTCACCGGATGCGCCTCCGGTGGCGGTGCCGCCGACGACGGAGGCGACAAGACCCTCAGCGTCTGGCTCCCCGGCACCAACCAGGCGGAGATCGACCTGGTCACCGACACCATCGTGCCCGCCTTCGAGAAGGAGACCGGCGCCACCGTCGAGGTGACCTACGTCGACTGGGGAGACATCTCCACCAAGCTCAACTCGGCCTTCGCCGCCGGCACCGCCCCTGACATCTTCGGGCACGGGCCGGCCGCCACCGCCGACTTCGTGGTGAACGACCGCATCCTCGACCTCGACGACCGCGTGGCCGCGATGAGCGCCGAAGACCGCGACGACCTCGCGGCCGCGCTGCCCGGCGGGCAGGTCGACGGCGTGCAGTACCTCATGCCGCTCTCGCTGCAGGGCTACCTCGTGATGTACGACGCGGATGCGTTCACCGCGGCCGGCCTCGACCCCGACTCGCCGCCCACCACCTGGGGCGAGCTGAAGACCGACGCCGACGCTCTCACCGAACGGGACGGCTCGGGCACCATCACCCGCTCGGGCTTCCTCGCCCCGAGCCAGGCCATCGCCCGGCAGCAGTCGTTCGCCACCTTCCTGTTCGGCGCCGGCGGCTCGCTGGTGAACGACGAGGGCACGAAGGCCACCTTCGCCTCGAGCGAGGGCGTCGAGGCGCTCGACTTCTTCACGAGCCTCTACACCGGCGACGACGCCGTCTCGGCCAACCTCGGCGAGGACTACCTCAACGCCCCGGCCGCCCAGCAGCCGCTCGTGCAGGGCACCGCGGCGATGACCATCCAGGCCCCGTCGATGATGCAGCAGATCGTCGACGCCGCGCCCGATCGCGACCTGCGCGTGATGCCGGCGCTCTCGCTCGAGGGCGGCGATCCGGCGGCCTTCGGCGGTGCCGGCCCCGGCCTCATGATCAACGCCGACTCCGAGGCCCCCGATCTGGCGTGGAGCTTCATCGAGTACATGCTCTCGCCCGAGGTCAGCACCGAGTACACGCAGGGCACCGGCACCATCCCGGTGCGCGCCTCGGCCGCCGACAGCGACTACGCGAAGAACAGCCCCATCATCAGCACGTTCCTCGAGCAGTCGGGGAACCTGCAGACCAATCCCAACGTCGTGGGCTGGGTGCAGGTGCGGGATGCGCTCGACAAGCAGCTCGAACGCGCGCTGAACGGCGTGGCGGGCTCGCAGGAAGCCCTCGATGCGGCCGCCGCCGAGGCCGACAAGATCCTCGCGGCGAACGGCTGAGGACGGCACCCCGGATGACGTCCGCCACCATCGCTCCGCCCGGCGCCACCAGCGCGCCGGGCGGGGCGACCCCTCCCCCACCGCCTCGCCGCCGCCGGCGCTGGAGCCGCAGCGCCATCTTCGGGCTCGTGTTCGTGCTCCCCGCAGCGCTCTACGTGCTCATCTTCCAGCTCGTGCCCGTGGTGTACGGCCTCATCCTGTCGTTCACCACCTACAGTCCGCTCAGCCGCTCCGGCCCCGAGTTCACGGGCGTCGACAACTACACCGACCTCCTCGGCGACGCCGACTTCGGCAACGCCCTGCTCGTCACCGGGCGCTATGTGCTGCAGGTGCTGCCGATCACCGTCGTGCTCGCCCTGGGCCTGGCCCTGCTGGTCAACCGCCCGTTCAAGGGCGTCGGCCTCTTCCGCTCCGCCCTCTACGTGCCGCACATCGTCTCGCTCACCGCGGTGAGCATGGTGTGGCTCTGGATGTACTCGCAGACCGGCCTGTTCAACGAGATCCTCGGCTTCTTCGGCGCCCCCGCGCAGAGCTGGCTGCTCGACTCCGACTCGGCGCTGAACGCGGTCTCGGCGATGCGCATCTGGAAGGCGCTCGGCAGCAACATGGTGCTGCTGCTGGCCGGCCTGCAGTCCATCCCGAAGGATCTCTACGAGGCGGCCCGGGTCGACGGCGCCGGGCGCTGGGCGACCTTCCGTTACGTGACCCTGCCCGGTCTTCGCCCGATGCTCGTCTACGTCGTGGCGATGGACATCATCTACCTCGCCCAGGGCTTCGCCGAGATCTACGTGCTCACCCAGGGCGGTCCGCTCGGCAGCACCACCACCGTGAACTACCAGATCTACACCGAGGCGTTCCAGTACAACCAGATGGGCTCCGCATCCGCCATGGCGTTCGTGCTGTTCGCTCTCATCATCGGCTTCTCCGTGCTCGCGGTGCGGGGCGTCATGGGGAGGCAGAAATGACCGCGTCGACCGCATCGACCGACACCCGCCGCGCGAGCGCCCTGCGGCGGATGCGCCGCGGCCACGCCCCCGGCGAGCGGCGGGTGGGATCCGTCATCCTGCTCGTGCTCGTCACCGTGATCGTGCTGGTGCCGTTCGCCTGGGTGGTGTCGCTGTCGTTCACCCCGCAGGCGGAGGCGTTCGGATCGGTCTCGCTCTTCCCCGCCAACCCCACCCTCGACAACTACACGACGGCGATCTTCGACGCCGACCTGGGCCGGGCGCTGCTGAACTCCGCCGTGGTGGGTCTGGTCACCGTCGCGACCAACTGCATCCTCGCCGTGCTCGCGGGCTACGCCTTCGCGATGCTGCCGTTCCCCGGCAACAAGGCGCTGTTCTACACCCTCATCTCCACGGCCGCGATTCCCATCTCGGTCACCCTGATCCCGCTCTTCCTGATGGCGCGGGGCATCCCGCTGGTGGGCGGAAACGACATCCTCGGGCAGGGCGGCAGTGGGCTGCTCGACACGCTCGGCGGCGTCATCCTGCCCTACATCGTGATGCCGATGAACATCTTCCTCGCCCGCCAGTTCTTCACCTCGGCGCCGCTCGAGCTGGGCGAGGCGGCCCGGATGGACGGGGCCGGCGAGCTGCGCATCTTCTTCAGCGTCTATCTGCCGCTGGCCAAGCCGCTCATCGCCGTGGTCGCCATCTTCTCCTTCACCGGGGTGTGGGACGACTTCCTGTGGCCGCTGGTCGTCACGAGTTCGCAGGAGGTCCAGACGGTGCAGCTCGCGCTCGCCCGCTTCCTCGGCAGCGGCAACGTGCAGTACGGGCCGCTGATGGCCGGAACCGTCATCGCGACGGTGCCGGTGCTCATCGTGTTCCTCTTCAATCAGCGCAGCTTCATCTCCGGGCTCTCCGACGGCGGGGTGAAGGGCTGACCCGGCCCCACCCGTCCTCCGCCCCCCTCCACGAAAGGCCGATGCCTCCATGCCCACCCGTCACCTCCACGCCCCCTTCGTCGTCATCGGCGGAGGGCTGGGCGGCACCGCCGCCGCCGTCACCGCCGCACGACTCGGCGTGAAAGCCGTGCTCACCGAATCCAGCGACTGGCTCGGCGGCCAGCTCACCAGCCAGGGCGTGCCACCCGACGAGCACGAGTGGATCGACAGCCAGCCGATCTCGCCGAGCTACACCGAGCTACGGGAGCGCATCCGCGACCACTATCGCCGCAACTACCCCCTGTCGTCGGCCGCGCAGGCGACCGTGGCACTCAACCCCGGAGCCGGCTTCGTGTCGCGCCTGTGCCACGAACCGCGCGTGGCGCACTTGGCCGTGCGCGAGATGACCTCGCCGCTGGAGGCCTCCGGGATGCTCACCGTGCTCACCGAGCACGACCCGGTGGCCGTGCGCCGCCATGGCGACGGGCGCATCGCCGAGGTGGTGCTCGTCGACCGGCGCACGGGCGACGAGGTGGTGCTGCACGGCGGGATCGTGGCCGATGCCACCGAACTCGGCGACCTGCTCGAGCTCGGCGGCATCGCTCACGTCGTCGGCAGCGAGTCGGCGGCCGAGACCGGGGAGCTGCACGCGCCGGAGGTCGCCGACCCGCTCGATCAGCAGGCCGTCACCTGGTGCGCTGCGCTCGAGCTGCGGCCCGGCGAGCACCACGTCGTCGACCGGCCCGCCGGCTACGAGCGGTTCCGGCACACCGTGCCCTCCTTCTGGCCGGGGCCGCAGCTCTCCTGGACCGACATCGAGCCGATCACGCTCGAGCAGCGCGAACGGCCGATGTTCGCCGGCCGGCCCGAGGATGCGGTCGAGAACGACGACCTCGATCTCTGGCACTACCGGCGCATCCTGTCGCGGCGCATGATGGCCGCCGACTGGGCGGGCCACGACGTCACTCTCGTGAACTGGCCGCAGGTCGACTACTGGGATTCGCCGCTCGTCGGGCCCGGCATCTCGCCCCTCGCCCGGCGGCAGGCGCTCGACGAGGCCCGGGCCCTGACCCTGTCGTTCGTGCACTGGATCCAGACGGAGGCGCCCCGCAGCGACGGCGGCACCGGCTACCCCGAGCTGATGCTGCGGGGTGACGTGCTCGGCACCGCCGACGGCCTCGCGAAGGCCGTCTACGTTCGGGAGTCGCGTCGCATCCGTGCCCTCTTCACCGTGACCGAGGAGCACATCGGCCGCGAGATGCGGGGCGAGGGAGCAGGCTCCGAGCTGTTCGACGACAGCGTGGGCATCGGCTTCTACCGCATCGACCTGCACCCGTCGACCTCCGGGCGCTCGTACGTCGACATCGACTGCTACCCGTTCCAGATCCCGCTCGGGGCGCTGATCCCGCGCGATGTGCCCAATCTGATCGCCGCGAACAAGAACATCGGCAGCACGCACATCACGAACGGCGCCTACCGGCTACACCCGGTGGAGTGGTCGATCGGGGAGGCGGCCGGCGCCCTGGCCGCGTTCTGCACCAGCGGCTCGCTCGAACCGGCGACGGTGCACGCGGATGCGGCGCTTCTGGCCGACTTCCAGCGCCTGCTGAGCGGCCGCCTCGGCATCGCGCTCGCCTGGAGCGACGAGATCCGCACCCGCGGCTCCCGCAGCGAGGCCGTCACGACGGCCCGCTGAGCCCGGGGGCCGGGTGGGGCGGAAGAGATCCGCGTGTACGGTGAGGCTCATCGAGCACGGAGGAGTTGTCATGGGGGCACACAAGCGGGTCGCCGCGATCGTGATGGCGGCGGCGATCGCCCTGACGGCATCCGGATGCGTCGGGGAGACGCCCGCGCCGAGCCCCAGCCCCACCGTCACGCCGACACGCACCTCCACGCCGACGACCCCGGCCACCGCGACGGCCACGCCGACACCGACACCGACGCCTGAGGCCGACGACGCCTACGACCCGGCCGACATGTCGACCTGGGACATCACCTATTCGGGCATCGGGCCGGTTCTGCTCGACCGCCCCGTCGCCGAGGTTCTCGACGAGGTCGCCTCGGGCGAAGAGCCCTGCCGGCCGGGGATCGCCTCGTTCTTCGACGGCGGGGTGGTGGCGGTCGGCGGCGGCTCCGACCCGGCGCTCGTCGTGGTCGCGACCACGGGCCCGAGCAAGAACCTCGACCTGTCCGAGAAGCCCAGCACCGACGCCGGCATCGCGGCGGGCTCGACCTTCGACGAGCTCCTCGCCGCCTACCCGGACGCGGAGGCGTTCGACGATGCCACCGGCCGGCCCGGGTACCGCCTCACCGACGGCACGAGCTGGATCCACTTCACCAGCGTCGACGGCCAGACCATCAACACCATCGACGTCAGCCGCATGGAGCTCAACCTCAAGGAGTACTGCGGCTGATCACAGGGCGGCCTGGATCGCGCGGATGTTCGCACCGAGCGCTCCGGATGCGAGCAGCCCCGCACCGAGAGGGCCCGACGGATCGGTGCCGAGCAGCGGCAACGACTTCAGGGCCGCTCGCACCGGATCGCTCACGCGCTCGAGCTGCCAGGCGATCTCCGCCGCACCGCCCTCCTCCGGCGCGGCGAGCGCCGCAGCCTTCGCCGCGTAGGCCGCCGCACCGAGGGCGTGCGCGCCCATGTGCGCCACACCCGCCGCCTGCCCCGCAGCCCACGCCGCCGCCTTGGCCGCGGG
>NZ_JAHFUW010000071.1 GCF_023264855.1 Herbiconiux sp. | reverse complement strand
CGGCAACCTCGCCAACGTCAACAAGCTCGAGAAAGACCTCGCCTTCAACCTCGGCGGCCACGTCAACCACTCGATCTTCTGGACCAACCTCACCCCCGACACCCAGACCCCCGAAGGCGAACTCGCCTCCGCCATCGACGACGCCTTCGGCTCGTTCGAGAAGTTCCAGGCCCACTTCACCGCCGTAGCTCTCGGCGTGCAGGGCTCCGGCTGGGCCGTGCTCGGCTACGACGTCATCGGCAAGAACCTCACCGTCTTCCAGCTCTTCGACCAGCAGGGCAACATCCCCTTCGGCGTCGTGCCCCTGTTCATGCTCGACGTCTGGGAGCACGCCTACTACCTCGACTACCTCAACGTGCGCGCCGACTACATCAAGGCCGTCTGGAACATCGCCAACTGGTCCAACGTCGCCGCCCGCCTGGCAGCGGCCACCACCAAGACCGAAGGCCTGCTGGTACTCTCGTAGGCATACGGGATGCCGGTGTCCGAGTGTGATTCCGGTCCCGGCATCCCTCTCCACAGCTACCCACCACAAATGCCCTTTCCGGGCCCCAGCAACAGGAGCAATCTGTGTCTGTAAAGATCGGAATCAACGGCTTCGGCCGCATCGGTCGCAACTTCTTCCGCGCCGCCCTCGCGAAGGGAAGTGACCTCGAGATCGTCGCGGTCAACGACCTGACCGACAACAAGGCGCTGGCCCACCTGCTCAAGTACGACTCCATCACGGGCCGACTCGACGCCAAGGTGGAGCTCGACGGAGACAAGATCGTCGTCAACGGCAAGCCGATCATCGTGCTCGCCGAGCGCAACCCCGCCGACCTCCCCTGGGGCGAGCTGGGCGTCGACATCGTGATCGAGTCGACCGGCCGCTTCACCGCTTCCGACGACGCCCGCGCGCACATCACCGCCGGCGCCAAGAAGGTCATCGTCTCGGCTCCGGCCACCGGTGCCGACGTCGCCACCCTGGTTCTCGGTGTCAACGAGGGCACCTACGACCCGGCGATCCACGACATCATCTCGAACGCCTCCTGCACCACGAACTGCCTCGCGCCGCTCGCCAAGGTGCTGCTGGACAACTTCGGCATCGAGCGCGGTCTGATGACCACGGTTCACGCCTACACCGCCGACCAGAACCTGCAGGACGGCCCGCACAGCGACCTGCGCCGTGCCCGCGGCGCCGCGCAGAACATCATCCCTACCTCCACCGGTGCCGCCAAGGCCCTGGGCCTGGTCATCCCCGAGCTCGTCGGCAAGCTCGACGGCTACGCGCTGCGCGTTCCGGTCCCGACCGGTTCGATCACCGACCTCACCGTCGAGTTGACCAACCCGGCCACCGTCGAGGAGATCAACGCGGCCTACAAGAATGCTGCCGAGGGCGACCTCGCCGGCATCCTGAGCTACACCGAAGACCCGATCGTCTCCAGCGACATCGTGTCCGACCCGCACTCCTCGATCTTCGACGCCGGCCTGACCAAGGTCATCGGCAACCAGGTCAAGGTCGCCTCCTGGTACGACAACGAGTGGGGCTACTCCAACCGCCTCGTCGACGTCACCGAGTACGTCGCAGCCAAGCTCTGATCCAATTTTTGTGGCGCTAGCGCCGCAGCCACCCAGCCGGTGGCGCCCCCGCCCTGTAATGGAGCTGGGGCGCCACCGTCTTCTGACGAAAGGCGTCTTGTGACGCTCCGAACACTCGATTCCCTAGGATCCCTCTCCGGCAAGCGCGTCATCGTGCGATGCGACCTCAACGTTCCTGTGAAGGACGGGGTCATCACCGACGACGGTCGCGTGCGCGCGAGCCTGCCCACCCTGAACCGCCTGCTCGACGCCGGCGCCCGCGTCGTGGTGGTGAGCCACCTCGGCCGCCCCGACGGCGCCCCGGAGGCCAAGTACTCCCTCGAGCCGGTCGCTACGCGCCTCTCCGAGCTGCTCGGCAAGCCGGTCGCGTTCGCGAGCGACACCGTGGGCCAGAGCGCACAGGATGCCGTGGCCGGGCTGGGCGACGGCGAGATCGCGGTTCTCGAGAACCTGCGCTTCAACCCGGGCGAGACCAGCAAAGACGAAGGCGAGCGCCGCGCGTTCGCCGAGCAGCTGGCCGCGTTCGGCGACTCCTTCGTCTCCGACGGATTCGGTGTCGTGCACCGCAAGCAGGCGAGCGTCTACGACCTCGCCGAGCTGCTACCGAGTGCCGCCGGCCTGCTGATCGAGACCGAGCTCGACGTGCTCGACAAGCTCACCGAGAACCCCGAGCGCCCCTACACGGTGGTGCTCGGCGGCTCGAAGGTCTCCGACAAGCTCGGCGTCATCGGGCACCTGCTGCCTCGCGTCAACACGCTGCTGATCGGCGGCGGGATGCTCTTCACCTTCCTCAAGGCCCAAGGCCACGAGGTGGGCTCGAGCCTCCTCGAAGTCGACCAGCTCGACACGGTGCGCGGATACCTCGAGAAGGCCGACGAGCTCGGCGTCACCATCGTGCTGCCCACCGACGTCGTCGTGGCCTCGAAGTTCGGCGCCGACGCGGAGGTGGAGGTCACCGCGGCCGACTCCATCGAGAAGACCGCGTTCGGGGCATCCGGACTCGGACTCGACATCGGCCCGGAGACCGCGCAGAACTTCGCCTCGATCATCGAGGCGTCCAAGACCGTGTTCTGGAACGGCCCCATGGGCGTTTTCGAACTCGCCCCCTTCGCCGCCGGCACCAAAGCCGTGGCGGAAGCACTCACGAAGGTCGACGGCCTCGGTGTCGTCGGCGGCGGAGACTCGGCTGCGGCCGTGCGCGCCCTCGGTTTCGCCGACGAGCAGTTCGGCCACATCTCAACCGGAGGCGGTGCCAGTCTCGAATTCCTCGAGGGCAAGCGTCTCCCTGGCCTGGAGGTCCTCGGATGGTCCTGAATCGCACACCCCTCATCGCCGGCAACTGGAAGATGAACCTCGACCACCTGCAGGCGATCGCCTTCGTGCAGAAGCTCGCCTGGTCGCTCGACGACGCGAAGCACGACTTCGACGACGTCGAAGTGGCGATCTTCCCGCCGTTCACCGATCTGCGTTCGGTGCAGACCCTCGTCTCTGCCGACAAGCTCAAGCTCGCCTACGGTGGGCAGGACATCTCCGAGCACGAGTCCGGTGCCTACACCGGTGAGATCTCGGGCCAGTTCCTGGCGCAGCTCGACACCAAGTACGTCATCATCGGTCACTCCGAGCGTCGCACCCTGCACGGGGAGACGGATGAGATCGTCGCTGCCAAGGTCAAGGCCGCGGTCGCGAACGGCATCGTGCCCGTGATCTGCGTCGGGGAGACCGCCGAGGACCTCGAGAAGCACGGCCAGAGCGCCGTGCCGGTGGCCCAGCTGAAGACGGCGATCGCCGGTCTCAAGGCCGACGCCGACATCGTGGTGGCCTACGAGCCCGTGTGGGCGATCGGCTCCGGCCAGGCGGCGACGCCCGACCAGGCCGAGACCGTGGGCGCGGCCCTCCGCGCCGTCATCGCCGAGAGCCTGAGTGCCGACGCGGCTGCCGCCACGCGCATCCTGTACGGCGGTTCGGTGAAGTCGGGCAACATCGCCGGCTTCATGCGCGAGCCCAACGTCGACGGCGCCCTGGTGGGCGGCGCGAGCCTGGACATCGCCGAGTTCGCGGCGATCGTGCGCTACCAGAAGCACGTCGGAGTGTAGACTGACCTCTGGTCTTCGGGGGATCGACCCGATCTTCCCGCATGTGAAAGGCAAGCAGTGCAAATCCTTCAGGTCATCCTTCAGGTGGTGCTCGGAATCACGAGCCTGCTGCTGACCCTTCTCATCCTGCTCCACAAGGGGCGAGGTGGCGGCCTCTCCGACATGTTCGGTGGGGGCGTCACCTCGAACCTGGGGGCTTCCGGTGTTGCCGAGCGCAACCTCAACCGCATCACCGTGATCCTGGGCCTCGTCTGGGTCGCCAGCATCGTCGTGCTCGGGCTCATCACGAAGTTCGAATAGACACCAAGAGCAAGACAGGGGAAGCAACATGGCATCAGGAGGAAGCGCGATCCGCGGATCGCGTGTCGGCGCAGGGCCGATGGGGGAGCAGGACCGCGGTTTCCACGCGGAGCGGATCCAGGTCTCGTACTGGGACGCGCTGGGCAACGAGACGGTGCGCTATTTCGCCGCCAACCTGCCCGACGAGGAGATCCCCGAGACGATCGACTGCCCCACCTCGGGGCTGCCGGCCGGTCGCGACAAGGCGAACCCGCCCTCGGTCACCAAGCTCGAGCCCTACAAGACGCACCTCGCCTACGTGAAGGAGCGCCGCACGGAGCAGGAGGCCGAGCAGCTCCTCGAAGACGCGCTGCAGCAGCTGCGCTCGCGTCGGGGAACCGCCGCCTCGTAAAAGCCTCACCGAAACCCGAAAGGGCAGTCTCACAATGACGTGAGACTGCCCTTTCGGCGTTCGGGGAACCGGATCAGTAGGACGGCGCGATGAGCGACTCGGGCACCTCGGCGGCCGCCTCGCGGTCGACGAAGAAGACGGTGCGCTTGCGGCCCTGGGCGCCGGCGACCGGAACCTCGTCGATGCTGGCGCCGGCGAGGGCGAGACCGATGGCCGAGGCCTTGTCCGCTCCGGCCAGCACCATCCAGATGCGGTCGGCCGACTGGATGACCGGCAGCGTCAGGCTGAGGCGCTCGGGCGGCGGTTTCGGCGAGTTGCGCACCGGCACCACCGTGGCATCCGTGATGCGGATCTCGTCGTGCCCGGGGAAGAGCGAGGCGATGTGCCCGTCCGGCCCGACCCCGAGGAACATGATGTCGAAACGGGGGTAGTCCTCGCCCTCGGGAGCCGCCTCGGCCAGCTCGGCCGCGTAAACGCGCGCGGCCTCGTCGAGGTCGGCGATCTCGTCGGACGCCGGGAACGCATGCACCTTGGCCGGATCGACCGGCACGTGGTCCAGCAGCGCCTCGAAGGCCTGCAGGTCGTTGCGGTCGGCATCCTTCTTGGGCACGAATCGCTCGTCGCCCCACCAGAAGTGCAGGCGTGACCAGTCGATGGTGTCGGAGGCCGCCGACGATCGGATCGCCGCGAGCACGGCTCCACCCATCGTCCCGCCGGTCAGCACGATGTGCGCCTCGTCGTACTCGTCGAGGATGTCGATCACCTTCGTGATGAAGCGGGCCGCCACGGAGCCGGCGAGCGACTCCTTGTCGGGGTGCACGAGCACGCGTCGGTCGGTCGTCATATGGTGTCTACCCTCACGTGTGTACTCTTACTCGTCATTCCGCGTCGCGGACGCGGGCATCGTCCGTCTCGAGCAGTTCGGCGAGACCCTGGGAGATGACCTCACCATACAGGTCGTCCGGGTCGAGCCGGCGCAGCTCCTCGGCCAGGCAGTCCCGCAGGTTACGGCGGGGCAACGAGAGGTCGTGGGTGGGCTGGTTCGGCTGGCTCAGCCGGGCCACGTTCGGCACCTCGCGCACGAGTTCGATCGGACCGCTGACGCGCGTGAGCGTGACGCCGTGGATACCGCTCGAGCCGTTCGCGCGCGACAGCAGTCCGTACTCCACCGGCACCTTCAGCTGGTGACGCAGCCAGGCGGCGAGCAGCAGCGTCGAGGGGGAGTCGGATGCTCCGGAGACCTCGATCGCCGTCACCGGCTCGTAGGGCGGCTGATCGAGCACCGCGGCGAGCTGCGCCCGCCAGAGGGTGAGCCGGGTCCAGGCGAAGTCGGTGTCGCCCGGCTTGTAGGTCTTGGCCCGGGCGAGCAGCGCTTCGTACGGGTTCGACTGGTTCGACGAGTCGGTGATGCGCCGGGTGGCGATGCGGCCGAGGCTCGACTTCGAGACGTTCTCCGGCGCCATTCCGGGCCACCAGACGACGACCGGCGCATCCGAGAGCAGGAGTCCCGTGACCAGGCCCTCCTGGTCGCTCGCCGCGGCTCCGTACGCGCGCAGCACGATGACCTCGCTCGCTCCGGCGTCGCCGCCGACCCGGATCTGCGCGTCGAGCCGGGCACCGCGCCCGGTGGTCGAGCCGTCGTTCTCCTGGTCGGTCGAGACCACGATGACGCGCATCGGGTGCTCGCGCGAGGCGTCGTTCGCCGCCTCGATGGCATCCTCCTCCTCGCCGAGCGAGGTGACGATGACGAGGGTGAGAACGCGGCCGAGGGCCACCGCTCCACCCTCTTCACGGATCTTCACGAGCGATTTCGAGATCTTGCTCGTGGTGGTGTCAGGCAGATCGACGATCACGGACGTCTCCAGGTTCTTCCGTCGCGGGCGAGCAGTTCATCGGCGGAGTCCGGCCCCCAGGTTCCCGGGCGGTATTGCTCGGGCTGGCCCTGGGTGGTCCAGAACTCCTCGATCGGGTCGAGGATCTTCCACGAGAGCTCGACCTCCTTCTGACGCGGGAACAGCGGCGGATCGCCGAGCAGCACGTCGAGGATGAGGCGCTCATAGGCCTCCGGGCTGGCTTCGGTGAAGGCGTGGCCGTAGCCGAAGTCCATGGTGACGTCGCGCACCTGCACGCCGGCGCCGGGCACCTTCGAGCCGAACCGGATCGTGACACCCTCGTCGGGCTGCACCCGGATGACCAGGGCGTTCTGACCGAGTTCGGAGGTCTGGCTCTCGGCGAAGAGGTACTGCGGCGCGCGCTTGAATACGACCGCGATCTCCGTGACCCGGCGGCCGAGCCGCTTGCCGGCCCGCAGGTAGAACGGCACGCCCGCCCAGCGGCGGGTGCCGATGTCGAGCTTCACGGCCGCGTAGGTCTCGGTGAGCGACTCGGGGTTCATGCCGTCTTCCTCGAGGAAGCCGAGAACCTTCTCGCCACCCTGCCAGCCGCCCGAGTACTGACCGCGCGCGGTGACCGTGGCCAGGTCGTCGGGAAGCTTGACGGCGGCGAGCACCTTCTCCTTCTCGGCACGCAGATCGGCGGCGTCGAACGAGATGGGCTCCTCCATGGCGGTGAGCGCCATCAGCTGCAGCAAGTGGTTCTGGATGACGTCGCGGGCCGCGCCGATGCCGTCGTAGTAGCCGGCCCGGCCGCCCACGCCGATGTCTTCGGCCATCGTGATCTGCACGTGGTCGACGTAGTTGGCGTTCCAGATGGGTTCGTAGAGCTGGTTGGCGAAGCGCAGAGCGAGGATGTTCTGCACCGTCTCCTTGCCCAGGTAGTGGTCGATGCGGAACACCGAGTCGGGCGGGAAGACCGACTCGACCACGTCGTTCAGCTCGATCGCCGTCTTCAGGTCGCTGCCGAAGGGCTTCTCGATCACCACGCGGCGCCAGTGGTCCTCGCTCTGGTCGGCGAGTCCCGAACGGCGCAGCTGCTCGGTCACCAGCGGGAAGGCCTTCGGCGGGATCGACAGGTAGAACGCGTAGTTGCCCATGGTGCCGCGGTCGCGGTCGAGCTCGTCGATCGTCGTCTTCAGCTGCTCGAAGGCGCTGTCGTCGTCGAACTCACCCGAGACGAAGCGGATGCCCTCGGAGAGCTGGCGCCACACGTCCTCGTCAAACGGCGTTCGCGAGTGCTCCTTGACGGAGTCGTGCACGACCCGCTCGAAGTCCTGGTCCTCCCAGTCACGGCGGGCGAAGCCGATCAGCGAGAAGCCCGGCGGCAGAAGGCCCCGGCTGGCGAGGTCGTACACCGCGGGCATGAGCTTCTTGCGCGACAGGTCACCGGTCACCCCGAAGATCACCAGGCCCGAGGGCCCCGCGATCCGGTTGAGCCGGCGATCCGTCGGCAGGCGCAGCGGGTTGTACTCCGGCGTTATCTCAACGGGAGGCATGGATACGTGTAACTCCTTGTGTCGGTTCTCGGCGGCAGCTCAGCGCAGGGCGCTGAACAGCGTCGACACGTCGGCCTGGGCGTCGCCGAGGTTCAGGCGCAGCACGGGTCGACCGTGCTCTGCGAGAACCGTGGCGTCGCCGCTGGCCTGGGCCTGGATGAGCTGACCGAAGGTGAACGGGCGATCCGGGATCACCAGGTCGTTCTCGGTGTCAGCGGTGATCTGCAGGAACACACCGGCGGCGGGGCCGCCCTTGTGGTACTGACCGGTGGAGTGCAGGAAGCGCGGGCCCCAGCCGAACGTGACCGGCCGGTGCGAGCGCGCCGCGAGCAGGTCGCGGAGCTCGGCGAGCTGCGGCAGCTCGAGGCGGTCGACGTACGCCATGACCGCGAGGTACCCATCGGAGGGCAGCTCGGCGAGCAGGGAGTCGACGGCGCCGGCGAGGGTTCCGGATGCGGTGAGCGCCTCGGTCGAGCCGCGCACCTCGATGCCGCCCTCGACGAACGCGGGTGCCACCGGCTCTGGCCGGTTCTCCAGCAGGCCGCGGGCGGCCTCCTTGGCGGACTCCACGTCGGGCTGGTCGAACGGGTCGATGCCGAGCAGGCGCCCGGCCACCGCGATCGCGTACTCCCAGGTGAGGATCAAGGCCCCGAGGGAACCGCTGATCAACACCTCGCCCGGGTGCTTCTCGTGCAGGTGGAACTCGTTCGCGTTGGCGACCAGCCGCACGATCTGCACGTCGGGGAGTCCCTCGGTGATCTCGGGGGAGTCGACGTCGAGCACGATCGGCAGAAGGCCCTTGCCGTCTTTGCCGGTCGACTCGGCGATCAGCTGCTCGGCCCAGTCGGCGAAGCCCACGATGTGGGTTCCGTCGGCCACGATGCCGGTCTTGTCCCGCAGCGGGACGGTTCCGGCGAGGGCGGCGCCCAGGATGAGACCGAAGTTCTCGTCGCCGTCCTCCGCGAGGTTGAGCGAGATCGCGTCGGCCTCGTCGAGCAGCTCGCCGATGTCGGCGCCCGCGAGGCCCGCCGGTACCAGTCCGAAGGCCGTGAGGGCGGAGTACCGCCCGCCCACGTTCGGGTCGGCCAGGAAGGTGCGGTAGCCGGCATCCGTCGCCAGCTCCTGCAGGGGCGATCCCGGGTCGGTGACGATGACGATGCGGTTCGCCGGGTCGATGTCGGCCGCGCGGAACGCGGCCTCGTACGCGCGGCGCTGGCTGTCGGTCTCCAGCGTGCCGCCGGACTTCGACGAAGCGATCAGCACCGTCGACTCGAGGCGGTCGGCCAGGGCGGAGGCGATCTGCTCGGGCGCGGTCGAGTCGAGGATGGTGAGCTCGACGCCCGCGGTACGGGTGATCACCTCGGGAGCGAGCGACGATCCACCCATGCCGGCCAGCACGAAGTGGTCGATGCCGATCGCGAGGAACTCGGCGCGGAGCGCCTCGATCTCGGCCACAAGCGGGCGCGAGATCGAGACGGCTTCGGTCCAGCCCAGCCGCTTCGCGGCCTCCGGCTCGGCCGCAGGGCCCCACAGGGAGGGGTTCTGGGCCGTGATGCCGGACGCCACGAGGTCGGCGACGAGCTGAGGCACGTGCGTGTGCACGGCCTTCTTGGCATCACCGGAGAGGTGGATGCCAACGGTCACTTGGCCGACTCCAGAGCGGTGGTCACCGTCTCCAGCAGCTCGTTCCAGGACACGATGAACTTCTCGACGCCCTCCTTCTCGAGCAGCTCGGTGACCTCGGCGTAGGAGATGCCCTGGGCGCCGATGGCGTCGAGCACCTTGTTCGCCGCGGCGTACGATCCGGAGATCGTGTCGCCGGTGACCACACCGTGGTCGAAGGTGGCGTCGAGGGTCTTCTCGGGCATGGTGTTGACGACCTCGGGGGCTGCCAGCTCCACCACGTACGTGGTGTCGGGAACGCTGGGGTCTTTCACACCGGTCGAGGCCCAGAGCGGACGCTGCTTGTTGGCGCCGGCGGCCAGCAGGAATGCGGCACGCTCGGTGGCGAAGGACTGCTCGTACACCTCGTAGGCGAGCTGGGCGTTCGCGACGCCCGCCTTGCTCTTGAGGGCGAGGGCCTCGTCGGTGCCGATCGCGACCAGGCGCTTGTCGATCTCGGTGTCGACGCGCGACACGAAGAAGGAGGCGACCGAGTGGATCTTCGACAGGTCGAGCCCCGCCTCCTTGGCCTTCTCCAGACCGGACAGGTAGGCGTTGATGACATCGCGGTAGCGCTCGAGCGAGAAGATCAGCGTGACGTTGACCGAGATGCCCGCGGCGATCGTGGCGGTGATGGCCTCCAGGCCCTCCACGGTCGCGGGGATCTTGATCAGCACGTTCTCACGGTCGACCTTCTTGTACAGCGCCTGCGCCTGCTCGATGGTGCCCTGCGCGTCGTGCGCGAGGCCCGGCTCGACCTCGATCGAGACGCGGCCGTCGAAGCCGCCGGTGGAGTCGTAGATCGGCTTGAAGATGTCGCTGGCGGCGGCGACGTCGTCGGTGGTGATCTCGAAGACGGCGGAGGTGACATCCGCGCCGGCCTTGGCCAGAACGGCGACCTGCTCGGCGTACGACTCGCCGTTGGCGAGGGCCGCGGCGAAGATCGACGGGTTCGTCGTGACACCGACGACGTTCTTCTCGGCGATCAGCTTCTGCAGGCCGCCCGAGGAGATGCGCGAGCGCGACAGGTCGTCGAGCCAGATGCTGACGCCGACCTCGGAGAGCTGCTGCGTGGGAGTTGCTTCGGTCATGTGTTCATGTCTCCTTGTAGGGAAATTCAGGTTCAGAGGGCGGCGATGGAGGTCTTCGCGGCCTCGACCGCGGCCTCGGTGGTGATGCCGAACTCGCGGAACAGCGTCTTGTAGTCGGCCGAGGCACCGAAGTGCTCGATCGAGACGATGCGTCCGGCGTCGCCGACGTACTGACGCCAACCGAGGCCGATACCGGCTTCGATCGACACGCGCGCCTTGACGGAGGCCGGCAGCACCGACTCCTTGTACTCGGTGGGCTGCTCTTCGAACCACTCCAGCGACGGAGCTGAGACGACGCGGGCGTTGATGCCCTCGCCGGCCAGGATCGCGCGCGCCTCGACAGCGAGCTGCACCTCGGAACCGGTCGCGATGAAGATCACGTCGGGGGTGCCGCCCGGAGCCTCGGCGAGCACGTAGGCGCCCTTGGAGGTGTTGGCGGCCGACGCGAAGACGTCACCGGATGCTTCGCCCTCGCCCCGCTCGTAGGTGGGGATGTTCTGGCGAGTGAGTGCGATGCCGGCCGGGTTGTGCCGGCGGCCGAGGATCGTCAGCCAGGCGTAGGCCACCTCGTTGGCGTCGGCGGGACGCACGACGTCGAGCCCCGGGATCGCGCGGAGCGACCACAGCTGCTCGATCGGCTGGTGCGTGGGGCCGTCTTCGCCGAGGGCGACGGAGTCGTGCGTCCAGACGAACACCGAGGGCACCTTCATCAGCGCGGCCAGACGCACCGCGGGGCGCATGTAGTCGCTGAAGATGAGGAAGGTGCCGCCGAACGGGCGGGTCTTGCCGTGCAGCACGATGCCGTTCAGGATCGAGCCCATGGCGTGCTCGCGGATGCCGAAGTGCAGCACGCGGCCGTAGGGGTTGCCCGTCCACTCGTGGGTGGAGTGCTCGGCCGGCACGAACGAGGCCGCCGACTCGATGGTGGTGTTATTCGACTCGGCCAGGTCGGCCGATCCGCCCCAGAACTCGGGCAGCTCGGCGGCGAGGGCGTTGATGACCTTGCCGGAGGCGGCACGGGTCGAGACGTCTTTGCCGCCCTCGAACGCGGGCAGCACCGACTCGAGGTTCTCGGGCAGCTCGCCCGCCTCGAGGCGGTCGAGCAGCTGCTTCTTCTCGGGGTTGGCGGCGGCCCAGGCGTCGAAGCCCTTCTGCCACTCGGCGCGCTCCTCGGAGCCCCTCTGCACGGCCTTGCGGGTGTGCGAGATGACCTCGTCGGCCACCACGAAGCTCTGCTCGGGGTCGGCGCCGAGAACCTCTTTGAGGCCCTTGAGCTCGTCGGCCCCGAGGGCCGATCCGTGGATCTTGCCGGTGTTCTGCTTCTTCGGCGACGGCCAGCCGATGATCGTCTTGAGGATGATCAGCGAGGGCTTGGAGGTCTCGGCCTTGGCCGCCTCGATCGCCTCGTAGAGCGCCTGGACGTCTTCGACGTACTGGCCGGTCTTCTTCCAGTCGACCACCTGCACGTGCCAGTGGTAGGCCTCGAAGCGCGCGTGCACGTCTTCGGTGAAGGCGATGTTGGTGTCGTCTTCGATGGAGATCTGGTTGGAGTCGTAGATCGCGATCAGGTTGCCGAGCTGCTGGTGGCCGGCGAGGGAGGCGGCCTCGCTGGTGACGCCCTCCTGCATGTCGCCGTCGCCGGCGATCACGTAGGTGTGGTGGTCGAACGGGCTGGTGCCCGCCTCGGCCTCGGGGTCGAACAGTCCGCGCTCGAAGCGCTGGGCGTAGGCGAAGCCCACGGAGGAGGCGAGGCCCTGGCCGAGCGGGCCGGTGGTGATCTCGACGCCGTCGGTGTGGCCGTACTCCGGGTGGCCCGGCGTGAGCGAGCCCCAGGTGCGCAGCGCCTTGAGGTCGTCGAGCTCGAGGCCGTAGCCGCCCAGGTAGAGCTGGATGTACTGGGTCAGCGAGGAGTGGCCGACCGAGAGGATGAAGCGGTCCCGGCCCAGCCAGTGCTGGTCGCTCGGGTCTTTGCGCATCACCTTCTGGAAGAGGAGGTAGGCGGCGGGAGCGAGGCTGATCGCCGTTCCCGGGTGGCCGTTCCCGACCTTCTCGACCGCGTCAGCGGCGAGGAGCTTCGCGGTGGTTACGGCCTGGTCGTCAATGGGTTCCCATTGGAGTGTCGCCACGAGGTGTTGGACCCTTCTCGATCGCGGTTCCTCAGATACGGAACCGATCCGCATCAATCATATCGAGGCGGACCGAGCCCCCTGTCTCCATCGAATAGACTTGAGCTTGTATTCACCATGGGCAGGTAATGAGGAGTAATGGACGTAGCCGTTGACGGCCGGGTAGAACATCGGCGGATCAGCCCGATGGAGAAGGTCAAGGCGTACATCGCGCTGACCAAACCCCGGGTGATCGAGCTGCTCCTGGTGACGACCGTTCCGGTCATGATCCTGGCCCAGCAGGGCATCCCGAATCTGTGGCTGGTCTTCGCCACCCTGATCGGCGGAGCGCTCTCGGCCGGCAGTGCGGGAGCGTTCAACTGCTACTTCGACCGCGACATCGACCGCATGATGGACCGCACGTCCAAGCGTCCGCTGGTCACCGGAGTGCTGAGCGACCGCGAAGCCCTGGTCTTCGCCTGGGCGATCGGCGTGCTCTCCATCGTGTGGCTCGCCGTCTTCACCAACCTGCTGGCCGCCGCGCTGTCGCTGGTCGCCATCCTCATCTACGTGCTGCTCTACACGCTCGTGCTGAAGCGCCGCACCCCGCAGAACATCGTCTGGGGCGGAACCGCCGGCTGCATGCCGGTGCTGATCGGCTGGGCGGCCGTCACGAACTCCCTCTCCTGGGAGGCGCTGATCCTGTTCGGCATCATCTTCCTCTGGACCCCGCCGCACTACTGGCCTCTGTCGATGAAGTACCGCGCCGACTACAAGACCGCGGGCGTGCCGATGCTCGCCGTGGTGCGCGGCCGCGTGGTCGTGGGCCTGCAGATCGTGCTCTACGCCTGGGCCATGGTGGCCTGCTCGCTGTTGCTGATCCCGGTGGGGCACATGGGCCTGATCTACTCGGCCACCGCCGTGATCGCGGGCGGCTGGTTCCTCTACGAGTCGCACCGCCTCTACAGCCGGTCGATCCGCGACCTGTCGATCAAGCCGATGCGTGTGTTCCACGGCTCGATCACGTACCTCACGCTGATCTTCCTCGCGGTGGCGATCGACCCGCTGCTCACCATCTTCCCGCTGTGAGGCCATCCGAACTATGACGATCATCCGATGAAGACTCCACTCGGCTGGGCCGCTTCGCGCTGGACGCTCACCCCCCGCGCCCTGCGCTGGGGCACCACGGCGGCGCTGATCGTCAGCATCCTGATCATCGTCACCGGCGGTGTGGTGCGGGTGACCGGATCCGGGCTCGGCTGCCCCACTTGGCCGGCCTGCGACACCGGCTCGCTCACCACCACCCCCGAACTCGGCATCCACGGGTTCATCGAGTTCACCAACCGGGCGCTCACCGGCGTGCTGATCGCCGCCGTGGGCTGGGCCATCATCGCCGCCCGGCTGCAGAAGCCGCGCGAGCGCAGCATGACCCGCCTCACCTGGGCGCAGTTCTGGCTCGTCGTGCTGAACGCCGTGGCCGGCGGGGTCACCGTGCTGACCGAGCTCAACCCGTGGGTCGTCGCCATGCACTTCGTGCTCGCGGTCGGGCTGCTCACCACCACCACCCTCGCCTGGCACCGGGCACATCGTGGTCAGTCGGCCGCGGTGGTGTTCCCCCGGCGGGTCGGTGGCCTGGCCTGGCTCCTCGTGGCGGCCACGGCCGTTCTGATCCTCGTCGGCACCCTGGTGACCGGCACCGGCCCGCACGCCGGCGACTCGGCCGAGGTGCCGCGGATGGCGTTCGTCTGGGAGCAGGTGACGGTGGTGCACGGCATCCTGGGCACCCTGGTGCTGGTGCTCGGTGTCGTTCTGCTCGTTCTGGTGTCGCGCATCCCGGGCGCCACGCTGGCCCTGCGCCGCACCGTCACCTTCGTGGTGGTGGTCGTGCTCCAGGCCTCGCTCGGCGTCGCCCAGGCCCTCCTCGGCCTTCCGGAATGGATGGTCGTGCTGCATCTGCTCGGGTCGGCCTTGGTGTGGGTGGGCGTGCTGCGTGTGCTGCTCGACCTTCATCCGCAGCTCTGGGCCCCCAAAGCACCCAGCACGTATACAATGGAAGCTCAGGAACCCGCTTTTCACGCGTGAGTTCCCACCCGACACACAATCCGCCCAGAATCGCCACGCGGCAGATAGATCGCTGCGACACTGGAATGTCGGAGACGGCTGTGCGGTTCAACCCGACAGCTGCACGAGCAGCAGTGGGACCAACGGCAGTCAGCAGCAGTAAGGAAGGGAGTCAGTCATGTCAGACGTACTCATCGACCGACCGGAACTCGAGAACCTCGGGGTTTACGAATTCGGCTGGTCCGACTCGGACACGGCAGGCGCCACCGCGAAACGCGGAATCAACGAAGCCGTGGTCACGAACATCTCCGATCTCAAGAGCGAACCGGAATGGATGCTGAAGACGCGCCTCAAGGCCCTTCAGATCTTCGGCCGCAAGCCCATGCCCACGTGGGGAGCAGATCTCTCGGGCATCGACTTCGACAACATCAAGTACTTCGTGCGGTCGACCGAGAAGCAGGCCCAGACCTGGGACGACCTGCCCGACGACATCAAAAACACCTACGAGAAGCTCGGCATCCCCGAGGCGGAGCGCCAGCGCCTCGTCTCCGGCGTCGCCGCGCAGTACGAGTCGGAGGTGGTCTACCACCAGATCCGCGAAGACCTCGAGGGCCAGGGCGTCATCTTCATGGACACCGACACGGCGCTGCGCGAGCACCCCGAGTTCTTCACCGAGTACTTCGGCACCGTCATCCCGTCGGGCGACAACAAGTTCGCCGCACTGAACACGGCCGTCTGGTCGGGCGGCTCGTTCGTCTACGTGCCCCCGGGTGTGCACGTCGAGATCCCGCTGCAGGCCTACTTCCGCATCAACACCGAGAACATGGGCCAGTTCGAGCGCACGCTGATCATCGCCGACGAGGGCTCGTACGTGCACTACATCGAGGGCTGCACGGCGCCGATCTACAAGAGTGACTCGCTGCACTCGGCCGTGGTGGAGATCATCGTGAAGAAGAACGCCCGCGTTCGCTACACGACGATCCAGAACTGGTCGAACAACGTCTACAACCTCGTCACCAAGCGCGCGATCGCGCACGAGGGCGCGACGATGGAGTGGATCGACGGCAACATCGGCTCCAAGGTCACCATGAAGTACCCGTCGATCTACCTGGTCGGCGAGCACGCCAAGGGCGAGA
>NZ_JAHFUW010000070.1 GCF_023264855.1 Herbiconiux sp. | reverse complement strand
TCCGGAACCGCGGTGAGCCGCGTGCCGGGTGCCTCGGCCGCGAACACGCCCCAGGTGCTGGATGGGTCGACGCCCAGGTGCGCCAGCTCGGTCGGCGCGCTCGCCGGCCCGTGCAGCTCGGCGAGGATCGCCACGGCGTCGAGGTGCGGCTCGATCACCCGCGCGAGGGAGACGTCGGCGGCCGCGAGCGTGGCGAGCAACTCGAAGCGGCGGTGCGTCGCCCCCGCGGCCGGCAGCGGCACCTGCCCCGTGAGCCGGCGGGCGAGGGCGAGCCCGCCGTCGACCCCCGTCGCTCCGCGGACGCCGGCGGCCTCCGTAGCCGCGTCGGTCAGCGCCGCGAGCCCGGCGGCATCGGGATGCCCGGTGCCCGGCTCCGCGAGCGCCACGAGATCGAGATCGTGCAGGGAAACGCCCGTCATGATCCCGTCCACCCGTTCCGCATCGCCGTCCTGAGTTCATCGTGACCCTGCGCGGCCGATGCGCCAACCCCTTGACACCCTGCGCGGTCATCCGGGATCGCCGGATCCGCCGCTCGCCACCGGGAACGCGGAACCGCCCCCATCGTGTGACGGGGGCGGTTCGGAATCGAGCGGGAAATGCGTCGCCTAAGCGCGCACCTTCTTCATCGAACCCGATGAGATCTGCACGGTCATATCGACTCCTTCCGAAGGGGAGTGTTCATCACACACCCGATCCGCTCCGGAGTCAACCCCTGCGGAGCCGACGCGCCAGCAGGAGAACCAGCGCCCCGAGCAGCAGCACCGCGAGACTGCCCGGAATGGCGAGTCCCGGGGCGAAGCCCGTCGCGGCGAGACGGCCGGAGCCGGCCGGATCGGAGGAGCCCGCGGAGGCGCCGTCCGCCGCCAGCACGGTGAGGGTCTTCACCTGCGCCGGCGTGGACGGGTCGGCGAGGTTCGCCACGGCGATCACGACGGTGCCGGCCGAGGTCGGCGTGCCGCTCAGCTGGCCCGTGCGCGCATCCAGCGTGAGGCCGAGCAACGCCGGCATCCGGCGCTGCCCCTCGGGCGCCGCCGGGTCGGGGTCCAAGACGAGCGCGTTCTCACCAGGCTGCGTCACGGCCAGGCGGCCCACCTGCGCATCGGAGCCGAGGCTCACGACGGTCTGGGCCGAGTAGGCCGCGCCGACGGTGCCGACCGGAAGCGCGGCGTCGCTCAGCACCATCGGCACATCCGCCGTGGTGACCGTGTAGGCCTGGCTGTAATCGGACGTGCTGAGCACGAACCCGCTCGTGCCGTCCTGGGTCGGAGTCCCGCTGAGCGTTCCCGTGGAGGCGTCGAACGCGAGGCCGGGAGGGATGCTGCCGGCGAGCACCGGGGTGTCGCCCGCATCCGGCGCGATCAGCGTCTGGCTGAAGGCCTCGCCCACCGTGCCGGCGAGTGCCGGGGAGTCGGACAGCTGCGGCGGATCCTTCGCGAACACGCGCAGCGTGAAGTCGCGGGTGGTGACCGCGCCGCCGTCGGTCGGCGTGTCCGTGACCGTGAAGGTGATCTCCCCCGTCTCTCGGGGCGTGCCGGAGAGGATCCCATCGGCCGACAGGCGCAGTCCCTTCAGGGCGCCCTGGTCGGTCGTGAGCGACATCGCGGTGCCCGGCATGGTGACCACCTGCTGCGAGTAGGCGGTCTCGGTGTGCGCGTCGGGCAGCCAGCCCGCGAAGTTCGTGTCGAAGTGGGCGGGCGTCGGCACGGTCGCCGCCGCCACCTGCGCCTCGTGGTCGGCGACCACCCGGGCCGAGGCGAACCGCGAGCTGGGCCCCTCGTCGATCACGTAGGCGCCGATGTACAGGGTCTGGGTCGGGCTGTAGAACGACGGAAGCACGCGCAGGGTCGGGCCCGTCTCATCCGGGATCGGAACGCGGTTCGTCGTGCCCGCGAGCACCGTGTACCACTGGTAGCTGTACACCCGCGAGGTGTCGGTTCCCGTGTTCGACCAGGTTCCCGGGCACACCTTGAGCGTGCTGTTGACGATGCCGGGGGTGGCGACGTCGGGCGACTTGGCGGTGTCGCACGACTCGGTGCTGGTCACGATCGAGGGCCGCACGGTGTTCACCGACGCGGGCGAGGCGGTGCAGGACTTGTTCGAGTGGGTGGCGATCACCGAGTTGGTGAACTCGCCGTTGTCGACGGGCAGCGTGCTCACCGCGGTGAAGGTCCAGGCCATGTCGCCCTTGCTGACCGCCGGGATGTCCAGCCCCACCTTCCAGGTGCCGTCGAGCACGAGGCCCTGCGCCGACCAGGTGTTCATCAGCGTCATCCCGTCGCTGACCGTCTGCGACACCGTGAACTCGCGCGACACCGCCTCCGTGCTGGTCTCCACCCGGTTGCCGTTGATGGTGAACGAGGCGCCCTTGGTGACGGAGGCGATGTCGGCCTTGCCCACCTTCATCTCGGCGCTGAGGGTGAGCGAGAGCCCGATCCCCCACTCCACGGAGTGCTGACTGCTGACCGTGCTGGCCACCGTGAGGGTCTCGTCGCGCCCGCTCAGGTTCGTGCGCTTGGGCTCCACCTTGTCCTTGCTCGTGCCACAGCCGAGCACGAGCGGCGTGAGGGTTCCGAAGGTGAGTGACCGGCCGAACCCGGGGATCAGCCACTCACCGGTGGGGTCGTTGGCGAACTTGATCTGGCAGGGGGCCGCCTCGATGCTGGTGTCGGTGCCGCACTGGCGGGTGGCCCAGGTGACGGCGAGGTCGAGGATGGCCTGCCACTTCAGGGCGACATCACCCTCCCAGACCTCGTTCACGATACGGAAGTGCTGCTTCGGATCGGACGAGTCGCAGGGGGCCTGCTTTGCGTAGTCGTAGAAGCCGAGCGGCGACAGATCGGGCCGGTGCGGGAAGAGCCCGCCCTCGGGGCTGGCGAGGCACTGCTTTCCGGTCATGCTGACGATGCTGAACCACTGCCCGTCGGCCGCCGCCGCGTGATCGGCGTTCGCCACCGCCGTCGGGGTCTTGCTGGCCGGCACGAGGTAGAAGTCCTGCGACGGCTCGTACTTGCAGTCGTCGGGGTAGGCGAGGGTGCGCCAGGCCTTGAACCCGTCCTCGGCCCAGGTGTCGAGGCAGTACTGGTCGAGCTCGATCTTGATGCGGCCGTCGGATCCGGAGTCGATCTTCACGGTCTTGCCCGGGCGCCGCCCGCCACTGTCGGGCGAGGCCTGCACCTGCAGCAGCACCTCCTTCAGCACGTCGATCCGGCCGACACCGGTCGTGGGCGCCGGGGCCACCACGGGGCCGGCCGTCACGGCACCGACGGTCGAGGCAGAGGCGGTCGCGGGGGAGGCGGATGCGGCAGCGGCGACACCACCCGTGAGGGCCACCACGGCGCACACGGCCACGGCCACCCCTCTCACCAGAGAGCGGGCGGCCCGCGGGGAGCGGAGGGAAGGGATTCGCATGGCGGGCATCCTCGAGTCGGCTGTGCTCCGCTCGGGCAGCGGCGCTCCCAGGGTGCCACGGCCCTCTCGCGCCGTACACGCACCGGGCACCCCCCGTTCGATCCGCTGCGCCGGACGGATCGCGTCGGCCCGGGCCGGGTCGCGGATGCTGCGCCCGGGTCAGGCGAGCTCGGTCTGCACGAGCAGACGGCCCGCCCGCAGGTCGACGGTGTGCGGGCCGAGCTGCACGAAGAGCGGCCACGCCGCGGGATCGATGGGGCGGTGATCGGTGTCGGCGAGCGAGAAGACGACCGAGGGCCTCGGCCGTGCGTCATGCAGCGGGGCCGCCGGCCCCGCCCCCGACGGCAGGAAGGCGAGCTCGAGCGCCGGCGAGACGGCCGACCCCGATTCCGGAGCCGCCGCCACGCACAGCCACACCAGGGCGAGCAGCGTGCGCCGCTGCTCGGGCTGCAGGTCCGCTGCGAGCACGGCGGGGTCGTTCACCCGCACGGTGCGGCTGAGGTGCCCGGATTCGGTGACCGCGATCTGCAGCCAGGACTGCTCGTGATCGGCCATCAGCGCCTGTCGCAGCTGATCGCCGAGCGCCCGCGCGTCGGCCGCCGTCGCCGCGTCGATCGCGCGGCCGGCGGGCATCCGCGCGACCGTGGCGAGCAGCTGCTCCGCGTCGGCATCCATCCGCCGCAGCTCGGAGACGGCGAGCACGCCGTGCCCCACGGCGGGAGCCGCCACGAGACTGTCGGCCACCGCATGGTCGATCACACGGCCGACGTGCCGGTCGATCACCTGGATCATCGAGATGCCGGCCAGCACCGGGGCGAGTCCGAGCAGCACCGCGGTGACGCAGGCCGAGAGGCTCTCCGCGCCGAGGGTCGCGCCCGTGACGATCAGAGCCACGCCGCCTGCCGCGAGCACCCAGGCGCCCTCGAGGCTGCGCCGCAACGGCTGATGCGGGAGGCTCGCGAACAGGCAGCCGCCGAAACCGATCGTGGCCGTGGGGTACAGCAGCGTCGATTCGCTGTCGGCCAGGAACCCCGCGAGGTCGAGCCCGAGGGACGCGACGCCCACGGCCAGCACCGCGTACGACACGCGGGCCGAGAGCACGCCGCCACTCCGGCGGGCGGCCAGCACCACCAGGGCGAACGCGACCGCGAGCAGCACCCAGGCGAGCGCGGTCAGGGCCCGTGCGGGCTCGTCCGTCCACGACCAGGCCAGGGAGGCGAGACCGCGCACCATCAGCAGGCCGCCGATGATCGCGAAGCCGAGGCCGAGGTGGCCGGCGCTGACGTTCCGGTCCTGCCGCAGACGGGCGCGCAGGCGGCCGAGAGCGGCGGAGCCGGCTCGGTTCGAGCGGGCGAGCTGGTCGAGTGAGGCGCTGAGCGCGCTCATCGGGGCACCTCCAGCAGCACTGTGGTGCCCCGGCCGGGCGAGGAGAAGATGCGGGCCGAGCCGCCGGCCGCGCGCATCCGGGCCTCCACGGACTGGGCGATGCCCAGCCGGCCGGGGGGCACGCGTTTGCGCTCGAAGCCGACGCCGCTGTCGGTCACCACGGCGCGCACGGCTGCCTCGTGCCGGCTCACGGTCACTTCGGCGCGCTGCTCCCCCGAGTGCCGACGCACGTTCTCGAGGCACTCGGCCACGGCCCGCACCAGCGCCTCGCGGGGGGCGGGCGCCGCGTCGAACACGCGATCTCCGTGCCAGTCGACCGTGAAGGCGTGGGTGGTGCACCAGGCGTCGACCCCGGCCCACGGATCGGCGAGGGACGGGGCCGCACCGATCGAGGCCTGCGACCCGCTGCCGCTCCCGGACCCGGTTCCGCGCTCGCTGCCGCCGCCGTTCCCGTGCTCGCTCTCGCTCGCGCTCTCGTCGAGGCTGCCGCCGGCGGCGGCGACGGCCTGCCCCTCCCCGCCCTCGCCGGCACCCCCGGCACGCAGCTGCGCGAGCAGTGCGCTGTCCGCCGCGGCCTGTGCGCGCAACGCGGCGGCGTCCACCCCGCGCCCTTGGTGGGCGATCAGCGTGAGCGTGGCGAGCACGGTGTCGTGCATCATCCGGGCGCCGTAGCGCAGCTCGGCCTCGGCCTCGGTGGAGCGGCGTTCCTCGGCGAACCCCTGCCGGAGCCGCTGCCGGCCGAGCTCGGCGCCGCGTTCGCTGCGCGCCAGCCAGATGCCCGCACAGGCCATTCCCGCCCAGCCGCCCACGATGGCCAGCACCACGAACGCCACCCGGCCGAACGGTGCGGTGGCGATCGCCGCGATCGCGATCACCGGCAGCATCGCCACGGTCGCGATCACCGGCAGCTCCCGGCGGTGCCCGAATGCCACGAGCAGCGAGGCGATGGTCGCCGACGCGATGGTGGTGGCGGTGGAGACCGTCGACGGGCTGTCGACCGCTGCGCCCGGAAGCAGGAAGGCGGCCAGCGCGAGCAGGCCGGCGGCGTAGGTGATGCCGGCCCACAGCATCCCGTGCCGGCTGGGCAGCTGCGAGAAGCCGACGATCACCACCACGAGGGCCGCCAGCACCGGCAGGTACATGCCGGTGCGGGACAGCCCGGGGATGACGAGGTTCAGCGCGGAGGCGACGGCGAACACGATCCCGAAGCGGCGGGCGCAGACCATGCCCAGCCGTCCCCGTTCCGCGGACTCGGGCGTCGCCCCCGCAGGCGACGGCCTGAGGATGCTCACCTGCAGGACTCTCGGCTGACGTCGGTGCGGCTCACGAGTACGAAGATAGCCGCTGGCCTAGGCTTGTCCAGACCCGATCTCCAGACAGCCGGCACCCGAACCGGACGGAAGGACGTGACGAGAGTGGCTGCAGTGACGAATCAGCGCGCCGGCCGCATCCGCCTGGCCCTCGTCGACGACCACCGGATGCTGCTCTCCGCGCTCTCCGGCTGGATCACGGGCGCGGCCCCCGACATCGCCGTGGTGGCCGCCGTGACGACCTGGACCGATTTGCTCGCGCATCCGGAGTTCCCCGTGCAGGTGGTGCTGCTGGATCTCGACCTGAAGGACGAGCTGCCGATCTCGGTCAAGCTGCGCGCCCTCGAGACCGCGGGGGTGAAGACCGTGGTGATGAGCACCTACTCCGAGCCGGTGGTGGTGCGCGAGGCCCTCGCCGGCGGGGCGAGCGGCTACCTCGTGAAGAGCGAGAGCGCCGACACGATCGTGCTGGCCGTGCGCGCGGCGTTGGCCGGCGAGCGCTTCCTCTCACCGCGACTCGGGATGCAGTTGGAGAGCGTGCGCGCGATGCCCGAGCTCTCGGCCCAGGAGCGCCAGGTGATGGCGCTCTACGCCGGCGGCGAGTCGGCCAAGCGCATCGCCACGCAGCTCGGCATCACCGAGTACACGGCCAAGGCCGATCTGCGACGCATCCGCCTGAAGTACCGCACCGCGGGCATCGACGTGAGCTCGAAGGTCACCATCCGCACCCAGGCCATCCTCGACGGGCTCATCGTGCCGGGGGAGGATCGGCCGAGCGGATCGTGGTGACCACGTCGGCGAGCTGCGGATCGCGCGGCGCCGAGCCGAAGCCGAACCGCACGGGCGGGTCGAGCGCGGCGAAAGCGCCGAGGTGGCGCCCGTCGAACGCCGCCTCCGCCCAGGCGATCTCGCGCAGCGCGGTCACGCCGTAGTACTCCCGGCGTCCGCCGCCGGCCGTGCCCGCGGTGTGCACTCCCGGCATCAGCCGGGAGGCGAGGGGATCCAGCGCCGCCAGCCAGCGGGGGTCGGTCGCCAGCGGGCGCGGCACCGAGCGCAGCAGCCTGCCGAGGGCGGTGACGGCGCCGATGCGCAGGCGCGCGTGGAAGAAGGGCGCGGATGCACCCGATCCGCCCGCGACCACCTCGAGTCCGCCCTCGATGCGCCGGCTGCGCACTGGGAGCACCCGCACCTCGTCGAAGGTGTACGTGGCGGCGATGTAGTC
The DNA here is from genome assembly GCF_023264855.1 of Herbiconiux sp. Lineage (GTDB taxonomy): Bacteria > Actinomycetota > Actinomycetes > Actinomycetales > Microbacteriaceae > Herbiconiux. Next base: position 8,614 of record NZ_JAHFUW010000070.1, on the reverse strand, counting down.
GGCCACGTCGTCGCGTGGTGCCAGCAGCATCCGATGCCCGGCCACGTCTTCGAGCATCACGTCGGCGAACGCCCCCAGAGGCGAGTCGTGCCACATCCCGATCACCACGCGCATGCCCTCGGAGGTGCCGAACCCCGCGATCCGCCCCGAGAAGCGCTCGTCCCTGGAGCGGGAGCCACGCATCAGCGGCCCACCCGCCGGTCGGGCTCGGTCTGCGCGCGCACGTGGATGCGCTCGCCGTCGCGGTTGAAGATGCACATCAGCTCGACCTCCTCGCCGTCGGCGCTGCCCAGCCAGTGCGGCACCCGGGTGGCGAACTCGGCGGCCTCGCCCGCGCGCAGCACCAGGTCGTGCTCGCCGAGCAGCAGTCGCAGCCGCCCTTTCAAGACGTACACCCATTCGAAGCCGTCGTGCACGCGCAGCGAGGGCTCCTCGACCTTGGCCGGCAGGATCATCCGCACCGCCTGGTTCTGCGACGACTCCCCCGAGAGCTGGTGCATGATCCGCCCGTCGGAGCGCACCGTGCGCGAGTGCACCCGGGGGTCGGGAACGGCGTCGCTGACCAGTTCGTCGATCGAGGTCTCGAGGGCTGCGGCGAGCGGGATGAGCAGTTCGAGGTTGGGCTGGCGCTTGCCGGCCTCCAGGCGCGAGATCGTGCTGGCCGAGATGCCGGTCGTCGCGCTCAGCTCGGCGAGCGTGAGGGCGCGGTCGAGCCGGGCGGCGCGCAGGCGGGCGCCGATCCGCTCGGCGGTCGGTGCCGTCGGAGTGTGTGCCGTCGCCGTATGGGCCGTCGAGGCGTGTGCCATATTGCCATTTCAGCACAGATGTTTGCCGATTCATACCCGCGCCGCGAGGCTGGAGTCATGACCGAAGACATCGTGAACGAACAGCCCTGGGACGTCATCATCGTGGGAGGGGGCGCCGCCGGACTGAATGCCGCCCTGGTGCTCGCCCGTGCCCGCCGCCGCGTGATCGTGGTCGACGCGGGCGCACCGCGCAACCGCTTCGCCGCGCACATGCACGGCTTCCTCACCCGTGACGGAATGTCCCCCCTCGAGCTGCTCGAGCTCGGCCGCGCCGAGGTGCTCGGCTATGGCGCCACCATCCTGTCCGGCCGCGCCGTCACCGCCACGGGCGAAGCCGGCGCCTTCGAGGTGACGGTCGAGCCGGCCGGCGATCCGGATGCCACCACTCCCATCCGCGAAACCGGCACCCCGGCCATCACCGCCACCCGCACCCTGCGCGCCCGCCGCCTCCTCATCGCCACCGGCCTCCGCGACGAGCTCCCCGCGATCCCCGGTCTCGCCGAGCAATGGGGCACAGGCGCGGTCGCCTGCCCTTATTGCGACGGCTGGGAGTCGCGCGACAAGCGGATCGGTGTGCTCACCACCTCGCCCATGAGCGCCCACCAGGCCACTCTCGTGCGCCAGTGGAGCGCCGACATCACCGTCATCGGCACCGCCGTGACCGACTTCGCCCCCGAGATCCGGGCCGGCCTGGAAGCCCGAGGCACCCGGGTCATCCCCACCCCCGTCGCCGAGGTCCTGTCCGACACCGAGGGCACCCTCACCGGCGTCGCCCTCGCCGACGGCACCACCGTCCCGCTGGACACCCTCTTCGTCGGCTCCCGCCTTACCCCCAACGACGACCTCCTGCACCAGCTCGGCGCCGCCACCACCGACACCCCCATGGGCCCCTGGACAGCCTCCGACCCCACCGGCCTCACCTCGGTCCCGGGCCTCTACGTGGCCGGCAACTCCGCCACGGCCCACCTCCTGGTGATCGCAGCAGCAGCCTCCGGCCTAACAGCCGCCACAGTAATAAACGCCGACCTCGTAACCACCGAAACCCAGGAAGCCGTCGCAGCCCACTCCCTCTCCCCCAAGTCGGCCTAGCTCACGCCCCGTACAACGCAGCCTTCGGGTGTGGGATTCGACTCCGGCCGCCTTTGAGCTCCGCTCAATCCTAAGGCCGGAGTCGAATCCCACACCCGAAGGCGTCCCCAGACCTACCCCTGAGCGATGACCGACACCTCGTTCCACTTCTCCCAAGTAGCAATCCGAGACTCGTAATCCGCCTTCGCGATCCCCAGAGGAGCCGTCCCGAAGAACACCCGCAGCGGCGGCTCCTCCGCATCCACGATCCGAAGGATCGCGGCAGCCGACGCCTCAGGGTCGCCCGGAGTCGCGTTGCGCTGCTTGCGCCCCTCGGCGACCTTCTCGTGCAGCTCGGCGTACGCCTCGAGCGGCTCGGACGTCTTCGACGACGACCCGCTCCAGTCGGTGCTGAACCCGCCGGGTTCGATCAGCGTGACGTGGATGCCGAACCCCTCCACCTCCTGCGCGAGCGACTGCGAGAAGCCCTCGAGCGCCCACTTCGAGGCGTGGTAGATGCCGACCAAGGGGAAGGCCGAGATGCCGCCGATGGAGGACACCTGGATGATGTGGCCGCTGCCCTGCGCGCGCAGGTACGGCAGTGCGGCCTGCGTGACCCACAGCGCACCGAAGACGTTGGTCTCGAGCTGGGCGCGGGCTTCGTCTTCGGTGATCTCCTCGACGAAGCCGAAGTGGCCGTATCCGGCGTTGTTGACGACGATGTCCAGGCGGCCGAACCGCTCGTGCGCTTCGGCCACGGCGGCGAAGTCGGCCGCGCGGTCGGTCACGTCGAGCTTCAGCGGCAGGATGCGGTCGCCGTACTTCTCGACCAGGTCGTCGAGCGAGGCGGTGTCGCGGGCGGTCGCCGCCACGCTGTCGCCGCGCTCGAGGGCGGCGATCGCCCACTCCCGGCCGAAGCCGCGGGACGTTCCGGTGATGAACCAGACCTTCTGAGTCATGTGAGTCCTTTCGAACGGATGCCGGCGGTCAGTCGCCGCCGACTCCAGCATCAACCCCACGGGGCCTCGACCGCTTCCCCGATTCCGTTCACATCAGCCAACTACCAGGCGGCCGCGCGCTCCCGGCCCCACGCTCGGCTCATCCGCCCGGCCCGTGCCTGGCCCGCCCCGTTCTGGGGTGACCGGCGGCCGATCCAGCGCACCGGCCCGCCAATACACTGACCGGGAAGCGAGGGGGAGGCCATGGCGGGAACACCCGGAACTGCGGGCACGAGCACGGCGGCGCGGCTGCCGAACCGGCGCCTGCTGATCGCCATCCTGATCGGGGTCATCCCGCTCAGCCAGTTCCCGATCGACGTCTACACGCCGGCGATCCCGCACATGGTGCGGGAGCTCGACAGCACCAACGCCCTCATCCAGAACTCGGTCTCGGCCTATGTGCTCGGCATGAGCCTGGGCCTGCTGCCGGTGGGGATCATCGCCGACGCCCGGGGCCGCAAGCCCACCCTGCTGGTGTGCCTGGCGCTGCTCATGCTCACGAGCCTCGGTATCGCGGCGACGTCGGAGGTGTGGCTGCTGCTCGTGCTGCGCTTCGTGCAGGGGATCGGCGGATGCGCGTGCATGGTCGTGATCTACGCCATCGCGGCCGACACCTCGCGTGGCCCCCAGCTCACCTCCCTCTCCGGCTGGCTCGGCGCCTCCTGGGGCCTGGCGCCGGTGATCGCGCCGTCGATCGGCGGGGCGCTGGTGCAGTTCACCTCGTGGCGGGCCATCTTCGTGCTGGTCGCGGTGCTGGCGGTGATCGCGGGCCTGGTGGTGTGGCGGCTGCTGCCGGAGACGCTGGACCCGGCGAAGGCGGCACCGATCCGGCCCCGGGCGATCGGCGGTGTGCTCGCGGGCGCTCTGCGTCAGCGCCTGTTCGTGGGGCTCACGCTGGTGTTCGCGGTGTTCGCGACGGCCCAGCTGCTGTTCGGCGTGGTGGCGCCGCTGTTGTACGAGAACCAGCTCGGCATACCGCCGGTGGCCTACGGGGCGTTCGCGCTGCTGGTGGGGGCGGCGAACCTCGCCGGCGAGCTCGCCACCGGCTCGTTGTCGACCCGGATCCCGGCGCGCACCCTCGGCTTCGCGGGCTTCGCCGCCTTCGCGGTCGGAACCGGCATCCTGCTCGTCAGCGGCCTGACGGTGGGCCCCGATCTGCTGCTGATCACTCTCGGCGGCATGTTCGTGATGCTCGGCTGCGGCGCGCTCTGCCCGCTCGCCTACGGTCTGGCGCTGGGACTGTTCGACCGCAACCTGGGCCTGGTCGGCGGCCTCACGAGTGCGGTCTGCTACCTCGTGGTGGCCGTCACGATGGGTGCGGCGGCCGGCCTCCCCGACGACAGCCAGACCCCGCTCGCGCTGGTCTACGTGGCCTGCGTGATCGTCGGCGCGCTGCTGCTCGTGCTCTGCCTGCCCAAGAACGCCCGCGCCCCGCACGCCACCCCCGCCTGAGGCCTCGCCGAGCGTCGGGTGGGCGTGCACGGAGGTGCAACCGGGAGTCGGCCGAGAGCACGAGCGGCGGCGGAGGGCCGGGCGTACGGTGAAGACCGTTCGTACCGAAGGAGAATCCCATGCCCAAGCCCCTCGTCTTCCTCGTGGTCACCGCCGTCGGCGTGACCGCCTATGTGCTCGGCTCCAAGGCCGGCACCTCCCGGTACAAGGAGATCAGCCACACCGCCAAGAAGCTGTGGGACGACCCGGCCGTCAAGAAGGCCCGCGCCAAGACCTACAAGCACGCCGAGAAGGCCGCCAAGAAGGCGGCGAAGAAGCTGGGCGTCTAGCCCACCTCGGGCCGCCGCACGAACTCGGCGAATTCGTCGAGCACCTCGGCGCGGCGGCTCACCACGATGAAGTGCCCTTCGCCCGGGTACGACCTGAGCCGGGCATCCGGAAGCCGCTCGACGAGCCGTTCCGCCCAGGCGGCGGGAATGAGCTTGTCGGCACCGCCCTGATGCACCGCGATGGGAACCCGCACCTCCTCGAGCCGGAACCCCCACGGCCCCACGAAGGCGTGATACTCCTCCACCCCGCCCCGAGCATCCGCCATTCCGTCGGCGACGGCACCCGCGAACCAGGCCGACTCGCCCCGCAGGATGGCGGCGTCACTGGCGTCCAGCGCACGCCCCGAGACGCGTGCCACGAATCGCGGGAAGCGCCGCGAGAGCACGCGGCTCGCGGCGAACATCGCCCGCGCCACGAAGGGCACCCGGGCCGAGAGACGGGCCATCGTGGCATCCGTGCGGTTCAGCTCGGCGAAGGTCGCGGGATCGTCGAGCGGCAGCGCGCCCGCCACCACCACGACCCGCGTCACCCGCTCGGGGAACGCGTGCCCCACGGCGAGCGCGTATTGCCCGCCCTCCGACCAGCCGGTCACGCCGAAGCGGGCGACATCCAGACCGGATCGCTCCAGGTGGTGCAGCAGGGCGGCGAGGTCGTCGCGCACCCAGTCACGCATCCGGTGCCCGGGCCGGCGCGAGGTTCCGCCGATTCCGGGGCGGTCGGGCGAGACCAGCGCGATGCCGCGTTCGCGGGCCTCGGCGTCGGCGATCGCGGCATCCAGCCCGCTCATCAGCCCGCCGTGGCAGCTGATCACCACGAAGCCCCGCGGATCCCCGAAGACCCGATAGGCGACACGGCGCCCGTCGTCGAGGGTGATGGAGTGTAGGGACGCCACGCTCTGCACGATACAGCCGTTGGCCGAAGAGTGACGCCCCGCGGATCGCGGCGGGCCGTCGCTACAGTGGGGGCAGGCGCGGAGGCCTCCACGCCGAGCGACGAAGGGATGCAGGATGAGCACGGTCGACGATGTGAACGGGATCCTCGGCGAGGCCGATCTGCAGATGAACGAGGGCAAGGCCTCGGTGCTGCACCGGCTGAACGTCGACCCGCGCTGGTCGATCGCCGACAAGAACTTCGAGGCCATCGCGCAGGCGTTCCAGCTGATGGCGGAGCGCATCGACGAGCTCGAAGCGAAGCTCGCCGCGCGTTGAGCCCGCACCGGGCCGGGCGCGCCGCCGCCACCCGCAGCGCCCCGCCCCGCCCCGACTCGGCTCAGGTCGCGAGCAGGCGCGCCCGCTGCTCGTCGACGTCGTAGTCGGCCTCTGGCCACTCGAGATCCATCGCCGTCAGCGCCTCCTCGAGCAGTTGCTGCACGGCGAGCGAGGAGTACCACTTGCGGTCGGCCGGAACCACGTGCCACGGCGCCCAGGCCGTGTTGGTCGCGGCGAACGCGGCCTCGTAGGCCTCCTGGAACCGCGGCCAGAGCGCACGGTCGTCGACGTCGCCCGGGTTGAACTTCCAGTGCTTGTCCGAACGGTCCAGCCGCCGCAGCAGCCGGTTCTTCTGCTCGTCCCGGCCCAGGTGCAGGAACACCTTCAGCACCGTCGTGCCCGAGTCGGTCAGGGTCTTCTCGAAGGCGTTGATCTGGGCGTACCGCTCGGTGATCGCCTCGGCGGAGAGGCTGCCGTGCACCCTCGGCACCAGCACGTCTTCGTAGTGCGAGCGGTCGAACACGCCGATGTGGCCGGCCGCCGGCAGCTGCTTCTCGATGCGCCAGAGGAACGGATGCGCGAGCTCCTCCTCGGTCGGCTTCTTGAAGGCGTGGTGCGCGATGCCCTGCGGGTCGACCGATCCGGCCACCCGCTTGACGACCCCGCCCTTGCCGGCCGTGTCCATGCCCTGCAGCACGATCAGCACCGAGCGCTCGCCGCCGAACAGGCTGGCCGCGAAGAGCTTCTCCTGCAGCTTGGCCAGCGAGCGCGCGGACCCGTCGAAGAGCTCTTCGCCCGCCTCCTTGTCGATGGCACCGGGAGTGCTCCCCGTGGGGATCCCGGCGAGCTCGAGCGGGGTGACGGCGCGCAGCCGATCGCTCCAGGTGGTCTGGGAGGCGGAATGCTTTGTCACACGGTTCTCCTCGGTTCGATTCGGGGGGCGGTGGTCGCGATGGCGACGGCACTCATCCGCTCTCGCCCTCCAGCGAGCCGCCGATGACGTCTTGCAGTCCGATCAGCTCGGATCCTTCGGAGGCCGGATCGCTCGTGGTGATCAGCCAGCGGTTGCCCACCAGGAACGGCTGCGGCTCGCTGCTCGCGGCCGAGCGCGCGACCACCGCCTCGACCCCGGTCTGGTCGGGGAAGACGAAGATGCCGATCATCGATTCCTGACACCAGCCGCCGGTTCCGGCGTCGAGCGTGGCGGCGGTCCAGGTGGTGCAGGGGTAACCCTGGCTGACCGTCTGACGCAGCTGCTCGACGGTGTACGCGGGAAGGGCGGGGGTCGGCTCGGGCGGCGCGGCCGGCACCGAGGTGGTGCGCACGTCGGTGGAGGCGCCGGGCGAGGCGGACGGCGCATCCGCATCCGTCGCCGTCCCGGCAGTGCAGCCCGTCAGGGCGAGGGCTGTCGCCAGAGCGGCGACGGCGAACGCGGCGTGAGCACGCGTGCGGCCTCCGGGCGCACCCATCACAGCGCCTTCGCCAGGTTGATCGCGGTCGTCTCGTAGCCCAGCGAGCGGTAGAGCCCCTGCGCCACGGCGTTGTGCCCGAACACGTTCAGGCCGAGCTTCACGGCGCCGTTCGCCCGGGCCACCTCCTCGGCGAGCAGCATGGCCGCCCGGCCGATCCCCCGGCCGCGGTGCTCCGGGTCGATCTCGATGTCGAAGACCCACCAGTCGCGCGGATGCTCGGGGTCGAAGGGCCCGAGCCAGAGCGAGCCGACCGGATGCCCGTCTTCCAGCACCCGCAGCACCTGCTGCCCCTCGGCGGGCCGGCCGTCGGGGAAGAACTGCTCATTCGACTGGGCGGCGCGCTTCTCGGCGTACTCGGGCGAGTCGCCCGCCTCGATGCGCTCCCGCCGGTACTCCGCGTTGCTGCGCGTGATGAACGCGGGCCACTCCGCGGGCTCCAGCAGCTGCACCGTCACAGTCATGGGGGCGACCTTACTCCTCGTCGGCATCCGGATGGGAGGCGCTGTCCCAGCGCACCGCACCCCGGCCCGTCTCGCCCAGCACGTCGCCGGGATTGCGCAGTCCGCAGGTGGCCAGGCTCAGGCAGCCGCAGCCGATGCAGCCGTCCAGCTCGCTGCGCAGGTGCTGCAGGTCGGCGATCCGGGCATCCAGTTCGCGGCGCCAGCGGGCCGAGATGCGCACCCAGTCGGCGCGGGTGGGGGTGCGGGCATCCGGCAGCGATTCCAGCGCCGCCCGGATCTCGGCGAGCGAGATGCCGACCCGCTGGGAGGTGCGGATGAACGCGATGCGCCGCAGCACGTCGCGGCGGTAGCGGCGCTGGTTGCCGGCGGTGCGCTCGGAGGCGATCAGCCCGTTCTGCTCGTAGAAGCGCAGGGCGGAGACCGAGGTGCCGCTGCGTTCTGCGAGCTGGCCGATGGCGAGCAGGTTACGGCCTGGGTCCAAGCTGGGCATACGGTGTCATCTCCTTGACCTCGACTGTACTTGAGGTTCTACGGTGGAGTCATGACTGAGTACACTCTGCCGGAACTTCCGTACGACTACGCCGCTCTCGAGCCCCACATCTCGGGCAAGATCATGCAGCTGCACCACGACAAGCACCACACCACCTACGTCGCCGGCGCCAACACCGCGCTGACCTCCCTCGCCGAGGCCCGCGAGACCGGCAACCTCGCCAACGTCAACAAGCTCGAGAAAGACCTCGCCTTCAACCTCGGCGGCCACGTCAACCACTCGATCTTCTGGACCAACCTCACCCCCGACACCCAGACCCCCGAAGGCGA
>NZ_JAHFUW010000020.1 GCF_023264855.1 Herbiconiux sp. | reverse complement strand
GCCCACACGGGGCCGCGACGCTAAACAAAGGAGAAAGACCTCTTGGAAGGTCCTGAAATCAAATTCGCCGAAGCCGTTCTCGACAACGGCAAGTACGGCACCCGCACCGTCCGCTTCGAGACCGGCCGCCTCGCGCAGCAGGCTCAGGGCGCCGTCGCCGCGTACCTCGACGAAGACACCATGCTGCTGAGCGCCACGAGCGTCTCGAAGCACCCGAAAGACAACTTCGACTTCTTCCCGCTGACGATCGACGTCGAAGAGCGTTCCTACGCCGCCGGCAAGATCCCCGGCTCGTTCTTCCGCCGCGAGGGACGCCCCTCGACCGAGGCCATCCTGGTCTGCCGTCTGATCGACCGGCCGCTGCGCCCGTCGTTCGTCACCGGCCTCCGCAACGAGGTGCAGGTCGTCATCACCGTTCTGTCGATCGCTCCCGACGAGTTCTACGACTCGCTCGCGATCAACGCGGCCTCGGCCTCGTCGCAGATCTCCGGCATCCCCTTCTCGGGCCCGATCGGTGCGGTGCGCCTCGCGCTCATGCCCGGCTACGGCACGGAGAAGGACCAGTGGATCGCCTTCCCGAAGGCCTCGCAGCTCGAGGAGGCCGTCTTCGACATCGTCGTCGCCGGTCGCGTCGTCACCGCTGCCGACGGTTCGCAGGACGTGGCGATCATGATGGTCGAGGCGGAAGCCACCGAGGGTTCCTGGAACCTGATCAAGGCCGGTGCCACCAAGCCGAACGAGACCGTCGTGGCCGAGGGCCTCGAGGCCTCGAAGCCGTTCATCAAGCAGCTCGTCGAGGCGCAGGCCTCGATGGCCCAGCAGGCGAACAAGGCGGTGCGCGAGTACCCCGTGTTCCTGCCCTACAGCAAGGCGTCGTACGACGCCGTGGCCGAGCTGGCCTACGACGAGCTCGTCGCGATCTACCAGATCGCCGACAAGATCGAGCGCCAGGATGCCGACGACGCACTGAAAGACCGCGTCAAGGCCGAGGTCGCCGCCAAGGTCGAGGCCGGATCGCTCGACGCCGAGGTGCTCGCGCAGTTCTCCGCCGCGTACAAGTCCGTCACCAAGGTGGTCGTCCGCGGCCGCATCCTGAAGGACGGCGTGCGCATCGACGGTCGTGGGCTGGCCGACATCCGTCCGCTGGACGCCGAGGTCGCGGTCATCCCCCGCGTTCACGGTTCGGCCATCTTCCAGCGCGGTGAGACCCAGATCCTGGGCGTCACCACGCTGAACATGCTCAAGATGGAGCAGCAGATCGACTCGCTCTCGCCCATCACGAAGAAGCGCTACCTGCACCACTACAACTTCCCGCCCTACTCGACCGGTGAGACCGGCCGCGTGGGTTCGCCGAAGCGTCGCGAGATCGGGCACGGCTTCCTGGCCGAGCGCGCCCTCGTGCCGGTGCTGCCGAGCCGCGAGGAGTTCCCCTACGCCATCCGTCAGGTGTCCGAGGCCCTCGGGTCCAACGGATCCACCTCGATGGGCTCCGTCTGCGCCTCGACCCTGTCGCTGCTGAACGCCGGTGTGCCGCTGCGCGCCCCGGTCGCCGGTATCGCCATGGGCCTGGTGTCCGACGAGGTCGACGGCGAGACCCGTTACGCGGCTCTCACCGACATCCTCGGCGCCGAAGACGCTCTGGGCGACATGGACTTCAAGGTGGCCGGAACGAGCGAGTTCATCACCGCGATCCAGCTCGACACCAAGCTCGACGGCATCCCGACGTCGGTGCTGGACGGCGCCCTGAAGCAGGCGAAGGCCGCGCGCGACGCGATCCTCTCCGTGCTCAACTCGGCGATCGACGCTCCGGACGAGATGGCCCCGACCGCGCCCCGCGTGATCTCGGTCAACATCCCCGTCGACAAGATCGGCGAGCTGATCGGCCCCAAGGGCAAGACGATCAACGCCATCCAGGACGAGACCGGCGCCGACATCTCGATCGAGGAAGACGGCACCGTGTACATCGGCGCCGTCGACGGTCCCTCGGCCGAAGCCGCCCGCCAGCAGGTCAACGCGATCGCGAACCCGCAGAACCCCGAGATCGGCGAGCAGTTCCTCGGAACCGTCGTCAAGCTCGCCACGTTCGGCGCGTTCGTCTCGCTGCTCCCGGGCAAGGACGGCCTGCTGCACATCTCCGAGGTACGCAAGCTCGCCGGTGGCAAGCGCGTCGAGAACGTCGAAGACGTGCTCGGCGTCGGCCAGAAGATCCTGGTCGAGATCACCAAGATCGACGACCGCGGAAAGCTGTCGCTCGCTCCGGTGCTCGCCGAAGCCGCCGACACCGAGGGTTCCGCCGCTCACAGCGAGGGCCCCGAGGCTCCCGCCGAAGGCTAGCCATCCCGCACCACTCCGGATGCCCGTCCCGATTCGTCGGGGCGGGCATTCGTTGTCTGCACCACCCGTAGACCGGTAGAATGAGGATATGTCGATATCCGTGTCGGTGGATGAACTGTGCGAGCGACTGCGCACCTCGTTCGCCCGGGGTTTGGGGGTCCGTCGGCGGGATCGCGCGGAGACGCGCGCGGCCATGCTGGCCGTCTATCGCGCGCTGTACGCGGGTGATCCCGACCACGTGGTGTTCGTGTCTTCGCCTTTGGCCGGAGCGTTCGCCGCCGGACTCGTTCCGCTGTTCCACAATGACTCCCTGGGGGTGTCTCGGGCTCCGGCAGACCTCGGCGCGGAGGCCGCGGCACCGGCCGGGCTGGTGGAAGACCTCCATCGCCAGATGACGGCGAGCATTCCGCTCGTCCGTCATGCCTTGCCTCGAGGCCGGGAGAACCTCGCCGAAGACCGACTCTGGAGCGCGGTCTACGCAGCGGTCGAGGAATCGCTCGGACGAGAGGCGGCCGAGGAGTGCTACGTCACCACGTTCCACCAAGACTTCCTGCAGTGGGACGAGGCGATCATGGATGGTCTCGAGAATGATCTGCCCGATGACTGGTACGGCTACCGGGACGTCTTCTCGGTGAGCCGACTGTGCGACTCGCGGTGGGCCGGAATCCTGGCCGAACTCGGTGTGCCCGGGCTCGAGGGCTGGCAACCGTTCGTCGAAGCGGCCCGGGTGACCGACCATTTCTGGGTGCGTCCGGGCTATCTCGTGGTGTGCGATCCGGCTGAGGGTGACGTCGACGGACGCGAGGACAGTGCGTGGCCGCCCCCGGCTCTGCGCTGGCCCGACGGGTGGGAGGTCTGTGGCGGCGCGCGGAGGTGAATGCCCAGGGAGGGCGGCGGCGACCGCGCTAGGGTGGATCAAATGAACGGCGCCGTCGCACTTCCTCTCGATCTTCCTGAGCTGTCCATCGGCACTGTCGCCGAGGGTCTGGTGCGTCGAACGATCCTCCCGAGTGGTGTCCGCATCCTCACCGAGCACATCCCCGGCTCGCGCAGTGCGACCATCGGCTACTGGGTGGCTGCCGGATCGCGCGACGAGCTCGGCGCGGTCGACGGGATGCCGTCGCGGTACGGCTCCACCCACTTCCTCGAGCACCTGCTGTTCAAGGGCACGCCCACGCGCTCGGCGCTGGACATCGCGATCTCGTTCGACTCCGTCGGCGGTGAGCACAACGCCGTCACCAGCAAGGAGTACACCTGCTACTACGCGAAGGTGCGCGACGCCGACCTGCCCATGGCGGTCGACGTGCTCTGCGACATGCTCACCTCCTCGGTGCTCGACCGCGATGAGTTCGAGACCGAACGCGGCGTCATCCTCGAAGAGCTGGCGATGGCCGAAGACGACCCGGGCGACGTCGTGGGGGAGCGCCTGTTCGAGGCCGTGCTGGGGGCGCATCCGCTCGGCCGTCCCGTGGGAGGCACGCCCGACGCGATCCGCGCCGTCACCCGCGATGCCGTCTGGGAGCACTACCTGGCCTCCTATCGCCCCAACGACCTCGTGGTGACCGCCGCCGGCGCCGTCGACCACGACGTGATCGTGCAGCAGGTCACCGCGGCGCTCTCGGCCTCCACCTGGGATCTCGACCTGCCCGCCACCCCGCGTTCACGCCGCCCTGCCGTCGCTCTCGACGGATCGTCGGTGCTGGCCGCCGGCCGCCCGGTCTCGATCACCGAGAAGCCCACCGAGCAGGCCAGCATCATGGTGGGCATGCCCGGCATCGTGGCCTCCGACGACCGTCGCACCACCATGGGCGTGCTCAACTCGGTGTTCGGCGGCGGCATGTCGTCGCGCCTGTTCCAGGAGGTGCGCGAGAAGCGCGGGCTCGCATATTCGGTGTACTCCTTCGCTCCCAGTTACTCGGATGCCGGCATCTTCGCCATGTACGCGGGCTGCACGCCGGGGCGCGAGGGAGCCGTCACCGACCTCATGCTCTCCGAACTGCGCCGACTCGCCGACGACGGCATCACCCCCGAGGAGCTGACGCGCGCGCACGGCCAGCTCTCCGGCTCTGCCGCCCTCGCCCTGGAGGACAGCGACACCCGGATGTCGCGGCTCGGCCGCGCCGAGCTCACCCTGGGCGAGTTCATCGACCTCGACGAGAGCGTGCGGCGCCTGATGGCGGTCACCCGCGACGACGTGCAGGAGCTCGCCCGCGAACTCCTCGAAGGCCCCGTGAGCATCGCGGCCGTCGGCCCGCTCGCCGACGACGCCTTTCTCGAAGTGGTGGGCACCTGATGGCCCACACCCTCTACCTCGTTCGTCACGGCGAGCAGCTCGACGCCGAACACGGTGTCGACGACGGCCCGCTCTCACCGCGCGGCCAGCGTCAGGCGCGACTGATCGCCGACCGGCTCGGCGGTGTGCCGTTCGACAACGTGTGGCACTCGCCCCTCCAGCGCGCCGAACAGACCGCCAAGATCATGTCGGAGCATCTGCCGGCCCTCGACCCGCAGCCGAGCGCGCTGCTGTTCGATTGCGTGCCCACCGGGTATTCGCCGCAGATGCCGCACACCTTCGAGGCCTACTTCAACTCCGTCTCCGAGGCCGAGCTCGAAGCGGGCCAGGCACAGATGTCGGATGCCGTGGCCGAGTTCCTCACCCCGGCCCGCGACACCACGCACGACCTGCTCATCACGCACAACTTCGTGATCGCCTGGTTCGTGCGTGAGGCGGTGAGCGCGCCCGAGTGGCGCTGGGCGGGCATCAACCAGGCCCACTGCGGACTCACGATCATCCGCTACAAGGCCGGCCGCCTGCCCGAACTCGTCGCCCACAACGACCTCGGACACCTCCCGGTAGAGCTCCGCACCGGTGTGAACGACCCGCAGCCCTACTGACCTATTCGGCGCCGCCGCCCCTGCGGCGCCTGCCGCGCGGTCACAGGTCTTTGCGGTACCAGCGGGTGGCGTTGGGGTTGTCGTTGTAGGGGAGTGTCGGCTCGAAGCCGAGGCGGGCGTAGAGGCGGGCGGCGGCCGTGAGGCTGTCGTGGGTGTCGAGAACGAGCTCGGTTGCGCCGAAGGCGCGGGCGCGGGACTCCAGGTCGGCCATCAGGTCGCCGGCCCAGCCTCGACCTCGGGTCGAGGGATCGAGCCAGACGTTCTTGACCTCGTAGCGGACGGTTCCCTCGGAGGGGGTGGCGAGCATCCGGATGCCACCGCAGCCCACCGCCCGGCCCTCGTCGTCTTCGACGACCAGGAAGACCCCGGCCGTGCCCGTGAAGCTCGCCGGGTCGGGGAAGGTCACGGCGTAGTCGCGATCGTTCTCGGGGAAGGCCTCGGCCCGGAACGCGAAATACGTGCTGAGCAGGTCGTGCACCTCGGGGGAGGTGACGTCGCCGGGCCGGATGCGCATACCTCCAGCCTAGACAGGCGCGCTGCGCCGGCACCGCCGGGCGGACACGTCGCGCCGGGTAGATTGGACTCATGACTACGAAGGTTGCCATCGTCGGTGCGACAGGAAAGATGGGGCGGCTGTTCGCGGGCATCCTCGAGGAGTCGGACGAGTACGACCTCGTCGCCTCGCTCGATTCGCGCAGTGACCTCGCCGACATGCTCACGGCCGACCTCGTGGTCGATGTCACCGTGCCCGGCGTCAGTCCGAAGGTCGTCGGGTTCGCCGTGGCGAACGGCAAGAACGTGCTGATCGGCACCTCGGGCTGGTCGGCCGAACGGATCGTGACGCTCACGCGGAGCCTGGGCGAGCATCCGTCGACCGGCGTGGTGATCGTGCCCAACTTCTCGCTCGGCTCGGTGCTGGCCACCTCGTTCGCCGCGATGGCGGCACGGTTCTACGACTCCATCGAGGTGATCGAGGCGCACGCCGCCACGAAGGTCGACTCGCCCTCGGGCACGGCCGTGCGCACCGCCGAGCTGATGCAGGCCGCCCGCGCCGCGCTCGGTCCGGTGTCGGCGCCGCACTCCGACCAGCGTGCCCGCGGCCAGCAGGTGGCGAGCATCCCGGTGCACAGTCTGCGGCTGAACGGCATCGTGGCGAAGCAGGACGTGGTCTTCGGCGGCGTGGGCGAGGTTCTCACCATCACGCACGAGACGATCTCGCCCAGCGCCTACGCGGCGGGCATCCGGGTGGCGCTGGCGGCCGCGGCGACGGCGCGCGGCGTGACGGTGGGGCTCGACAAGCTGCTCGACCTCGGTGCGGGGTCGGAGGCGTTCGCGAGCGCGACGACCTCCGAGACCGACGCTCCGGATGCCCCTGAGAACGTCTCCGGCCAGGCCGCCACCGCCACGAGCGTGCGCCCGTGAAAGGCCGGATCGCCGCCCTGATCATGGCGGTGCTGCTCGCCGTCTACATCGTGCTGGTGGCCCAGCGGGCCTTCCAGTTCATGGGGACGGGCGAGCCGATCGGCATCGGGATCGGCGCCGCACTCATCATCCTGCCGATCGTGGGCGCCTGGGCGCTCTGGCGCGAGCTGCAGTTCGGCTTCCGAACGCAGTCGCTCGTGCAGCAGCTCGAGCGGGAAGACGAGCTGCCGGTCGACGAGTTGCCCAAGCGCCCCAGCGGCCGGCCCGTGCGCGAGGCCGCGGACACCGACTTCGAGCAGTACCGTGAGGCCGTCGAAGCCGATGACACCGACTGGCGCGCCTGGTTCCGCCTGGGCCTCGCCTACGACGCGAGCGGTGACCGCCGCCGGGCGCGCGGCGCCCTCAACACCGCCATCCGCCTCGAGCGCACGGCCCGCCGCGCCTCGCGCTGACGGGCAGGGTCAGAGCGCGGCGAGGGCCTTCTCGAAGGTGTCGTCGTGGAAGGTGAAGCCATCCGCCACCAGCTTCTGGCTGGAGACGTCTTGGGAGGCCAGTAGCAGGTCGCGACCGGCATCCGCGAGCGCCGCCTTGAGCGCCCAGGCGGGGGCGGGCAGCCAGTAGGGGCGGTTCAGGCGCTCGGCGAGCTCGCGCCCTACGACCTCGGCCGGCACGGGCCGCGGTCCGGCGAGGTTCACGGGCCCCGCCAGCGACGAGGTGAGCAGGTGACGGATGGCGGCCGCCTCGTCGTAGAGGCTGATCCAGGGCCAGATCTGCTCGCCCGAGCCCAACGGCCCGGACACGCCGGCCTTCGTGAGCAGCGTCAGCGGCTTGAGCGCACCGCCGCCCTTGCCGACGACGAGACCCGTGCGGAGCGTGACGACCCGGCTGCGGGAGGCGGCTGGAGCGGCCGCCCGCTCCCAGGCCTCGGTGACCTTGGCCAGGAAGCCGGAGCCCTGGGGCGAGCTCTCGGTGAGCAGCTCTCCGGGACGGTCGCCGTAGAAGCCGACCGCCGATCCGCTCAGCAGCACGTCGGGCGGCGAGTCGGAGCGCAGGATCGCCTCGGCGATGGTGGAGGTGGCGAGCACCCGCGACTGCAGGATCTCGCGCTTGTACGGGAGCGTCCACGGCAGCCGGGAGATGGAGGCGCCGGAGAGGTTGATGATCGCGTCTGCACCATCGACGACGGAGGTCTTGAGCCAGCGCGCCTCCGGGTCCCAGCTGCGCTCGGTCGCGGTGCGCGCCGGCCGGCGCACGAGTGTCAGCACGGTGTGCCCGTCGGCGGTCAACTGGCGCGAGAGCTCGGTGCCGATGAACCCGGATCCGCCCGCGATCAGCACGGTCAGCGGCGCGCTCATACGAGGCCCGCTTCGAGGGTGATGGGGGTGCCGGCGAGTGCCCGGTAGACCGGGCATCCGGCATTGGTCTCCTCCACGATCCGCTGGAAGTCGGCCTCGGTGATGCCCGGTATGTCGCTGCTGACGAGCAGTTGGGTTCCGGTGACGCCCTCGGCTGGGTCTAAGGTGACGGCCGCCGTGGTCTGCACCGACGCGAGCGGCGTGCCGTTCGCCGCCAGCGCCGAGGCGAGACCCATCGAGAAGCAGGAGGCGTGCGCTGCGCCGAGCAGCTCTTCAGGCGTGGCGGCGCTGGCGGTCCCCTCCGAGCGGGCCCGCCAGTTCACGGCGACACCCGCCGCTCCCGAGCTGTCGAGGGTGGTGGTGCCCGATCCGCTGATCAGGTCGCCGTGCCACAGAGTGGTGGCTTCGCTGGTCACAGTCATGGGTGATCCTCACTGTGTCGGTGCTCACTGCTGGTGATCGCTGCCGTGTTTCCGGCTGCCGTGGTGCGGGCTGCCGTTGTGCGCGTTGACGCGATGGCGCTCACGCGTGGCTCCAGACTAGGGCGTGCACTTCGAAAGTGCACCGGTCACGCGCGGGCGACGGCGACTGCGCAGCGAGCACTCAGGCGCGGGCGCGCGATCCGGCGGACCGGCCGCGCACGCGTGCGAGCAGCAGGTAGAGCTGGCAGCCGATGCAGTAGCCGAAGACCGAGTTGAGGAAGGCCGCGACGAACGCGAGAGCGGCGGCGACCGCCGCGGCTGCGGGGATCCCGGCGAGCGTGAGCGCGATCCCGGCCGCCGTCACGATGAAGCCGACCAGCTGCGCGAACGTCGGCGGCTTCGGGTCTTCGAGTTCCGCCGGCGGCGCGAGCCGCGGCCTGATCAGCGTGCGGTAGAGCCAGCCGTAGGGGTGGCGGCGGATGCCGGCGGCTGCACCCCAGAGGAATAGCAGGGTGATGGCCGTGAGCAGCAGCACGGCGGGGTTCGTGGCCCGGGCGAGCACATCGGCGCCCGAGGGAGGGGTCGCGAGAGCGAGCGCGATCGTGACCAGCAGCAGCACCGCCGTGATGCCGGCGCCGAAGCGCGGTGAACGGGGGTCGATCATACGAGTTCCTCCAGTCGGCTCTCAACGACGTCGCGCCGCACGGAGCCGCCGATGCGGGTGCGCACCACGCCGTGGCGGTCCAGGATCAGGGTGGTCGGGGTCTGCAGGATGCTGAACCGGCGGATCAGATCGGCGCGCTCCGTCACATCCACGTCGAGATGCACGACCCCCGTGGTGCGCCGGCTCACCTCGCTCAGCAGCCGGTGCGTGGCCGGGCAGGTGGAGCAGTGCTGCGTCGAGAACTGCACGAGGGTGGCGCGCGCGCCGAGCGCCGAGGCGTCGCCGAAGAGCGACGGGTGCAGCGCATCCGTCTCCGCGACCGACGCCGGGCGGCCCTGGCGGACACGCCACACCAGCCCGAGCACCGTCGCGAGAGCGACCAGACCGAGCAGCAGGAGGACGACGGCGAGCGGATGCATGATGACCGCACACTAGGCCGCATCCGGAGCCCGCAGCCGAACTGTGACGTTTGTTACGGGCCGGAGGAGGGGTGCGGGGAGGGGTGCGGGAGGCAGCGGGCGGCGCCGGTGTCGGCCGGGGACGATATCGTGGCAGCGTGGCCGAGATCCTCTTCCGTTCCGACGTGACCGTGGAGCTGGTGCGCTCCAGCGCCCATGACTCCGATGTGCTGTTCGCCGCGCGCGTCTCGACGCAGGGCGAGCAGACGCTCGAGGATGCCGAGGCGGGGACGGCGGCCGATCCGAAGCGTGATCGCGGCCTGATCAACTACCTCATGCGCGACCGGCACGGTTCGCCCTTCGAGCACAACTCAATGACCTTCTACGTGCAGGCGCCGATCTTCGTGTTCCGCGAGTTCATGCGGCACCGGATCGCCAGCTACAACGAGGAGTCGGGCCGCTACCGGGAGCTCCGCCCGGTGTTCTACGTGCCCGGCCCCGACCGCAACCTGGTGCAGGTGGGCAAGCCCGGTGCCTACGACTTCCTGCCCGGCACGCCCGCGCAGACCGCTCTCACCAGCGAGGAGGTGCGCACCGCCAGCGCGGCCGCCTTCGAATCGTACGAGCGGATGCTGGCGGCCGGCGTCGCACGCGAGGTCGCCCGCATCGTGCTCCCGCTGAACATCTACTCCTCGATGTACGTCACGGTGAATGCCCGCTCGTTGATGAACTTCCTGTCGCTTCGCACCAAGCGCGCCGACACCCACTTCCCGAGCTTTCCGCAGCGCGAGATCGAGATGTGCGCCGAGAAGATGGAAGACCTCTGGGCCGCCCTGATGCCGCTCACCTACGACGCCTTCAACGCGAACGGCCGAGTAGCCCCCTGAGAGGCGTGCTAGCCTGATCACGTGTTTTTCGGTCTGCTCCTTCTTAGCTGCCGCGACGAGTCCTAGTTCCCAGGCCTCCCTCGTCGCGGAGTTCGCCGTTGGCTGACCACCACTGGGCATCATCGCCCACACGCACGAGGGACTACACACCATGAAGAACAATCAGGCCGCTTCGGCCATGCCGATCCACAAGTACCGGCCCTACCACGAGCAGATCGCCGTCGAGCTGCCCGACCGCACCTGGCCTGCGAAGCGCATCACCGAGGCGCCGCGCTGGTGCGCCGTCGACCTGCGCGACGGCAACCAGGCGCTGATCGACCCGATGAGCCCCGAGCGCAAGCGCATCATGTTCGACCTGCTGGTGAGCATGGGCTACAAGGAGATCGAGGTCGGCTTCCCGAGCGCCTCGCAGACCGACTTCGACTTCGTGCGCTCGCTGATCGAGGAGAACGCGATTCCGGATGACGTCACCATCCAGGTGCTCACCCAGGCGCGCGAGCACCTGATCAACCGCACCTACGAGTCGATTAAGGGCGCCAAGCAGGCGATCGTGCACCTGTACAACTCCACCAGCGTGCTGCAGCGCGACGTGGTGTTCCGCACCGACAAGCAGGGCATCGTCGACATCGCCCTCGAGGGCGCGCGGCTGTGCAAAGAGGCCGAGAAGAGCATCCCCGAGACGGATGTGTACTACGAGTACTCGCCCGAGAGCTACACCGGAACCGAGCTGGAGTTCGCGGTCGACATCGTGAACCAGGTGCTCGAGGTGTTCGTGCCCACGCCCGAGCGCAAGGTCATCATCAACCTGCCCTCTACGGTCGAGATGGCCACCCCGAACGTCTACGCCGACTCGATCGAGTGGATGGGGCGGCACATCGACAACCGCGAGAACGTGATCATCTCGCTGCACCCGCACAACGACCGGGGCACCGCGGTGGCCGCCGCCGAGCTGGGTTACCTGGCCGGCGCCGACCGTATCGAGGGCTGCCTGTTCGGCAACGGCGAGCGAACCGGCAACGTCGACCTGGTCGCGCTCGGCATCAACCTGTTCACGCAGGGCATCGACCCGCAGATCGACTTCAGCGACCTCGACCAGGTGCGCCGCACCGCCGAGTACTGCAACCAGCTGAAGGTGCACGAGCGCAGCCCCTGGGCCGGCGATCTGGTGTACACGGCGTTCAGCGGATCGCACCAGGACGCGATCAAGAAGGGCTTCGAGGCGATGGCCGCCGACGCCGCCGCCCAGGGCAAAGACGTCGACGACCTGGTCTGGGCCGTTCCCTACCTGCCGATCGACCCGAAAGACCTGGGCCGCTCGTATGAGGCGGTCATCCGCGTCAATTCGCAGTCGGGCAAGGGCGGTGTGGCCTACCTGCTGAAGAACGACCACGCGCTGGATCTGCCCCGCAAGCTGCAGATCGAGTTCTCGGGAGTCGTGCAGGCGAAGACGGATGCCGAGGGCGGCGAGGTCACGAGCGACCAGATCTGGTCGATCTTCAACGACGAGTACCTGCCGGCGCCCGCCGACCACGCCGAAGACAAGTGGGGCCGCTTCGAGCTCACCCGCACCCGCACGGCGAGCGACCTGTCGGGCTCCGTCTCGCTCGAGGTGGAGCTGCGCGTGGGCGACGACGTGATCGAGACAGGCGGCACCGGCAACGGCCCGATCGCCGCGTTCCTGAACGTGATGAGCGAGCAGGGCGTCGACGTGAAGCTCTACGACTACGTCGAGCACACCCTCAGCGCCTCGGGCGACGCGCAGGCGGCCGCCTACGTGGAGCTGCAGGTCGACGGCAACCGCCTGTGGGGCGTGGGCATCGACGGCGACATCTCCACGGCGAGCCTGAAGGCCGTCGTCTCGGCGGTCAACCGCGCCATCCGCGTCAAAGACGCCGAGCGCGAGCTCGCCTCCGTCTGACGGATAGGGTGAGCACATGATCGTGTGGCATGTGCTCGGAGAGGTGCTTCCTCTCGCCTTCGCGGTGATCATCTCACCGCTGCCGCTGGTGGCCGTGATCACGCTGCTGCTCGGCCCGAAAGGGCAGGGCAATGCGGCGGTGTTCACGGCCGCCTTCGCGGTGGCGTTCTTCGCGTTGATCCTCGGTCTGGCATCCGGATCGAAGGGCACCACGCAGAACGATTCGTTCTTCGCGCAGGTGCTGCACATCGTGCTCGGCTTCGCCTTCGCTGCGCTGTTCTTCTACCTGGCCTATCGCAGCTGGAAGAAGCGGCCCAAGAAGGATCAGAAGCCCGTCGAGCCGAAATGGCTGGCCGCGATGGATTCGTTCGGCATCGCCAGATCCGCGGGCCTGGGCGTGCTGCTCGGCGTGGCCAATGTGAAGAACATCCCGATCGCCGTCGCCGCTGGCGCGCAGATCGGCAGCGCCGACCTGGCCTGGTCGCTCGTGTTCGTGTGCTCGGCGGTGTTCGCGATCCTGTCCTCGCTCGGCCTGATCGTGATCACGCTCGTCGGCGGCACCGGGGGAGCGAAGGTCTCCGGGGCGCTCGCCTCGGCGAAGTCCTCGCTCATCCGGCACAACAACCTGATCATGGCCGTGCTGTTCGTGATTCTCGGCGCGCTGCAGCTGGGGAAGGCCTTCGAGGCGTTCTGAGCGGATAATTGACGGATGCCCGTCTACCGTGATGAAGCCGTCGTGCTGCGCACCCACAAGCTGGGTGAGGCCGACCGGATCGTCACCCTGCTCACCCGCCAGCACGGCAAGGTGCGCGCCGTCGCCCGGGGCGTGCGGCGCACGGCCTCGAAGTTCGGCGCGCGGCTCGAGCCGTTCATGGTGGCCGACGTGCAGTTCTACGAGGGCCGCTCGCTCGACACGATCACGCAGGCGGTGACGATCGGCTCCTACGGCGCCGAGATCACCGCCGACTACGCCAGCTACACCGCGGCCAGCGCCATGGTGGAGACGGCCGACAAGCTCACCGAGCACGAGCCCTCGCTGCAGCAGTACCTGCTGCTGGTGGGTGCGCTGCGCTCGCTCTCGCGGGGCGAGCACGGCTCCGGGATGACGCTCGACTCCTATCTCTTGCGGGCCCTGTCGATGGCGGGGTGGGCGCCGAGCTTCTACGACTGCGCGGTGACGGGGGAGGCCGGCCCGCACTCGGCGTTCGTGGTGCAGCTGGGCGGGGTGGTGGCCGACGAGGTGGCGCCGCCCGGAACACCGCGGCTCGACCCGGGCACCCTCGAACTGCTGTCGGCGCTGCTCACCGGCGACTGGGCGGTGGCGGATGCATCCGACTCCGGCGTGCGCTCCCGGGCGAGCGGTATCGTTGCCGCGTACACCCAATGGCACCTCGAGCGCGGGCTCCGATCCCTGGAGCACGTGGAGAGGTCGCAGACGAAGAAAGTCCGAGCCCCGTGAGCCCTCGCACCACCTCGCCCCGCGCGGAGCCGTTCCGGCCGTTGGACTGGACGGGCCTGCAGCCGCCCTCCCTCCCGCGCGGAGCCGTGCCCGAGCACGTCGCCATCGTGATGGACGGCAACGGCCGCTGGGCCAACCAGCGAGGCCTCACCCGGGTGGAGGGGCACCGCGCCGGCGAGGCCGCCCTGCTCGACGTGGTGGCCGGGGCCGTGCAGATCGGCGTCAAACACCTCTCGGTGTACGCCTTCTCGACCGAGAACTGGAAGCGGTCGCCCGACGAGGTGCGCTTCCTGATGGGGTTCAACCGCGAGGTTCTGCACCGCCGGCGCGACCAGCTGAACGAGTGGGGCGTGCGCATCCGCTGGGCCGGCCGCAAGCCCCGGCTGTGGGCCTCGGTCATCAAAGAACTGCAGTTCGCCGAGCGGATGACGGCGCACAATTCCACGCTGACTCTGACGATGTGCGTGAACTACGGCGGCCGCAACGAGATCTCGGATGCCGTGCGCGCGATCGCCGACGAGGTGGCGGCCGGGCGCATCCGCCCCTCCGCCGTGTCGGAGAAACTGATCCAGAAGCACCTCTACGTGCCCGACCTGCCGGACGTGGATCTCTTCCTCCGCAGTTCGGGGGAGCAGCGCACCAGCAACTTCCTGCCCTGGCAGTCGGCCTACGCCGAGATGGTGTTCCTCGACCGGCTGTGGCCCGACTTCACCCGCACCGACCTGTGGCAGGCCATCGAGCACTACGCCGGCCGGTCACGGCGCTTCGGGGGAGCGGTCGACGCACCGAGCGCCGAGTGACCGTCACACGCTGAGGAACGCGGCGGCACGCTCGCCCCAGGTGAGCAGATCGTCGTGGCTCTCGGAGACGTGCAGCTGCGAGCCGGCGATGGCCTCCGCGAGCTTCTCGGACGTGGACACCGGATGCCCGGGGTCGCCGGCCCACGCGAGGATGAGCGTGGGCTGCCGCAGTCCGGCGATGCTCTCCGGCGCGGGCAGATCGGTCTGTGCAGCGCCGCGGAACACCGTCGGGATCAGCTCGGGCCGGATGTCGGGCCGGGGCGGGTAGCCCTCCAACCCGGAGAAGATCGGTGGGACGGGTGCCTGCGCCTGCATCTCGGCGAGGGTGCCGGGGTCGGTCGTCTCGAACAGGGTGGCCATCGTGCGATACACCTCGCCCTGGCCCGCTCGGGTCTCCCACGCGGTCGGCGGGGCCGTGAGCACGAGGCGCGAGAAACGGTCGGGCCTGCGGGTGGCGGCGTGCAGGATGGTGCCGGTGCCCATCGAGGTGCCGATCGCCGAGACCGGCGCGTCGGCGGAGAAGTGCTGGGCCAGGGCGAGCAGGTCTTCTGCCAGGAAGTCCCAGGTGTAGTGCGCTTCGACGGGCGTGCCCGTGGACGCGCCGTGTCCGCGGGCGTCGTAGGAGATCAGGCGCCGGCCGGCCTCGGCGACGGGGGAGAAGTCGGCGAGCCCCAGTGCCGCGTTCGAGGCGCGGCTGGAGCTGAGCCCGTGCGCGTTCAGAACCAGCGGGCCGTGCCCGAGATCGGTGTACGCGAAGTCGATCCCGCGCACCTCGACGTCGTCGCTCGTGCCGCTCGGTGTGCCGTTCATGGGTGGCCCCTCTCGCCGTTCTCGTCGTCACGCTACTCCGTCGCATCCGGGTCGGAATGAACGCGACCGGTTCGAGGTTGTGCCCTTCGTGAGTGACGCCATCAAGATCGACATCTGGTCCGACATCGCCTGCCCGTGGTGCTACATCGGCAAGCGCAAACTCGAAGACGGACTCGAGCAGTTCGCCTCGATCGAGGGCTCCGTGCCCGTCGAGATCGAGTACCACAGCTTCGAGCTGTCGCCGGATACGCCGGTCGACTTCGAAGGCAGCACCACCAGCTACCTGGCCGAGCGCAAGGGCATGCCGGTCGCGCAGGTCGAGCAGATGCTCGAGCGCGTGACGGGAATCGCCTCCTCGGTCGGGCTGGACTACGACTTCGACAAGGTGAAGCACACCAACACGGTGAAGGCCCACCAGCTCATCCACTACGCGAAGGCGCACGGCGTGCAGCTGCAGATGAAGGAGCGCCTGCTCAAGGCCTACTTCGTCGACGGCGAGCACGTGGGGCGGGTCGCCGAGCTGGCCGATCTGGCAGCCGAGATCGGGCTCGATCGCGACGACGTCGTGCGCTCGCTCGAGGCCGACGAGTACCTCGAGGCGGTGCATGCCGACCAGCGGCAGGCCCAGGCCTACGGCATCCAGGGCGTGCCGTTCTTCGTGATCGACGGGCGCTACGGCGTCTCCGGGGCCCAGGATGCGGCCGCGTTCGTGCAGGTGCTCGAGCAGGTCGCCGGCGAGCGCACCGAGGTGGGCGCGTGAGCGGGCGCGCCGACGGTGCGGCCACCCCTGCCCCTGGCATGCTCGCCCCGCTGACCCTCCTGGGCTCCGCGGGCGTCGTCTGCGAGGGCGACTCCTGCGAGATCCCGGATCAGGCCTTCGGCGTGAGCGGCTCGGAGATGTCGGCCACCACCGCGCCGTAGGCCGCGGCCAGCGCATCGGCCTCGACGAAGGCGCTGTGGCCGTGGGCGCCGGCGCCGAGCGCCACGCGACGGCCCGCCACCGACTCGTCGAGGTAGACCGGCCACGCGGTGCTGCTGCCGATCGGGGTGATCGTGCCGCGCTCGTAGCCGGTCGCCTCGAGCGCCACGTCCTGGTGCGGCATCGAGAGCCGGTTCACGCCCACGACCGCACGGAGCTTCGGCCAGCTGATCTGCCGGTCTCCCGGGATGAGGGCGAACAGGAAGTCGCCGTCGTGCCGCTTCACCACGAGGCTCTTCACGATGGCGCCCGGGGTCAGCCCGAGCAGCTCCGCGGCCTCCTCGAGGGAACCGGCGGCGGGGCGCTGCACCACCTCCACGTCGAGACCGCGGTCGGTGGCATCCTGCTGCATGCGGTCCAGGCCGCTCGTCTCACTCACATCCCTCCACAACCCGTGATCTCTCCACAGGATTCCCGCCGATGACGGATGTGCGGCATCCGTCTGGGAGAATTGACGCACGATGTCCTCTTCAACTCTCACTGCTCCGGCTCAGACAGCGCCCGGGCCCAAGCTCGCGATCGGGCCGATTCAGCTCGACGTGCCCGTGGTGCTCGCGCCGATGGCGGGGATTACCAACACCGCGTTCCGGCGGTTGTGCCGTGAGTTCGGCGCCGGCCTCTACGTGAGCGAGATGATCACCTCGCGCGCCCTCGTCGAGCGCACCCCCGAGACGATGCGGCTCATCACGCACCACCCCTCCGAGACACCCCGTTCCATCCAGCTCTACGGGGTCGACCCGGCCACGATGGCACAGGCGGCGCGCATCCTGGTCGACGAAGACCGCACCGACCACATCGACATGAACTTCGGATGCCCCGTTCCCAAGGTCACCCGCAAGGGCGGTGGTGCGGCTCTGCCGTGGAAGCTCGATCTGTTCCGCGAGATCGTGGAGCAGGTGGTGGAGGCCGCCGGGCCCATCCCGGTGACGGTCAAGATGCGCAAGGGCATCGACTCCGACCACCTCACCTATCTCGAGGCGGCCCGCGCCGCCGAGGGCGCGGGCGTCGCGGCCATCGCGCTGCACGCGCGCACCGCCTCCGACTTCTACAGCGGCGAGGCCGATTGGTCGGCCATCGCCACTCTCAAAGAGACCATCACGAGCGTGCCGGTTCTCGGCAACGGCGACATCTGGTCGGGTGAAGACGGCGTGCGGATGATGAACGAGACGGGCTGTGACGGCGTGGTGGTCGGCCGCGGCTGCCTCGGCAGGCCGTGGCTGTTCGGCGACCTGGCCGCCGCGTTCCGCGTGCGGGCGGGCGAGCTCTCCGCCGCCGAGGCCGCCGCGCTGCGCGCCGCCCCGTCGCTCGGCGACGTGGCACGCACGCTCCGCCGGCACACCGAGCTGCTCGCCGAGTTCTTCGGCGACGAAGACCGTGCCTGCCGTGACATCCGCAAGCACGTGGCGTGGTACCTCAAGGGCTACCCGGCCGGGCACGAAGTGCGGGCCGCGCTCAGCACCGTCAAGACGCTGGAGGCGATGGACGAGATCCTCGCCACCCTCGACTGGTCGCTGCCCTACCCGGGCGCCGACGCCGAGGGCCCCCGCGGGCGCGCCGGCAGCCCCAAGAAGACGGCGCTGCCTGAGCACTGGCTCGAGTCGCGCTCGCTCGCCGACGCCGCGGGCCGGGCCGAGCTCGCCGGGGCAGAACTGGAACACAGTGGTGGCAGACGCGATCGACGTCTCCACCTACGCCCCCACCAAGGGGTACTCCGATTCCGACGCCGAGCGTCTGCTGCCCGAAGAGCATTACACCCGCCGCAGCGACTTCGCGCGTGACCGGGCACGCATCCTGCATTCCTCCTCGCTTCGCCGACTCGCGGCGAAGACGCAGGTGCTGAGCCCGGCCGTCGTCGCCGACTTCGCGCGCAACCGCCTCACGCACTCCCTCGAAGTGGCGCAGGTGGGGCGCGAGCTCGCCACGAGCCTCGATCTCGATCCCGATGTGGTCGACAGCGCGTGCCTCGCCCACGACCTCGGGCATCCGCCGTTCGGGCACAACGGCGAACGCGCCCTCAACGACTGGGCGGCCGACATCGGCGGCTTCGAGGGCAACGCGCAGAGCCTGCGCATCCTGAGCCGGCTCGAGCCGAAGGTGTTCGACGAGAGCGGGCGGAGCGTGGGGCTCAACCTCACCCGGGCCAGCCTCGACGCCAGCTGCAAATACCCGTGGACGCATGACGACCCGGTGAAAGACCCCAGCGGCCGCCTGAAGTACGGGGTGTACGACGACGACGTCGAGGTGTTCCGCTGGCTGCGGATCGGCGCCCCCGAGCGCACCCTCTGCGTCGAGGCGCAGGTGATGGACCTCTCCGACGACATCGCCTATTCGGTGCACGACTTCGAAGACGCGGTGCTGAACGGCTACATCGACGTTCGCGTGCTCGGCGAGCGCGTCGACCACGCCGATCTGGTGCAGCGCATCCATGCCCGGGCCGGGGGTGGTTTCTCGCTCGACGCGCTCACCGAGGCCTTCGACCGGCTCGACTCGCTGAAGGTGTGGCTCTCGGAGTGGGACGACTCGCGGCGCGATCACGCTCGCCTGAAGAACCTCACGAGTCAGCTGATCGGCCGTTTCGCCGGCGCCGCCACGCGAGCCACCCGCGAGGCCTATCCGACCCCCAGCATCACCCGCTACAAGGCGAACGTCGTGGTGCCGGAGTGGGTGGCCGCCGAGATCGCCACCCTCAAGGGCATCGTCTCGGTGTTCGTGATGAGCAACGATGCGCGCCAACCCCTCTACTCCACCCAGCGCGGCCTGCTCTCCGAGCTCGCCGACGCGCTGTGGGAGTCCGACGGGCAGGCGCTCGACACGGCCTTCGCGAGCGATTGGCGCGCGGCCGGCGACGACGTCGCCCGCAAGCGCGTGGTGGTCGACCAGGTGGCGAGCCTCACCGACCAGACCGCCGTCGCCCGGCACGACTTCCTCTGCGGGGAGCCCGCACGGATGTCCGTCTCCGTGACCGGCTCCGACCACGGGAACGTATCCTAGAGAGATGGCAGGACTGATCCGTCGGGGCGACATCGACGAAGTCCGGTCGCGGATCAACATCGCCGACGTGGTGGGTGATTTCGTCACCCTGAAGAGCGCCGGGGTGGGCTCGATGAAGGGCCTGTGCCCCTTCCACGACGAGCGGTCGCCGAGCTTCCATGTGCGGCCCCAGGTGGGCTACTACCACTGCTTCGGCTGCGGCGAGGGCGGCGACGTGTTCACCTTCCTGCAGAAGATGGACCACGTCACGTTCTCGGAGGCCGTCGAGCGCCTGGCGGCCAAGATCGGCTTCCAGCTGCACTACGAAGACGGGGGAGCGGCGGCCGACCAGGGCAACCGTGCCCGCCTGCTGGCCGCGAACGAGGCCGCCCGCGAGTACTTCGCCGAGCAGCTCGTCGCTCCCGGCGCCGACGCCGGCCGCGCCTTCCTCGGTGAGCGCGGCTTCGACGCCTCGGTGGCCGCCCACTTCGGTGTGGGCTATGCGCCGCAGGGCTGGGACAACCTGGGCAAGCACCTGAAGGGCCGCGGCTTCACCGAGGCCGAGCTCACGGCCGCCGGCCTCCTGAGCGCCGGCGACCGCGGCACCTACGACCGCTTCCGGGGTCGCCTGATCTGGCCCATCCGCGACCAGACCGGCCAGACCGTCGGTTTCGGCGCCCGCCGTCTCTTCGATGACGACAAGGGGCCCAAGTACCTCAACACCCCCGAGACCGTCGTGTACCACAAGGCGCAGGTGCTGTACGGGCTCGACCTCGCCAAACGCGACATCGCCCGCAGTCGCCAGGTCGTGGTGGTCGAGGGCTACACCGACGTCATGGCCTGCCACCTAGCCGGCGTCACCACCGCGGTCGCCACCTGCGGCACCTCCTTCGGAGTCGACCACATCAAGATCATGCGCCGGGTGCTGTCCGACGACTCGGCGGGGCTCGGCGAGGTGATCTTCACCTTCGATCCGGATGCGGCCGGCCAGAAGGCCGCCCTGCGCGCCTTCAGCGAGGAGCAGCGTTTCGCGGCCCAGACCTATGTGGCCGTCGGCACCGACGGCCTCGACCCCTGCGACCTGCGGCTGGCCAAGGGCGACGACGCGGTGCGGCGCCTGGTCAAGGGCAAGAAGCCGATGTTCGAGTTCGTGATCCGCCAGAAGCTCTCGGCCTACAACCTCGAGACCGTGGAGGGGCGGGTGGCGGCCCTGCGTGATGCGGCGCCGATCGTCGCCGACATCCGCGATCCCTCCTTGCGCCCGGGCTACACCCGCCAGCTGGCCGGGATGCTCGGCATGGACCTCGACGAGGTGCAGCGAGCGGTCGCCCGGGGCGGCACCCGTGCGGCCGGTACGCCGGACGAGCGCCGCTCGTCGCGACCCGATGCCCAATCGGGCGCGGGAGCATCCGGGGACCAAGGCGCCACCCGCCCCTCCGGTTCGCGCGACGGCTCGGGCCCCGCACCGCAAGACGGCCCGCCCGCGGCGGCTCCGCGACAGTCGGTCTCGATCACCCAGCTGCCCGGCACCACCGCCGTGCGCACCGAGCGCGACGCGCTGATGGCAATGCTCCAGTCGCCCACGGTCGTCGGCCGCGACCTGCTCGAGCGGGCCAGCGGCTGCGGATTCAGCCACCCGGCGCTGGCCGCCGTTCGTGATTCGATCGGCCGCAACATCGAGTCCTTCGATCGTGCCGACTGGGTGAGCACGGTGCAGGCCGACGTGCCCGAGGAGTATCGCTCGCTGGTGGAGCAGCTCGCCGTCGCGCCCATCCCCGAGCGCCCCGAGCGCGCCCCCGAGATCTACCTGCGCAGCATCACCGTGTCGCTGATCGAGCGGCACCTCCGCCGCCGAAAGGAAGAGCTGCAGGGCCGTCTGCAGCGAACCGATGCCGTGGCCGAGCCCGTCGCCTACCGCGAGATCGCTGTGCAACTGGTGCAAGTCGAGGCCGACCGCCGCGCCCTACGAGCGGAATGAGAGCTTCCGCATAGGCTCGAAGCCTCATGGTTGACCGAAATGTGATCACGGCTTCGGACGTGACGATCGAATACCCGGCACACAGTGTGAGTTCGGCGTTCACCGCCGTCAAAGGCTTCACGCTCACCCTCGCGCCCGGCGAGATCGTCGGTCTGGTGGGCTCCAGCGGCTCGGGCAAGTCGACCCTCGCCCACGTGGCCTCGGGTCAGGCGGCGCTGCGCACCTCCAAAGACAACTCGCCGCGGATCGTCGGCGGCACGCTCGACGTGCTCGGCTACACGATGCGTGGCATCAAGCGGTCGAAGGTGAGCAAGCTCACCGCCGGCGTGGGGTACGTGGCTCAGGATGCCGGCTCCAAGCTCACCTCGAACATGACGGTCGCCGAGCTGGTCGCCGAACCGCTCTTCCTGCGGGATCGCCGTTTCGATCGACGGGAGGCCGGCCTGAAGGCCGCCACCCTGGTCGACGCGCTCCTGCTGCCCGTCGGCACGATGCTGAAGCAGCCGCACGAGCTCTCCAGCGGCCAGCGGCAGCGCGTGGCTGTGGCCCGGGGGCTGATCCTCGACCCGGTGCTGCTGATCGCCGACGAGCCCACCGCGGGTGTCGACGTGTCGGTGCGCGGCGCGGTCATCGACGTGATCGCCGGGCTCCAGCGCTCCCGCGGTGCCAGCGCGCTGATCGTGAGCCACGATCTCGATGCCCTGCGGCGCTCGGTGGACCGCATCGCGGTCATCCACGAGGGCGTCGTGGTGGGTCTCGGCACGATCGACGAGGTTCTCGGTGACCCGCGGCATCCGTACGTGGCCGGGCTGGCCCGGGAGCTGCACGTCGACGAGGTCGACGAGGACGACTACGACGACGAGGACGCGGACGAAGACGGCTACGACGACGAAGGCGGCGAGGGCTACGACGGCGAGGGCGAGCGCGGCGAAGCCGGCGACGACGCCGACCGTGCCTGACCACCCCACGCCCGGGCCGATCGCCGTGCTCCCGCAGGCCGACCGGGTGTTCACCGAGGCCGTCGCATCGGCTGGCGGAACCGTCGCGCCGCTCTCGGCGGAGACCCGGGGTCTGGTCTGGCTGAGCTATCGCGATCCGGAGGGGTTGCGACAGATCCTGCGCGAGCATCCGTCGATCGAATGGGTGCAATTGCCGTGGGCGGGCGTCGACGCCTTCGCCGAGGTCATCCGCGAGCAGTCGCGCCCCGGCCTGGTGTGGACCAGCGCGAAGGGCGCCTTCGCCCGGCCGGTGGCCGAGCACGCCCTCACGCTCTCGCTCGCCCTGCTGCGGCAGCTGCCGACCCGCCTGCGCGCCTCGAGCTGGGGCGGCAAGGCCGGGACCTCGCTGTACGGGCTCGACGTGGTGATCGTCGGCGCGGGCGGCATCGCGCTCGAACTGCTGCGCCTGCTCGAACCGTTCCAGGTGCGCAGCACCGTCGTGCGGCGCCAGGATGCCGCGGTCCCGGGTGCCGATCGAACCGTGACCGCCGAGCGGCTGCACGAGGTGCTCCCCGACGCCAATCTCGTCGTGGTCGCCGCCGCCTTCACCGGGGGCACGGCCAAGATGTTCGGGGCAGCCGAGTTCGAGCGCATGAAGCGGTCGGCTCTCCTGGTCAACGTCGCCCGCGGCGGCCTGGTCGACACCGACGCTCTGGTGACTGCCCTCGACGAGGGTTCGATCGCCGGGGCCGGCCTCGACGTCACCGATCCGGAGCCGCTTCCCGAGGGGCATCCGCTCTGGTCGGCGCCGAACGCGATCATCACGCCGCACTCGGCGGACACGCCCGAGATGACCGCCCCGATGCTCGCGGAACGCATCCGCCGGAACGTGCGCGCCTTCCTCGACTCCGGCGAATTCACGGGCCGCGTCGACCCCACGGCCGGCTACTGACCGACTCCCGGAACCGGGCGTCGACGGCTCGAAGCCGTCGTCGTGACAAAGGGCCCCCGAACTCCGTGATAGTGTATTGACGCTCATTCAGCAGCATTCCTCGATAGCTCAATTGGCAGAGCAGCCGGCTGTTAACCGGCAGGTTCTTGGTTCGAGTCCAAGTCGGGGAGCGAAGGTCCGGAGGCTCCACCCTCCGGGCCTTTTTCGTTTCCGGCCGGCGGCCGTGCGGGGGTGGGCAGAAGGCTGCCGGCACCCGAGGCCACTAGCACCCGGGTGGCATCCGGTGGGGCATACGCCATCTGGCATCATCGGATGATGACCGAGCGCACCCCCGCCGAAACAGCGGCCCTGCGCAACGGTCTCGCCGTCGGTCTCGCGACCGCCGTCTACGGGGTGTCGTTCGGCGCCCTGGCCACGCTCTCGGGGCTCGACGTCTGGCAGACCTGCTTCCTGAGCCTGGTGATGTTCACCGGCGGCTCGCAGTTCGCCCTGATCGGCGTGCTCGCCTCGGGGGGCCTGGCGGCCGGTCCCGCCGCCATCACCAGCGCGGCCCTGCTCGGCACCCGCAACGTGTTCTACTCGATCCGGATGGCGCCGATCGTGGGCCCGGGCTTCTTCAAGCGCGCGGCGGCAGCCCAGTTGACCATCGACGAATCGACTGCGGTGGCGATCGCCCAGCCCACCCTCGCGGCCCAGCGGATGGGTTTCTGGGTGACCGGAATCGCCATCTACCTCGGCTGGAACCTCACCACGCTGATCGGAGCGCTGATCGGCGACCTGATCGGCGACGTCAGCGCCTACGGGCTGGATGCGGCGGCCGCAGCCGCCTTCCTGGGACTGCTGTGGCCGCGCCTGAAGGAGCGGCAGACGCAGGCGGTCGCCGTGGCCGCAGCACTCGTCGCGACCCTGCTGACGCCCGTTCTGGTGCCCGGGCTGCCCGTGCTGGTGGCGGCCGGGGTCGCGATCGTGGTCGGCGGCTTCAACATCCTCGGCCGGAAAGGTACACCGGATGCCGCACCCGGCGGCAACGCGGAGGCGACCTGATGAATGCCTGGAACATCGTCATCCTGGCCGCCGTCATCTGCGTGGCGCTGAAGACCGTGGGCTACATCGTGCCGGAGCGCGCGTTCTCGCACCCCACCGTGGCGCGCATCGCGAGCCTGCTCACGGTGGCCCTGCTGTCGGCGCTGATCGCCGTGCAGACCTTCGGGGCCGGCCAGTCGATCCAGATCGACGCCCGCCTGCCCGCCGTGCTCGTGGCGGGCGTGCTCTATGCCCTGAAGGTGCCCTTCGTGGTGGTGGTGATCGCGGCGGCGGCCGTGGCGGCGCTCATCCGCGCCGTCACCTGATCCGCGCCGTCACCTGAACCCGGCCGTCACCGGAACCAGGCCGCCACCTGAATCGGCGGATCAGGGCTCGACGTCGTCGACGCCCGGGGTCCAGCTGAACCCGGGAACGCCCCAGCCGCGCTTGCGCTCGATCTTCTCGGCGACCTTGGCGTAGGGCCGGTCGATCCGGTCGACGTAGAGCAGCCCGTCGAGGTGGTCGAATTCGTGCTGGAAGATGCGGGCCAGCCAGCCGGAGGCCTCGATCTCGTAGCGCTGCCCGTCGAGATCGGTGGCGCGCAGCAGCGCCTTGTCGCCGCGCACGAGCGGGAACCGCTCGCCCGGGAACGACAGGCAGCCCTCGGACTCGTCGTCGGGATCGGCCGGCTCGGGCCGGGTGGGAGTGATGAACAGCTCCGGGTTGATCGCCACGCCGCGGTACTCGACGTCGTCGTCATCGGTCCAGCCGTAGACGAACACGCGCAGGCCCACGCCCACCTGCGGACCGGCCAGGCCGACGCCCGGTGCGGCATCCATCGTGTCGAACATGTCGGCCACGAGGGTGCGCAGGTCGTCGTCGATCTCGGCCACCGGCGACGCGGGGGAGTGCAGGACGGGGTCTCCGGAGATCCGGATCGGGAGAACGGCCATTCGCTAAGCCTATCCACGAGGCCGGCGGGGTAGTGTCGTCGGGTGCATCCCGAACTGCTGCTCGTCAGCGAGCCCACAGCTCTCGATCCCAAGCAGTTCATCGGCATCCCGATCGCGCTGGTCGGCGCCGTGTTCCTCAGCCTCGGCGCCCAGTTCCAGCATCGGGGGGTCGCCAAGGTCGAGGCCAAGCACGGCGATGCCGTGAAGGGTCTCAGCTCCCGCCAGATGTTCGCGCTGCTAGCCCGGCCCTCCTGGGTGCTCGGCACGCTCATGCTGGGCCTGGCCGTCGTCTTCCAGCTCACCAGCCTCGGCTTCTCGCCGATCATCGTGGTGCAGCCGCTCGGCGCGGTGGCCCTCGTGATCACGGCCGTGCTCAACTCCCGCATCAGCAAGGTGAAGCTGAACCGCAGCTCGGTGATCTCCATCGTGCTGTGCGTGGGCGGAGTGGGGTTGTTCGTGCTCGTCGCGGCATTCACCGCCGTCGACAAGCCGGTCACCGCGGGCAACCTGGTGACCATCCTGATCGTCCTCGCGGTCGTGCTGGTGCTGTTCGCCGTGGCCTTCATCGTGCTCGGCAAGAGCTTCAAGGCGATCGCCTACATCGTGGGCGCTGGCGTGCTCTACGGTTTCGTCGCGACGCTCGCCAAGGTGCTCATCTCGCGGCTGTTCCAGGGGCAGTTCGATGCGCTCACCATCCTCGCCCTGATCGGCCTGATCGCCGCCTTCGCGCTCGGCGGCTACTTCGTGCAGAACGCCTACAGCTCGGGCCCGCCCGACCTGGTGATCGCCGGGCTCACCGTCATCGACCCCCTGGTGGCGGTCGGCATCGGCATCCTGGTGCTCGGCGAGGCGTCGCAGGCTCCGGTCTGGGCGCTCTTCGCCTACCTCGCGTTCGGAGCCGTGGCGATCCTGGGCGTGTTCGGACTCGCCCGCTACCACCCTCAGGCCCAGCGTTGAGGTAGTTTCGTAGCTAGCCCTCGGCGAATCCCCGCCAGACCACCCTGAGCCAGACCCCTGAGAAAGACACGGTTTGACAGACTCCCGGCCGCTCCGCATCCTGATCGGAGCCGACACGTTCTCGCCCGACGTGAACGGATCCGCTCGCTTCTCCGAGCACCTCGCCTCGGGCCTCGCCTCGCGCGGGCACGACGTGCACGTGGTTTCGCCCTCGGCCAAGCAGCCCGTCGGCACCCGCACCGAGATCTACGACGGCCAGAAGATCACCGTGCACCGGCTCTACAGCTGGCGCTGGTACCCGCACGACTGGCTCACCTTCGCGCTGCCGTGGCGGATCCAGCAGAACAGCGCCCGCATCATCGACGAGGTGAAGCCGGATGTGGTGCACTTCCAGTCGCACATCATCGTGGGCCGCGGCGTCTCGAGCGAGGCGAAGAAGCGCGGCATCCGCATCGTCGGAACCAATCACGTGATGCCCGAGAACATGATGGCCTTCACCGGCATCCCGAAGTTCCTGCAGGACTGGGCGATCGGCCTGGCCTGGGCGGCGGCCCGCCGGTCGTTCATCCGCGCCGACGCCGTGACCGCTCCCACACGCCGTGCGGCCGACTTCTTCGAGAAGGCCACCGGCATCCAGAACATCTACGCCATCTCCTGCGGCATCAACGTCGACAACTACCAGGCCGATTTCACTCCGCGCACCGAGAACCGCATCCTGTTCGTGGGCCGGGTCACCGGTGAGAAGCACATCGACGTGCTGCTGAACGCGGTGAAGCTTCTGCCGGCCGACCTGAACGTGCAACTCGAGATCGTGGGCGGCGGCGACCAGCTGAAGAACCTGCAGACGATGGCCAACCAGCTCGGCATCGGCGACCGCACCACCTTCACGGGGTACGTCACCGAAGAGGAGCTGCGCCGCGCCTACACGCGCTCGACGGTGTTCGCCATGCCCTCGATCGCCGAGCTGCAGAGCATCGCCACGATGGAGGCCATGGCCAGTGGCCTGCCCGTGGTGGCCGCCGACGCGATGGCGTTGCCGCACCTCGTGCACGACGGCCAGAACGGATACCTGTTCACCCCGGGTAATGCGAAGGATCTGGCCGCCAAACTCGAGACGGTGCTCCGCGCTCCGCAAGAGGGCTTCGACGCGATGAAGAACGAGTCGCTCTCGATCGTCGCGGCTCACGACATCGACCGCACCCTCACGACGTTCGAGCACCTCTATCGAGGCGAGCCCGTCACCGACCCCCGCGTCGTGCCGCCGGCGCACGTGCCCGACACCGACGCGCCCTCGTCCTGACCGGCCCCGTTGCCCGGCACGGCCTCCCCGAGACGGTATCGTGGTCTCGCGGTCGCGCCCCGGGTTCCGGATGCTGCGCCCACGGGGCGGTAGCTCAGCTGGTTAGAGCAGCGGACTCATAATCCGTCGGTCACGGGTTCAAGTCCCGTCCGCCCTACCGGAGGTCTCGAGGGGTGCGGTCGTGCGCATGGGGGACCGACGAGAGCCGGAGCACGTCCGCGTGCAGCGCCGTGACGACAAGGAATACCGGTCGGGGCGGTCTGGCCGGTAGGCGTGGGCCGGTCAGTCGAAGCGGTTCTGGGCCAGGCGGTGGAGGGCGAGCGCCAGAGTGAGACGCACGCGGCCTCGTGGGGTGCGCACGTCGAAACCGAGCGAGTGCTCGAGGGCCGTCACCTTGGCCTGCACCGTGGAGTGGTGCAGCCGCAACTGCTGGGCGGCCGCGCGCACGCTCTCGGCCTCGGCCAGGGCATCCAGGAACGGCTCCAGCTGGGGCTGCGTGCGGATCAGCTCCGCCACCGCATCGACATCCGGAGCGGTGCGGGCCGCGTGCTCCGACTCCGCCAGCGCCAGGATCACGCCGAGCCGATCGGCCTCCTGCACGGGTTCCCGGAGCGAGGTGAGACGGAGAGCCACCAGAGCCGATGCCCACGACGTGTCGAGCGCTTCCGGTGCGACGGCGGGGCCGATACCCATCCGCTCCTGCCCCGCACGGTCGAGAGCGTTTGCGGCGCGCGCTTCCAGAATCAGGGCGCGCACCGATCCGACCGGGGTCCGCAGCACGACGCTCGGGGAATCGGTCATGCTCCAGGCCGTGGAGGCCGGCACGGCGACTGCCCGATAGGCCGATCCGGCGTCCAGACGCAACCGCGCGATCGCGGACGACCGCGCCTCGGCGGTGCTGTCGGGATCCAGGACGGACTCGAGGGCGCGGCGAGAGGCCGCCGTGGGGGACGTGCGCTCGACGGCGATGTCGAGCGCGAGCGCCAGCCGCTCCAGGATCATGGCGTCGTTGGTGTGGGGCGCTCCGTCACGCTCGATCCAGGCGCGGCCCCCGTCGCCGAAGGCGTGGGAGGCCCAGTCGCCCGGCGGGCCGGCTCGGCGCGCGCCCGAGTCGTCGACACGCACGGTGCGCCCGTCCACGCTGAAGCCGGCGGCGCATCCGCTCAGGATCGCGGCGCCACGCAGCAGAACCTCGACGTTCGCGTGGCCGTCGACGAGCGCGTCGAAGTACGAGATGACCTTGAGTGATTCCGTCGCTGTGGCGTCTAGAGCCGTCAGTCGACCCACGAGTTCCTGCATCGTCGCCGTTCCCGCTAGCTGTCGTCTGCCCCACCCTAACCCGCGACGGCGAGGGCGCGGGCGAGGGCGGGGCAGAGAACCGGTTCAGGAGCCGAGGATGCGGCGCAGCCACGCCACGCGGGCCGCCCTGGCCTCCAGCGAGAGCGCCGCCTGCGGCGCCATGGCGTCGAATCCGTGGAATCCGCCCGGCCAGACGTGCAGCTCGGCGATGCCGCCCTGCTCCCAGATGCGGGTCGCGTACGCGACGTCCTCGTCGCGGAACACCTCGGCCGTGGCCACGTCGATGAAGGCGGGAGCCAGTCCGCTGAGGTCGGATGCTCGAGCGGGCGCCGCATAGATCGATACGTCGTCGGTCTTCCGACGGTCTCCGAGCAAGGCGTTCCAGCCCGTGTCGTTGCTCCCGCGGTCCCACACGCCGAAGCCGTCGATCTGCCGGCTCGAGATCGTCTCGTTGCGGTCGTCGAGCATCGGGTAGATCAGCAGCTGCCCGGCGAGTGCGGGGCCGCCGAGATCGCGGGCTTTCAGCGCCACACCCGCCGCGAGCCCGCCGCCGGCGCTGGCTCCGCCGATGACGACGCGGTGCGGGTCGACACCGAGCTCCTCGGCATGGTCGGCGAACCACACCAGTCCGGCATAGCAGTCGTCGACGGGCGCCGGGTCGGGGTTCTCGGGTGCGAGCCGGTACTCCACCGACACGACGACGGCGTCGAACTCCAGCACCCAGGAGAGGAATTCGTCCGCACCGGTGAATCGGTCGCCGATGATCATCCCGCCGCCGTGCGTGTGGTAGATCCCCGGGCCTCCGGCGACGTGATCGGTGCGGCTGAAGATGGACACCGTGATGTCGGGTGCGCCCTCGGGCCCTGCCACGATGCGCTCCTCATGCCGGATCGGCCGGTCTCCGATGAGGTCGGAGATCGGCGGGGCGCCCAGCCCGCCCTGCCGCAGCGGGCCGATCAGCTCCGGGGTGACGGTCGACGGCAGCATCTCGCCGACGGCGGCGAGCACGGCTTGGAGTTCGACGTCGAACGGGGGAGCGGGGTTGGTGTGTGTCGTCATGCTGACCTCCATCGGTCGTGGCCACGGCGTTGTGGCCTGCACCCATCCTGAGACCGTGCCGAGCACGACTCAACCGCCAAGCCCACGCGGATGAGGCCCTCCCGGCCGCCAATCGGCGGGCGTGCACGGGGCGTGAACAGCGCATGAATTTCGCATCTCCGTCGGCCATCGCTATGCTACAGACGAAGATCAGCTCGGCCGCACAGTCGTGGACCACCCATCCCGGCGCAGGCGATCCGCAGCCCTGCACGAGGAGAGACATGTCCAGCGCCGACCCGCTCACTTTCGACGCCCTCGAACACTTCGCGGCGGGAGCACCGGATACTGCCGAGCGCGCGGCTTCCCCGCGATCGGCGGCCCGTCTGAGCCGCATCCGGCCCGAGAGCGACAGCGCACAGGCTCCGGATGCGCTGCCCCTCCGCGCGTCCCGTCACGTGAACGCGCCTCGCCCTGCAGAGGCACTCGCGCCTCGCCCTGCAGAGGCACTCGCGCCTCGCCCTGCAGAGGCACTCGCGCCTCGCCCTGCAGAGGCACTCCCGAGTCGCCGTGCAGCGGCACTCCCGAGCGCACCGGTGCGGCCGGAGCAGGCGCAGTTCTACCGGCCCGAACTGCACTCGTTCTGGGAGCGGTTCACCGGCCGTCGCCTCGTGCAGATTCTCGGCTGGACGGCGTTGATCGCCGGCACCGCCGCCCTGGTGGCCTTCGCGATCGTCAAGTTCGCGGCCTGAGCCCTGGCGTAGCTGGGAATCCGCAGGGTCGCGGATGACGGAGGGTCCGCCTATCGTGGGAGGACGGCGGCGACGACGGCGCCTCGATCCGACACTCAAGGAGCAGCGTGCGCGAGACCAGCAGTGACCGCGGGTTCGATTCGAGGTTCGACGTGGCCTTCCAACCCGGGTTCGACGACAGGCCGGCCGCATCCGAGGAGTTCGATCCGTTCGGCCTGAGCGTTCCCGATCGCGACGACCCGCGTCTGTTCGACGGCGAGCAGAACGGGGAGGAGCCTCTGCAGGCGCCCGTGCGGTACATCGACCGCTTCCTGATCGCCATCTGGGTCGCCGGTGCCGTCTTCGTGGTCTTCGGCATCGCCGGGATGGCCTATGGCGCCCGCTCCTACTACGGCACCGAGGGCGGCGGCCCCGACTACTTCTCCATCGTTGCCATGCAGTTCTCGCCGTGGCTGATCGTGCTCGGCCTCGGCACCCTCGTGGGCAGCATCTTCCTGCTGGCCTCCCGCTCCGACCGTCGCGCGGTCCGACGCTCGGATCGCCGCCCGTGACGCCCGAAGCCGCCGCCGCGGCCGGGTTCGCCGCCGCCCCGCTCACGCTGGAGGAGTTCGGCGGTCACACCTCGGCGATCATGGCCAACCTCGAGAGCGTCATCGACGGCAAGACCGAGGCGGCGACCCTCGCGCTGATCGTGCTGATCGCCGAGGGTCACCTGCTGGTCGAAGACGTGCCCGGCGTGGGCAAGACCACCCTGGCCAAGGCGTTGGCGACGAGCGTCGGATGCACCGTCAGCCGCATCCAGTTCACCCCCGACCTGCTTCCCTCCGACGTCACGGGCGTCTCGATCTACAACCAGGTCGACCACGCCTTCGAGTTCAAGCGCGGCGCGGTGTTCGCCAACATCGTGATCGCCGACGAGATCAACCGCGCCTCGCCGAAGACCCAGTCGGCGCTCCTGGAGTGCATGGAAGAGGGGCAGGTGTCGATCGATGGCACCACGCATCCGCTCGAACCCCCGTTCATCGTGGTGGCCACCCAGAACCCGATCGAGATGGAGGGCACCTACGCTCTCCCCGAGGCGCAGCGCGACCGTTTCATGGCCCGCATCTCGATGGGGTACCCGGATGCCGCCGCCGAGCTCATCATGCTGCACAACCGCGAGAGCGTCAGCCCGCTGGATGCGCTGCGGCCGGTGGTCGACAAGCCGCAACTCGCGGCGATGATCCTCACCGCCCGCTCCATCTACGTCAGCCGTGCGGTGGAGTCGTATGTGGTGTCGATCGTGCAGGCCACGCGGGGGCACCCGGAGTTCCGTCTGGGATCCAGCCCGCGCGGCACCCTGCACCTGGTGCGCGCCGCGAAGGTGCTGGCCGCCCTGAGCGGTCGCGAGTTCGTGGTGCCCGACGACGTGAACCAGCTCGTGGTGCCCGTGCTCGCCCACCGCATCGTCGCCACGCGGCGAGCGGCCAGTGACGCCCGCGGAGGCGGAGCCGAGGCCATCGCGACCGCGCTGCGGGCGATCGTGGCGGCCACCCCGGTGCCGCTCAGCAGAACCCGCACGAGCTGATCCGGCGCCGATGGCCGCTCATCGCCCACCTCGCTCCGTTCCGCGGCCTACCGCGCGCGGCTGGGGGCTGATCGCGGCCGCCGTGGTGGTGTTCGTGCTCACGCAGGTGTTCCGGCGCCAGGAGCTCGCCTACCTCGCCTGCTTCCTGCTCGCCGTACCGGTGTTCTCGTTCGCCTGGGTGGTGCTTCGCCGGATCGCCATCTCGGTGCGCCGCCGCTTCGCCCCCGAGTCGGGGTCGGTCGGTCAGCTGGTGGTGGTCAACACCTTCCTGCAGAACTGGGGGAGCGTGCGCACCCCCGCCGCCGTCTGGTCGGAGGGCGCCTCCGCCCCCGTGCGGCCCAGCCCGCCGGCAGCGCTGGACGCGCTGCCCGCCTACCTCTCCTCGGCGCTGGACGAGCCGGGCGTGACGCAGCTGCGGTACCGGCTCGACACCCGGGTGCGGGGAGCGCACGAGATCGGGCCGTTCACCCTCACGCTGAGCGATCCCTTCGGCTGTGCCCTCCGGCGCTTGACCTTCGGCTCGACCGACACCGTCCTGGTGACTCCCGAGGTGTTCGAGCTCGCCCGGATCGACCTCCGGCTCGCCACCGGCGACGGCGCCGAGCAGGTCTCCCGGCGTCTCATCGGCGCCGGCGAGCAAGACGTGATCGCCCGCAAGTACCTGCCGGGCGACTCCATCCGGCGGGTGCACTGGCCCGCCACCGCCAAGCACGGCGAGCTGATGGTGCGGCAAGACGATCAGCGCAACGACCAAGACGCGGTGATCCTGCTCGACGCCGCCTCCTTCGCCGATCGGGAGAGGGCGGCCGGCCGTTCCCAGCGGGGCGCCGGCGAACCGGATGCGGCCTTCGAGTGGGCGGTGAGCGCCGCCGCGTCGATCGGCGTGCACCTGGTGACCGAGGGCTACGGCGTGCGGATCGTCGGGCACTCCCTGGGTCGGCACGAGCCGCAGGCCGACGGCTCGTTCCTCGCCCCGCACGGCCAGTCGGCGCTGGTGCGTGAGCTGGCATTCGCGCGGAGCGACGGGCCGGACGACGCGGATGCGTTCCGCGCCGCCGTCGCGGAGGCCTCCCTCACCTC
Organism: Herbiconiux sp.; assembly: GCF_023264855.1. Taxonomy (GTDB): domain Bacteria; phylum Actinomycetota; class Actinomycetes; order Actinomycetales; family Microbacteriaceae; genus Herbiconiux. Next base: position 31,561 of record NZ_JAHFUW010000020.1, on the reverse strand, counting down.
GCCCGACGCGCCGCCCGTGTTCGCCCTGGTCGCCGAGCGCGACGAGCCCGCCGGGAGGCCCGGCCCCCGGGGCGGCGCCGGCCCGCTCGCCGCGTCCCGGCTGCGCGATCTCGCGGCGATGTCGTCGCATCCGGTCGCCTTCGTAGTCGGCCGGCCGGGGGCCGTCGGTTTCGAACTGCGGCAGGCCGGCTGGAACGTCGTCCCCGTGGGATCGTCCGATCGGCTCGCGGAGCTGTGGCGGTCGCTCGGCGAGGCGCGGGGGATCGCATGAGCTCCCGCCGATCCGCCCGCCCGTTCGCCTCCGGTGCTCTCCCCGGCAACCGCCGGCCCGCCCCCCAGATCCGTCGCGAGGCCCGCAGTGGCGCCTGGAAGAGCTCGCTGGCGGTCGCCGTGTGCCTCGGGGCCGCCCTGCTCGGGCTCGCCCCCGTGCTGCAGGGGCTCGGCTGGTGGTTCGCCACGATGAGCATCGTGCTGCTTCTGCTCGGGGTGATGACCGCGCTGCGGGCCTGGGGGGCACCCGAGTTGGTGGTGATCGCGGCGGGCGCGGTGGTGTGGGCCGCCCTGGTGCTGGTGCTGTACGCCGGTGACAGTCTCTGGTTCGTCTTCCCGACACCCGCCACGCTCACCGACCTCTCGGTCGATCTCGCCGACGCGGGCCTCTCCATCGCCCAGCAGGAGGTGCCGGCGGTAGCCGACGGTCCCATCCTGCAGCTGATGGTGATGGCGGTCGGACTGATCGCCATCGTGTCGGACGGGCTCGCCACCGGGCTGCGGGCGCCGGTGCTCGGCGGGCTGGGTCCGCTGGCCGTGCTCGCGGTGGCGCCGCTCGTGCGGCACGTCGACCCGAATGTGCCGGTCTACGTGGCCACGGCGGCGGCCTTCCTGCTGATGCTCTGGTGCGGCTCCCGGATCGGTGTCGACGGGCCGCGCGGCCCGAGGCTGCGCGGCGGGGGCGGTCGCAACCCGCTGCTCGCGGTCGGGATGTCGGTGGCCGCGATCGCCGCGATGGTCGTGCTGCCCGCGATCACGCCGGGCCTCACCGCCGATTCACTCGCCGAGGAGTCGGGCACCGGCCGATTCCCCTCGGTCTACGCCACCGGGGTCGACCCCACCATCCAGCTCGGCCGGGATCTGCGCCGCAGCGATCCCCTGCTCTCCCTGACCTACAGCACGACCTCCGAAGAGGGGCTCTACCTCAAGATGGTCAACCTGGGCGATTTCTCGACCGGCCTGTGGGAGCCGGAGTCGCCCTACGACGCGGTGGGCTACGACGGGCAGGATTTCGGCACGCCGCCCGGACTGGCCGCCGACGTGCCCACCGTGCAGTCCTCGACCTCGGTGTCGATCGCGGCCCTGCGCAGCGACTGGCTGCCGCTGCCGTATCCGACCCAGAAGGTGGAGCAGCTGAGCGGTGACTGGCTGCTCACCCCGGGCACCTTCACGGTCACCGACCTGCGGGGCGACACGCGCGGTTTGAACTATCAGGTCACGGGCCTGGACATCCAGCCGACCGCCGAGCAGCTGGCAGCGGCGGGCGCCGTGGTGCCGGATGCGATCAGCGGCTTCCTGGCGCTGCCGCCGGATCTGCCGCCCGTGATCGCCGAGACCGCGGCCACCGTCGCCGGGGGAGCGGCCACGAACTACGACCAGGCCGTGGCCCTGCAGGAGTACTTCCGGTCAGGGGAGTTCCGGTATTCGCTCTCCGCTCCGGTCAGCAACGGCTACGACAGCGACAACGCGCTGGCCATCGCCGACTTCCTGGCTCAGAAGGAGGGCTACTGCGTGCATTTCGCCGGCGCGATGGCCGTGATGGCGCGCACGCTCGGCATCCCGTCACGGATCGCCGTGGGCTATGCACCCGGGCAGCAGGCCGATGACACCGCCGACGGCCTTCCCGTCTACGAGGTCTACACCGATCAGCTGCACGCTTGGCCCGAGCTGTACTTCGACGGCATCGGCTGGCTGCCCTTCGAGCCCACTCCGGGCCTGAACATCACCCCACCCGACTACAGCCTCCCCGACTACGCGCAGGCCGGCGCCTCGGGCAGCGCCTCGACATCTCAGCCGAGCAGCACCTCGACGGCCGCGCCCAACGAACGCCCCGACATCCTGAACGGGCAGGGCGCGCAGAGCCCCGAGCAGATCGCGCTCGGTCAGCTACGCGGCTGGGGGGTCTTCGCCGCGATTCTGGGCGCGATCGCCGTGATCGGCCTCGCGCCGTTCTCAGTGCGCCGGATGCTCCGGCGACGGCGTCTGCGCGAGCTCGACACCGCAGCTCTGCCGGGCACCCTGGCCTGGACCGAGCTCGAAGACACCCTCGACGACTACCGGGTGCAGCGCTCCGCGGGGGACACCCTGCACGATCTCGACCGGCGCGTGCGGGAGGAGCTGACGCTGCCCGAAGGCGCCCTCGAGCGACTGCGGCTGCGGGTGGAGTTCGAGCAGTACGCGCATCCCGAGAGCACGGATGCGGTGCGGCGCGCCGGCATCCGGAGCGATCTCGAAGCGCTGATCAGGGCGCTGGAACTCGGCGCGAGCCGTGCCGAGCGCTCCCGTGCCCGGCTGCTGCCGTTCTCACTGCTCAGCCGTCTCCGCGGGCGCCGTGGCCGGACGACGTCCGCGCCGGGGTCGCTCGTTCCGTAGCGGGCGGCCGAGCGCGGCGAGACCGCCGGGAAGCAACTCGAGGTCGTCGAGCCAGCCGAGTGCCGCATCCGCGAGCCGGCCCTGCGCCAGGGCGGTGGGGGAGTTCTGCGTGACCGGCGAGTTCGGCCCCGCCTCGTCGCTGTGCTCGTGCCAGGCGCGGCGATAGCGCTGAAGCAGCGTGCTGCCTGCCGCGTCGTCGAGGCTGCCGACCAGCAGCACTTTGAACACCATGTCCGGCCAGGCGGATGCGGTGTCGACGGTCGTCTCGGCGAGCCACTCGTCGCGCACCAGTCGTCCGTCGGTGGTGAGGCCGTAGAGCGGGAGCCCGTCGTCGGTGCTCCCCGCGATGCGCACCAGGCCGGCCGTGCTGAGCCGATCGAGGGTGGAGTAGATCTGGCCGACGTTGATGCGGCCCACGCGGTCGGTGCGCTCTTCGAGCTCGCCGTGGATCTGCAGGCCGTACGCATCCGCCGTGCCGAGCAGGAACAGGATGCCGGAACGGATCGACATCGCCCTCCATCCTTCGGCCTCGCGGTGGTGCCAGAAAATACTCTCTCAGTATACATCTGTGAGTTCGCGACACCCGGGATGACACGGTTGTGATTCGCGGTGCGGCGACGGCATAATGTGAGCACAACCGAATAGTGCCGCCGCATCATTTGCGCTCATCCATTCACAGGTCGTTGGGGAAGACGTACCTCACGAATGGAGAGAAAAATGGCGGCAATCGTTGCTCGCGGGGTGGTCTACGTCCACTCCGCGCCCCGCGCGCTCTGCCCCCACGTCGAGTGGGCCGCAGGTCGCGCTATCGGTCGTGCCGTGAACTTCGACTGGATCGAGCAGCCGGTACTTCGCGGTTCCCAGCGGGCCGACTTCTATTGGGAGGGTGCGCCCGGTACGGGTGCCGCCATCGCCTCGGCCCTGCGGGGCTGGGAGCACCTGCGCTACGAGGTCACCGAAGACGCCAGTGAAGGCACCGACGGCGGCCGCTGGATGCACACGCCCGACCTCGGCATCTACTACGCCCAGGTCGATGCCTCGGGCAACACCGTCATCCCCGAAGACCGCATCCGCAACGCCATGGAGGCGGCAGGCACCAACGCCCTCGAGCTGCACCGCGAACTCCGTCTGGCCCTCGGCCAGGCCTGGGACGACGAGCTCGAGCCCTTCCGCTACGCCTCCGACATGTCCCCGGTCATCTACCTCCACCGGGTTGGTTAGGTGGGGGCCGGGCTACGCTCGGCCCTCACCTGCTTCGCCGGTCCCTGCCCGGCGAAGCGCGACATGTGATCATGCGGTCGGAGAGCGCGGCCTGCGGTCGCACTCTCCGGCCACACGCTCACCCTGGGTCGTCGAGTAGGGCCCGTTGCGTTCGGTCTTGTACCGCCCGATCAGGCAGTCTTGAAGGCTACTACCGCGTTGTGGCCGCCGAAGCCGAACGAGTTCGAGATCGCCACAAGCTCGCCCTCGGGGAGCTGGCGCGGCTCGCGCACGACGTCGAGCGGGATGTCCGGGTCTTGCTCGGACAGGTTGATCGTGGGGGGAGCGGTGCGCTCGTGCAGGGCGAGCACCGTGAAGATGGCCTCGATCGCACCCGCACCACCCAGGAGGTGGCCCGTGGAGGCCTTGGTGGCCGACACCGGGATGTCGTGCAGGCGGTCGCCGAAGACGTGCAGCAGCGCCTTGTACTCGGCGATGTCGCCGACGGGCGTCGAGGTGGCGTGCGCGTTGATGTGGGCGACGTCGGAGAGCTGGAAGCCCGAGCTCTCGACCGCGGCGATCATGGCGCGCGCAGCAGCCGATCCCTCGGGGTCGGGCGCGGTGATGTGGTACGCGTCGCTGGTGACCGCGCCACCGAGCAGCTCGGCGTAGATCTTCGCGCCGCGGGCCAGCGCGTGCTCTTCGGTCTCGAGCACGAGGGCGGCCGCGCCCTCGCCGAGCACGAAGCCGTCGCGGGTGAGGTCGTAGGGGCGGGAGGCGGTGGCCGGGTCGTCGTTGCGCTTGGAGAGCGCCTGCATCGAGGCGAACGCGGCGATCGGCAGCGGGTGGATGGCCGCCTCGGAGCCGCCGGCGATGATGATGTCGGCGTAGCCGGCCTGCAGGTGCTCGTAAGCGTTGACGATCGACTCGGTGCTCGAGGCGCAGGCCGAGACGACCGTGCGGGCGCCGGCGCGGGCGCCGAGCGACATCTCGATGGCGGCCGCGGGGCCGTTGGGCATGAGCATGGGAACCGTCATCGGCAGAACGCGGCGCGGGCCCTTCTCGCGCAGGGTGTCCCAGGCATCCAGCAGCGTCCAGACGCCGCCGATGCCGGTGGCCCAGTCGACGCCGAAGCGCTCGGGCACGACCTCGGGGGAGCCGGCATCCGCCCACGCGTCGCGCGCGGCGATCAGGGCGAACTGGCTGCCCGGGTCGAGGCGCTTGGTCTCGATGCGCTCGAGCACCTCGGCGGCGGCCACGCGGGCCTGTGCGGCGAAGGTGACGGGCAACTCGCGTTCGGCCACCCACTCCTGCGTGAGCGTGGTCGCTCCGGACTCACCGGCGAGCAGGTTCTTCCAGCTCTCGGCAGCGGTTCCGCCCAGGGGCGAGGTGGCACCGATACCGGTGACGACGATCTTCTTGCTCATGGTGAAACTTTCTGTGGGTGGTCAGTCCAGGTGCGCCGGGATGGCGCCGTGTGCACGGGTGTGCTGTGGGGCCGGCAGGATCGTGTGCCTTCGGGCGGCGATCCTGCCGGCCATCCGCGGTGGGCCGGGAATCGCTTCCCGGGCCGGATCGCGTCTCAGGCCTGGGCGGCGACGATGAAGGTGACGGCGTCGCCGACGGTCTTCAGGTTCTTGACCTCTTCGTCGGGGATCTTGACGTCGAACTTCTCTTCGGCGTTCACGACGATCGTCATCATCGAGATGCTGTCGATGTCGAGGTCGTCGGTGAAGGACTTGTCCAGCTCGACAGTGTCGGTCGCGATGCCGGTCTCGTCGTTGATGAGCTCAGCCAGTCCGGCCAGTACTTCTTCGGTGGACAATGCCATTGTTCTCTCCTTGGGGTGTGTTTGACCGAGACTTAGTTTAGAGGGTTGCTCATGGCAGAACGACGACCTGCGCGCCGAACACGAGGCCCGCGCCGAAGCCGATCTGCAGGGCGAGGCCGCCCGAGAGCTCCGGCCGCTCGTTCAGGAGCCGGTGCGTGGCGAGCGGGATCGATGCCGCCGAGGTGTTTCCGGTGGTCTCGATGTCGCGGCCGATCGCGACCGACTCCGGCAGCTTCAGCTGCTTGGCGAACTCGTCGATGATGCGCATGTTCGCCTGGTGCGGGATGAAGGCGGCGAGGTCTTCGACCGTGACGCCGGCGGCCTCGAGGGCCTGCTTGGCGACCTTCACCATCTCCCACACGGCCCAGCGGAACACGGCCTGGCCGTTCTGCCAGAGCGTCGGCCACTCCGTCTCCTGGTCGCGGAACTGGATGCTGGTGCCGGTCATGTGGATCTCGTCGCGCTTGGTGGCATCCGAGCCCCACACCGTCGGGCCGATGCCCACCGTGTCGCTCGGGCCTACCACCGCGGCTCCCGCGCCGTCGCCGAGCAGGAACGAGATGGAGCGGTCGGTGGGCTCGACGTACTCCGAGAGCTTCTCGGCGCCGATCACGAGCACGTACTCGGCCATGCCGGAGCGGATCAGGGCGTCGGCCTGGCCGATGCCGTAGGCGTAGCCGGCGCAGGCCGCGCTGATGTCGTAGGCGGCGGCGAAGGGGGCGCCGATCCGCTCGGCCACGTGGGTGGCCAGCGAGGGCGTGATCACCGGGTTGGAGATCGTGGAGACCAGGATGGCGCCGATCTGCGACGGCACGATTCCGGCGCCCTCGATGGCCTCCTTGGCCGCGGCCTCGGCCAGGTCGACGGCGAAGACGTCGTGCGAGGCACGCTTGCGCTCGACGATGCCGGTGCGCTGGCGGATCCACTCGTCGGAGGAGTCGATCGGGCCCACCAGGTCGTCGTTGACGACCGAGAGGTCGCCCCGGGCGGCGCCGATGGCGTAGATGCGGGTGAACTCGGGTCCGGTGGACTGCTTGAGTGTGGGCTTGGTCATGGCGTGTTCCGCGAGGCCTTCCGTGGTCGTAGGGGGTGTCGGATGCGGCGGTCGCTCAGGCGGCCTGGTCGAGCAGATCGAAGGCGGCGGGCAGGTCGTCGGGCGTCTTGACCGCGACCGCGGGCACGCCCTTGAGGCCGCGCTTGGCGAGTCCGGTGAGGGCACCGGCGGGAGCCACCTCGATCAGGCCGGTCACGCCGGCGGCGGCGAACGACTCCATGCAGAGGTCCCAGCGAACGGGGTTGGACACCTGGCCCACGAGCAGCTGCACGAACTCGGCGCCACTGGTGACCAGCGATCCGTCGCGGTTGGTCCAGATCGGCAGCGTCGGGTCGCTCGGGTGCACGGTCGACGCGACGGCCGCGAGGCGATCGACCGCGGGGGCCATGTAGTGCGTGTGGAACGCTCCGGCCACCTGCAGCGGGATGACCCGCACACCACGCGGGGCGGCCTCGGCGAGCCGCGCCAGCGCATCCGGAGCACCGGCCACCACGATCTGCCCGCCGCCGTTGTAGTTCGCGGGCAAGACGCCCTGCTCGTGGAAGAGGGTGAGCAGCTCGGTCTGGTCGCCGCCGACGACGGCCGCCATTCCGGTCGAGGTGAGGGCTGCGGCATCCGCCATCGCCCGGCCGCGTTCGCCCACCAGGCGCATCGCATCCGGATTGGTGAGGATGCCGGCTCCGGCAGCCGCGGCGATCTCGCCGACCGAGTGACCGGCGATGCCGCCGACCCGGTCGCGACGGCCGTCGGCGAACAGGGCGTCGAGGGTGAGGATGCCGGCTGCCACGATCAGCGGCTGCGCCACCTTGGTGTCGCGGATGGTGTCGGCGTCGCTCGTGGTGCCGTGCGCCACCAGGTCGACGCCGGCGCTGTCACCGAGCTCGACGAGTGTGTCGCGGAACGAGGCTTCGGCGATCCAGGGTTCGAGGAATCCCGGGGTCTGCGACCCCTGGCCGGGGCATACGACGACGATCATGACTTCAGTCTCCCAAGAGTTCGAGCAGAGGCTGTGTCGATCGTGACCAAGAGATCGCGAAAGACACTGGAGGATAGTGACAAGCGGTCGGGGCGCACCGTCATCGGCGCGGCCCCGGGGAATCGTGGTCGTTCATCGACCCGAGGATGAGCGCCGACTGCAGGATGAGGGCCTCCCGGGCACCCGTCGCATCCCAGCCGATCACCTGGGTGACCCGCTTCAGCCGGTAGCGCACGGTGTTCGGATGCACGAACAGCTCCCGGGCGGTCGCCTCGAGCGAGCGGCCGTTGTCGAGATAGCACCACAGCGTGGTCATCAGCTCGGGGGATTGGTCTTGCAGCGGCCGGTACACCCGGTTGACGAGGGTGGAGCGAGCCAGGGGATCGCCCGCCAGCGCACGCTCGGGCAGCAGGTCGTCGGCGAGCATCGGCCGCGGGGCGTTGCGCCAGGCTCGCGCCACGGCGAAGCCCGCGAGGGCCGCCTTCGCGCTGCGGGACGCGTCCACGAGGCTCGGCACCTCGTGGCCCAGCACCAGGTAGCCGGGCCCGAAGCCGGGCTCCAGCTTCGTCGCGATGTCCAGGAACGACAGCGCCGTCTCGGGCGGCGCCGCCGAGGTCTCCTCCTCGGGCACGGCCGCGTCCAGCGGGTTCAGCCCGTTGGCGGGCTGCGCCCGGCCGATCACGAGCACCAGACGGCCGCCCTGCACGCCGATCAGCAGGTCGGCGTTGAGGTGCCGCGCCGTGCGGCGCAGCTGGTCGACGTCGACCTGACGGGGCGTCGTGCCCACCAGCACGCTCACCTCGCCGTGCCCGTGCCAGCCCAGGGCCGCGATCCGGCTCGGCAGCTCGTCGTCGTACTCCCCGCTCAGGATGCTGTCGACCACGAGGGCCTCCAGGCGCGCGTCCCAGAGACCACGGGCCTCGGCGGCGCGGGCGTAGACGTCGGCCGCCGCGAACGCGATCTCGCGCGAGTAGAGCAGCATGGCCTCGCGCAGCGAGGGGTCGGAGCCCGCCACGCGGTCTTCGACCACCTCGACGACCACCCGGATCAGCTGCAGCGTCTGCTGCAGGCTCACAGAGCGCAGAAGTTCCCGGGGCGCCGAGCCGAACACGTCGGCGGCGATCCAGGTGGTGGTGGTCGGGTCGTCGTACCACTGGATGAACGACTTGATGCCGGCCTGCGCCACCAGGCCGACGGCCGAGCGCCGCCCTGGCGGCATGTCGCCGTACCAGGGCAGCGTGGCGTCGAGACGCTTGATCGTGGCCGTGGACAGTTCGCCCTGGATGGTGCGCAACCAGGCGAGGGTCTGCGCCTTCGTCTTAGCGGCCATCGGGATGACCTCCGGCTCGACGGCTTCGGGGCAGCGGCGTCCCGACCACGATCATCGCTGTGCTCCCGCGCGTCGGCGTCAGCTCTCGCCGCCGGCCGAACCGGAGGTGCCGGCGGTCACGTCGTACAGGCGGTACTTCTCGATCGCCCAGGAGGGGGCGTTCTGGTCGACCTCGCCGCGGGCGGCGAGCTGCTCGAGAACGCGCACGACCACCGAGGGGCCGTCGATCTTGAAGAAGCGACGGGCGGCGGCGCGGGTGTCCGAGAAACCGAAGTCGTCGGCGCCGAGCGTGGCGTACTCGCCGGGCACGAACTGACGGATCTGGTCGGTGACCGCGTGCATGTAGTCGGAGACCGCGATGAACGGGCCGGGAGCATCCTGCAGCTTCGAGGTGAGGTAGGGCACGTGGCGCTCCTCGGTCGGGTGCAGGAAGTTGTGCTCCTCGGCACGCAGGCCGTCGCGGCGGAGCTCCGTCCACGAGGTGACCGACCAGACATCCGCCGAGACGCCCCAGTCGTTCGCCAGCAGCTCCTGGGCCTCGAGAGCCCACGGCACCGCGACGCCGGAGGAGAGGATCTGGGCCTTGGGGCCCTCGGTCCAGCCCGACTTGAGCTTGTAGATGCCCTTGACCACGCCGTCGACGTCGAGACCCTCGGGCTCGGCCGGCTGCACGTGCGGCTCGTTGTACACCGTGAGGTAGTACATGACGTTCGGGTCACTGTGCGCCCCGCCGTACATCCGCTCGAGACCGTCGCGCACGATGTGGTTGAGCTCGTAGCCGTAGGCCGGGTCGTAGGAGACGACCGCGGGGTTGGTGGCCGCGATCAGGTGCGAGTGGCCGTCGGCGTGCTGCAGGCCCTCACCCGTGAGGGTGGTGCGGCCGGCGGTGGCGCCGATCACGAAGCCGCGCGCCATCTGGTCGCCCGCCGCCCACAGGGCGTCCCCCGTGCGCTGGAAGCCGAACATCGAGTAGAACACGTAGATCGGGATCAGCGGCTCGCCCTGGGTGGAGTAGCTCGTGCCCACCGCGGTGAACGCGGCGAGGGCGCCCGCCTCGTTGATGCCCACGTGGATGATCTGCCCCTGAGGGCTCTCCTTGTAGGCCAGCAGCAGCTCGCGGTCGACGCTGGTGTACGTCTGGCCCTTGGGGTTGTAGATCTTGTTCGACGGGAAGAACGCGTCCATGCCGAAGGTGCGCGCCTCATCGGGGATGATCGGCACCACGCGGTTGCCGAAGTCCTTGGCGCGCGTGAGGTCTTTCAGCAGACGCACGAACGCCATCGTGGTGGCGATCTCCTGCGTGCCCGAGCCCTTCTTGAGCGTCTGGTAGCTGGAGTCGTCGGGCAGCGTGAAGGCCGTGTGCTTCGTGCGGCGCTCCGGCACGTAGCCACCGAGCGCGCGGCGGCGCTCGTGCAGGTACTGGATGGCCTCGTCGTTCTCGCCGGGGTTGTAGTACGGCGGGAGGTACGGGTTCTCTTCGAGCTGGGCATCCGTGATCGGGATGTGCATCTCGTCGCGGAACGTCTTGAGGTTGTCCAGCGTCATCTTCTTCATCTGGTGGGTCGCGTTGCGGCCCTCGAACGACGGGCCGAGCCCGTAGCCCTTGATGGTGTGCGCCAGGATGACGGTGGGCTGGCCCTTGTGCTCGCTGGCCGCCTTGAACGCCGCATACACCTTGCGGTAGTCGTGGCCGCCGCGCTTGAGGTTCCAGATCTGGTCGTCGGTGTAGTCCTTGACCAGCTCCAGGGCCCGCGGATCGCGGCCGAAGAAGTTCTCGCGAACGTACGCGCCCGACTCGGCCTTGTACGTCTGGAAGTCGCCATCCGGAACCGTGTTCATCAGGTTCAGCAGGGCGCCCTCGGTGTCGCGGTTGAGCAGGTCGTCCCACTCGCGGCCCCACACCACCTTGATGACGTTCCAGCCGGCGCCGCGGAAGTAGCTCTCCAGCTCCTGGATGATCTTGCCGTTGCCGCGCACCGGGCCGTCGAGGCGCTGCAGGTTGCAGTTGATGATGAAGTTGAGGTTGTCGAGACCGTCGTTGGCCGCCACCTGGAGCTGGCCGCGGCTCTCGACCTCGTCCATCTCGCCGTCGCCGAGGAAGGCCCAGACCTGCTGGTCGGAGGCGTCCTTGATGCCGCGGTTGGTGAGGTACTTGTTGAGCTGGGCCTGGTAGATCGCGTTGATCGGGCCGAGACCCATCGACACCGTGGGGAACTGCCAGAACTCGGGCATGAGCCGCGGGTGCGGGTAGGAGCTGAGCCCGCCGCCGATGTGCGACTTCTCCTGACGGAAGCCGTCGAGCTGGTTGGCGCTCAGGCGGCCCTCGAGGAAGGCGCGGGCGTAGGTGCCGGGGGAGGCGTGACCCTGGATGAAGATCTGGTCGCCGCCGCCCGGGGCATCCTGACCCCGGAAGAAGTGGTTGAAGCCCACCTCGTAGAGGGCGGCGCTGGAGGCGTAGGTGCTGATGTGGCCGCCGACGGCGATGCCGGGGCGCTGCGCGCGGTGCACGAGCATGGCCGCGTTCCAGCGGATCCAGGCGCGGTACTTGCGCTCGAGGTTCTCGTCGCCCGGGAACTCGGGCTCGTTCTCGGGGGCGATGGTGTTGATGTAGTCGGTCGTCGGAACCATCGGCACGTTGAGGTGCAGTTCTTTCGAGCGCTTCAGCAGGCTCAACATGATGTCGCGCGCGCGGCCGTGGCCCTGAGCGGCGACGAGGGCGTCGAGTGATTCATTCCACTCGGCGGTCTCCTCCGGATCGGAATCCACGTGTCCAGCCGAATACGGGTCCTGGTCGTTGACAGTCACCGGCGACCTCTTTCTGTTGTCTGTTTGTGTACAGAACGATGGGATGTCAGGCGCAGGCACCGGGGATGGGGTGGCGAACGCCACAGACCAGCCTAGTGACTATTTCCACCACGATCGCGCCACTGGGATGGAGGTTTCCGCTGGGCGGCAGCTGTGCGGGACGGGCCCGGCGCTTGGCGGAGCGCCACATCAGGTCTAGTGTGGGGACGCGTTTGCCGGAAAGACGTCCCGGCAGTGGAAAGGAAGCCTCCATGGCTTTGGAGAACGACACTCTCGCACCCGACTTCGATCTTCCCAACCAGTACGGGGAGCGGATCCGCCTGAGTCAGTTCCAGGGCAAGAAGCCCGTCGCACTCGTCTTCTTCCCGCTCGCCTTCTCGGGCGTGTGCACGAGCGAACTCTGCACGCTCGAAGACAACCTCGCCCTGTTCAAGGATGCGAACGTCGAACTCATCGGCATCTCGGTCGACTCGAAGGCCACCCTGCGCGCCTGGGCCGAGAAGGAGGGCTACGACTTCACCCTCGTGGCCGACTTCTGGCCGCACGGCGACGTCGCGAAAGACTACGGCGTGTTCTTGGACGAGAAGGGCTTCGCGAACCGCGCGACCTTCCTGATCGACGAGAACCGCATCATCCGTGCCTCCTTCATCACGGCCCCCGGCGAGGCCCGCTCGATCGCGGCCTACCGCGCCGCCCTCGAAGACCTGGTGCCCGCGCGCGTCTGACGCCGGTGCGCCTCCGCGCATCCGGGATCACGCGCATCCGGAATCAGCCGAGGAGGCTGACTCCGCGGGCTATGACGAGGGCCAGCAGCACGAAGCCGGCGAAGGCTTCGAGGCCCATCAGGAGCTTCGAGCGGTGCGTGAGCGGCATCGTGTCGGTAGGGCTGAACGCCATCGAGTTCGACAGCGAGAAGTAGAAGTAGTCGACGAAGCCGGGCAGCCAGTTGCTCGACTTGCTCGAGTGGGCGGCGACCTCGGGGGAGGCGTCGTGGTCTTCGTCCTGCGGAAAGCGGAAGTCGGCCGGCGGGAGCGCATCGCGGCTGCGCTGCGTGCGCACGACGGGGCCGCCGCGATCGAGCTCCCAGTAGAGCAGCGCGAAGCCGATCACGTTGGTGAGCCACACCTGCAGGGCGGCCAGCAGCAAGGTCGGGCCGTCTTCGGTGTTGGAGACGAGCAGGTAGACGAGGAAGACCAGGATGATCTGGTTCGTCGCGCCGATCACCAGCACCAGGATGACGCCGAGCCGTCGCGACCACGCGGTCTGGCGCACCATCCGGTGCGGGTTGATGATGATCACCGCCACGAGCAGGGCGGCGCACACGGCGATCACCGCGTAGCGCCCGTAGCCCAGCAGATCGTTCGGCAGAACGGCGTAGCTCAGGATGATGGCGAGCACGCCGATGGCGGCCGGCCAGCGATGCTCGGCCTGGGCGCGCTCGTGCTTCTCGTCGGGCATGTCCCTGAGCCTAAGCCTGTATGCTTTTGACGCGCCGCACGGCGCGAGGGGGCCTTTAGCTCAGTTGGTAGAGCGCCACGTTTACACCGTGGATGTCATCGGTTCGAGCCCGGTAGGGCCCACTCGCAGCAGCGTGCGGTTCAGCTCCCGGTCGGCGTGCGGAGTTCAGCGCCCCCGCACGTCGCGCGAGCGGCGGGCGATCGCCTCACGGATGCCCTCGTCGTCGACCTCGATGTCGCCCGCGTCGTCGGGGCCGCCCTCGCCGGGAACGGATTTCACCGCCGAGGCATCGATCTCGGGATCGTCGAGGTGCGCCGAGGATCGCGGATCCTGCTGCGCCGATTCGGTCTCCCGGCCGCTCGCCGGGCTGTAGGACTCGTCCTTGCGGACGGTCCCTTCGTCGTTACCGCTTTGAACTGCCATGCTCCGACGCTACGACCGATCCGGATCGCGGCAACCCCCTTGCCCTCCGGGCCGATGCGCGCCGGCTCGTAGGATTGGAGGCGACACCGCTGTGACGGCCGAATCGGATGGGGACGATGAGAGCGATCCAAGCGCACCGCATACCCGCGATCGACATCGCGCGCGGGTGGGCCGTGCTGACGATGTTCATCGCCCACACCCAGCCCGACGACGAGGGCGGGTTCTTCGGCCGGCTGCTCGCGGTCGCCGGCGGCGGGGAGCGGCCGCGCACGCTGTTCGCGATCACGGGCGGCATCGCGCTCGGGCTGTTCGTGGCGTCCCGGCTACGCGAGGGGCAGCTTCTGGGCGAGGTGCGGCGCACGGTGGCCATCCGGGGCATCTTCCTGGTGGCCCTGGGCCTGTTCCTGCAGACCATGTCGTCCGGCGTCTCGATCGTGCTCGACACCTGGGGTCTGCTGTTCCTGATCGCGCTGCCGTTCCTCGTGACGAAGTCGCGCGCGCTGCTGATCGGCGCGGCCGTGCTGCTCGTGATCGGCTCCGCCATCCGGGTCGCCGTGTCAGGACGGGCGAGCGCGTTCGTGCTCGAGCACACCGAACTGGCGCAGCTGTCGGACTGGTTCACGACCGGCAGCTACCCGCTGCTGATCTGGGCGGCCTTCCTCGCCGTCGGCTTCGCCGTGTCGCGGCTCGATCTGACGACGCGACGCAGTCAGCTGATCATCACCGGTTCCGGCGCGGTGCTCACGATCGCCGTCGTGGCGGCCCTGGTCTCCGACGGGGACGCCCCGCTGACGTTCCCGCAGGAACTGCTGCGGCACATCGCCGCCATCGGCGCCGCGCTGCTGGTGGTGGGCGTTCTGCTGCTGCTCACCTCCGGCCGGAACGCCCTCGCCCGGGTGCTCGGCATCGTGCTCTGGCCGCTCCGGGCCGTCGGCTCGATGCCGCTCACGGTCTACACCGCTCATGTGCTCGCCCTGACGGTCTGGTACAGCTCCGACGCGCCCGGGTACGGCACCTGGGAGCCTTTCGTCGTGCTCACCCTGTGCAGTCTGGTGTTCGCCACCGTCTGGCGGCTCACGATGGGCCAAGGGCCGCTCGAACGGCTGATCGCCCTCGTGTCACGGCCGCCGCGCTTCCGGGTGAATCCCGGAGGCCCGGCCTAGGCGGGGTCGCCGGAATGACGGTCGTTCAGCCGAGCAGCTGCTGCCAATCTGCTGGTACTCGCTCGGCCGGTCCGGGAACCGTCTGCGACTCCGGATGCGACGTGGGGGCGGCCAGGGCGATCGCCGTCTCGGCGTAACGGCCGGTTCCGAAGTCCCAGAACCAGTCCTCGCCCGGTTCGAAGCTCTGCATGATGCGGTGTCCCGTGGCGCGGAAGTGCGCCGTGCCGTGCTTGTTCAGCGAGTCGTCGCAGCATCCGACGTGCCCGCATTTCGCACAGCGCCGCAGGTGCACCCACCAGCTG
The DNA here is from genome assembly GCF_023264855.1 of Herbiconiux sp. Lineage (GTDB taxonomy): Bacteria > Actinomycetota > Actinomycetes > Actinomycetales > Microbacteriaceae > Herbiconiux. The sequence continues at coordinate 16,376 of NZ_JAHFUW010000020.1, read as the reverse complement.
CCGGTTTCGTCGCACTCTAGGCAGCCGGCCCCGCTCGGGGCGGCGGCGGGATCGATGTAGTCGTCGTGTTCTGCCATGCGTCCATCATGCCGCGCGTCGACGCCGAGCGCGTCGCATCCGCCGATCTGTTGTGCACAACTTGATTGGGCACAATGGTGCTACGCTCGCAGCATGCAGACGACGACCGCCGGATCGATCCCCGTGGATCAGCAGATCTGCTTCGCTCTATACAGCGCCTCGCGCTCACTCACCGCGCTCTACCGCGACCTCCTCGCGCCGCTCGGCATCACCTACCCCCAGTACCTGGTGATGCAGCTGCTCTGGCAGGGCGAGCCGCGCACGGTCGGCGCCTTGGGCGAGCGCCTCGAACTCGACAGCGGAACCGTGTCGCCGTTGCTGCGCCGCCTGGAGAGGGCCGGCCTGCTCGAGCGGCGCCGATCCGGCATCGATGAGCGAACGGTGCTCGTGCACCTCACCGACGCCGGTCGCGCTCTCCGCGAGCAGGCGGCCGACATCCCCGAACGCCTCTGCGCCGCCACCGGGCTCGAGCTCACCGACATCGCCGCCCTGCGCGAGCAGGTTTCGCGGCTGAACCGCAACGTGCGCGGTTCGCTCGACCTCGCGAGCCGCTGACGACCGTCCCTCCGTCCCTCACATCCATCACAACGCAAGGAGAATCATGCCCACTCGCACCGCTCGTACCGCCTGGAACGGCAGCCTGGAGACCGGCGAAGGCCAGGTCGAACTGACCAGCTCGAAGCTCGCGACCTTCGACGTCTCGTTCCCGAAGCGTGCCGCCGACGAGGCCGACGGATCGACCAGTCCCGAGGAATTGCTCGCCGCTGCGCACTCGGCCTGTTACGCGATGCAGTTCTCCGCCCTGCTGGGAGCCGCGGGCGGAACGGTCGAGGCGCTCGACGTCAAGGCCGACGTGACCCTCGGGCCCGACCCGGAGGGCGGCTTCCGCCTCTCCGGCATCGCCCTGACGGTGCGCGGAGAGGTCTCCGGAATCGACGCCGCCGCCTTCGCCGAGGCCGCCGCGGCCGCCAAGGCGAGCTGCCCCGTGAGCAAGGCCCTCACCGGGGTCGAGATCACCCTCGACGCCGCACTCGAGCAGTAGCAGCCCGACGGATGCCCGGGGCGGGTGGGAATCCCCCCTCGCCCCGGGTGACCGGCGGCCCGGCATGCCACGATGAACAGCATGACCACCAGCCCTCGCACGATCGTCGTCACCGGCGCCAGCTCCGGAATCGGCGCCGTCGCCGCCACCCACTTCGCCCAGCAGGGGGAGACCGTCGTGGTGGTGGGGCGCGATCCGGAGCGCACCCGCGCCGTCGCCCGCCGGATCGGGGCCGAATACCACCTCGCCGACTTCACCCGGTTCGACGACGTGCGCGCCCTGGCCGCCGTGCTCACCGAGAGGCACGAGCGGATCGACGTGCTGCTGAACAATGCGGGCGGCCTCATCTCGAAGCGCCTCCGAACGGTCGACGGCCACGAGGCCACCATCCAGAGCAACCTGCTCTCGCACTACCTGATCACGCGCCTGCTCCTGCCGTCGGTGCAGAGGGCCGCTGAGGAGAACGCGCCCGGGCACGGCCGCGTCATCACCACCTCCAGCGTGGCGAACCGGGTCGGCCGGCTCGACGTCGACGACCTCGACTTCGAGCACCACCGCTGGCTCGGCGGCTGGCGCGCCTACGGCACGGCGAAGCTCGCGGTGATCCTGTTCACGCGCGAGCTGGCCCGCCGAACCGCGGCATCCGGCGCCGGTGCCGGCACCGGCTCCGGTGCGATCGGGCACTCAGGTGACCCGGCCGTGGAGGCCTACTCGGTGCATCCGGGTGCCGTGAACACGAGTTTCGGCGCGAGCTCGCCGCTCATCCGGCTCGGCAACGCCCTCACCGGTAGCCGCTGGGGTGTGAGCGCCGAGGTCGGCGCCGCCCCGCTGATCGCTCTCTCCTCAGCCTCACCGGTGCCGGCGCCCAGCGGCACCTACTTCGACCGCATGCGCGCCGACGGGCGCACCGCCCCGCAGGCCGGCGACCTCGCGCTTCAGCGCCGTCTCTGGGAGCGCTGTGCCGAGCTCACCGGCCTCCCTGTCGACCTGCCCTAGCTACAGGGCTTGAGGGCGAGCACGTCGGCGGAGAGCGAATTGGGCCCGCCGATGAGGGTGAGCTTCTTGACGCCTTGCTGGTGGAGGGCGTCGAGGGTGACCTGTGGGATGCAGTCGGGTCGGCTGACGTACAGCGGGGCGCCGAGGTGTCCGGCCCAGGCTGAGCCGGAGAGGGCATCCGGGAAGGTGCTGCCGGTCACCAGGAACGCTTCGGCGGAGCTGGTGTAGGCGTCGAGGTTGATGGCGACGGACGCCTCGTAGCGGTCGGCGCCGTCGAGTCGTTCCACGGTCCCGTACGCGCTGAGGGCGTTCTGAATGCCGGCGCTGACTGAAGCCGGTCCACCCGCGATCAGGATCCGATCCGGTGCCAGAGTGCTCAGTGCCGTCTTCGTCGCCGCGTCGAGCGTGTCGGACCGGCCGTCCACCAGCAGCACGGGACCACCCTGGAAACCGGCCGCGCCGCTCGCACCGAGGGCGTCGGGGAAGTTCAGCCCGGTGGCGATGTAGACCACATCCGTATCAGCGCCGAACACGTCGGTCGCCAGATTGCGCGACACGGCGAACCGGTCGGCACCCTCCACCCTGGTCGTGTTCTTCTTCAGTGCGGTGAGCGCCGAGAACACCGCCGGTGACACCGAGTTCGGCCCGCCGACGACCACGATCTTCGACGGATTCAGTCGCTGGATCTCGGCCTTCACGGACGCGGGAAGAGCGCCTTTCGGCGTCATGAGCAGAGGGCCGCCCTGCGTAACTGCAGCGGCGCCGGCCGAGAGGGCATCGGGATAGTTCTCTCCGGTTGCGATGTACACCGTCGGAGCCCCTCCGGGGAAGGCTTTTTGGGAGACTGCGACGGCCACTGCGTACCGGTCGGCCCCGGACACGCGCGTGGTCTTCGGATACTTCTGGAGCGGCACGGTCACCTCGATGCGGACCGGCGGCTCGTTGGCCTTGACCGCGACCGGCGTCGCGTTCTTCAGCTCGGTGCCGTTGACATACCACCGGCTGACATGCGCGGCGGTGTCATCAGGCAGGACCTGAAACTTGTAGTTGCCTGTTGCGAGTCCGGTGAAGGCGAAGGTGCCATCGGCATCAGGGCGCACGGTCTGGCCCGTCATCACTAGGCGCACCTTGGTGAGATCGACCGGCCCCGGACCCTCGAAGGTCACTGTGCCGACGATTCCGGAGGTGCGATCGAGGATGGCATCCGTCGTCACGGACTTCCCTCGCAAGACGACTACGTCCTGAATGGTCTTCCGCACGAACGTCGAGCCGGGTGCGTCGAACCTGAGGGTGTATGTGCCCGCCGGGACGCTCTTCACTGCGTAGTTCCCTGCGGAGTCGGTAGTCACCGTGACGACCGGATCGCTCGGGTTGGGACCTGACCTGGTTACGGTCACACCGGCGATGGGCTGTCCATCGCCGAACGAGGTCACTGTGCCGCTTATGGTCGCCGCTGGAATGAGCTGGGCGTCATATCCCGTCGCCTGCTCTCCGGGCGACAGCTCGATGTACTTCGAGCCTGTTTCCGTGGCGTGGCCCTTCCACCACTGAGGGAGATAGTTCTCGGAGGGATCCGAGAACGACAGCCTGCCGGCCCACTCGTACTGGAGCCCGGTGAGACTCCACGTGCCGTCGGCCCGGGTGGTCGTGCTCTTTCCATTTCGGGTCACTATGACCCCGCTCAGTCCCTTGTCAGCATCCGTCGACGACGTGACCCGACCTGAGATCGATGCGGGAGGGAGCATCTGGATCGTAAGGTCGGTGACGACCTGAGCCGCAACCAGCGTGAGCGGCAGCTCGACCGGGTCCAGCGACTGATGAGAGGCGTTGGCGCCGAGGGAGTAGTCGCCCGCGGGGAGCGATGCGAGCGCGAACGTGCCACCCTGACCCGACTCGAGGTGCTGGTCGAATCGTCCTCCCGTGCCCGGATACTCGAACCAGAGGAGAGCGCCGACGACGGGGGCGCCCGATGGCAACACGACGGTGCCCGACACGCTCGCGCCCGGCATGAGCACAAGATCGACGCTATCGGTGTCGGCGCTCAGGTCGATGCCGGTGATGTAGGCCGGTGCGCGGTCGTCGCCCGCCGCGGGCACCGCCACGATCATGTAGGCGCCGGCGTGCAGACCGTCGAAGCTGTACGAACCGTCGGTGCTCGTGGTGGCGGTCGCTTCCGGGAAGTCCGTGTCGGCGAACCACAACGGGTCCGACCTGTAGGGGTACGCCTGGACGGTGACGTCCACCGCGGGCGTTCCATCGGCTGCGTCCGTCGTCACCGTTCCGGTCACGTGGACGGTCTCGGCGGCTGTGGCTGTGCCTTGTGCGGTGAGTGTGCTGCCGATGACGAGGGCCAGGCCCACGAGTGTGGCGAGCGCTCGTCTCAGAACCGGGGGTGTTCGGGGGTTGTTCGAGACCATGGCTGGTTCCTAGCTGCAGGGTTTGAGGGCGAGCACGTCGGCGGAGAGCGAGTTGGGCCCGCCGATGAGGATGAGCTTCTTGACGCCTTGCTTGTGGAGGGCGTCGAGGGTGACCTGCGGGACGCAGTCGGGTCGGCTGACGTAGAGCGGGGCGCCGAGGTGGCCGGCCCAGGCCGAGCCGGAGAGAGCATCCGGAAAGGTGCTGCCGGTGACGAGGAATGCTTCGTCGGAGCTGGTGTAGGCGTTGAGGTTGATGGCGACGGAGGCTTCGTAGCGGTCTGCGCCGCCGAGGCGTTGCACGGGGCCGTAGGCCTTCAGGGCGTTCTCGATGCCGGTGCTGACGGATGCGGGTCCGCCGGCGATGACGATCTTGCCGGGATCGAGGGTGTCCAGTGCCGTTTTGGTGGCGGCATCGAGGGTTCCGGCTTGGCCGTTGACCAGGAGGACGGGGCCGCCCTGGAATCCGGCGGCGCCGCTGGCGCCGAGTGCATCGGGGAAGTTCAGGCCGGTCGCGATGTAGACGACGTCGGCTCCGCCGTCACCGAAGACGTCCAGGGCGAGTTCCCGCGACACCGCGAAACGGTCCGCGCCGTCGACCCGAGTGGTCTTGGACTGCAGCTTCTTCAGCGCGTCGAACACGGCGGGGGAGACGGAGTTCGGGCCGCCGACCACCACGATGTTCGCCGGCTTCAGACGCTGGATCTCTGCCTTCACCTCGGCGGGAAGGGTGTTCTTTGGGGTCATCAGCAGGGGGCCGCCCTGCGTGACCGCGGCCGCGCCGGCCGACAGCGCATCCGGATAGGTCTCACCCGTCGCGACATAGACCGTGGGAGCGCCGCCCGGGAACGTCTTCTTCGACACGGACACCGCGACCGCGTACCGGTCGGCGCCGGACACCCGGGTCGTCTTCGGATACACCTGCAGCGGCACCACGACGTCCGCGCGTGTCGGAGGCTCGTTCGCCTTCACGACCACGGGGGTGGCGTTGCTCGGGTCGGTGCCGTTGACGTACCAGCGACTGACATACGTGGTCTGGTCGTCCGGGATCACCTCGAACTTGTAGGTGCCGCCGGCCAGGCCGGTGAACGTGAAGTTGCCCTGGGCATCGGGCCTCACGGTCTGCCCCGTCATCCGCAGGCGGACCGCGGTGAGGTCGACGGGGCCGTCTCCCTCGAAGGTGACCTTGCCGACAATCGCGGAAGCACGATCCAGAACCGCATCCGTCGTCACGGACTTGCCACGCAGGACGACTACGCCTGCCACGGAGGTTCCCAGAAAGCCGGAACCCGACTTGTAGAAGTTGACGGAGTACGTACCGGCCGGCACGCCCCTCACCGAATAGTTGCCTGCGGCGTCCGAGATCACCCTGCTACCGGCGATCGCAGAGTCCGGCCCGGTGACCGATACGGACACCCCGGCGATGCCGATCCCGTCTCCGAACGAGGTCACCTTGCCGGAGACGGTCCCAGCGGGAACGAGTCGGGCGTCATAGCCGGTCGCCTGTTCGCCCGGATCAAGCCTGATCCCATTAGCAGCCGATTCCGTCGAGGCTCCCTTCCACCACTGTGGGAGGTATGCCTGCGTGGGATCCGAGAACGCCAGTGTGCCGCTGCCGAAAGGCTGCCGCTGGTCGCCCGTCAGAATCCAGGATCCGTCCGTCGCCGTGGTCGTGCTCACTCCGTCGCGGGTGACCACGATTCCCCCGATTCCCTGGTCGGCATCGATCGACGACGTGACGCGGCCTGAGATCGTCGCATGGGCGAGCAGCTGAACCGAGAAGCCCGCCTTGGCCTCCGATGGCGCCAGAGTCACCGGCACCCACACGGGGTCGAAGTCGTCGGAAGTCCCAGTCAACGTGAAATCACCGGCCGGAAGCTGGGCAAGCTGGAACGCACCTTCCGAGTCGGTCGTGGTCTCCTGGGACACTGTGCTACCGGTGCCGTGGAGGGCCACGTACACTTCCGCGCCGGGAACAGGCGAGGCCGATGGGGAGAGGACCGTACCGGACAAAGTGGCCCCCACAACCTGAGTCAGGTCGAGGTCCGTATCGGACGTCACCGGAAAATCCTCGACGATCGCCGGAGCGCGGCCGTCTCCCGCAGCGGGTCGGGTGATGATCGTAAAGCGTCCCGGAGCGTAGAGGTCCAGCGAGTAGGAACCGTCCGGGGCTGTCCTCGTGTCGGCGATCAAGCCCAGGTCTTCCGGGCCCAGGATTTCGTAGGCTTGAACGATGACGCCCACGGCCGGAGCGCCATCAGCACTGTCCAGCGTCACCGTTCCCGAGAGCTGCGCAGGGCCGGAAGCCATGGCTGCGCCTTGTGCTGTGAGTGTGCTGCCGATGACGAGGGCCAGGCCCACGAGTGTGGCGAGCGCTCGTCTCAGAACCGGGGGTGTTCGGGGGTTGTTCGAGACCATGGCTGGTTCCTAGCTGCAGGGTTTGAGGGCGAGCACGTCGGCGGAGAGCGAGTTGGGCCCGCCGATGAGGATGAGCTTCTTGACGCCTTGCTTGTGGAGGGCGTCGAGGGTGACCTGCGGGACGCAGTCGGGTCGGCTGACGTAGAGCGGGGCGCCGAGGTGGCCGGCCCAGGCCGAGCCGGAGAGAGCATCCGGAAAGGTGCTGCCGGTGACGAGGAATGCTTCGTCGGAGCTGGTGTAGGCGTTGAGGTTGATGGCGACGGAGGCTTCGTAGCGGTCTGCGCCGCCGAGGCGTTGCACGGGGCCGTAGGCCTTCAGGGCGTTCTCGATGCCGGTGCTGACGGATGCGGGTCCGCCGGCGATGACGATCTTGCCGGGATCGAGGGTGTCCAGTGCCGTTTTGGTGGCGGCATCGAGGGTTCCGGCTTGGCCGTTGACCAGGAGGACGGGGCCGCCCTGGAATCCGGCGGCGCCGCTGGCGCCGAGTGCATCGGGGAAGTTCAGGCCGGTCGCGATGTAGACGACGTCGGCTCCGCCGTCACCGAAGACGTCCAGGGCGAGTTCCCGCGACACCGCGAAACGGTCTGCGCCGTCGACCCGGGTGGTCTTGGACTGCAGCTTCTTCAGTGCGTCGAACACGGCGGGGGAGACGGAGTTCGGGCCGCCGACCACCACGATGTTCGCCGGCTTCAGACGCTGGATCTCGGCTTTCACCTCGGCGGGAAGGGTGTTCTTTGGGGTCATCAGCAGGGGGCCGCCCTGCGTGACCGCGGCGGCGCCGGCCGATAGCGCATCCGGGTAGGTCTCACCCGTCGCGACATAGACCGTGGGGGCGCCGTTCGGGAACGTCTTCTTCGACACGGACACCGCGACGGCGTACCGGTCGGCGCCGGACACCCGAGTGGTCTTCGGATACACCTGCAGCGGCACGACGACGTCCGCGCGTGTCGGAGGCTCGTTCGCCTTCACGACCACGGGGGTGGCGTTGCTCGGGTCGGTGCCGTTGACGTACCAGCGGCTGACGTACGTGGTCTGGTCGTCCGGGATCACCTCGAACTTGTAGGTGCCGCCGGCCAGGCCGGTGAACGTGAAGTTGCCCTGGGCGTCGGGCCTCACGGTCTGCCCCGTCATCCGCAGGCGGACCGCGGTGAGGTCGACGGGGCCGTCTCCCTCGAAGGTGACCTTGCCGACGATCGCGGAAGCGCGATCCAGAACCGCATCCGTCGTCACGGACTTGCCACGCAGCACCACGACATTCGGCACCCTCTTCGGCACGAACGTCGAACCGGGGGCGCTGAACCAGACGGAGTAGGTGCCGGCGGTGATGCCCTTGACGGAGTACCGGCCGGCGGAGTCGGTGTACACGACAGGGCTGCTCGAACCGGAATTGGGCACCCCCACGGTTACGGCCACGCCGGACATCGGAAGCCCATCGCCGAACGAGGTCACAGTGCCGGTGACCGTCGCCGCCGGGACGAGAGCGGCATCGTATCCCGTGGCCTGCTGGCCGGCGGTGAGGCGGATGTCCTTCGCCAAGCGCTCATCGGACTGATTTTTCCACCACTGAGGCAGGTAGGTCTGGGTGGGGTCGGAGAACGCCAGCGATGCCGTAGTCGGGTACTGGTCGTCGGTTAGAGTCCACGTGCCGTCGGCCGCCGTGGTGGTGCTCACCCCGTTGCGCGTGACGACGATCCCTTCCAGGCCCTGTTCGAGGTCAGTCGAGGAGGTGACGCGGCCCGAGATCGAGGCGTAGGGGAGCACCTGCACCGTGAGATCGGAGACCACCTGCGACGCGGCGAGCGAGAGCGGCACCGTCACCGGATCGAAGGCGGTGCTGTTCGTGACGAGGGAGTAGTCGCCGGGAGGCAGCGATCCGAAGGCGAAGGCGCCGTCTGCTCCGGTCGTGGCGAACTGATCGAACCGCCCTCCGGTGCCGGGGTACTGCAACCACTGGACGGCGCCGGAGACCGGCTCGGACGCCGGCGACACGACGGTACCCGACACCGCAGCACCCGGGACGAGCACGAAGTCGAGACCGTCGGTGTCGGTGTTCACGACGACGTCGGTGATCAGTCCGGGTGCGCTGTCGTCACCCGAGGCGGGAACGGCCACGAGCATGTAAGCACCGGGCGTCAGGGCGTCGAAGCTGTAGCTTCCGTCGGCATCGGTGGTGGTGTCGGCCGCCGGATAGTCCGCCTCGGCGATCCAGAGCGGATCCGAACTGTACGTGTAGGCCTGGACCACGATTCCGGCAGCGGGCGTGCCATCGGCCGTGTCCAGGGTCACCGTTCCGGTCGCCTGCACGGTCTCCCCGGCCATCGCCGCGCTCTGCCCGGACACGATCGCGCCCGCCACCAGGGCGAACCCCATCAGTGCCGCGAGTACCCGCCTCGGTGCCTTAGATCCCGCCGTAGTCGATCGTGTCATCCTCTGTCCCCCGTCTGTCCCCGTCTCGACACTAGTAGACGGCGGTGGCCGTACTCAACGGAAGTAGGAATCACGGAATCGGGGGTCGCCTGGCGGGCGGCGGGCGGCGCCGGGCCGGGCACGCCGGTGGGCCGGGCAAGTAGTCTGGTCGCGTGCCTCACACGCTTGCAGAATTCACCAGCGCCGTCGAAGGACTGTGGCCCACGGAGTTCGCCGAAGGATGGGATGCTCCGGGGCTGTTGAGCGGGGCGCCGGACGACGAGGTCTCCCGCGTTCTGCTGGCCGTCGACGCCGTGGCCGAGACGGTCGGTCAGGCCGTCGCGACGGGGGCCGACGTGCTGCTCGTGCACCATCCGCTGCTGATGCGCGGCGTCACCACCGTGGCCGAGACGGGCTACAAGGGAGCGCTGCTCGCGAAGCTGATCCGATCCCGGTGCGCGCTCATCGCTGCGCACACGAACGCCGACATCGTCGACGACGGAACCTCCTCGGTGATCGCCGGCCGGCTGGGACTGATCGAACAGCGGCCGATCGTCGCCGGCGCGCGGTCCGGAACGGGCCTCGGCCGGGTAGGGCGCCTGCCCGAGCCCACCACGCTCGGACGCCTGGCGCTCGCCCTCGGCGAGATCCTGCCCGCCACGGCCACCGGCATCCGCGCGGCGGGGGAGTTCGAGCAGGAGGTGTCGACGGTCGCCCTGTGCGGTGGGGCCGGGGACTCGCTGCTCGGGGAGGCCGCCGTGCGGGCATCCGATGTCTACATCACCTCGGATCTTCGACACCATCCGGCGTCGGAATCCCGCGAGCAGTCGCTGCTGGGCGGCGGCCCCGCGCTGATCGACGTGTCACACTGGGCGAGTGAGTGGCTCTGGCTCGACACCGCGGCCCGGCAGCTCGCCGAACGGCTGCCCGAGGTGGAGTTCGTGGTGAGCGAGTTGCGAACCGATCCCTGGGATTTCACCGTCACGCAGTGACCACCCGCGCCGACCACCGCCAGCGCCCCTGGCGCCCGCACACCCGCACCGAACACGAAGGAACCAGATGAAGGCTCCGGCCCTCGAACAGAAGAAGCTGCTCGACCTTCAGGCGGCCGACAACCGCATCGCGCAGCTGCAGCACTCCCTGCGCACCCTGCCGCAGGAGGCTCGGCTGGCCGAACTGCAGCGCGACTCGATCGCCGCCCGGCAGGAGTTCGGCGGGGTGTCGGGCGAACTCGAAGACGCCAAGGCCGAGATCGGCCGGGTCGAGGGCGACATCCAGACCGTGGCCGCGCGCGAGAAGCGCGACCAGGAGCGGCTGCAGGCCTCCTCCTCGTCGAAGGACATCCAGGGTCTCGAGCACGAGCTCGAATCGCTCCGGGTGCGCCGCTCGAACCTCGAGGACATCGAGCTCGGCGTGATGGAGCGGATGGAGGAGATCGAGGCGCGTCTGGCCGCGATCACCGCGCGCCGCGATGACATCGCCACCGAGGAGCGCCTGCTGGTGGCCCAGCGTGACGAGCAGAAGGGACGCATCGCCACGCAGCTCACCGTGGCCGAGTCGGAGCGATCCGCCATCGCCGGCGGCATCCAGGCCGACCTGGTGGAGCTCTACGAGCGCATCCGCGGCCGGTACGGCGTGGGTGCTGCCCTGCTCCAGCACGGCGTGTCCAAGGGCAGCAACGTGGCGCTCACCGGCACCGACCTGGCGGCCATCCGTGCCGCCGACCCCGACGAGGTGCTGATCGACCCCGAGGGCACCTGCATCCTGGTGCGCACCGACGAATCGGGTCTGTGAGCAGGTCTGCGAGCCGGCCGGCGTGAGGTGAATGGGCCGGCGATACGCCGGGTTCTGTGGGGGAGCGAGCTCCCTGACGGCCATCTATCTAGGAGTTGCGTCACCGCAACCCTCAAGCGGTCTACCCGGATGCTGAGCGAGCAGCGTTAGCGCATCCTGTCTGACCTTGCTCCGGGCGAGGTTTACCGAGCCGACCGCGTCACCGCGGCCTCTGGTGGTCTCTTACACCACCGTTTCACCCTTACCCCGGGCCTTGCGGCCCGTGGCGGTCTACTTTCTGTGGCACTATCTCGCGGGTTGCCCCGGGTGGGTGTTACCCACCGCCCTGCTCTGTGGAGCCCGGACGTTCCTCGGCACCGCAGTCGAGGCCTGAGCCCCGGATGCGGCGACGCGACCGTCTGCCGGCCCATTCACTCCGGCCAGCTTACGGCACGGCTACTCGAGGAAGGTCGTCCGCATCGTCGACAGGCAGGCCGCCCCGAGGATGCCCGCGTTGTTGCGCAGGGTGGCCGGCACGATCTCCGTCTGCAGGTCCAGCAGCGGGATGAACTCCTCGAAGCTCTTCGAGACACCGCCGCCCACGATGAACAGGTCGGGCGAGAACAGCATCTCGAGCTGGTCGTAGTACTTCTGCAGACGGTGCGCCCACTTCTTCCAGCTGAGGTCTTCCCTTTCCTTCGCCGCGTACGAGGCCTTCGTCTCGTAGTCGACGCCGCCGATCTCGAGGTGCCCGAGCTCGGCGTTCGGGATGAGCACGCCGTCGTAGATGATCGCCGTGCCGATGCCGGTGCCGAGCGTGGTCATCAGCACCAGGCCCTGACGGCCCACGGCCGCGCCGTAGCGCACCTCGCCGAAACCCGCCGCATCGGCGTCGTTGACGAACGTGATGTCACGGCCGAGGGTCTTCTCGAACAGCTTCTCGGCCTCGAAGCCGATCCACTTCTTTGAGACGTTCGCCGCCGACATGGTGACGCCCCGGCGCACGACGGCCGGGAAGCAGATGCCCACCGACGCGGAGGCCGGGATCTCGCCGAGCGAGTTGACCAGATCGAGCACCGTCTGGGCGATCGCATCCGGCTCACCGCCCTCGGGCGTGGCGATCTTCTTGCGCTCGGTGAGCAGCTCGCCGGTGCCCACATCCACGATCGCACCCTTGATGCCGGTACCGCCGATGTCGATGCCCACCGCCACGGTGCCCGGCTCCTTGGGCTGCTCGTGCGTGTCGGCGCCGGTCACGTCTTTGCCCTCGGTGACAGCCTCGGGCGCGGCGTCAGCGGTCATCGCGCGCGTCTTCCTCGGCCCACTTCGCGCTGTTGGCGCGCAGCTTCTCGAGCGCGTGCTCGGCCTCCTCGTGCGTGGGGAAGGGCCCGACACGATCGGCGGAATTCGTGACGTACCCCTTCTCGACCTCGCCGGTCTTCGTGTTGTACCAGAACTGCGTCGAGGGGTCTTCGCTCATGTCAATCGTTCCTTCGTGATTCGTAGCTGTGCTGTCAGCATTCGTAGCTGTGCCGGCAGGGGGAGCGCCGCTGTCATTCGTAGCTGTGTTCGGGGCCAGGATAGCGGGCATCGGCGACGTCGCCACGGAACCGGGTCACCGCATCCGTCAGCACACCGCGCAGGTCGGCGTACTGCTTCACGAATTTGGGGATGCGGCCGGTGGAGAAACCGGCGAAGTCGGTCCAGACCAGGAGCTGGCCGTCGACGTGGGGCCCGGCGCCGACACCGATGGTGGGGATGCGCAGGGCCTCGGTGACCCGCTGGGCCGCTTTGGCGGGAACCATCTCGAGCACCACGGCGAAGGCGCCGGCCTCCTCGATGGCCAGCGCGTCGGCCAGCAGCTGCTCCTCGCCCTCGCCTCGGCCCTGGATGATGTGGCCGCCGAGGCCGTGCTCGCTCTGCGGGGTGAAGCCGATGTGGGCCATCACGGGGATGCCGGCGTCGACGATGCGGCGGATCTTGTCGGCGCTGCGCACGCCGCCCTCGAGCTTCACGGCGTGGGCGCGGGATTCCTTCATGAAGCGCACGGCGGTGTGCAGCGCCTCCTCGGCGCTGTTCTCGTAGGATCCGAACGGCATGTCGGCCACGACGAAGGCGCGCGACACGGCGCCCGCCACGCCGCGGGCCAGGGGGATCAGCTCGTCGACGGTGACGGGAACGGTGGTGTCGTAGCCGAGCACGTTGTTGCCGGCCGAGTCGCCCACGAGCAGGAAGTCGATGCCCGCCTCGTCGAAGATCTGCGCCGAGAGCATGTCGTAGCTGGTGAGGCCGGTGATCTTGACCCCGGTGTCTTTCGCGTTCTGGAAGTGACGGGTGCGAACCCGCTTGATGACCGGTTTGTCCGACGGCGTCGTCTGCTCTGGCATGCGGCCAGTCTAGTTCCGGTGCTCCGCCCCGAGGGATGCTCGGGGCCGGGCTCCCCGGAGTTGAACCGGGGATGCGTTAGGTTGGCTACCACGTAACCCGAATGCGTGAATCGTGACCCGAAGTCGAAAGGGAGACGTGGGCCGTCGAATAATTGCGCAGTTCGCGTTGGGTGCCGCCGTCGCCGCCGTTCTGGTGGCCGGACCGGTATCCGGCGCAGGCGCCGCTACGAGCACAGAGCGATCCTGCGATCCCGGACTCCCCTCCGCCGCGGTGTGCGCCACCTTGACCGTTCCGGAGAACCGGGCGAATCCGTCCAGCCGGGCGATCGAGCTGCCGTACGTGGTGATTCCCGCGTCGACCCAGCCGGCGACGGGCACGCCGATCGTCACCATGGCGGGTGGGCCCGGCCAGACGTCGACCGATGCAGCGCTCGCTCTGGCGGCTGACCCGCGGATCGGCGGAACCCGCGACATCGTGGTGCTTGGGCAGCGCGGTGGCGTCGATTCCAGCAACTCCCTGGACTGCCCTGCGGCCTCCTCGGCGTACGTCAACACCTTCACGACCGATGACACGCCGTCCGAGGAGATGGCCGACGTCGGGCTCGCGCTGAAGGACTGCCTGACGGAGTTCTCGACGGCGGGCGGCGACACCACGGCCTACACGAAGGCGGATGCCGCGGGCGACGTGATCGACCTGCGCCAGGTTCTGGCCTATCCCACCTGGACGCTCTACGGCGACTCCTGGTCGACCAAGGTGATGCAGCTCGTCGCCTCGCGGGACTCCGGCGGCGTGGATGCCGTGGTGCTGAACGCGTTCAGCCCGGTGGACCGTGACATCAAGGGCGATGCCTACCTCGCCCTCAGCGACACGCTCACCGCCCTGTCGGCGCGCTCCGACGGGGAGTATCCCGATCTGAACGCGGATCTCGCGGCCGCCGCGGCCCTGTTCAGCGACGAGCCGGTCAACGGGCTGATGACCAACCCGATCACCGGAAAGCAGCGCTACTACTCGCTGACCGGGTCGGATGTCGTCACGATCGTGCAGCAGGCGCTGTACGACCCGGCTACCGCCGCCGCTGTGCCGTACCTGCTGTCGCGCCTGGCGGACGGCGACACCGGCGCACTGAACCCCTTCATCCCGATCGCCCTGCAGCACGTCGCCGACACGAGCCTCGGGCTGTACTGGCTGGAGACCTGCCGCGACGAGCAGCCGTTCTGGTCGGCCGACCCCACGGTGCCGGCGGCCGAGGGCTCGGAGAGCACGGATCCGGTGCCGCTCCCGGTTCTCACCTACCTGACGGCGGCCGATGCGATCTGCGGATCGCTCGGTCTGCCGCCGTCGCCCACCGAGAACCGGGCCACCGCGCCGGCGCCGCAGCCGACGCTGATCTTCGCCTCCGACAGCGACCCGCTGATCTCGGTCGGTGCGGCGCAGTCGGGGCAGGCGGCGTTCCCCTCGAACCAGTTGGTGATCGTCGGGGCGAACGGCCGCGCGGGCGCCACGGCAGATGTCTGCGCGATGGATCAGCTGGCCACCTGGCTGGCCGCGCCCGGAGCGGCGGTGCAGACGACGTGCACCGATGGCGCTGCGGCGTACCCGCTGGTGAGCGCCGACTCGGTGCACCCGACGTCGCGCTTCGCCTCGGTGGTGACCGCGGTCGATCAGAAGAACGCGTTCGAGCTGACCGTGCCGCTGATCTTCGGCGTATTCGTGGCCCTGTGGCTGATCGGCTGGATCATCGCGGTGCTCGTACAGACGCTCCGCCGCGAGCCCTTCGGCTTGCTGCTGGCCAGCGGTATCGCGCCGGTCACCGGCGCCGTCTTCCTCGGCGCGGTCTGGATCGTGATCGCCACGACGCTCAGTGCGTACCCCGGCTTCACGCTCGTCGGCGTGCCGACGATCTTGCCGTGGCTCGGCATCCTGCTCGGAGTCGGCTTCTTCGGCCTGATCCCGGTGTGGCGTCTGGGCGGTCGTGGATCGGCTGCTCTGGCGGCCGCCGCCACGCTCGTCTGGCTCGCGATGATCGTCTGGTTCGTCTGGATCGTCGTTCTCCCGAGCTGAGCCGGCCACCCGAACGCCCTCGCGCGTCGGCGCCGTCAGTTCCGCGCCCTCGCGCGTGGGCGCGCCCAGCTTCGTGCGATGGCGCGCCCCTCTTGCGCCCTCGCGGCTTACCGTGACCGCCCGTGAGCATCGGCACAGCATTGCTCGCGTTCTCGAGCGAATCTGCTGGATTCAGGATGCTCCGTCGTGAATCCGGGAGATCGGTGCTGCTCTACCTGAGTGCAGTACGCCGCCTTCATCGGGTTTCGCTGTGCGCGACCTGCGGGCCCGAGCCCTGGCTGTCCGGTGGAGCGAGCATCGCCCCTCAGTCACCGGCGGACCCTTCGACGGCAGGTTCGTGTGGTCAGAACGGTGGTGGATCGTAGTCGGGACCGCTCGGTGGCGCGCTGGAGGGCGTGCTGAAGATGTCGACCGGTGGTCGTGGAGGTGGAGGTGCCGCCGGAGGTGGTGCTGGTGGAGTCGTGGGTGTTCGTCCGGTGGGGGTGGTGGTGTAGGTGGTGCCGCCGGGGCTTGTCCAGTGGAGGGTGCGGTTGCCGGTGGGGTCGGGTTGAACTCGCCATCCGGTGGAGTGTTTCAGGTGGTGGTGTTTGGGGCAGAGGTGGGCGAGGTTGTCGGGGGTGGTGGATCCGCCGTGGGCCCAGTCCACTGTGTGGTCGAGTTCGCAGGCGGTCGCGCGGCGTCGGCAGCCCGGGAACCGGCAGGTCTGGTCGTCGATGGTGAGGACGGTGCGCAGTTCTGCGGTGGGCCGGTAGCGGCGGCGGGTCACGGTGCAGATCTGCCCGGTGTCGGGGGCGGTGAGT
>NZ_JAHFUW010000019.1 GCF_023264855.1 Herbiconiux sp. | reverse complement strand
GCATGGTGCGGCGGAGGATGGCCTTGATGCGCGCCACGATCTCGTCGAGGCTGAACGGCTTGGTGACGTAGTCGTCGCCGCCGACGGTGAGGCCGGTGATCTTGTCCTCGGTGTCGTCCTTCGCCGTGAGGAAGAGGATCGGCGCGGTGTAGCCCGCGGCCCGTAGTCGCTTGGTGACGCCGAAGCCGTTCATGTCGGGCAGCATCACGTCGAGGATGATCAGGTCGGGCTCTTCTTCGAGCACCGCCGAGATGGTCTGGGCGCCATTGCTGACAGCACGCACCGCGAAGCCCGCGAAACGCAGGCTCGTGGTGAGGAGGTCGCGGATGTTCGGTTCGTCGTCGACGATCAGGATGCGTGGGCCGGTCATGAGACAAGTATCTGCGGGTTCGCTGTGCGAAGCCTGGGAGCATCTCGGATGTGTCAGGTGGCGATTCCTGACGATTCTCCGACAGTATGTCTGGATGAGATACGTCGTCGGCTATACGGACACTTCTTCGGGGCGGGACGCCCTCGCGCTCGCGGTGCGGCTCGCCCGTACGACAGGGGCCCGGCTCGACCTCGTGCTGGTGCTGGCGAACGAAGCCCGGCCGACGCTCGTGCCGGCCGATCCGGGGTACGAGAAGTTCTTGCGGGAGACGGCCGAGGGCTGGCTGGCCCAAGCCGTCGCGGCCGTGCCGGCCGACCTCCAGGCGACCCCGCACGTCGTGTACGCCGAGTCACCGTCCGACGGGCTGCTGGAGGCCGTCGAGACGCTGAAGGCCGAGCTCGTGGTGATCGGGGCGGCACGCGGCGGCATCCTGGGCCGCTTCTCCCTCGGCAGCGACGCGAACGCGCTGCTGCACTCGGCGACCGTGCCGGTGGCCCTCGCCCCCGACCGCAGCGGCGAGCCGGGAACGGATGCGCCGATCAGCCGTGTCACCTGCGCCATCGGCACCCGGCCCGGCGCCGACGAGCTGCTGGCCGCCGCGATCGGCGCGACGCGCCGCGGTGGGGTTCCGCTCCGGCTGGTGTCGCTGGTCGCGCTCGACCGTCCCGCCGACCCGGCGCATCCGGATGCCGTCGCCCGCGCCGAAGCACACGCCGCCTCGGTGCTCGAAGAGGCTCTCTCCCACCTGCCCGCCGACATCGCGGTCACCTCGGAGGTGGCATCCGGTCACCGCATCGAAGACGCGGTCACCACGCTCGAGTGGGACCCGGCCGAGATCGTGCTGATCGGCTCGAGCCGACTGGCCCAGCCCAAGCACCTGTTCCTCGGATCGACCGCCGCGAAGATGCTGCGCGAACTGCCCGTACCGATGGTGGTCGTTCCGCGCGACTCCTCGTTCACGATCGGAGACCTGTCATGACCGCCCGCGACACCACGAACCCGCCGACCGCGGCCACCGCCGCCCTGTCGAAGAAGGGCCTCGGCGCCGGCACCGTCGGTCTCGTCGGCGCCATCGTCATCGGCATCTCGTGCATCGCCCCGGCCTACACCCTCACCGGCGCGCTCGGCCCCACCGTGGCCGAGGTCGGCACGCACGTGCCCGCCATCTTCCTGGTCGGCTTCATCCCGATGCTGCTCGTGGCCTTCGGCTACCGCGAGCTGAACAGCCGGATGCCCGACTCGGGCACCTCGTTCACCTGGGCCACCCGGGCGTTCGGCCCCTGGATCGGCTGGATGGCCGGCTGGGGACTGATCGCCGCCACCATCGTGGTGCTGTCGAACCTCGCCGGAATCGCGGTGGACTTCTTCTACCTGATGCTGTCGCAGATCTTCCAGAACCCGTCGATCGCCGAGCTCACCACGAACCCGTTCATCAACGTGATCACCTGTCTGGCGTTCATGCTCGGCGCCACCCTCATCTCCTACCGCGACATGCAGACCACACAGAAGCTGCAGTACGTGCTGGTGGGCTTCCAGCTGCTCGTGATGGTGTTCTTCGGCATCGTGGCGTTCATCCATGTGGGGGCGGGCGACGCCTTCGACGCGCTGCCGATCTCGCTGGACTGGTTCAACCCCTTCGCCGTCGGCTCGTTCAGCGCCTTCGCGGCCGGGCTCTCGCTCTCCATCTTCATCTTCTGGGGCTGGGACGTGACCCTCACGATGAGCGAGGAGACCAAGGGATCGGCCTCCACCCCCGGCCGGGCGGCCACGGCCACCGTCGTCATCATCGTGGTGCTCTACCTCTTCCTCTCGGTGGCGCTGATCAACTACGCGGGCACCGGCACGGGGGAGTTCGGCCTCGGCAACGAGGAGATCCAGGGCAACGTGTTCTTCTCGCTGGCCGGCCCCATCCTCGGGCCGCTGGCCATCCTGGTGTCGATCGCGGTGCTGTCGTCATCGGCGGCGTCGCTGCAGTCGACGTTCGTGTCGCCCGCCCGCACCCTGCTGGCCATGGGCCACTACGGGGCGCTGTCGCCCAAGTTCTCGAAGGTGCATCCGAAGTTCTTCACGCCGGGCTACGCCACGATCGTGTCGAGCATCGTGGCCTCGGTGTTCTACACCGTGATGCGGTTCATCTCGGAGGACGTGCTGTGGGACACCATCACCACGCTCGGCATGCTGATCTGCTTCTACTACGGGCTGACGGCGTTCGCGTGCGTGTGGTATTTCCGCAAGCAGTGGTTCTCGAGCGCGCGCAACTTCTTCTTCCAGTTCTTCTCGCCGCTGGTGGGCGGGCTGATCCTGGGCGTCCTGTTCTTCACGACCATCATCGAGAGCGCGAACCCCGACTACGGCAGCGGCTCGAACATCGGCGGCGTGGGGCTGGTGTTCATCCTCGGCATGACGATCATCGTGCTGGGCATCGTGATCATGCTCGTGCAGTCGCGCCTGCGCCCCGACTTCTTCAAGAACCGCACTCTGGCCCGAGGCATCGCCGGCGACTCCAACGAGGCCGAAGCCGCCCTCCCCGAGTGAAATAAAGCTGCAAATAGCGATGACCGACCCCATATAGGGCGTCGGTCATCGCTATTTGCAGCCTTTTTATGCGATGGCGAGGGTTTCTGCGTCGACGATCTCATAGCTGTAGCCCTGCTCGGCCAGGAAGCGCTGGCGGTTCTGGGCGAAGTCCTGGTCGACGGTGTCGCGGGCCACCAGGGTGTAGAAGCTGGCAGAGAGGCGGGACTCCTTGGGGCGCAGGAGGCGGCCGAGGCGCTGCGCCTCCTCCTGGCGTGAGCCGAACGATCCGGAGACCTGGATGGCCACGCTCGCCTCGGGCAGGTCGATCGAGAAGTTGGCGACCTTGCTCACCACGAGGATCGTCTGCTCGCCCTGGCGGAACGCCTCGAACAGCCGCTCGCGCTCGGCGACGGGCGTCGCTCCCGTGACCTGCGGAGCGCCGAGCGCGCGGGAGAGCTCGTCGAGCTGCTCGAGGTACTGCCCGATCACCAGGATGCGCTCGCCCCGATGGTGCTCGATCAAGCGGCGCGTGGCCTCGAGCTTGGCGGGAGCGGTGGCGGCGAGGCGGTAGCGCTCGTCGTCGGCGGCCGCGGCGTAGGTCATCCGCTCGTCGTAGGGCAGGTCGACCCGTACCTCGAAGCAGTTCGCGGGGGCGATGTACCCCTGCGCCTCGATCTCCTTCCAAGGGGCGTCGAAGCGCTTCGGGCCGATCAGGCTGAACACGTCGCTCTCGCGGCCGTCTTCGCGCACCAGCGTGGCTGTGAGGCCCAACCGCCGCCGCGCCTGCAGGTCGGCGGTGAGCTTGAACACCGGCGCCGGCAGAAGGTGCACCTCGTCGTAGACCACGAGTCCCCAGTCGAGTGCGTCGAGCAGTTCGAGGTGCGCGTAGACCCCGCCGCGCTTGGCGGTGAGGATCTGGTAGGTCGCGATCGTGACCGGCTTGACCTCCTTCACCAGACCCGAGTACTCGCCGATCTCGTCGTCGGTGAGACTCGTGCGCTTCAGCAGCTCGGAGCGCCACTGCCGGGCCGAGACCGTGTTGGTGACGAGGATGAGCGTGTTCGTCTTCACCGCGGCCATCGCGGCGGCGCCCACCAGCGTCTTGCCCGCACCACAGGGCAGCACCACCACGCCCGACCCGTGAGAGGTGAACTCGTCCACAGCCTGCTGCTGGTAGCCCCGCAGCTGCCAGCCGGATTCGTCGAGCTCGATCGCGTGCGGGGTGCCCGGCGTGAAGCCGGCCAGGTCGTCGGCCGGCCAGCCGAGCTTGATCAGCTCCTGCTTCAGCTGCCCGCGGGCCCAGGGCTCGATGCTGAACGAGCCGTCCTCGTGCCGCTCGGTGAGCAGAGGAGCCACCTTCTTGGCGCGACTGATCTCGGTCAGCACCGCCGCATCCGTCGACCGCAGCTGCAAGGGGCCGTCGCCCACACGCTCGATCACGAGCTTGCCGTAGCGGCCGATGGTCTCGACGATCTCCAGGCTCACCGATTGCGGCACCGCGAACTTGGAGTAGCGCTCGAGCGTCTCGACGATCTCCTCGGCCCCGTGACCGGCCGCGCGGGCGTTCCAGAGGCCCAGCCGGGTGATGCGGTAGGTGTGCACGTGCTCGGGCGCACGCTCCAGCTCGGCGAAAACGGCGAGCTCGTGGCGGGCGGATTCGGCCTGCGGATGCGCGACCTCGAGCAGAACGGTGCGGTCGCTTTGAACGATGAGTGGGCCGTCGGGCATAGCAGCCGAGTCTACGTCGACCCGCTCTCAGGCGGTCGTGACCGACAGGATGTTCGCCACGGGCACCGTGCGCTCGACACCGGCGCGCACGTCGACGCAGCGCAGCCGGCCGTTGGCGAAGCTGAGCGGCGTGACCTCCAGCCTGGTCGCGGTGCCGTCGGGCAGGCTCACCTCGATGATCACCGGGGTGCGGGCGCGCACCGCCTTGCCGAGTTCGCGGCCCACCCAGGCCGCTTCGTCGTCGCCGGCCTCGACGGACACCTGGCGGAGCCGGGCCACCAGCTCGACGACGGCCGGAGTGATCGGCGGGTCGTCGGAGGGTGCCGGTGGCGCCTCGCGGCGATCCAGGATGCGCGCGCGGCGCAGCATCCGCGGTTCTCCGGCGGCATCGACGGCGAGCACGGGGTAGCCGGCGTCGAGCAGCAGCCAGTAGGAGGCGACCGAGTCGGCGCGGCTTATCAGCCCTCCCGGCTCGTCGCGCCGGAGGCCGAGGGCGGCGAGGGACTGGTCGACGGCCAGCGCGGCGAGCAGGGTGGCGTCGGCGCTGCGGATGCGGGTGCCGGTGCCCGATCCGACGCCCGATCCGGAGCCCGGTGCCGGTGCCGGTGCCGATGTCGATGTCGATGTCGACGTCGATTCCTGGGCCTGGGCCGATGCCTCGACTCGCGCCGGGCCGACGCGCACCAGGCCGTGGCGGCGGCCGCCCTCGGTGAGCAGGTAGTCGAGGGCCTGGGGGATGCCGGTGAGACTGATGCCGCCGAGGAATTCGCGCAGGCTCGCTTCGCTCTCGGCCGAGGCGAGTGCGCGATCGACGCTCTGCCGGGAGACCCGGTAGCTCGATGCGACGCCGCGGTTCTCGAGATCGGCGAGCGAGCGGATGCGCGCATCGACCGGCGGCGCCAAGGGGCCGGGAGCGATGATCGTCAGGTCGTCTTGGAGGTAGACGCGGTCGACCTCGGCGGGCAGGGCGGCCGCGAGCTCCGGGAGGACGGCCGCGCCGGCCAAGGCGGGCCAGGTGGACTCGTCGGCCGGAGCGGGTGGGGCGACGTCGTCGGCCAGGTCGGGCCAGGTGGACTCGTCGGCCAGGTCCGGCCCGGTGGACAGGTCGGCCAGGTCGTCCGGGTCGGGCTGGGTGATCTCGCCGGCCGGCTGGGCCGGGTCGGCGGGCTCGGACGGCGTGGCCGGATCCGCGGAGCCAGGGCGCCGTGCCGGGTCGAGGGCGGCCGAGGCACGCAGCAGATCGGCGCCGAACACGGTCGGAGCGCCGTCGATCGTGAGGCCCAGCGCCGCGGCGACGGCGTCGACCGGAGGCAGAGCGTCGAGCAGGGCGGCGTCGGCGGCCGGATAGAGCCGGCTGAACGCGTGGCGCAGGCTCTCGCCGGACAGCCAGGAATTCCCGGCTGCGGAGGCGAGGGTTCGGCGCACAGGTGTCGGGAGCGATCGCAGCCAGGCCGTGGCGATCGCGAACCAGCGGGCGGCGGGGGAGAGCTCGCCCCAGGCCTCGGCGAGCGTGGTGGAGAAGACGGCGTCGGCGTCGATCTGCACCAGGCCGGCCGCTCGGGCGACCTCGAGCAGGGGCTGGATGACGGCCGGGTCGAGGCCGAGCACCGCGGCGAAGCGCTTCTCGTCGGAGGCGGAGAGACCGCCGTGCGCCCGGATCTTCGCCGGGGTGAGCCGCAGCTGGTGGCCCATCTCGGCCACGGCGGAGACCGCGGTGAATGCTCGCTCGCCCGCGACAGCGGCATCGGCCGGGATGATCGGCGGGGTGCCGGAGGCCGGGTCGTCCAGCGGACGGGCCTCGAGGGCGTCAGCCGCCTGCTCGCGCACACCCAGCGGGACACCGGCATCCGGAACGAGCAGGCCGAGCCGGGTCAGCATCCGTTCGCTCGCGGCATCCGGGAACGAGCCGTTCGAGGCCAGCGCCTCGAGCGTGGGCCGGTCGATCGTGCGCAGGGCGGCCCGCACCGACGCGGGGCTCAGCAGCAGGTCCGCCAGGTCGAAGAAGTCGCGCGCATCGCGCGGTGTGACCTGCCGCGAGGACAGCAGGGCGCAGAGCGCGTCGTCGTCGAGGGCGCTGAGCCGGCGGGCGAGCGTGAGCGATTCGCTCATCGACTCCCGCGAGCGTCGCGCAGCCGGCGGCGCATGTTGAGGATGAGCAGCACCAGCATGAGCACGAAGCCGATCGGCAGGCCGATCAGCGGCAGGAAGATGATGACCGGCCAGACGCCCTCGCCGAAGTCGCGCACGCCCACCGCGGTGCCGACGATCAGCGCCAGGAAGGCGAGCACCGAGAGCCCGAGGGTGGCGGCGATCATGAAGGCGAGCGCGCGCTCGATACGGCCGCTGGAGGGGGAGTCTGCTTCGCTCACGTCACCAAGGATACGGGCACCGGTAGGCTGGTCAGTGGCCCGAAGCGGTATTCGGGCCCGATTACACGAGGAGATTCACGATGCCCACCGGCAAGGTCAAGTTCTACGACGACGAGAAGGGCTTCGGCTTCATCAGTTCCGATGACGGTCAAGAAGTGTTCCTGCACGCGTCGGCCCTGCCTGCCGGTACCACGGTGAAGGCCGGCACGAAGCTCGAGTTCGGCATCGCCGACGGCAAGCGCGGCGCCCAGGCGCTCTCGGTGCGGGTGCTCGAAGCCCCGCCGAGCATGGTGAAGCTCTCCCGCAAGCCCGCGGATGACATGGCGGTGATCATCGAAGACCTGGTGAAGGTGCTCGATTCGATCGGCGGAAACCTCAAGCGAGGCCGCTACCCCGACAGCGCGCACAGCCGCAAGATCGCCGCGCTCCTGCGCAAGGTGGCCGACGAGCTGGACGCCTAGTGCCGTCTGACGAGGTCGTGCCCGAGCAGTTCGAGGCGGAGCAGCCGGAGGCCGAGCAGTTCGAGGCGGAGCAGCCGGAGTCCGAGCAGATCGAGGCCGAGCAGATCGAGGCTGAGGAGGCCGAGCCGGTGCGCGAGCCGCTGACCGATGAGGTGCTGCTGGGCTCCGTGGAGTTCGCTCGCGCGGCGTTGCTGGAGATCACCCCCTCGGTGAACATCGGGCCGATCGTGGGGTCGTCGGCGGCTGAAGACCACGTGCTGAGCCTGTTCTTCGAGTCGAAGCTGCCCGGCTACCCCGGATGGCACTGGACCGTGACCCTCGCACGCATCGACGAGGACTCCGAGCCCTCGGTGCTCGAGGTGGAGATGCTGCCGGGCGAGAACGCGTTGATCGCGCCGGACTGGCTGCCCTGGTCGGAGCGTCTGGCCGAGTATCAGCTCGCCCAGGAGCTGGCCGCCGCCACGGCGTCCGCCGAGGGCGACGACGATGACCACGACGACGACGATGACGACCACGACGACGAGGAGCACGACGACGAGGACGACCTCGACGACGACACCGGTCTCGACCTCGACGACGGCATCGACATCGACGACCACGTCACCGACGACGACGAGCTCGAAGAGGCCGCCGCGGAAGACGACTCCGACGACGACGACGAGTCCGACGACGATGAGTCGGATGACGATGAGTCCGACGATGACGAAGAAACGGACCAGGACGACGAGGACTTCTACGCCGACGGCACGGACGACGACCCGCACGCCGAGGACTACTCCGCCGGTCGCTGACCCCTGGGGTACTCCAAACGAAACGCCCACCACCTCCGTCTAGGAGGCCGGTGGGCGTTTCGTTTGGAGGATTCCGGCCGATCGCGGCCGACGGGCTAGGAAGCCAGGTTCTCGACCACGTACTCGATCGACGAGATCAGCTGGCGCACATCCGAGGGCTCGATCGCCACGAAGGTGGCCACGCGCAGCTGATTGCGGCCGAGCTTGCGGTAGGGCTCGGTGTCGACGATGCCGTTGGCGCGCAGCGTCTTGGCCACGGCTGCGGCGTCGATGCTGTCGTCGAAGTCGATCGTGACCACGACCTGCGAGCGGTGATCCGGGTTCGACACGAACGGCGTCGCATACGACACGCCTTCGGCCCAGTCGTAGAGCGCCGAGGAGGACTCGGTGGTGCGGGCGGAGGCCCAGGGCAGGCCGCCGTTCTCGTTGATCCAGGAGATCTGGTTGTCGAGCAGCACCAGCGTCGAGATGGCGGGCGTGTTCAGCGTCTGGTTCAGGCGCGAGTTGTCGACGGCGTTCTTGAGGCTCAGGAACTCGGGGATGTAGCGGTCGGAGGCCGCGATCGACTCGACGCGCTCGAGGGCGGCGGGGGAGAACAGGCCGAACCAGAGGCCGCCGTCGGAGGCGAAGTTCTTCTGCGGGGCGAAGTAGTACACGTCGGCCTCGGCGGTGTCGAAGTCGATGCCGCCCGCTGCGCTCGTGGCATCCACGACGGTCAGCGCGCCGGCGTCGCCGTGCACCCGCTTCACCGGGGCCATCACGCCGGTGCTCGTCTCGTTGTGCGGCCAGGCGTAGACATCGACGCCCTCGAGTACCTCGATCTCGCCGCGCGATCCGCCGTCGCTCTTCACCACGTGCGGTTTCTCGAGCCAGGGAGCCCCGGCGGCGGCGGCGAACTTGGAGCCGAACTCGCCGAACGACAGGTTCTCGGCCCGCTTCTGGATGAGGCCGAACGCGGCCGCATCCCAGAACGCCGTGGAGCCGCCGTTGCCGAGCACGACCTCGTAGCCCTCGGGGAGGGAGAAGAGAGAGGAGAGGCCGTCGCGCACCGAGCCGACCAGGTTCTTCACGGGGGCCTGGCGGTGGCTCGTGCCGAGCAGCGAGGCTCCCCGGGTGACGAGGTCTTCGAGCTGACCCGGGCGGACCTTCGAGGGTCCGCAGCCGAATCGGCCGTCCACGGGGAGTCTGTCGGTGGGAATCTGGATCTCGGCCATGATGACCATAGTATCGACGCGCGAGCGCCCGACCGGCACGCCGAAACAGTAGGCTGGTTAGGTACGCCTCACAAGGCCTAGGAGTATGCAGTGGCAGATTTGATCGATACGACCGAGATGTATCTCCGCACGATCCTCGAGCTCGAGGAGGAGAACATCAACCCTCTGCGTGCCCGCATCTCAGAGCGCCTCGGTCACTCGGGCCCCACCGTCTCGCAGACCGTCGGACGGATGGAGCGCGACGGTCTGGTGGTCGTCTCGGTCGATCGGCATCTCGAACTCACCGAGGCCGGCCGCAAGAAGGCCATCTCGGTGATGCGCAAGCACCGCCTCGCGGAGCGGCTGCTCAGCGACGTCATCGGCCTCGAGTGGGAGCTGGTGCACGAGGAGGCCTGCCGCTGGGAGCACGTGATGAGCGAGCAGGTGGAGCTGCGCATCCTGGACATGCTCGATCACCCTACGGAGTCGCCCTACGGCAACCCGATCCCGGGCCTGGATGCCTTCGGCGACGACGCCGCGGTGCCGTTCACGCGCGGCGTGGTGAACATCGTCACGCTCGTCCACGGCGCCGTGGGCAAGCAGACCAAGACCATCCGCCGCCTCGGCGAGCCCGCTCAGGTCGATCCCGAACTCCTGCTGCAGCTGAAGCAGGCCGGCGTGGTGCCGGGCAACAGTGCCGCGTTCTCGGCCGTCGGCTCCTACGTTCTAGTCGAGGTCGAAGGTTTCGACGGCGGGCTCGAACTGCCCAATGAGGTCGCGAGCCACATATTCGTAGGGATCTGAGCCCTTCCCCTTCGCCTTGCGTTACCGAATTGTTAAAAAGGGTCGGTTTCGAGGTGACAAAGGCGAGGGCCTCACGTATCCTCGAACGAGTCCACCGCCCGCCTAACGGGGGTGGATCCGGGCCAAGACACCTCGTTTCCCGTCTCTTGGACACCGAAAACACACGCCCTTAACGTGTGGACGGGAGCAGTGCCCTAGCTGCGCGAGGTGCCGGAGGATTGCATTTTGGCCCCATATGGAGAGTCGCCCGAAGCCGGGCGAAACCCCGAAGACCCGAACACACCCGAGACACTTCCCACCGCAGCATCCGCTCAACCGGGCAGTCGTCGCGAGCGTCGTGAACTCGAATCGCGTGCTGCCGGCGCGGCTTCGGCGGCTGCCGGTTCCGCAATGGTGGTGCGCCCCGTGGTCGCGCCTCCCGCCGCGAAGCCGACGACGGCTGTCGCTGTGGCCGAGCCCCGCAAGGTGGGCCCGAGCATCCGCCTGCCTCGTTTGAAGAAGCCCACCAAGAAGGGCGCCGTCAGCGTTGTCGTGATGACCTTCGCCGCGGCCCTGATCGCCACCATGGCCCTCCCGGCCTACGCCTTCGGCGGCGGCGGCAACTTCGACAACGGTGTGGCGACGGATGCGGCGCTCAGCGGCAACCAGACCTTGGTGGTTCCGGATGCGTCGGCCGCGCTGGCCGTGAGCCGCGACAACTACGTGGCCCCCACGACCGAGCAGCTCGCCGCGACCCGTGAGGCCGCTGCCGCGGCCGTGCGCGCCACCGAGGCCGCTGCGGCGGCCGAGGCGGCTGCCGCCACCGCCAAGACCACCGGCGCCTCGAACAACGGCGCGTTCACGGTCAACCCTCCGTCGGGCTCCTACAGCGGAGCGGCGCTCGTCGCCTTCGCCGAGCAGTTCGTCGGCGTGGTGCCCTACGGCAGCGGTGCGAGCCCCGACACCAGCTTCGGTTGCGACGGCCTCACCCAGTACGTGTTCGGCGCCTTCGGCATCTACCTTCCGCGCACGGTGAGCAACCAGGCGGCCATGGGCATCCCGATCGCTCCGGAAGACGCGCAGGCCGGCGACCTCATGATCTACCCGATCGGCCACGTGGGCATCTACGCCGGCGACGGCACGATGATCGACTCGCCCGACTGGGGCCGCTTCGTCGAGCACCGCCCGGTGTGGGGGAGCTACTACTTCGTTCGGATCGTGGCGTAGCCACTCGAGGCGTGTAAACACTTCGTTACCGAGACGCGAAAAGGCGTGCCACAGATATGTGGTACGCCTTTTCTGTCGTACTCTGAAGCTCTGATCGTCCTCGAGATCTGGAGAGCCTGATGTCGCACGGTAGGAGCATCCGCCCCACGGGTCGTCTCCTGCTGCTCGTGCGCAGGCACACGAGTGGACTGAGTCAGGACCGCATATCGGTTCTGCTGAGCAAGGCGCTGTCATTGTGACGGCGCCTTTTTTGTTGTCCGCGCGTCTTCGCGTCCCGATGCCGGCTTGTGAAACATCGAACGCCTGGAAGCCGTCCAGGTCTGTCCGAAAGGGAGAGCATGCGAACACTGGTCCTCAACGCAGGATATGAACCGCTCGGAGTCGTCTCGTTCAAGCGGGCGCTCGTGCTGGTGATGAACGAGAAGGCGCGGGTGCTGGCCCGGGATGAAGAGCATCCTGTCTTCGGCACCACGGGCGACGCCTACGATCGCCCGGCGGTCATCCTGCTCACCCGGTACGTGCGGGTGCCGCTGAACCGGATGATGCCGGTGTCGCGCCGGGGCGTGCTGCGCCGCGACAACCAGCGCTGCGGCTACTGCGGCGGATCGGCGACGACGATCGACCACATCCAGCCGCGGTCGCGTGGCGGCCAGGACACCTGGGAGAACCTCGTGGCCTGCTGCCTGCGCTGCAACAACATCAAGAGCGATCGCACGCCCGCCGAGATGGGCTGGTCGCTGCGCACCTCGCCCCGGATGCCGCACCAGGCCGGCTGGAGCATCAAGGGCGCCGAGCGCGCCGAGCCGCAATGGGAGACCTTCCTCGAGGCGGCCGCGTAGCGCGCACCGCGCTGCGCTTGCGGCCGGCCCGCTAAACTGGGCGGGTCAGCCTCTGTAGCTCAATGGAAGAGCGACTCCGTCCTAAGGAGCAGGTTGGGGGTTCGAGTCCCTCCAGGGGCACCGAGGTGTTACCGCGCTCCCGGCGATCTCGTGCCATGATCGGCGCGAGTTCTGTGGGCCGGCGGTTCGGCGTACTGTCGGTGCGTATGGGGGATCAGGTCGGAGTCAACGTGCTGCGGCGCACGAACAAGGATCCCCGGTGAACCGGGGCTCGCGGGTCGCTCTGGGCTGGATCGCGGGGTTGGTGTTCGTTCTCGTGGCCGGGCTGGCTTTGGCGTCGAGGTGGCACCTCTGGGGGTGAGCTGTCTCTCCATCCGTCGTGCGGCTGACCAGGCGAGCTGGGCGGGGTCATGCCAGGACGAGTATGGTTGCTGCCGATTGGGGGATCGGATGGTTGTTCCGCGGGGTGGGTTGAGCTGGAAGGCAGTGGCCTCGATCTCGGTCGGCTTCTTCGTCATGGCGGGGATGAGCGCGGCTCTGATGCTCAGAGACCCGGACGAGGCGGGGTGGCGGTGGCTCCTGCCTTTCGGCTGGGTGTGTCTCGGCATCGCACAAGCGTGGGAGGCTCGGAAGAGGTACAAGGCGCAGAAGCGTGCCGCGGCTGAGGCACAGACCACCGACGAGTAGGGCGGAGGCGGGCTACAGGGGAACGCCTCGGAACTCGGGCTCGCGCAGGGACTGCACTCCCAGGAAGAAGTCGCGGGAGGCCTCGGGGTCTCGCTCGACCCGCTGGTAGAGCTCGAAGGCCTCGTCGATGTCGGCCTGCACGCCGCCGTAGACCAGGTTCTTGAAGCGGGTCGCGGTGGGTGAGGCGTTGTCGAGGAAGGCGGTGCGGCGACGGTCGGCGTAGTCGTCGAGGGCCGCATCGTCGGCCTCTCCGGCGATCACCGCGAGGAGGCGGTCGACCAGCAGTTCCACGTCGAAGACGCCGCTGGTGAGGCCCATCGCCCCGGTGGGGTTGGTGAGGTGCGCGGCATCGCCGGCCAGCAGCACCCGGCCCACGCGATAGCTCTCGGCCGACCGCTGGTGCATGTGGTACGGCGAGAACTGCACCAGTTCGTACTGCTTGTCGCCGGGCAGGAAGGCCTTCATGAAGGCATCGATGCGGTCGGGGATGGCGGCCTCGGGCAGGTCGTCGCTCTCGGCGAAGGTGACGCGCCAGAGGCCCTCCCGGTCGAGCAGGGCCACGATGCAGCCGAGGTCCGCATCCATCACCATGTTCGCCCGGCCGTAGCCGTAGGCCTCGAAATCGAAGCGGATGTTCGTGGCGACGAAGCGGTCGTCCCACGTCAGGCCAGGGAAATCGAGCCCGAGGGCCTTGCGCACGGCGCTGCGACCGCCGTCGGCGCCGATGAGCCAGTCGGCCGCCAGCGTGGCACCGGAATCGAGGGTGACGGTGACGCCGCCGGATGCCCCGTCCTCACCCGGGCCGCCGGCATCCTGACTCACGGCGGCGACGCCGTCGCCCCAGCGCACGGTCGCGTTCGGCAGGCGGGAGAGGTGGTCGAGACAGATCTGGCCGAGCCTGTCCTGCCCGAGGTTGAGGTTGTAGGGGTAGGGCACCACGCCCTCGATGGCGGTCTGGCTGATCTGCACGCTCTCGCCGGTGGAGAGCCGGTGGAAGGTGTTGCCGCGCACGATCACGCCCTCCGCCTCGGCGTCTTCGCGCACCCCGAACTTCTCCAGCACCTCCAGCACACACCAGTGATAGACGGCCGCCCGGGGGGAGTCGTTGAGGCGCGTGTCGCGCTCGAGCACGGTCACCTCGATGCCGTGGCGCGCGAGCGCCAGCGCCGACAGCAGACCGACGGGGCCGGCCCCCACCACGATCACGTGGGCTGAATTCATGTGAACCTCGCTGTTCGAGACATCGCGCCGACCATGCCGTACGGTGATCGGACTGTCTGACAATCAGCTTAGAACGCGCCGGGATCGCCCGCAATGAGGGGTGTGTCTTCTGCCCGGCCGGGGAGGTCGGTTCGCTGGCGCGACGAGGTGCTGGCGGGCTGACGCGGGCGTAGGGTCGGAGCATGGCACGCGAATTCACCCACGACGCGGATGCGCGTCGGTACAGCCTCCGGGTCGACGGCGCTCTCGTGAGTGCGGTCGACTACGTGCAGAACGAGAACGCCATCTCGTTCACGCACACCTTCACCGATCCCAGGCAGCGCGGGCACGGCTACGCGGGCGAGATCGTGGCCTTCGCCGTCGACGACGTGGAGAGCACGACGCCCTACCGGGTCGTGCCGATGTGCTGGTACGTCGGCAAGTGGTTCGACGATCATCCGGAGCGGGCCGGGCTGCTGACGCGCTGATTGGCGCACACGCGCGCGACTTGCTAGGATTCTGCGTGGGGAGGGCTTCGGCCCTCTCCACCAACGTTTAACGGGCGATTCCGTGTCGACGAGCCGTCAGCGGCGGATCAGCTGCACGACCGGGATGACCCGGGAGCCCGCGCGCTCCTGGTAGTCGGCGAAGCCGGGGGCCGCCGAGGTGAACTGCGCCCAGGCCGCATCGCGGGCCGAGCCCTGCAGCGAGACGGCGCGCACCGAGACGGTGTCGACGGCGCCTCCCGGCACGGGTCCGTCTACGGCGGTCGGCACCTCGACGTCGGTCTCCGGATGCGCGAGCAGGTTCGCGTACCAGGCCGGGTTGTCGGGGGCGCCGGCCTTCGACGCGGCGATCAGCCACGATCCGTCGTCTTGCGCCAGGGCCATCAGCGGGCTGATCCGGGCCTGGCCCGACTTGGCACCGATCGAGTGCACGAGGAGCAGGCGCGAGCCGAAGCCGTTCGCCTCGACGTAGCCGCCGTTCGCCCGGAACTGCTCGATGATCATGGTGTTGAAGTCGCTCATGCAGCCGAGGTTAGCGCGCGACGGGAGAGCCTGTCAGCCGGTGCAGCTGATGTTCGTCACGAACGCGGGCTCGGCTGCGCCGTCGACCGTGGCGACGTTGTCGCACGACACCACGTTGCCGGCCGTCCGGGCGTCGCCGGCGAGCTGCACGGCGTAGCCGTCGGCGGCGACCGCGAAGGTGTTGCCGGAGAAGACGTTGGCCGATCCGGAGCCCTCGACGATCACGTGCACCTGGGCGCCGTCGCCGGGCGAAGCCGTGCCGGTGGTGCCGGTGACCTGCCAGCCGGAGCCCTTGACGTCGATCAGCGAGTCGGCCGCCGTGATCGTGGAGCCGTCGAGGGTGTTGCCGGTGAGCTCGCCACCGGTCGTGCCCTCTTTCACGTCGATCGCTTCGGCGGTGGTCGCGGTGATCGTGGCGCCTACGACGCGGTTGCGGTCGCTGGCATCCGGAGCGCACGCGGTGAGATCGCACCAGTTGCCCTCGGCGCTGCCGATGTACACGCCCTCGCCGAAGTCGGGCATGCGGAGGCCGGTGTTCGAGACCGTCAGGCCCGCGAGCAGGTTGTCGCTGCTGCCCGTGCGCAGGTGGATGCCCTCGTCGCCGACCGCGGAGACGGCGAGCCCGGTCAGCTCATTGTGCGAGGAGGCGTCGAGCATCACGCCCTTCTGGCCGCCGGTGACCGAGAAGCCCTCGAGCCTCCAGTTCGACGCGCCGTCGAGGTGCAGGGTGTAGCCGCTGTCGACCGAGCCGCCGTCGAGCACGGCGGCAGCGCCACCGCAGAGGGTGATCGGCGCGTCGGAGGAGCCCTGGGAACGGATCGTGAAGGTGCCCTCGTAGCGTCCGTCGGACAGCACCAGCACGTCTCCCGCGGAGGCCGAGTCGAGGGCGCTCTGCAGGCCGTCGGAGGTGCTCACCGCGGCGCCGGCCGGGCACGAATCCGGCAGGGCCGAGGAGGAGGGGGACTCGAGCGACGGTGCCGAGCATCCGGAGACGGCGAACACCAGGGCGACGGATGCCGCGACGACAGCGAACAGCCTCGCCCCGGGGGCGGTCGATCGCCCGGGCGTCGTCATACCCCCAAGCCTACAAAGCTCCGGCCGCGCCCTGAACGGGGGGTGCGCGGATGCCCCACGGGAGGGGCGGCCGTCTCTATGCTGAAAACGGAATCAGGGCTCACCCGGCCCTGAGCGGTTCCCACCCGCTCCACCCTTCCGCACCGCCCCCGACTCCACTGCTCGAAAGGCAGGCGGCAACCCGATGCCCAGCGACCTTTCGTCGTTCCTCGACGACCTCGGCCGATCCCTCCTCTGGCTGCTGCCCTTCGGCGTGTTCGGGATCGTGTCGTGGAGCTTCTGGCTGGTACGCAAGGTGATCTCGGCATCCACCCGCCCGGTGGTGAACGACTACCGCACCACGACGACCGTGGTCGTGCCCTCCTACCGCGAAGATCCCGAGGTGCTGCTGCGGTGCCTGGAGACCTGGCGGCGGCAGGGCCCCTCGCGCATCGTGATCGTGCTCGACGTGGCCGACACCGAGGCCGAGCGGAAGATCGGCGAGCTGGGGCATCCGGATGTCGACGTGATCATGTTCAAGCACCGGGGGAAGCGCAGCGCACTGGGCGTGGGCATCCGCGCCGCCGACACAGAGCTGGTCATCCTGGTCGACTCCGACACCGCGTGGGAGGACGGGATGCACGACGCCATCCAGATGCCCTTCGTGGATGCCGCCGTGGGAGCCGTGAGCACGCGGCAGAACGTCTACCTGCCGAAGACCAGTGTGTGGCGGCGCGTGGCCGACTGGATCATCGACCAGCGCTACTACGACTACGCGCCGGCGATGGGGCGCTTCGGCGGTGTGATCTGCGCCTCGGGTCGCACGAGCGCGTACCGCCGCGAGATCATCCTGCCGAAGCTGCCCGACCTCGAGCACGA
Organism: Herbiconiux sp.; assembly: GCF_023264855.1. Classification (GTDB taxonomy): domain Bacteria; phylum Actinomycetota; class Actinomycetes; order Actinomycetales; family Microbacteriaceae; genus Herbiconiux. Next base: position 48,695 of record NZ_JAHFUW010000019.1, on the reverse strand, counting down.
GATCTTCCTCGGCAAGGAGTGCGTGGCGGGCGACGACGGGCGGCTGACCTGGCTGGTGCTCTCGGAGGGGTACCGGGTGACGCACCAGGATTCAGCGCGGGCGCTGTCGATGTTCCCCGAGACGTTCCAGGCGTTCGTGAAGCAGCGGGTGCGCTGGAGCCGCAACTCGTACCGGTGCTATCTGACCGCGATCCGGCGGGGCTGGATCTTCCGGGTGCCGTTCATCTCGCAGATCACGGTGATGCAGATCCTGTTCACGCCGATCAGCATGTTCATCGCCATCGCGTACGTGTTCCACGCGCTGACCGCGCCTTTTCCGCTGCTGGCGTTCGGGGTGGCGCTGCTGTGGGTGCTGGTGGGGCGGGGCATCCGGGGCATCTCGCATCTGTGGCGGCGGCCCGAGGACATCGTGATCCTGCCGCTGGTGGCCGTGATCACCATGCTGGTGGCGCTGCCGATCAAGCTGTTCGCGCTGTTCACCATGAACACGCAGGGGTGGTTGACGCGCTCGGCCGACTCGATCGGCGGCGAGGGGCAGCGGGAGGCGAGCCTGCATGTGGCGTCGGCGTCGGCGTCATCGACGGACTCGGAATCTGACTCGGGCCCGGGCGCGGCGACGGATGCGACGCCCGTGGGGCAGGACGCCTGATGGGCGAGCAGGGCGAGCGGGCTGAACGGGCTGAACGGGCCGGCGGGCTGACGGCGGAGGAGCGCGGCGACACGGTCGGCGGTGGGCGGCGGTGGCTGATCCGTCTCGCGGTGGCCGTGGTGATCGTGGCCGGGCTCGGCGCGACCGTCGCCGTGTCGAACGGAGTGCCCGCGCGGGTGAGCGCGTTCCTCGGCGGGATCGGGTCGGGCATCGGCGGGCTGCTGCCCGACGGGCCCGAGGCCGCTCCGGCAGCCGCTCCGGTCGCGACGGGCGAAGCGGATGCCGTGGTGGCGGCGGGTGCGGATGTGGCGATCCCCACGGCGGCCGTCACGCCCATCTCGGGAGACGATGCCGCCATCCAGGCCGTGCACGCGGCCGAGGCGACGGCGCGGCCCGCCTCGACGCTCGCGCCGTATCCGGTCGACGACGACGAGCTGCACCAGAGCGAACTGGTGCAGGCCAACGACGACCGCTGGGCCCTGCTCGCCCGCGGCGGCGCGCTCGACGCCGGAACGGCCGGCACCGTCGTGGTTCTCGCCGCGAAGCCGGGCGCGTACACGCTCGCCGACCTCGTGTCGCTCGGCGCCGTGACCCGGGTCGACGACCGCACGCTGCTGCTGGGCAAGACCGTGTTCGTGGCCCGCGGAGCCGAACTCGACCTCGACGGTGCCGGCGTGACGCTCCGGATGGCCAGCGGGGCAGGCGGCTTCGCTCCGCTCGTGGTGTGGGGCGGCGTGCTGCACGTGACCGGGGCCGAGGGCGCCCCGATCACCCTCACCTCCTGGGACGAGGCGGCCGGCGCCGCCGACACCGACCTGAGCGACGGGCGCGCCTACATCCGCGTGCACGAGGGCACGGTGGCCACCGATCACGCCGACTTCGCCGACCTCGGTTTCTTCAGCGGGCGCACCGGCGGCTTCGCGCTCACCGGCAGCAGCGTCGTCTCGGCGACCGGCACGATCGCGCACTCCACCTTCTCCGGGCTGCACATCGGCGTCTACCTGGCCGCGGCTCAGGACGTCGCCGTGAGCGACTCCACGATCCGCAACGCGGGCCGGCAGGGCCTCGAGATCGGCGGCGGCACGGTCGGCACCTCGATCACCGGGAGCACGGTGATCGGATCGGGCTCCAGCGGCGTGAACGTGCGCCAGGGCGCGGGCGAGGTGAGCATCGAGGGCTCCACCCTCACCCGCAACAGCGCCTACGGACTGCGCTTCGACGGTTCGCCGCGGGCCGACGGCGAGAACTCCGCCGGGTACCCGGTCGAGAACTCGTGGGGGCTGAGCGTGAAGGACTGCATCCTCTCGGCCAACGCCTCGGGCGGGGCCTGGGTGTCGACGGTCGGCTCCGTGGTGTTCGCCGGCAACGAGATCAGCCAGAAGACGGTCGGCCTCTACCTGCGCGATTCGCAGAGCGAGGTGATCGGCAACACCATCGCGGTCGATCCGGGCGACGGGATCGTCTTCGAGGGGCCGCACACCTCGGCCCGGGCGGAAGGGAACACGCTCACCGGCGGCGGTCCCGCGGCGATCGCCCAGCGCGACGGCGCCGACGACGTGACCGAGGTGTCGAACAGCGACTCGGGCTGGACCGAGCGCTGGGAGGTATTGCTCTGGGTCGAGGCGCATCCGCTCGCCCTGCTCTGGGCGCTGCTGCTGATCATCCCGGTGGTGGGCATCGCGTTCGTGTTCTACCGGGCTCGGCGGCAGCGCCGCATCCGCGACCTGGTGGAGTCGGCCACGATCGCGCTGGCGCAGGCCGAGAAGCAGAATTACGAGCGCGCGCGGGTGGGGGCGGGCGAGGTGGCGAGCGCCGTCGCGGACGTGGACGTGGACGTGGATGCTGACGCGGCGGTGGACGCTGACGTGGCGGTGGATGAGGTCATGGCTGTGGTTCCGGATGCGGCGCCCTCCCGTGCAGCGAGGGTGGCGGCGGTGGAGTCTGCTCCGGCTCCCGCCGTGTCGTCGTCACCGAGGGTGGCGGCCGGTGTGCGGGGGAGACCGGCGTCACCGCCCGCTGCGTCGGCGACCCCATCGGCCCGCGGTTCCGGATCGGCGGCCGGTTCCCCCACTGCACCGCTCGGGCCGCCCCGCGGTGTTCCCCCGAAGCGCGCCCTTCCGGTGCCGGTGGCGCGGGCGGCGGCAGCGGGAGCGGGGGCCGGCACTGCCGCCGTCGATCCGCAGCCTTCCTCGAGCACGGCGTCGTACGGCCGCTTCTCGAGCGTCGAGGAGCTCGCGGTGGCCGCCGTTCTCGACGCGGGCAAGCCGATCGACCGGGTGGCGGGCGCCCTGCGCGTGCCCATCGGCTCGGTGGCGGGCTGGGTCTCGAAGGCGCGCCGCCAGCGCGAGCAGGACGCCCTCCGCGCGCGCGGCGACTGAGCTCCGCTCGGCCGCGCCGCGGACCGCCCCACTACCGCCGGCCCACTACAGATCGCGCCACCGCCCGCCCCGCTACCGGCCGTGCCCCTACCGGGTGCGCGACCTGAGTAGCGTGGGAGGCATGAGCACCACCGACGACTACGAGTTCCGCACCTTCGCCGCCGCCGCCCCGGACGGGGTGGCCGATGACGCCACCCGGGAGTGGTTCGAGGCCGAGAGCATGGGCTTTCTCGAGCCGCGTCCGCTCGGAAAGCGGGTCGACCTCGCCGCGGCCAACATGGCGGCGGACGGGCGGATGCTCACCGGCGTCTTCCGCCGGGATGCCGCCACCGGGGCATCCGGAACCGCATCGCTCGCCGCGCTGCCGGTCGCGACCTTCGCCTCGTTCGAACGAACCGTCAACGTCGGCGGGGACGAGCCGCTGAGGGCGCACCTCATCTCGTCGGTGACCGTGCGACCGACCGACCGCCGTCGCGGCATCCTGCGCGAGATGATGACGGCCGATCTGCACCGCGCCCACGCCGACGGCTACGCGCTGGCCGCGCTGACCGCGACCGAGGCCACCATCTACCGGCGCTTCGGGTTCGGGGTGGCCACCGCCGTGCACGCCGTCACGGTCGCCACCGATCAGCGCTTCCGGCTGCTGAGCGAGCCCGCAGGGAGCTGCGAACTGATCGCCGCGGCCGAGCTGCTGAGCATCGCGCCGGACGTGTTCGCCGAGTTCCACGCCCGGAACCCCGGATCCGTCGACCGCCAGACCCGCTACTGGCGCCTCGTCGCGGGTCTGGACAGCGAGGGCGACGATCCCGAGGAGGACCGCGCCGTGCGCGCGGCCGTCCACCGCGACGAAACCGGCCGCGTCGACGGCTACGTCTCGTACCGCTTCAAGGGCTGGGAGTCGACACCGCGCACCGTCGAGGTGGTCGACCTCGTGGCGCAGAACGACGACGCCTACCTGGGGCTCTGGCAACTCCTCGGTTCCATCGACCTGGTCGAGAAGGTCACGCACGCTTTCGCGCCGGTCGACGACCCGCTGCGCTGGGCGCTCGCCGACTGGCGGCTGCTGAAGACCACGAGCCTGGACGACTGGCTCTGGCTGCGTGTGCTCGACCTGCCGGCCGCGTTCCAGGCGCGCGGGTACCTGCCCGAGGTCGCCGGCGAGATCGTGCTCGGGGTGACGGATGCCCTCGGCTACGCCTCGGGGGTGCACCGGCTGCAGGTGGCGGACGGCCGCGGGGTGGTGACCGCCGACGCCGACGCCGATCCCGACGTCGAGCTGGACGCCTCGGCGCTCGCCTCGATCTATCTCGGCGGATTCGATCCCTCGATGCTGCGCGCCGCCGGACTGCTGCGCGAGCGCACCCCGGGCGCCCTCGCGCGCCTGCGGACCCTGCTCACGCCGACCGCCCCCGTGTACGGCATCACCCACTTCTGAGGCCCGCTCCCGGCGGCGAGGCGCGCGTCAGGCGGCGAAGAGGCGGCGCGCCGTCGCCACGAACGCGGGGCGGGCCACCGCCGGGCCGTCGAGGGAGCAGCCGACGAGGGCGGCGTCGCGCAACTGCACCAGGGCGTCGGCGGCGGTCGTCGCATCCGGAACCGATGCCGCCTCGAGCACCCGCATCACGGCCTCGCGGAACCAGGCCCGGTGGTCGCGCACGATCCGGCGCACCGCGCTGTCGGGGTCGGGGTATTCGGCGGCGGCGTTGATGAAGGCGCAGCCGCGGGGGTGCGTGCCGGCGAGGTCGTCGGCGATCCAGTGGATGAGCTGCTCGGCGGACTCCGGATGCCGGGCCGCGAAACCGGCCCGGGCCAGCGCGTCCTCGCGGTGCAGGTAGGCGGCCACGAGCGCTTCCTTGCCGCTGAAGTGGCGGTACATCGTGGCGCGGGTGACGCCGGCCTCGGCGAGCAGGCGGTCCATGCCCACGCGGTGGATGCCCTCGCGGTAGAAGAGTTCGGAGGCGACGCTCAGCAGCCGCTCGCGGGCCGGCGACGCTTTGACCGCGGGCTCGGCGGCGAGAGCGACGGATGCTGCGGCGGCGACGGTGGACGGCACGCTCCCACCGTAACGGAACAATCGTTCTCTCTGCCCGGACGCGAATTTCGTCGACATGTGTTCATCTGATTTCGATCGAATCTCCGGGCGGTGGAGGTAGCATCGCCGGATGGCTGAGTCGAAGACGATCGGGCGGACCGGGTTGATCCGCAGTGCAGCAGCGGTGGCGATGGCGGGTGCGCTCGCCGCGGGCCTGCTGTTCGGGGGAGCGGCGGGTGCCTCGGCGGCCACGCCGGAGCCGACGCCGCCGGCTACCTCGACCCCCGCGGAGGACGCGTCCACCTCGATTCCCGCGACTCCCGCGCCCGACCCGGCGACCTCGACCCCCGCGCCCGACCCGGCGACCTCGACCCCCGCGCCCGACCAGGAGCCTGCTCCACAGCCTGCTGAGCCCGCATCCGAGCTTCCCGACCCGCACTTCGACCTGGAGGGCGTTGTCGTCACGAGCTTCCGTCCGGGCGACATCATCACCGACGGCAACATGTACGACGGCGGCGCGATGACCGCCGCCCAGGTGCAGGCCTTCCTCACGGCGCAGGCGCCGCCGTCGGCGTGCACGAACGGCAACTGCATCGCCGGCAAGACCTTCGCCTCGACCGGGCAGCCGGCGAACGCGGAGTGCACCGCCTACGCCGGCACCGCATCCGAGTCGGCCGCCTCGATCATCGCGAAGGCCGGCAAGGCCTGCGGTGTGAGCCAGCGGGCACTGCTCGTGCTGATCCAGAAGGAGTCGCAGGTCATCGACGCGACGGCCCCCACGAACGGCGCCTACGACGCCGCGACGGGCTACAAGTGCCTCGACGACGGCAATCCCTGCGACCCCAAGTACAAGGGCTTCGCCAACCAGGTCTACAACGCGGCCCAGCAGCTGAGGTACTACCAGCTGAATCCGAAGTACACCATCGGAGCGACCACTCCCATCCATTACGCACCCGACACCGCCTGCGGAACGGGCGACGTCACCATCCAGAACAAGGCCACGGCCGCGCTCTACGCCTACACGCCCTACACGCCGAACGCCGACGCACTCGATCCGGACAAGGGCCCGGATGCCTGCACCAGCTACGGCAACCTCAACTTCTGGGTGATCTACACCGACTGGTTCGGCTACCCGCACATCGACGTCGACCGCCTGCAGGGCGCCGACCGCTTCGCCGTCTCGGCCGCGATCGCCGAGGAGGCGTACCCGTCCGGCACGAAGACGGTGTTCCTGGCGAACGGCGGCGGCTACGCCGACGCGCTCTCGGCCGGTCCCGCCGCGGTGACGCAGAGCGCCCCGCTGCTGCTGACCCAGGCCGGGTCGCTCCCGGATGTGGTGGCCGACTCGATCCAGAACCAGCTGAAGCCCACGAAAATCGTGATCGTCGGCGGGCCGAATTCGGTCTCCCCGGCGGTCGAGAAGCAGCTGAAAGCACTGCGCCCCGGCGTCACGATCGTGCGGCTCGGCGGTGCCGACCGCTACGAGGTGTCGCGGAACGTGGCCGCGTACGCCTTCCCGAAGTCCTCCGGCGGAGCATCCGGAGCCTACGTCGCGACCGGAACGAACTTCCCCGACGCCCTCAGCGCGAGCGGCGCCGGCGGGCACTCGGGCAAGCCGGTGGTGCTGGTGAACGGATCGGCCGGCTCGATCGACTCCGCCACCTCCGCGGCCCTGAAGGCACTCGGAGTGACGAAGGTCACCGTGGCGGGTGGCCCCAACTCGGTGTCGTCGGGAGTGCTGGCGTCGCTGCGATCGGTGCCGGGCGTCAGCTCGGTGACGCGCATCTCGGGCGCCGACCGTTTCGAGGCCTCGCTCAACATCAACCAGGCGGCGTACGACACGAGCTCGCGGGTGTTCTTCGCCACCGGATCGAACTTCCCCGACGCGCTGGCCGGCTCCGCCCTCGCCGGCTCGCTCGGCGCACCCCTGATCGTGGTGCACGGCGACTGCGTGCCGCAGGCGGTGCGACTCAGCCTGAACGACTTCAAGGCCGATCGGGTCACCCTGCTCGGCGGCCCTGCCTCGCTCGACGCGAACGTGCAGAGCCTGCGCAGCTGCGGCTGACCCATGCCCGCCCGTCCCGTCCTGTCCGTCGCAGGCGATGACGCCGCGAGTGCGGCCACTTGGCAGAAGTCGCCGCCTTTCGCGGTCACTTGCCACAACGTGTGGCAAGTCGCGGTCAGAGCGCGCGCGGAGCCTTCGGCGACTTGGCAGAAGTCGCCGCCTTAAGCGCCGACTTGCCACAACGTGTGGCAAGTCGCGGGTGGGCGGCGGGGATGCGCGGGGCTGGGGTCAGGCGGCGAGCTCCGGGAAGCGGGTGGCGAGCAGCTCGAGCGCGCGCTCGCGAGCGGGGGTGGAGTCGAGCGGGTCGGCGTCGAACGCGGCGCCCGCGGGGGACACCATCACCTCGTCGACCCCGTACTGCTCGGCGAGCGAGCGGATGCGCGCCTCCACCGTCTCGGCGGTGCCCATCAGCATGCGGCCGGACTGCTCCAGCACCGACTGCTGCTCGGCCTCGGTGAGCTCGACCGCCCGGGCCTGCTCCACCGTCATCTGCGGGGTGAGCGCGCCGCCGGTGCGCAACCGCGCCATCATGATCAGCTGCGGCAGCGCCAGCAGCTGCGCGAGGTCGTCGCTCTCGGCCACCGAGACGTTCACCGTGAGCAGCGTCTTCGGGGCGGCCAGCGCCACCGAGGGCTGGAAGCGGCTGCGGTAGAGGGCGAGCGCCTGGTCGATGCCCGACTGCCCGAAGTGGTTGGCGTACACGAACGGCATGCCGAGGGAGGCGGCCAGCGCAGCGCTGTAGTCGCTCGAGCCGAGCAGCCACATCTCCGGCGCGGTCGCCACGTTCGGCGTGGCCTTCAGCTCGTAGGCACGCCCGCGGATGTTCAGGGCTACCGCCGGCTGGTCGTCGCCGTAAGAGAAGGGCTCTTCGGTGGCGGCCCGGTCCGATCCGAGCAGGGCGGCGACCGTCTCGACATCGGTGGGGAAGCTGGCGGCCGGGTCGGCATCCGTCGTGTTGCGCTGGCCGCGCAGCATGTAGGCGGTCACCGGATCCGAACCGGGAGCACGCCCGAGCCCCAGGTCGATCCGGCCCGGGTGCATGGCCTCCAGCAGGGCGAACTGCTCGGCGACGGCCAGCGGCGCGTGGTTCGGCAGCATCACACCGCCCGACCCCAGACGGATGCGCTCGGTCTGCGCCGCGAAGTGCGCGATCAGCGTCGACGGTGAGGTGGAGGCGACGGCCGGCATGTTGTGGTGCTCGGCCACCCAGTAGCGGGTGAAGCCGAGACGCTCGGCGGTGCGCACCAGCGACAGGGCCGCGGCGATCGCCTGGCCCGAGTTCTGGCCGGAGCGGACGGGAATGAGGTCGAGAACCGAGAGAGCAGTCATGGCATGAGGTGTAGCGCGCGCCGGCCGTGCAGTATTCCGCTGAATACGCGAAACTCGCGCGGATTGCCGGGGAATTGCGGAGTTGCGCACGTACTGTGGCAGCGTGTGGCGCGCCGATAAGAAACGAGACGCGGACGAGACGTCGTTCGCAACGGACTCCGTCGAGGCCGCTTGGGGCCGCGGCGGTCAGTCCGGCAACAGCCCGATCGGGCAGGTCTACTCCACGGAGAGCCTGGTCGAACCGACCCGCGATCAGTGGCGAGACGAGATCGCCGCGCTCGGCGGCGAGTCCCCCCTTCTGCACTTCGACGATTCTCCGCGCTCGCGGATCGAGCTCAGCACCACCCATCCGGGAGGCCTGGCGCAGTTCATCACGGGCAACTCCACGCTGCTGTCCAGCCTCATCCGCGACGAGCTCGCGTTGCGCAACGCCCGCCTCGCGGCCGGCGCCATCACCGACAAGGGCGTCGAACTGCGCTCGGTGCGCGGCATCGACTCCGTGCAGCTCGCTATCGGCCTGGCCGAGTGGCGGCGCGACGACGAGGGCGTCACCACCACGTTCCGCGCCCCCGTGCTGCTGCGCCCCATCTCGGTGCGGCGCTACGGCCGCGACTTCGAGCTCAAGCTGCGCGGCGCCCCCTTCGTGAACCCCGAGCTCGTGCGTGCCCTGCAGGAGCAGTTCCACATCACCCTCGACCGCGACTGCCTCGTCGCGCTCGCCGCCTCGAACGGCGTCTTCAAGCCGCAGCCGGTCATCGACCGCCTGCGCAGCCTCACCTCGCACCTGGCCTGGTTCCAGGTGCAGCCGCGCCTGGTGGTCTCCTCGTTCGCCGACGTCGCCTCCGGCATGCTGGCCGACAGCACCGACCTCGCGCATCCGGTGCTCGACGCCCTCGCCGGCAACCTCACCTCCCGCCGCGCCGTGCAAGACGGCTACCACCCCGTCGACCCCTCGCCGCAAGACCACCGCGCCCCCGCCACCGACACGCTGCTGCTCGACGCCGACAGCGAGCAGGAGAACGTGATCGCGCAGATCTCCGGCGGCAACTCGCTCGTGGTGAAGACCCTACCGGGCACCGGCGGCACCCAGACCATCGTCAACGCCATCGGCGCCCTCGTCGGCCAGAACAAGCGCGTGCTCGTCGTGAGCCCCCGCCGGCTCAGCCTCGGCGGCATCAACCGCCGGCTCTCGGATGTGGGGCTGCCCGGCGTGGCCGTCTCCCCGCGCACCCTGCGTCGCGACCTCATCCAGTCGATCGGCCGCAACGAGAAGGCCGCTCAGCCCCGCGTGGCCGACGTCGACGAGGCGCTCGTGCGTCTGCGCAGCGTGCTGCTCGACTACCGCACCTCGATGTCGCGGGTCGACCCGGTGCTCAAGGTCTCGGTGCTCGATGCCCTGCGCGAGCTCGCCCGCCTGGCGCTCGTGCCGAATCCGCCGTCGACCACCGCCCGACTCGACCGCTCGGCGCTCGAGTCGCTCGCCTCGGGCCGCGCCAAAGCCGCCAAGGCGCTCAGCCGGGCCGCCGAGCTCGGTCAGTTCCGCTACGGACCCGACGACTCGCCCTGGTACGGCGCCCAGTTCTCCTCCAGCGACGACGCGCACCGCGCCCACCAGCTGGCCAAGCGCCTCGACAAGACCGACCTCCCGCGCCTGCTCACCGGCGCCTACGAGCTCATCGGCCAGACCCGGATGCGCCCGTTCACCTCGCTGAACGAGCTCGGCACCTACCTGCGCCTGCTCGCCGACCTGCGCGAGACGCTCGACAAGTTCCTGCCGGTCGTCTTCGACCGCTCGCTCACCGACCTGATCGCCGCCACCAGCCCGCGACGCGACGCCCCGCAGATGTCGTCGACCTCGCGCCGCCGCCTGAAGGCACTGGCCAAGGAGTACGTGCGCCCCGGCGTGCACATCGGCGACATCAACGAGGCGCTGCGCCGCATCCAGCAGCAGCGCACCCTCTGGTACCGCTTCGCCGCCGCCGGCATCCCGCCGGAGATCCCGGTCGGCATCAACGACGTGCAGATCGCCTTCCAGCGCGTCACCGAAGACCTCGCGCAGCTCGACCTGCCGCTCGGCAGCGTCGGCACGGCTCGCCAGCTCGCCGCCCTGCCGATCGATCAGCTGATCGGTCTCGTCGAGGGCCTCGCCGCCGACTCCGAGGTGCTCGCCAACCTGCAGGAGCGCACGGCCCTGCTCGACTCGCTGCACGAGCACTCGCTCGATCCGCTCCTCGTCGACCTCTCGCAGCGGCACGTGCCCGAGGCCGGCGTCGCCGACGAGCTCGAGCTCGCCTGGTGGCAGTCGGTGCTCGAGCTGATGCTCGCGAACGACCGCGCCCTGCTCGGTGCCAACACCGGCGTGCTCGACCGGCTCGAGGGCGACTTCCGCCTGGTCGACGAGGCGCACGCCTCGATGAACGGGCAGCTGCTGGCCTGGCAGCTGGCCGAGACCTGGAGCGTGGGGCTGCTCGACAACCCCATGGAGGCCGCCGCGCTCAAGGCGCTGCTGCGCTCCGACGCCGTCGACTCCTTCCGACTGCACGAGGCGGCGCCGCGCCTCGGCAAGGTGCTCGCGCCGGTGTGGCTGGCCTCGCCCTACGAGGTCGCCCAGATCACGGATGCGGTCACCTTCGACACGGTCATCCTGGTCGACGCCGGCGCCACCACGCTCGCGGAGAACGTGGGCGCCATCCGCCGTGCCCGCCAGGTGGTCGCGTTCGGCGACCCGGTGACGCAGACCCCCTCGCACTTCGAGATCGCCATCCGCCCCTTCGACGACTCGCGCACCCGCACGGCGATGGATGCGGCATCCGTCGACGAGCTGCACACCGACTCGGCGCTGGCACGCCTGGCCGACCTGGTGCCCACGCTCTCGCTCACGCGCAGCTACCGGGCCGGCGGCGAAGACCTCGCCGAGCTGGTGAACCACCGCTTCTACGGCGGCAAGATCGACTCCCTGCCCTGGGCCGGAACCTACCTCGGCCACGGCAGCCTCGCGCTGCACTACGTGGAGGGGCGCGGCGGCATGCCCGACTCCGAATCGGGGGCCGTGGAATCCGTCGACGCCGAGGTGGAGCGCGTGGTCTCGCTCGTGCTCGACCACGCCATCAACTACCCGCGCGAGTCGCTGATGGTGATCACGGCCTCGCCGAAGCACGCCGTGCGCGTGCAGCAGGCCGTGCTGGCCGCGTTCGCCAAGCGCAGCGACCTCGCCGACTTCGTGCTCAAGGAGCGTGCCGAGCCGTTCATGGTGGCCACCCTGGAGCAGTCGGTGGCGCAGAGCCGCGACCGCGTGATCTTCTCGGTCGGCTACGGCAAGACCGCCCACGGCCGGGTGCTGACCAACTTCGGCGGGCTCGCGAAGCCCGGCGGAGAGCGCCTGCTGGCGGTCGGGATGACCCGTGCCCGACGTTCGATGGACATCGTGAGCTGCTTCAACCCGGCCGACATCGACGAAGACCGGATGAACTTCGGCGTCGTCGCCCTGCGCCAGATCCTGCAGGAGGCCGAGAACGGGCCGACGCCCGACACCTTCTCCTCCCCTGGTGACGCGCTTCTGATCGACCTCGCCCGCCGCCTCGGCGCGCGCGGACTCGACGTGGCCTTCGAGCACCGCGGCAAGCTCACGCTTGTCGCCGCTCACGACGGCCGCGCGATCGCGATCGAGACGGATGCCGTGGTGCACTCCACCTCGCTGCGCGAGTCGCTGCGCCTGCGGCCCGACATGCTGCGCCGCCTCGGTTGGCACTACCTGCGGGTGCACTCGTTCGAGCTGTTCGCGAACCCGGAGGCCGTGGCCGCCCGAATCGCCAACGTGATCGGCGTGCGCGAGCTGTCGCTGGTCGAGACGCAGCCGATCGTGCGGGTCTGACGCCGGAGCATCCGGAGCTTAGGCTTTCTGCATGACCGTCAAGAAGACGGGCCCTCGTCGCGCCGCGACCGAACCCGTGCCCGGCAGCGACCCGACCCCGCAGGCGCTCCCCGCCCGCGACCCCGTGAAGGCGGCCGAAGACCGCGACGAGTCCTGGGGCGGCCGCCCGGCCCCGGAAGGATCTTCAGGCCCCAACGACGCCCGCCTGCGCCAGGACGTCCCGCCGCACTGGTAGTCAGTGCTTGGGGGTGTGCGGCTCGGCTGGGAGGGTCTCGCCTGCGGCTTCGGCTCGCTGCACGGCGAGCAGGTCGCGGATCTGGATGAGCAGCTCGGTCTCGGTGGGCGGCAGCTCTTCGTTCTGCTCCTCGAGCGACTCCGCCGGCGTCTTCTTGTTCGAGAAGGCGACCTTCTTCAGGTGGTTGATCGGCAGCACGAACACGAAGTAGACCACGACCGCAACCAGCAGGAACTGGATGAGCGCACCGAGCACCGCGCCGAAGCGGATCTCCGACCCGTTGAGGGTGACGACCGCCACGCCATCGAGGTCGCTGGCCGTGAAGATCGCGGCGATCAACGGGTTGAAGACGTTGGTGACGATCGCGGTGACGACACCGGTGAAGGCCGCTCCGATGACGACCGCCACGGCCAGGTCGATGACATTGCCGCGGAGGATGAACTCCTTGAATCCCTTGATCATGGGAACAAGCCTAAGCGGAGGCCGGCTTCGAGCTCGACGGTGCGGCGGCCGGCTTGGCGGGGGCGGGGGAGGAGGAACCGGACGAGTCCGACGATCCGGACGAGGACGAGGAGCCGGACGAGCTCGACGAGCCGGCGGAGTCGCTGGAGGAGCTCTTCGCCCGTGAATCGGTGCGGTAGAAGCCCGAGCCGTTGAACGTCACGCCCACGGGGCTGAACACCTTGCGCAGCTTGCCGCCGCAGACGGGGCATTCGGTGAGCGTGGAATCCGTGAACGCCTGCTGGATGTCGAAGGCGTTGTCGCACTCGGTGCAACGGTAGGAGTAGGTGGGCACTGGTCGTCTCTCGGTGAAGCGTAGGCGGTGGCGGTGAAGCAGCAGAAGCGGTGACGCGTCAGAAACGCAGGATGCGCGTGGGCGTGACGGCCCCGTCGATCGGGGCGTCGTGCACCTCGCGGGGCACCTCGTCAAGGATCTCATCATCGAACACCACCGCGTACACGGGCGGGCACTTCTCCATCGAACCGAGCGTGCGGTCGAAGTAGCCACGACCCCAGCCCATGCGGGTGCCGTGCTCGTCGACCGCCGAGGCGGGGATGAGGATGAGGTCGGCGTCGTTGATCGCGATCGGGCCCAGGATGCCGCCGACCGGCTCGGGCAGCCCGTACAGACCCTCGGTCTCGGTCTCGCCGTCGCCCTCGGCCCAGTCGAGCAGGCCGTCCTGCCGGGCGATGGGCAGCAGCACCCGTCGGCCGTCGGCGAGCGCCCAGTTGAGGAAGGGCCGAGTGTTCGGCTCGAACGAGGTGGAGAGGTAGGCGGAGATGGTGCGAGCATCCGTCTGCGTCGCCAGCGCGATCAGATTGGCCGTGAAGCCCTCGTTCGCCTTGTCGACCACATGGGCGGGGCGCGTGCGTCGCCGCTCGCGGAGCTCGGCGCGCAGCGCGCGCTTCTCGTTCGTCGCGTCGGTGGCCATGCGTGCAATTGTAGGCGCGCAAAGATGACGGCGGTGTTTCGCGCCGAGCCGTTGCGGGCGCCCGAACATGTATACGCTAAAGCGCATGGGTAACCCGTTGAGTAAAGCAGTGATTCCGGCGGCCGGGCTTGGGACTCGGTTCCTCCCGGCCACGAAGGCGATGCCGAAGGAGATGCTCCCGGTCGTCGACAAACCGGCCATCCAATACGTGGTCGAAGAGGCGGTGGATGCCGGTCTCAATGACGTGCTGGTGGTCACGGGCCGCAACAAGGCCGCGATCGAGAACCACTTCGACCGGGTCTACGAGCTCGAGTCGACGCTGGAGCGCAAGGGCAAGGGCGAGATGCTCAAGGTCGTCAACGAGTCGACCGCGCTCGCCGAGATGCACTACGTGCGCCAGGGCGACCCGCTGGGCCTCGGTCACGCCGTGCTGCGCTCGCGGATGCACGTCGGGCACGAGCCCTTCGCCGTGCTGCTCGGCGACGACATCATCGACGCCCGCGATCCGCTGCTGAAGCGGATGCTCGAGGTCGAGCAGGCGCGCACCGCCACGGTGATCGCCCTGATGGAGGTCGACCCGTCGATGACGCACCTCTACGGGGTCGCCTCGGTGGAGGCCACCGACGAGGCCGACGTGGTGAAGGTCACCGGCCTCGTGGAGAAGCCGGAGGAGGGCACCGCCCCCTCGAACCTGGCCGTGATCGGGCGCTACGTGCTGCAGCCCGAGGTGTTCGACATCCTCGAGAACACCCCGCCCGGCAAGGGCAACGAGATCCAGCTGACGGATGCGCTGCTCACGCTCGCGGCCGACGACTCGATCGCGAACGGCGTCTACGGCGTGGTGTTCGACGGCCGCCGCTACGACACCGGCGACAAGCTCGACTACATCAAGGCGATCGTGCAGCTCGCCAGCGACCGCTCCGACCTGGGCCCCGACCTGCGGCCGTGGCTGAAGGACTTCGTCGCGAAGCTGTGAGATCCGGGCGCTGAGATCGGAGGCTCCGGATGCCGCGCCCGACGCGTCTTTGAGCGTTTCCGCCGCAGAGCGGTAGTGTTCGAGAAATGTTCGTTCCGACTCTCTCCGATGGCCCGTTCACGGTGCGGCCCATCCGCGTGCGCGACGCGAAGCCGCTCGAGCGCGAGCTGATCGAGAACCGGCCGTGGCTGCGCAAGTGGGAGGCGACCAACCCGCAGGGGCCGATGTCGTTCGATACCCGCGCGAGCATCCGTTCTCTGCAGGCCAACGCGCGGGCCGGGCTCGGGCTGCCGTTCATCCTCGAGTACGACGGTGAGCTCGCGGGGCAGTTGAACGTGTCGTCGATCAGCTACGGGTCGGTGGCCTCGGCGTCGATCGGCTACTGGGTGTCGGAGCGCTTCGCCGGCAAGAACATCACGCCGACGGGGGTGGCGCTGGCCGCCGACTACTGCTTCTTCTCGGTGGGGCTGCACCGGATCGAGATCTGCATCCGGCCCGAGAACGCGCCGAGCCTGCGCGTGGTCGAGAAGCTCGGCTTCCGCTACGAAGGCCTGCGGCGCCGCTTCATCCACATCAACGGCGACTGGCGCGACCACTTCTGCTTCGCCCTCGTGCGCGAAGAGCTGCCCGTGGGCGTGCTGCGCCGCTGGCAAGAGGGCCGCGTGCCCGTAGGGCAGGGTGCTGTGCCCGAAGCGGAGCGCATCGCAGCCCAGCGGCCCATCGCTACGCCCTAGGCGATAGGGTCGCAGGGCGGCCCATCGGAGGGTCGCGGATCGCCGGGGGGCACGATGCGCATACTCAACCGTTCTCGAGCAGGGCGGGTCGCGATGATCGCGCTCGCCGCCACGCTGCTGACCGCGGGGTTCTCGGCGGTTCCGGATGGTCCGGCTGCCGTCGCGTCGGATGACGGCACCGAGGTGTCGACGCAGTCGACGCTGCCGGGCGTCACGGTGAACCGCATCGGCGGGGCGGACCGCTTCGAGGTGGCCGTGAACATCTCGAAGGCCGCGTATCCCGCGACAACGACGGACGTGGTGATCGCCACGGGTACGAACTACCCTGACGCCCTGAGTGCAGGGCCGCTGGCGGCGGCGAAGCGCGGGCCGTTGCTGCTGACCACGGCGGATCGGCTGCCTCCGGTGGTGGAGACCGAGCTCGAGCGGCTGGCGCCGAGCGCCGTCACGATCGTCGGCGGCCCGAATTCGGTGTCGAAGGCGGTGGAGACGGCGCTGGCCGCCCTGCCGAGTGCGCCCGCCGTGGTGCGGATCGCGGGCGCCGACCGCTTCGAGGTGTCGCGCAACGTCGCGCTGGCGCTTCCCGCCCCCGTCACCACAGCCTTCCTGGCAGCCGGCGCGAACTTCCCCGATGCGCTCTCCGCCGGCCCGGCGGCCGCGCTGCTCGGCGGAGCCGTCGTGCTGGTGGACGGACGCGCCTCCTTGGTGGGCACCGCCACGGAGTCGCTCCTGCGAGACACGCTCGGCGTGCGCGGGGTGAAGATCACCGGCGGGCCGAACTCGATCTCCAAGGGCATCGAGAACCAGGTCGCATCCTGGGGCCTGCCGACGGTGCGACTCGGGGGAGCGGACCGCTTCGAGGCCTCGGTGGCGATCACCGACGACTCGTTCGCCGCGGCCGACGAGGTGTTCCTCGCCACCGGCCTGAAATTCGCCGATGCGCTCGCGGGCGGAGCCTCGGCCGGCAAGGCCGGAGCGCCGCTCTACGTGGTGCCGAGCGATTGCGTACCGCAGCCGGTGCTCGACTCGATCGTGTCGCTGGGGGCGAGCACGGTCACCCTCCTCGGTGGGCAGGCCTCGCTGTCGTCGGCGGTTCGCTCTCTGACGCCCTGCCCCGGCTGGCTGATCGACTTCGGCGGGGTCGGGCCGGTGCGCATCGGAACCCCGACCGCATCGCTGGCGGATCTGAACCCCGCCCTCGAGATCGTCGACTTCACCGAGGGGTACTGCATCCAGGCCTATTTCCCGAACGCCATCGAGCCGTGGGCTTCGATCGACGTGCTCTCGGATTCGGGCGGACCGGGGTCGTCGTATCCGGTCGACGTCGTCGGTGTGGCCGGGGCGAGCGGGGCCTCCGCGCCGCACACGGCCGCGGGGATCGGGGTGGGCTCCACGCTGAGCAGCGTTCTCGCGGCGTACCCGGGTGCCTCCGTGACGAACCATCAGCACATCCCCGGTGGCAAGCACATCGACGTGGCCGGGCCCTCGGGAACCGCGATGCGGATCGACACAGGGGCGGACGCGCGCGTGCTGGCCATCTCGACGGGCCGCACGCCCCAGGTGCGGTACTCCGAGGGGTGCGCCTGAGCGGATACGGCGGGCGGGGCCCGGCGGAACCCGAAGGCTTCGCCTGAGCACGGGCTTCTTGCGGCGCGCCGCGGAGGCGGGCGCGCGCGTCGCCCCTACCGTTGACTCATGACTACGGAATGGCTCGGTGGAGGGTTCATGATCGCCCTCGCGGCGGTGCTGTGGCTCGTCTACCTCGTGCCGTCGTGGTCGAAGAGCCGGCAGTACCTCGCCACCGAGCGCAACGCCGTGCGCCTCCAGCAGACGCTGCGCATCCTGGCCGAGACCGCCGAGATGCCCGACGAGGTGCGGGTCGAGGCCAATGCCCGCAGCATCGCCGAGCAGGAGCGCATCCTGAAGCACCGCGCTGCCGAACGCGAACTGGAGGCGATCCCGTCGGCCGTGCGCACCGCCGACCGCCTGCGCCGCACCCGGGCCGTGATGGCCGGCGTGCTGGCACTCTCGCTCGCCGTCGCCGTGCTGGGCGGCATGCAGGCCGCGTACACCGGCGCCTGGATCATCCTAGTCGGTGGCGTGATCGCCTCCGGCGTGAGCCTTGCGGTGCTCGTGCGGCTCGCCCGCGCCGGGCGCCACCTGCGACTGCCGCGTCCCGAGGGCGTGCGCGTCGCACCGGTGTTCGTCGACCACGCGGTGGGGGAGCAGCATCCGGAAGCCGGGCTCGACGCCGGTCTGGCCGACGGTGAATCCGGGGAGTCGGACGAGGATCTCGAGAACGACGGATCGGCGGGGTCGGGCTGGGTGCCGGTCGTGGTGCCCCGGCCGCTGTACCTCGACCGTGCTTCGCACGCGCCGCTCGGGCTGCCTGACAGCGCGGTCGCGGTCGCTCAGGGGCAGGACGACGACGAATTCAGCGACGAGGATGCGGCCGACACGGCTGCCGCCGTCGCCGCAGCGCCGGCGGTGGCATCCGCCGAGCGCGAGGCCTTGTTGCGCGCCGCGGCCGCCGCCGAAGAGGCGCTGCGGATGCGGCTGAAGGCCGAGCACGAGACGGTCGCCGACCTGCTGGCCGCCCCGGTCGCCGCTCCCGCCGTGCCCTCGCGCTTCGCCCGGATGGGCATCGTGGAGGGCGACACGACCTCGCACCTCGACCTCGACGCCGTGCTCGCGCGGCGCCGAGCCGGCTGAGCGGAGCCGACGCGAGCGGCTCTGCGGTTCGTGCGGTGCCGGGCGGGTGTCGTCCGGCGCGTATGCCGTGGCCCGCATATGCTCGCGTCACTGACCCTAGGATGACTGCATGAGCGACGACGCGGGACTCCGGATCGCACCTTCGGCGAGCAAGGCCGCGCGGAGCAGCTCGTCGATCGATCTCTCCAAGCGCGACCTGACCCTCGATCTGGCCCGCGTCTTCTGCGTGCTGCTCGTGGTCGTCATCCACCTGCTGATGGTGGGCGTGGGCCTCGGGCCCGACGGCGGCGTGATCGTGTCGCGCCCGCTGGAGACGCAGTGGTGGTTCGCGCCCGTCACCTGGGTGGGTCAGATCATGCCGCTGTTCTTCGTGGTGGGCGGCTTCGCGTCGATCACCGCCTGGCGCAGCACCGTGCGTCGTGGCGGCACCGCCGCCGGGTACGTGCGCAACCGCGTGCTGCGACTCGCGCAGCCGGCCTTCCCGCTGTTCCTCTTCTACGCGATCGTGATCGGCGGTGCCCAGCTCATCGGGATCGACCCCGAACTCGTCCGTCTCGCGGTCGTGGGTGCCGCCTCGCCCCTCTGGTTCCTCGCGGCGTACATGCTCTGCCAGGCGCTCGTGCCCCTGATGGTGACCTGGCATCGGCGCGCCCCTCGCGCGACGCTGCTCGTTCTGCTCGCGGGAGCCGTCGCGGTCGACGCCCTCCGCTTCTCGACCGGCATCGACGCGATCGGCTTGGCCAACCTGTTCTTCGTCTGGCTGCTCGTGCAGCAGCTCGGCTTCTGGTACGCCGACGGATGGTTCGCCGCCCGCCGCTGGTGGACGCTCGTCGTGATCGCCGTCGTGGCCTACGCCACCCTCGTGCCGATGACCGCCGTCGGGCCGTACGCCGACGACATGCTCACCAATCTCAACCCGCCCACGCTGCCGCTGGTGGCGCTCGCGGTGGCCCAGGCCAGCATCCTGTGCCTGTTGCGCCCGGCGCTCGCGAAGCTGATGAACACGCACGCGGCGAGGGCCTTCGTGTTCCTGATGGGCACCCGGTTGATGACGATCTACCTGTGGCATCTGCCGGTGATCCTGCTGGTGTCGGGGGCGGCGCTGCTGATCCCCGGGGCGAGCCCGGAACCGGCCAGCCTCGCCTGGTGGTGGACCCGCCCGCTGATGTTCGTGATCGTGATGGCCGCGGTGTTCGGGCTGTCGTTCCTCGTGGGGCGCTGGGAGGCGCCGCGGGAAGTGGGGGCAACCCCGCCGACGCCGGTCGTGACGGTGGCGACCGTGCTGGCGTTCATCCCGCCGTTCGCGGTGATGGAGTTCTTCATGGACCTGCCGATCGCGATCGTCGGCAGCGTGCTGCTGGGGGTCGCCATCCTGATGCTGGGGCGCGGGCGGGTGGCATCCGGAGATCCGTCGATGCGATGAGCCCCGCGAGCATTGCGGTGAGCGGATGGCGGGCCTAAACTCGCACCGCTGCGCCGCCGCTCGTCGCCAGGGGGATTCCATGACTTTCGCCGTCCGTTCCACCCGCTCCATCGTTCTCGCCGCTCTGCTGGCCGCCGCCGTGAGCGTCGGAGGCTTCGCCGGTGCCGCCGTCGCAGCGCCTGCCGCGCCGGCCGCCGAAGCCGCCGATGCCGCTGGGCCCACGGTCGATCGCATCGCCGGAGCCGACCGCTACGAGGCGGCGGTGAACATCTCCAAGGCGTCCAAGCCCGGCGGATCGCCGGTGGTGTTCCTGGTGACCGGGCAGAACTATCCCGACGCGCTCAGCGCCGCCCCCGCCGCAGTGCATCTGGGTGCTCCCCTGCTGCTCACCACGAAGGACTCGCTGCCGGCGGTGGTGCTGGCTGAGATCGAACGACTCGCGCCACAGCTCGTGGTGATCGTCGGCGGCGTGAACTCGGTTTCGAAGGCCGTGGAGACCCAGATCGGGGCGATCATCAATCCCGACCAAACGCATCCGGCCATCAACCGGGTAGCGGGAGCCGACCGCTACGAGGCCTCCCGCAACATCATCACGTACGCCTTCGGCACGGCGGCGTCGAAGTTCTACATCGCGACGGGCGCGAACTTCCCCGACGCGCTCTCGGCCGGGTCCGCCGGCGGTGCGGCGGATACCCCGGTGCTGCTCGTGGACGGCGGCAAGCCGACGCTCGACGGAGCCACGCAGTCCTTCCTGACCACGCGCGACGCCAACGTCTCCGTGAAGATCGCCGGCGGCCCGAATTCGGTCTCGCCCGGCATCGAGGCCTATCTGCGGAGCATCACCGACGACGTGAAGCGCTTCGCCGGGGCGGACCGGTTCGAGGCCTCCCTCGCCATCAACCACGACGCGTTCACGGGCACGGCACCGGCTCGGGTTTTCCTGGCCACCGGCAGCAACTTCCCGGATGCCCTGGCCGGCGCCGCCTACGCGGGGGCTCTCAAGTCGCCGCTGTTCGTGGTGCACGGCGACTGCGTGCCGTCGGGCATCCTGGTCGAGATCGCCGAGCTGGGAGCGAAGAAGGTGACGCTGCTCGGCGGGCCGGCGTCGTTGTCGGCGGGCGTGGCCGCCCTGCAGTCCTGCGAGGGGCCTCAGTAGCGCAGCCGGTTCGCATTCGGACGTGGTTTCGTCGTAGACTTTCGGGGTTGTCGTTTCGACGTCAGCGGGGCTATGGCGCAGTTGGTAGCGCGTCTCGTTCGCAATGAGAAGGTCCGGGGTTCGAATCCCCGTAGCTCCACCACACAGGACCCCCGGTTCAGCCGACCCGGGGGTTTTGTCGTTCCCGCACCTGGCGAGACGGAGTGTCGGTGCCGGACTGTACGGTGAGACCGACCGGATCCACCGCGCCTTCTCGGGCTCCCTGCGCGACCGTCACCGGTGTGAAAGGTGTTTCCCATGACGGACGAACGCTCTGGAGAGGTGATTCTCTACCAGCGAGAGGACGGGTCTCCGGCGATCGAGGTGCGGCTCGACGCCGAGACCGTGTGGCTGAGTCAGCAGCAGATCGCAGAGCTGTTCCACAGCTCGCGCACCAATATCGTCGAACACATCCATCGTGTCTACGAAGAGGGCGAACTCGACGAGGCGGCAACCTGTCGGAGATCCCGACAGGTTCGCACCGAGGGGGCACGCCAAGTCACCCGCGAGATCCCGTTTTACAACCTCGACCTGATTATCTCGGTCGGCTACCGCGTCAAGAGCGCTGTAGCCACCCAGTTCCGCATCTGGGCCACGCAGCGTCTGCATGACTACTTGGTGCGTGGCTATGCCATCAACGAGCAGCGCCTGGAGCAACTCGGCTCGATCGTGCGAATCCTGTCCCGCTCCGGTGACGAGCTGGTCTCGGGAGTCGCCGATGTCCTGGCCGATTTCTTACCCGGTCTCACTCTGCTGCGCGACTACGACGAGCGCCACATCGACGCTGCTCCGGGGCAAATCCCCGGCTGGGAGCTCACGCCCGATGTGGCGCGGGCTGTCATCGCTGATCGGAGCCATCTATCAGGGCTTCGCCGGGCAGGATCTGTATCCCACCGTCGAGGAGAAGGCGGCGAACGTGCTCTACCTCGTCGTCAAGGATCATCCGCTTTCCGACGGCAACAAGCGCTCCGCTGCCGCCCTGTTCGTCACATTCCTGGCGCGAAACGGACTGCTGGAGACCACGGGCGGTTCACGAATCACGAACAACGCGCTGGCCGCGATAACCCTCATGGTCGCCATGAGCGATCCGAAGGAGAAAGATCTCATGGTCGCCCTGCTCATCCGGATGCTCACCGACAGCTGAAACCGGATCGCGATGGCCCACCGTAGTCGCGGTGGCGATTACCGTAGCGGGCACGGTGATGGTGGGTGCAGGGCCGCCCATACGCTCGCGTCGTGCCTCAGAACGAGGTGATGACGAAAGCGAAGAAGACCCCATGCCCTCCACCAGTAAGCCCTTCGACACCAGCTCCCTCCGTCTGCGCCTGACCGCCGCCACCGTGTTCGCGGCCGTGCTGGGCGGTGCGATCGCCGTCGGTGCGCCGAGCGCCGCATTCGCGGACCCCAAGGACGTCTACGAGGTTCCGGGCGGACCTGGCGCGCCCGTGTCGAACGGCTGCCCGGCCTGGGTGCCCACCCCGGGTGGAGTCGACGAGGTGCCTGTGCTCGCCGGGTCGGTGCCGAACACGCAGCCGATCGTCTGGGGCGACGCCGTCACGGTGGTGCAGAACCATCCGCGTACCATCAAGGTCACCGACTTCCTGTGCAACGACAAGGACGCCGAGCACGACCAGGTGTACCTCAACGAGATCACCATGCCCGTGCACGGCTACCGCACGGATTTCTCGACCCTCGCGGGCTCCGATCCGGCTCGCTCGTTCACCTATGTTCCGGATGATGGCTACACCGGCACGGATGCGCTGATGTACGACGACATCGACGAGCACGGCGCCGTGAGCCCCTACAAGGCGGCCATCATGATCACCGTGGTGGCGCAGAAGGCACCCGTGGCGGTGCCCGACACCTACACCACCACGGTCGGCTCGACGATGACCGTGTCGGGATCGGGCCTGACGAAGAACGACACCGACGCGGAGAAGGACAAGCTGACCGCATCCTCGATGCCGCTGTTCGGTCCCGCGCACGGCGTCGTCACGATGTCGGCGCAGCAGACCGGGGCGTTCGTCTACAAGGCCGACCCGAGCTACGTAGGCACCGACACCTTTTATTACCGCGTGAGCGACAACCACGGCGGGCTGTCGAAGCTGGCCCTGGTCACCATCACCGTGAATCCGAAGGTGCTCACGGCGACCCCGGCTCCGACCATCTCGGGCACGGCGAAGGTGGGCAAGACGCTCACCGCTAACCCGGGCGCCTGGGGCCCGGCACCCGTGACACTGAGCTATCAGTGGAAGCGCGGGGGTGTCTCGATCCCCGGCGCCACCAAGGCGAGCTACCTGGTCACCGGTGCGGATGCGGGCAGAACGCTGACGGTCGCCGTCACGGGAGCGAAGAAGACCTACACCACCGTCACGAAGGCCAGCGCGCCCACCGCCCTGGTGACGGGCGGCACCATGACCGGCGTGACGCCGACGATCAGCGGAACCACCACGGTGGGGCAGAAGCTCACCGCGAGCGTGGCCGGCTGGGCGCCCTCGAGCGCCACGTTCACCTACCAGTGGATGCGCAACGGGGCCGTGATCACCGGCTCCACCTCGGCGACGCGCCTGCTCACGGCGAACGATGCCGGAGCGAAGCTGACGGTGACCGTGACGGCCACGAAGGCGGGCTTCGCCACGCTCAGCAAGACCAGTGCGGCGACGGCGACGATCGTGAAGCCGCTGCCTCCCGTGCAGAACGCGGTGCCGTCGACGGCTCCCTCGTCGTCGGATTCGGCGAAGTCGGCGCACACGGATTCGACCGCTGCCGAGCCCACCGCGACGCCGACACCGTCGCCGACGCACATGCCGACTGCTATGACGCCGAGTCCGTCGCCCACGCCGTCAGTCGCGCCCAGCCCGGCGCCGGCGGCCAAGCCCACGGCCGAACCCATGCCGTCAGTCGAGCCCACCCCGGGAGCCGAGCCCGCCCCGGCAGCCAAGCCCACCCCGGCCGCCAAGCCCGCACCTTCATCCACCCCCACCCCGGCCACGCCGGCAGCGAAGTAGAGGCCACGATCATGTTCTCGAAGAAATGGCAGCCCGCCTCCGCCACCATCGTGCTCGTGCACATCGTGCGCATGAGCAGCGACGGTCTCACCCCCACCCGCGCCTGGGCCGCCGACGTTCGCGAGGCCGACGGCACCGTGCGCCGCGCCCGCATCGGCGAGCCGCGCTGGGTGATCGACTTCTGGCCGCCCGACGCCGGAGCGGTGGTGGCCGTGCTCGTGCATCGCCGCTCGCGTTCCGTGCGCTTCGACATGCGCGACCCGCAGCTGAGCGCCAAGGGTCAGAAGCGGCTCGCCGCCGAGGCTTTCGCGGCCGCGCTGCGCTCCGACGCGGGCCGCTCGTTCCGCTGAGCCCGGCCGGCCGGCGGATCAGCCAAGCTGCCGACGTTCAGCGTTCGAGAGGTCGCCCGGTCAGACCGGGTAGTCCTCGGGGTAGTAATCGGCGGCCTCGTCGTCGGGGATGACCACGGCCGTCGCAGTGGGGGTCTGCTTCTTCAGCAGGTCTTCGAGACGGGCGGCGTCGGCCGAGAAATCGGGCTCCTCGCCGTCCCAGTCCTGCGGCACCGACAGCACGTCGTTGCCGACCCCGATGACCAGTTCGGCGGTGCGCGGGCCCTCGCCGTTCTCGGGCACGATCGGGATCTCGACCGCTTTCGCCTTCCCCCTGTCGGCCAGGGCTGCGGTGAGGTCGATCAGGTGCTCGGCGACATCATCGGTGGTGAGAAGGGTGCCACCGGCATAAGTAATGCAACGCATTCATCCATCGTGCCCCGATGTGCGCTTCTCGGCACGGGCCGGTCGCAGCCTCTGGCCGAGGGGAGGGATGAGCGAGACGAACGCTGGTGTTGCGGGCCGCCCCGCCCAGGAATCGTCTAGTCGTGGCGAAAGCTCTCGAACAGTTCTACGAGGGTCTGAGGGGAACGATCGCTGAAGATCACGTCGAGATTGCGCGCGGACTCGGCCGCCGCCTCGGCCGAGCGGGGGAACAGCTCGGCCTCGTAGTCGGCAAGCGCGGCCTCTGTGTCTGCGGTCGTGGCGAGGCAGGCGGCGAGCACGCTTATCCGGCGGGGGACGAGCGGGCAATCCGAATCGCGTACCAGCCCTCGAATCGGTTCGCTCCATCCTTCGAGCAGGCTCAGCACCGCATGCCTCGCGGATGCGGCGTCGAAGAGCATGCTGTCTCCTACGAGTCCCGCCTGGGCAGGATGATCGGCTGATGTGGCGAAGAGGTCGGTCTCGATGAAAGAGATGCCCGTGCAGGCAGGGGATGCCGGCGACACCCGTGCGCGCACCTTCGACCACGCACCGTCGCGTCGGGCAGCGAGTCGAGGAGCATGTCCCGCAGCCGGCCCCGATCGACCTCGGGGCGGGCGAGCTCCCCGTCGTCGAAGTCTTCGTAGAGCAGAGATCCGTGGCGATCCACGATCCTGGTGGCCTCGCCGCCGCGGTGGATGAGCCTGCTGAACGGTTCCCAGAGGTCCGCCGCGCGGATCGCTCTCTGCCCGTTGTAGTCGTGGATGTCGTGCATCCATGGGGATTTCCAGTCGGTGAACATCCTGTAAAGAATTGCCTATTACCATTTATTGGACTTGATGTCCGAAATATGGCTCTGGGATGGTGTCGCTATGACGATTCTCCTTCGCACACCACCGTTGCGCTCTCGAGCGGGGCATATCTCCTCCCCGCGGCCGGAGCGCCGCTCGCGCATTCTGCACAGGCTGGTGGCGATCGCCACAGCGACCGCCGTGATTCTCGGGGCGAACGCGCTCGCCCCGGTGCAGTCGGCCTCCGCCACGCCGTCCGAGCTCGTGTACACCATGTCCACGACAGGATTCCCCTATGACAGCGGGAAAGCCCGCAAGCAGTTCACCGACCTCTATGGAAGCACCCGGGTCGAGGATTTCATCCGTTCGTACACCACCGCGAACCCCGCCCCGGGGGGCACCGTGCCCTTCACCGCCACGGGAGCTTCGTGGATCTCGCGGGTTGCCGACTCCGGCAGCACGGGGACCGTCACGTTCGAGCCCTACGCCATCACGGTCAGGGTCAAGACCGATTCGATCCGCGCGGCTTCGTGGGGCGAGGTGATGAAGACGGCGGGGATCGTCGCCGCGACCGCTGCCACCTCGGCGCTGGCGTTCTACGGATGCATCGCGGCGGCCGTCTCGCTGACGGGCGGGGTCGCCTCGATCACCTGCAAAGCGGTAGCGGGTGCGATGGCCGCACTCGTGGCCCGGGTTCTGCAGGCGCACTTCAACAATGAAGACATGAAGTCCGGCCAGTTCTGGGCTGAGACGTTCGTGGCGATGCTGATGGGCGCACTCGCCGGAGCGGCTCTGGACTGGGCGAGCACCTTCACGAAGAACAGTGTGCCCACCATGCTCATCCGTGTGGCCGACACCTGGGATCGCTTCGTCGCCTGGCTGGGATCGTGGGCGACTCCGTGGATCCGGGAATCGGTTCCGCGGTTCCGCATCCTGATGAGAGATGCCGGCGACAAGCTCGTCGGGGCCTGGGAGCGCGCGATGCGACCGCTCGCGTGCCCGGCGTGCGGTGCACCCAACGGCTGACGCCCGGAACGCGCCCGGACTCGGCGTCGCGGTGGTTCTCCGCCCGGCGCGTTCCCCGTGGAGCTCTGCCATGCGCGGCTCGCGGCATGGGCGGGCGGCGGCCTCTGGCAGGGTGGAGGGATGAGCGAGACGAGCGCTGCTGTTCCGCGGGCCGCTGTGACGGTGCTGCTCGTGCGGCGCGATCCACTGGCCGTGCTGATGGTGGAGCGCGGGTCGGTGGGGGCGTTTCCGGGGGCCCTGGTGTTTCCGGGCGGGGTGGTGGATGCGGAGGACTCCGACGAGGGGTGGCTCGAGTTCGTCGATGTGCCCGGGCGCATCGGCGTGCCCGATGGGGCGGGCGACGGGGGCGAGGCCGGCGGGCTCGACGTCGCGGAGCGCGCCCGGCGGGTGGCCGCCGCGCGTGAACTGTGGGAGGAGACGCACCTGCTGCTCGGTCACGGGTCGGAGGCCGCCGAGCGACTGGACGCCGCGGGTGTGAGCGCGGGCGACGGGCTGCTCGCGGTGCTTCGGGCCACGGGCTTGCGCATCGACCTCGGGCTGCTGCATCCGCTCTCCCGCTGGCTGACGCCCGAGGTGCAGCCCAAGCGATTCGACACCTGGTTCTACGCCGCCGAGGCTCCGGCTGCCGCGGGCGCGGTGAGCGAGGCCGTCGACGGTGTCGAGATCCTGGGCGCGCAATGGCTCGAGCCGCGCGAGGTGCTCGCCGGGCTCGCAGACGGGGGCCCGCACGTGATGCTGCCGACGCGGGCGCACCTCGCGCGTCTGGACGCCGCCGGAGGCGACTGGGTGGCCTGGTCGCACGCGTTCCTCGCCGACCCGCGCACGGTGACCCCCGCCGTACGCGGCGAAGGCGCGGCGGCGCGCCCCACCCTCGACCCCGCCGACGGCTACCCTCCGCGCGACTGAGCGGGCGGATGGTAGCGTCGCAGCGTGAATCGTCGACGCGCTGCGACCCTCGAAGACGTGGCGCGCGCGGCGGGGGTGTCGCGCGCGACGGTGTCGTTCGCGCTGTCGGGCACCGGACGCCTCTCCGACGAGACGCGTGTCCGCGTGCGGGCCGTGGCCGCCGAGCTCGACTACGCCGTGAACCTCGGCGCCCGCAACCTGCGCCGGGCGCGTGCCGGCGCGATCGGCCTCTACCTGCCCGAGAGCACCAACGGCCTGGCGTACTACATGGACTTCATCTTCGGCGTGGTGGAGGTGGCCTCGGCGAGCGGGCAGTCGGTGACGATCGTGGCCGGATCAGAGACCACCGGAACCGTGCAGGCCCACGTCGACGGCTTCATCCTGATCGACCCGCCGGATGACGACGCCGCCGTGCGCCGCATCCTCGAGGGCCGCCTGCCCGTGGTGTCGGGTGAGGTCGTGCCCGCCGCCCTGCCGGCACCGTGGGGCACGGTCTATTCCGACCATTCACTCGGCATGGCGCAGCTGATGGACCACCTGCACGAGCGCGGATCCCGCCGCCCCGCCCTGATCGCGCCGGCCACGAACACCACCTGGGGGCGCTCCCTGCTCGAGTCGTACCAGTCCTGGTGCGCCGCTCGCGGCATCCGCCCGCTCGTGCGCGAATCGAGCCGCCGTTTCATGCCCGACGACGTGCGCCGCGTGGCCACCGAGCTGCTGGTCTCCGACGACCGCCCCGACGCGATCGTCTCGGCCCCCGACGGATCGGCGGTCGGCGCCGTCTCGGCCGCCCGTGCCCTGGGTCTGAACGTGGGTGACGACGTGCTCGTCAGCGCCTACGCCGACAGTCTGGCCATGCAGATGTGCGACCCCCCGGTCACCGCCATCGACCTGCACGCCCGCGACTTCGGCATGCGCTGCGCCCGCCTGCTGCTGTCAGCCCTCACCCCCGCCCCGCTCGGCGAGCAGGCGCCGGATGCTGCGCCCGCGCCGCCCGCGACGGCTCCGGATGCGCCCCCCATCGTCGAGCCCTTCACGATCGATCTCCGCGTTCGAGCCTCGACCGCCGGCGCCTAGAACTCGCGGAGGTTGTCGCGCAGGGTGGCGCCCGTGTACGACGAGCGGGTGAGCCCACGCCGCTTCAGCGCGGGCACCAGGCCGTCGGTGATCTCGGCCAGGTTCTTGCGGTTGAGCGGGCCCGAGAGCAGGAATCCGTCGCCGCCGACCTCGTCGATGACCTCGCCCATCCTGCGGGCGACGGTGTCGGCGCTGCCGACGAGGTCGATCGTGGCCACCATGTTGTGCTCGATCACGAGCTCGCGCAGGGTCTTGCCCGCGGCATCCTTCTGGTAGCGCGCCATCGTGCTCTGCTGGGCGTTCACCTTGCCGTCGAGGTTCGGCATCGGCTGATCGAGGTCGAAGGCCGAGAAGTCGATGCCGCTGAAGTACGACATCACCGAGAGGTGCTCCTCGACGTACTCGTCGGTGGTCTTGGCGGCGGCCCGGGCGGCGGCGATGTCGCGCGCGATCTGGTCGGTCTCGCCGATGATGGGGTCGACCATGAACAGGATCTTGCACTCCTCGGGCGCCCGGCCGTACGCCTCCATCCGCTTGTGGATGTCAGCCCGGTAGGCCTTCATCGAGTCGAGTCCGTTGGGCACGCAGAAGATCACGTCGGCGAAACGCGCGCCGAACTCGCGGCCCGCGGGGGAGCCGCCGGCCTGCGAGATGACCGGGCGACCCTGCGGCCCGGGGGGCGTGTTGAGCGGCCCGCGCGAGGAGTAGTGCTCGCCCTCGAAGTGGATGGGGCGCACCTTCGTGTAGTCGGCGAAGACGCCCCGTGAGGTGTCCATGACGACGGCGCCGGGCTCCCACGAGTCCCAGAGCTGCGTCACGAGATCGGCCCACTCCTCGGCCATCACGTAGCGGAGGTCGTGGTCGTGATGGCCTTCGAGGCCGAAGTTCTGCGCCGCGCGGTCGCTCGCCGAGGTCACCAGGTTGCCGCCCGCGTGGCCGCCGGAGAGCTGGTCGAGCGTGGCGAGCATCCGTGCCGCCATGAAGGGCGGGTAGAAGGAGGTGGAGATGGTGGGGATGTAGCCGAGGTTCTTGGTGACCTGCGTGAGCACGGCCACCATCGCCGTGGGGTCGGAGCGAGGGATCTCCTGGGCGTACTTGAGGTCGGCCTGCATGTCGCCGCCGAAGATGTCGGGCACCATCAGGCCGTCTTGGAACACCATGAAGTCGAAGCAGGCGCGCTCGAGCGCCCGGGCGGCATCGGAGTACAGGCTCGGCGACCACCAGTCGTCGTTGTCGGTGCCGGCCCAGTCGCGCCGCCAGGACTGCACGCTGTAGCCGTTGCCGACGAACCAGCCGAGATGAAACATGGGTGTCTCCGAATCGCTCGAGATTGCTGAATGGGTCTGATCGTGCCGGAATCGAACATGATTCTGTCAATCGGCAACGGATTCCGTAGGTCGGCTCTGTTACGAGCACGTAAAACCTTCGTCTGTCGATGGAATTACTTTCAGTATGGTGTCACGATTTAGCAAGCAACAAGCACCAATCCGAAATTCCCCACCCGCACCAACCCGAGGAGCATCCGTGTCGTTCGAAACCCGCGCAGCCGAACTCGGCCTCGCCATTCCGGACTACGCGGCCGTGCCCTACCACGGCCTCTCCTACGGCTCGATGAAGGCCTTCCACCAGACCGGGAACCTGCTGTTCCTCTCCGGTCATGTGGAAGACGCACCCGGCCACGAGGGCGACCCGCAGCACGCGGGGCGCCTCGGCGCCGAGGTGAGCGTGGAGGAGGGGTACGAGGCCGCCCGCCTCACCGCCCTCAACTGCCTCGCCACCATCCGGCTCGCCCTGGGGAGCCTGGATCGGGTGAAGAGCCTCGTCGGTTCGCTGAACTACGTGGCCGTCGCTCCCGGGTTCACCGATGTCCACCTCATCTCCAGCGGTGCCACAGACCTGTTCCTCGAGCTCTTCGGGAACGAGGCCGGCCTCGGCGGGCGCGCCACCATCGGCGTCGCGGCCCTCGCCGGCAACCACTGCTTCGAGAACGTCCTCACTATAGAAACGGTTGATTGACATGATCCGACGCACCTCCGGCGCCCGCCCCGCGCGCCGCCTCCTCGTCGCCGGTGCCGCGGTCGCGGCGCTGTCGCTCTCGCTCGCCGCCTGTTCCAGCGACGCCGGCGCATCCGACGCCGGCTCGTCGTCGGGCGGCGACATCGCCCTCGGCTACACGGCCACCCTCACCGGCGACTTCGCCAGCTACGGTCTCGAGATGCGCGAGGGCGTCGACCTCGCCGTCGAGCAGATCAACGCGGCCGGCGGCATCGACGGCCGCCAGGTGACCATCGTCTCGGCCGACGACGAGGGCTCGCCCGCCAACGGCCCGGTCGTGGCGCAGCAGTTCTGCGACGACAGCTCCATCGCCGCCGTGCTCGGCTACAGCTTCTCGTCGGTCGCGCTCGCGGCCCTCCCGGTCTACGACCAGTGCGGCCTGCCGGTCGTCGCCTCGGCGGTCACCTCGCCCGAGCTCACCGGTGCCAGCAGCGTGTTCTTCCGCGACGTGTTCACGGATGCCTACCAGGGCGCTGCGATGGGAGAACACGTCTACGACGGCGGCACGAAGAAGGTCGCCGTGCTCTACCAGCAGGACGACTACGGCCAGGGCGTCTCCGAAGCCTTCAGCACCGCGTTCGAGGAGGCCGGCGGAACGGTCACCAGCTCGCAGGCCTACCAGCTGGGCACGGTCGACTTCGCGACCCTGATCAATACGGCGCTCGCCGACTCGCCCGACGGCGTGTTCATCGGCGGCTTCTACACCGAGGCCGCCAAGATCGCGACGCAGCTGCGGTCCAGCGGATCCGACCTGCCGATCTACGGTACCGACGGCGCGGTCAGCCCTGACCTCGTCTCGCTCGGTGGCGACTCCGTCGAGGGCATGACCGTCTACTCGGCGTTCTCCGCCGCTGCCGGAACCCCGGCCGCGACCGACTTCGTGGCCGCGTTCAACGAGAAGTTCGACAAGGACCCGTCCTCCTGGGCGGCCCTGGCCTACGACGCCACGAACGTGGTGGCCCAGGCCATCACGGATGCCGGCAGCACCGACCGCGCCGACGTCGCCACGGCGCTCGCCGCGATCGACGGCTTCGCCGGAGTGACCGGTGACATCAGCTTCGACGACGGCGGCGACCGCCTCGGTGAGCTGGTGTTCCTCAAGGTCGACGGCGGCGCGTTCGTCGCCGAGTGAGAACGCGGTGGCGGGGCGCGTCCCCCGCGGCGCCCCGCCACCGTCCTCGCCCCTTCCGCTCCTTCCGAACCAGAACCAGGGATCATGACCCAAACGCTCATCAACGGCCTCGCGGTCGGAGGGATCTACGGCCTGCTGGCCGTCTCCTTCAGCGTCGTCTACGGCGTGCTCGGCATGGTGAACTTCGCCTTCGGCGAGGTCTTCATGTTCGGTGCCTTCGGGGCGCTGGTCGCCTCGGCGGCGAACACCCAGATCGCCGGCGCCGACTTCGCCGGCCCCGCGCTGCCGCAGTGGGCGGCGATCGGCGTCGGCCTGCTGGTCGGCGCGCTGGTGGGCCTCCTGATCGAACGGATCGCCTACAAGCCGCTTCGCAACGCCCCCATCCTGTCGATGCTGATCACGGCCATCGCCGTCTCGATGCTGTTGAGGGCGGTGGGCACCTTCCTCTTCGGCGCCTCGCAGTCACCGGTGCCCGCGCCCGCTCTCGGTGACGCGATCAGCGTTCTCGGCGCTCGCGTACAGCCCATCGACATCGTGATCTTCGGGGTGGCCGTGCTCGCCACGGCCGCGTTCTGGGCCCTGGTGCGCTTCTCGCCGATCGGCCGGGCCATCCGCGCCACCGCGCAGGACAAGGACGCCGCCCGCCTGATGGGCATCGGCGTCGACAAGGTGATCTCGACCACCTTCGTGCTCGGCTCGATCATGGCGGCGCTGGCCGGCATCCTGTACTCCCAGAAATACGGCTTCGCGGCCGCCGGCATGGGCTTCCTGCCCGGGCTCAAGGCGCTGGTCGCGGCGGTGCTCGGCGGAATCGGCAGCATCCCCGGTGCTTTCGTGGGCGGGCTCGTGATCGGGCTCGTCGAGGAGTTCGCCGCCGGGTACGTGCCGCAGGGCTCCGCCTACCGTGACGTGATCGCCTTCGGCGTGCTCGTGCTGGTCTTGTGGCTGCGGCCGCAGGGGCTGCTCGGCCGCCGCGAAGTGCAGAAGGTGTGACTATGACGACGTCGACTTCCGCGACCTCCTCGCGACTGCTGCGGCTCATCCCGCCCGCCGTGCTCGCGATCGTCGCCCTGCTCGCCCCGGTGCTGCTTCCCGGCGACCGCTGGGTGCGGGTGGCGGCCCTCGCGCTGATCTACATCGCGCTCGCCTCGGGCCTGAACATCTTGGTGGGCCTCACGGGGCTGCTCGACCTCGGCTTCATCGCCTTCTTCATCGTGGGCGCCTACACGACGGCGATCCTCACGGTGCGGCTGTTCGTCGATCAGCTGGGCTTCGACCCGGATTCGCTCTGGTGGCTGTTCCCGGTGAGTCTCGTGGCAGCGCTGCTGCTGGCGGGGATCGCCGGGGCGATCATCGGCTATCCGACGCTTCGGGCCCGCGGCGACTACCTCGCCATCATGACGCTGGCGTTCGGCGAGATCGTGCGGATCGTGTCGATCAACTGGATCGACCTCACCGGGGGCTCGGTGGGCATCCGCAACATCCCGCCGTTCGGGGTGGGCTCGGTCGAGCTCGTCAGCCCCGCCGCGAACTACTACGTGGTGCTCGCGATGGTGGTGGTCATCCTGGTGGCGCTCGCCGGCGTCGTCGCCTCGCCGGTCGGCCGCGCCTGGGTCGCCATCCGCGAAGACGAGCTGGTGGCCTCCTCGATGGGCATCCGCACGCGCCGCTACAAGCTGCTCGCCTACGTGTGCGGCGCCTCGATCGCAGGCGTGACCGGGGTGTTCTTCGCGCACATGCAGCAGTTCATCAACCCCGACAGCTTCACGCTCGAAGACAACTTCATCGTGCTCTCGCTCGTCATCCTGGGTGGCGCGGGCACCTACTGGGGCCCGGTGGTGGGCGCGACGCTCTGGATCTTCTTCCAGGCGATCGCCCGCGACTGGACGATCGTGCAGGAGCATCCGGAGTTCCGCACCGGGTTCCTGGCGCTGATCGTGATCGTGCTGATGATCCTGCGACCCGGCGGCATCGTGTCGCGGCGGCTGAAGCTGACGCGCGGCTCGACGCCGGCCGAAACGAAGCCAGAAGGAGTGATCATGCCTCCGGTCGAGAACGTGATCACGCCGGCTGCTGATTCGGTAGCTCCCGGCACGCCCGTGCTCGTCGTCGACGGTGTCGGGCGCACCTTCGGTGGCCTCACCGCGCTCGGCTCGGTGAGCTTCGAGGTGCGGCGGGGCGAGATCCTGGGCCTGATGGGCCCGAACGGCGCCGGCAAGTCGACACTGCTGAATGTGCTCTCGGGCGTCACGAAGCCCTCGCGCGGCACCATCACGTTCCGCGGCGAGCGGATCGACGGCCTCGAGAGCGACCGGGTGAGCGTGCGCGGCATCGCCCGCACCTTCCAGACCGTGCGGCTGTTCTGGGACATGACCGTGCTCGAGAACATGCTGGTCGGCGCGCACGAGCGGCTGCGCGGCTGGGTTCCGGCGTTCGCGCTGCGGCTTCCGCGGCACCGCCACGACGAGTCGGCGGCGCTCGCCGAGGCCGGCATCCTGCTGGAGTTCGCGGGGGTGGGGGAGCGGCGCAACGACCGCGCCTCCTCGCTCAGCTACGACGCCCAGCGCCGCGTCGAGATCGCCCGGGCCCTGATGACCCGCCCGAGCATCCTGCTGCTGGACGAACCGGCCGCCGGCATGAACGAGAGCGAGACCCGCGAACTCGCGTCGCTGATCACCGCGATCCGCGACGCCGGCACCGACATCGTGCTGATCGAGCACGACATGGACCTGCTGATGAGCGTCTCCGACCGGATCGTGGTGCTCGATCACGGCGAGGTCATCGCATCCGGAACCCCCGACGAGGTGCGGCGCGAGCCCGCCGTGCTCGAGGCCTACCTGGGGAGCGACGCATGAGCCTGCTGAGTGTGGACGGACTCTCCGTGAAGTACGGCGCGGTGCGCGCGCTGAACGACGCCTCGCTGCACGTCGACGACGCCGAGCTGGTGGTGATCGTGGGCGCCAACGGGGCCGGCAAATCGAGCCTGCTGCGCGCGGTGTCGGGGCTGACCAAGGCCTCGGCCGGATCGGTCTCGTTCGCCGGCCGCACCATCACGGGCGCCTCCGCCGAGTCGCGGGTGCGCTCGGGACTCAGCCTCGTGCCCGAGGGCCGGCACATCTTCGGCCGGATGACGGTGCAGGAGAACCTGCAGATCGCCACCTGGGCGAGCAAGCGGCGCCTGAAGGACGAGATCGAGCGCATCCACACGCTCTTCCCCGTGCTGGCGGAGCGCGCGCACCAGGTGGCCGCCACCCTCTCCGGCGGCGAGCAGCAGATGCTCGCCATCTCGCGGGCGCTCGTGCGGCGGCCGAAACTGCTGATGCTCGACGAGCCCTCGATGGGGCTCGCACCGCTGATCGTGAAGCAGATGTTCGAGCTCATCGCCGACGTGAACGCGCAGGGCACGAGCGTGCTGCTGGTGGAGCAGAACGCGCGCATGGCGCTGTCGATCGCGCATCGCGGGTACCTGATGGAGACCGCGACGCTGAGCGGCGGAGGGAGTGCCTCCGCCATGGCCGACGACGAGAGCCTGCACGCGGCGTACTTCGGCCGATCGTCCCCGTCGCCCTGATCCTCCCGCCCCGCTCGTGCATCCCGTCGTTCCGGATGCGCCGGGCGCGTCCGTTCTTCTGCTCACCTCCTCTCGAACCTGGGAATGCCTCACCATGACACCGTCCTTCCGTGCGCCGTCCGGCGCTTCCGGCCATGCGGCCCCCTCCGGCCCTGCGGTCGCTCTCGCCGCGCCTCACCTCGACGCCGTACGGGCCGCCCGGGCGGTCGTCGCCGAGGGCGGCAACGCGGTCGATGCCGCCGTGTGCGCCGCCGCGGTGCTCACCGTCGTGTACCCGCACATGTGCAGTGTGGGCGGCGACCTGATCGCACTCGTGCGTTCGGCCGACGGCACCCAGACCTGCGTGAACGCCTCGGGGGCGTACGGGTCGGGGGCATCCGTCGACGAGCTGTTCGCGGGTGTGGCCACGATGCCCGTGTCGGGGCCGCTGACCGTGTCAGTGCCGGGAACGCCCTCGGGGTGGGCGACGCTGCTGGAGCGCTGGGGCTCGCTGCCGGCGGCACGCGTGCTCGCCCCGGCGATCGCCCTGGCGCGGGATGGGATGGTGGTGAGCCCGGGGCTGGCCGGCGCGATCCTCGACGACCGGGAGGCGCTGTTCGCCGATCCGGGGATGCGGGCGGTGTTCTTCGCCGACGGGGTTCCCGCCGCGGCCGGCACCGTCATCCGGCAGCCGGCCCTGGCCGCCACACTCGAGTCGCTGGCCGCCGACGGGCTGCCGTCGTTCTACACCGGTGCCGTCTCCGGTCGGCTGGCCGCGGGGTTCGCGGAGCTCGGGGTGCCCGTGACCGCCGGCGACCTGGCGGCGCACGAGCCGCGGCTCGAGCGGCCGCTCACCGCGGAATTCGCCGGGCTGCGGGTCTCGACCGCCGCCCCGAACTCGCAGGGGTACACGATGCTGCGCACGCTAGGAGCGTTGGAGGTGATCGCCGGCGCCGATCCGTCGCACCCGCCGGTGGCCGGAGCGCCTTCGGCGCCCTCATCGCGTCCGTCGCCGTCGGTGGTCGACGCGGCCGTGCTCGCCGAGCTGTTCCACAGCGGCGACGTGCTGCGCGACTCGGAACTGGCCGACCCGCTCGTGGTGCCGGTCGACGTGGCCGGCGTGCTGTCGCCGCCGGCGCTCGCCGATGCCGCATCCGCGGCGCTCGCTGGAGCGCGCACCGGGGCCCGTGCCGAATCGGTGGTCACCCCGCGGCCCGGCGGCGACACGATCGCCGTGACGGCCGTCGCCGCAGACGGAACCGCGGTCTCCCTCATCCAGTCGGTCTTCCACTCTTTCGGTTCTCTCCTGCTGGAGCCCTCGACCGGACTCGTGCTGCACAACCGGGCGGCGTTCTTCACCCTGCAGGAGGGGGCGCCGAACCGGGTCGCCGCGGGCAAGCGGCCCGCGCACACGCTGATGCCGGTGCTCGTCGAGACGGCCGCGGGGCAGGTGGCGGCGCACGGCACCATGGGGGGCAAGGCGCAGTCGCAGATCCACGCGCAGCTGCTGCTGCGGGTGCTCGAGGGCGCCTCGCCGCACGAGGCGGTGACGGCGCCGCGCTTCATCGTGGGTGGTCTGGACAAGGGCACCTCCAACGACTACATCGTGGTGGAGCCGACACTGCCGCCGCTCGTGCGCGAGCAGCTGGAGCGCGGCAGCCTGCGGCTGGTCGAGGGAACGCACCTCGACTCGGATGCCGGGCACGCGATGATCGCGCGGCTCGACCCGTCGGGCCTTCTCTCGGCGGGGGCGGATCCGCGCAGCGACGGGGGCGTGTTCGTGTCGTGATGTTGCTCCACGTCTCGCGTCGGATGACACGGGAGGGCTCGCGGTCTGCGAGAGTAAAGGGATGAAGATCCTCTCGATCCAGTCGGCGGTGGCGTACGGCCACGTCGGCAACTCGGCAGCCGTTTTCCCCCTCCAGCGCATCGGGGTGGAGGTGCTGCCGGTGTACACGGTCAACTTCTCCAACCACACGGGGTACGGGTCGTGGCGCGGGCCGCTGATCTCGCCCGACGACGTGCGCGAGGTCATCACCGGTATCGAGGAGCGGGGCGTGTTCCCCCAGATCGACGTCGTGCTCTCGGGCTACCAGGGCGGCGCAGGCATCGGCGACGTCATCATCGACGCCGTGCAGCGTGTGAAGGCGGCGAACCCCTCGGCCATCTACTCGTGCGACCCCGTGATGGGCAACGCGAAGTCGGGCTGCTTCGTGGCGCCGGAGATCCCCGTGCTGCTGCGTGAGCGGGTGGTTCCGGTGGCCGACATCATCACGCCGAACCAGTTCGAGCTCGGCTTCCTCACGGAGACCGAGCCGGGTGATCTCGACTCGACCCTCGCATCCGTCGACCTGGCCCGCGCGATGGGCCCCTCGACCGTGCTGGTGACCAGCGTCGAGCGCCCCGACCGCGAGCCCGACACCGTCGAGATGCTCGCCGTCGACTCGGCCGGCGCGTGGATCGTGCAGACTCCGCAGCTGCCGATCAAGGCCAACGGATCGGGCGACGTGACGGCCGGGCTGTTCACCGCCCACTACCGGGCCACGGGCTCGGCCTCGGTGGCGCTGGAGCGCACGGCCTCGAGCATCTTCGACCTCATCGACGCCACCCTCGCCTCGGGCGAGCGCGAGCTGCGCCTGGTGGAGTCGCAGGAGTTCTACGCGCACCCTCGCATGCAGTTCACCGCGCGCCGCGTGCGCTGACACGTGTGCCACGCCGTGGCGACGCGCCGTCGCTACTTGAGCAGACGGGAGAGCACGCGGTCGGCGAGAGGCTTGCCCCCGGTCTGGCAGGTGGGGCAGTACTGCAGACTGGAGTCGGCGTAGGTGACCTGGCGCACGGTATCGCCGCACACGGGGCAGGGCTCCCCGGTGCGGCCGTGCACCTGCAGGCCCGACTTCTTCTCGCGCTTGAGCTCGGAGGCGGCCAGTCCGTCGGCGCGCTCGATCGCGCCGCGCAGGGTCGACTGCATCGCACTGTAGAGAGCGGAGGTCTCCTCCGCGGTCATCGCGGCGGGCTTGAAGGGCGACATCCGCGCGCTGTGCAGGATCTCGTCGGAGTACGCGTTGCCGATCCCCGCGATCACCGACTGGTTGCGCAGCACGCCCTTGATCTGCGCGCGCCCGGAGCCCGCCAGGATGCCCGCGAACACCTCCTCGGTGAAGGCGGCGTCGAGCGGATCGGGCCCCAGCTGCGCGATCCCCGGCACCTCGGCCGCATCCCGCACCAGATACAGCGCGAGGCTCTTCTTGGTGCCGGCCTCGGTGATGTCGAGGCCTGATCCGGCCGGGCCGATCCCGTCGTCGGCCAGCACCAGCCGCGCGGCGAGCGGGCCCTTGCCCGGGCGCCCGCTCGGCGGCGGTGGCGGACCCTCGCGCCAACGAATCCACCCCGCCCGCGCGAGGTGCAGCACCAGGTGCACCTGACCATCGGATGCGCCGCCACCGGCCGACGCATGCGGTGTCGACCGCTCGGTCGCGGCATCCGGAGCACCCACCGTGAAGTCGAGGAACTTGCCGTGACGCGAGACGCTCTCGATCCGCTGCCCGGCCAGCGTCGACGGCGTCGGGTCGAAGGTCTTGAGCGCCGCGAACGACACCACCTCGAACCGCTCGATCGTGCGCCCACCGAGCCGCGCCCCGAGATCGCTCACGAGGGCGTGCACTTCGGGCAGCTCAGGCATGCCCCCATCTTCCCCCTCACCCCCGACACCCACCACCCACCCCCGTGGTGTGAAGTGCACCAGGTCAGGGGAGGACGCGGAGGGTGTTCTCGGGGTCGAGCTTCTGCAGCAGCGCGGCCATGATGTCGTCGAGCTGGGTGACCTGCTCCTCGGTGAGGAGGTCGATCACGTGCGAGCGCACGGTGTCGACGTGGCCGGGCGCCGTGGCCACGACCTTCTCCCAGCCGGCATCTGTGAGGTGCGCGTTCGTGGCGCGGCGATCACCCGGGCAGGGCAGCCGCTCGACGTAGCCACGAGCCTCGAGGCGGCTCACGACGTGCGAGAGGCGAGGCAACGTGGAGTTCGTGGTGGCGGCCAGTGCCGTCATCCGCAGCACCCGATCCGGGCTCTCAGAGAGCTTCGCGAGCACCAGGTACTCGAAGTGCGTCAGCGCCGCATCCCGCTGCAGCTGCGAGTCGAGCACGGCCGGCAGCAGCTCGACGACGGCCTCGAGCCGGATCCACGCCCGCAACTGTTCGGCGCTCAGCCAGCGGGGTGCATCCATGCCCCCAATCCTAAGCACTTGTCGGGACAACCATGCCCCCGCCGCCCCCCCTCAGAGAGAAGGGCGGCAGGGGGAGCGGTTGCTGCTAGAGCACGTAGAGCATCTCCTGGTAGGTGGGCAGGGGCCAGAGGTCGTCGGAGACGAGCTCTTCGAGGGCATCGGATGCGGCCCGCACGGCCGACATGGCCGGCAGCAGGGCGGCGCGCGCGTGCTCCGCCTCGGCCTGGGCCGAGTGGCCGACCTCCTCGGCCAGCGCGGAACGCAGCGAAGCCAGTGCGCTGCGGAGCGCACCGAGGGGCTCCGACACCTCGGTCAGCGGTGCCAGGTCGGCCTCGACCCCGGCCGCCTTCAGCGCGGCGATGTTCGTCGCCACCTCCGTCTGGTGCCGCACGGCCGCCGGCAGGATCTGCGTCGTGCCCATCTCGAGCGTCAGCCGCGCCTCCACACCGATCGTCAGCGCGTACTGCTCGAGCCCGATCTCGTACCGCGAGTGCATCTCGCGCTCGTTGAACACCTTGTACTTGGCGAAGAGCTCGAGGGCGGCCGGCGTGATGAGCTCGGGCAGAGCATCCAGCGTCGTCTTCAGGTTCGCCAGCCCGCGCTTCTCGGCCTCGACCGGCCAGGCGTCGGCGTACCCGTCGCCGTTGAACACCACGGCGCCGTGCTCGGTGATGATCTCGGTCAGGAGGGCCTGCACCGCGGAATCGAAGTCGGTGCCCTCGGCGACGGATGCCTCCAGCGCGGTCGCCACGTAGTCGAGGGAGTCGGCCATGATCGTGTTGATCGTGACCATCGGGCCCGAGACGGTCTGCATCGAGCCCGGAGCGCGGAACTCGAAGCGGTTGCCGGTGAAGGCGAACGGGCTTGTGCGGTTGCGGTCGCCCGGGTCGGTCGGAAGCACGGGCAGCGTGTCGACGCCGATCGTCATGTGCCCCTTGCCCTTCGACGAGGTGGCGGGACCCGACGCGATCTGCTCGAAGATGTCGGCGAGCTGGTCGCCGAGGAAGATCGAGATGATCGCCGGGGGAGCCTCGTTGGCGCCCAGCCGGTGGTCGTTGGTGGCCGAGGCGACGGATGCCCGCAGCAGCCCCGCGTACTTGTGCACGGCCCGGATGACGGCCGCGCAGAACACTAGGAACTGCGCGTTGTCGTGCGGGTTGTCGCCCGGCACGAGGAGCGAGCCGAGCTCGGAG
Organism: Herbiconiux sp.; assembly: GCF_023264855.1. Lineage (GTDB taxonomy): Bacteria > Actinomycetota > Actinomycetes > Actinomycetales > Microbacteriaceae > Herbiconiux. The sequence continues at coordinate 7,947 of NZ_JAHFUW010000019.1, read as the reverse complement.
TTGCCAAGCGAGAAGTTCACGTGCTTGCCCGATCCGTTGACCCCGGCGAAGGGCTTCTCGTGGAACAGGATCTCCATGCCGTGCTTCTTGGCGATGGTCTTGAACGTCGTCATCAAGAGCTGCTGGTGGTCGGCCGCGATGTTGCCGCGCTCGAACATCGGCGCGATCTCGAACTGACCGGGGGCCACTTCGTTGTGCCGCGTCTTCGCGGGGATGCCGAGCTTGAACAGCTCGCGCTCGGTGTCCATCATGAAGCCGAGCACGCGCTCGGGGATCGCGCCGAAGTAGTGGTCGTCGAACTCCTGGCCCTTGGGCGGCTTCGCCCCGAAGAGCGTGCGACCCGAGTTCATCAGGTCGGGGCGGGCGAGGAAGAAGTGGCGGTCGACCAGGAAGTACTCCTGCTCGGGCCCGCAGAACGAGACGACCTTCTTGGTGTCGGTGTGGCCGAACAGCTTCAGGATGCGCTCGGCGTGCTCGCCCATCGCCTGCTGCGAGCGCAGCAGCGGCGTCTTGTGGTCGAGCGCCTCGCCGGTCATCGACACGAAGACGGTGGGGATGCAGAGGGTGTTGCCGTTCGGGTTCTCGAGCACGTAGGCGGGGCTCGTGACGTCCCAGCCGGTGTAGCCGCGGGCCTCGAAGGTGTTGCGGAGGCCGCCGTTGGGAAAGCTGGAGGCGTCGGGCTCGCCCTGCACGAGGGTCTTGCCGGCGAACTCGGCGAGAGCGGATCCGTCGCCCGTGGGCTCGAAGAAGCTGTCGTGCTTCTCGGCGGTGAGACCGGTCAGCGGGTAGAATACGTGGGCGTAGTGGGTGGCGCCCTTCTCCAGGGCCCAGTCCTTCATGGCGCTGGCCACGGCATCCGCCACCAGCGGGTCGAGCGTGGCGCCGTGCTCGATGGTGGACATCACCGACTTGTACACCGACTTCGGCAGTCGCTTCTGCATCACGGCCTGGTTGAACACGTTCGTGCCGAACACGGATCCGGGTGCTTCGGACTCGTCGAAGCTGTGGGCCGGGGGCACGTAGGCCTCCACGTCGCGCATCGCCTGCAGTCGGGCCTTGTTTCCACTCATGGGTCTTCTCCCTCGCCGCGGCGCTGGGTGACCGTCGCTTACGACGGACGCCGCTCAGGGCTCACCCTAGGGATGCGGTGTCTCGGCGATGTTTCGGGGGTGTGACGGTCAGAATCCGCAGATGCATCGCGGCGGGCCGCCTCGGGCGGCGGGCGGGGCGGTGGTGATGGTCGCAGCGACGGAGCGAACGGGCAACGACGGACTCACGATCCGTCGTTACCCGCGAAGGGCCGATATCTCCGTCGATACCGGGCACGGACTGGGGGCGTCAGCGGGAGAGGGTGACGAGGTTCCACTGGCGCACGCGGCCGGGGCGGGTGGCGGCGCAGGTGGAGAGCAGGGGGTCGGAGTGGGCCTCGGCGAGCTCGACGGTGATGGTGCGGGCGGGGCGGGCGGTCTCGCCGGGATCGGCCGGAGCGGCCGGATCCGCCAGGTCGGCCGGATCGGCCAGGTCGGCCAGGGTCACCGTCCAGCGGGCGTGGCCGTCGCCGCCGTCGTGCCACTCCTCGCCGAGCGGGGCGTAGGCCTCGACGCGGTCGTCGCCGAACTCGAGGCGCGCGTAGTGCTGTGCTGCCTGCACCGGATGCGTGAGCGAGCTGCGCCCGCGGTAGAAGCGTTCCTCGACGCGCCCGGCCCGGTAGCTCGCGGCGATGCGGGCGGCATCGTCGTCGTCGACCCGCCCGTAGTAGAGCCCGTGCGGGAAGAGGATCATCGTGCCGGCGAAGCGATCGCCGCCGAGGTGCGAGCACTCCCAGGTCTCCTCGGGAAAGGCCTCGGCCAGGCGCGCCACGACCTGTCGCCCGCGAACGGCGCAGCACTGATCGTGCCGGGCGTGGGCGCAGACGGCGAAGACGGGCCGATCGGATGCGACGCCCGCCGAGCCGTCCAGCGGAACGTCGAGCAGCTGGTGCGGCTCGTCGACCTCGCCCCAGCGCACGGTCTCGTGCCCGGGCCGGCTGTCGACGAAGGCCCAGCGCCACCGCTGCGGTGTGCTGCGGTCGATGCGCTCCGGATGGCGGCCTGTGCGGCGGATGGCGAGCGGGCGCATGCCGGCGCTCTCGATGCGGGTCACCAGGGCTCGCCCCAGCTCCACATCGAAGGGCGGGTCGAGAAAGGCGCGCGTTCCCCACGCGCCCTCGTTCTCGACCAGGAACCACTGCAACCCGCGCCCTCCGGTGGCGGCCAGCGGATCGTCGCGCTCGCGCGACCGGTCGCTGCACGGCCGCCACTCCAACCGTGCGTCGCTCATGCGGGCCTGCCGCCATCCAAAGCGACGGATTTTCTACTCACCGCGCTGCAGCGGAGCCACTGTGCGGCGGCGTGTCGGGCAAGAACTCCGTCGTTTTGGATGCACACCGGGTTGAGGTGAGAGTACGAGTGCGGGTTGAGGTGGGCGTGCGGGTGTGCGTGCGGGTGCGGGTTGCGGTGGGGGTGCCGGTGCATCAGGCGGGGACCAGGATGCCCTCGCGGAGGAGGCGGCGGGTGACGACGAGTGCACTGGCCGCGTCGAGCTCCGGGAGCTCCGCGACCGAGAGAGCACCGCCGGCGTGCAGCCGGCGCACGGCGGCTTCGGCCTCGGCCGGCAGCGACACGGTCTTCGACGAGGTACGGATGCGCACGGTCTCGCCCTCGGGGAAGAGATCGACGGCGGCATGCAGCGAGCCGCGCCAGCGCACCCGCGAGCCTGCGTCGAGCGCTGCGATGAGGTCGACGGTGGCGAGGGGCGACACCGGCTCGGGGCGGGTGGCGGAAGCGAAGCGCGAGGCGAGACGCTTCGAGACGGTGAGGGCCGCATCTGAGGCGGGTGCCGCGTCTGAAGCGGGTGCCGCAGCTGAAGCGGGTGCCGCAGCTGAGGCAGGTGCCGCACCCGGAGCCGGCGCAGCATCCGGAGCGCTCGGCGAAGGAGTGGCACTCGCCATGGCGGCGAAGGCCTGCTGCAGCGCGGCGAGCGTCTCGTCGACCACGGGGCGCAGCGCCTCGGGGTCGGAGAAGTCGAGGCCGGCCGGCAACGACGAGCGCAGCGCGGCGACGTCGCCGAGCGAGCCGATCAGCGCCTGCACCACGTCGGCGCGCGTGTAAGCGGCCACGCCGATGGTGAGGTGCACGCTGGTGCCGCCGAGCGCTTCGGCCGAGTGGATCCACCCGCGTGGCAGATACAGCGCGTCACCGGGCCGGAAGACCGCGTCGATCACGGGCTCGTGCCTGGCGGCCTCGGCCACGGCGGCGCGGTGGTCGCTCCAGGGCTGGTCGCGGAGCGGATCCGGGTGCACCGGCGCGTGGATGCGCCAGTGCTTCTCGCCCGCGATCTGCAGCACGAACACGTCGTGCACGTCGTAGTGCGGATCGAAACCGCGCGAGGACGCGGGGGTGATGTACGCGTTCACCTGGATCGGGTGCCCGAGGTCGTCGACCAGATGCCGGGTGAAGTCGATCAGCGGCGGCCAGGTGCGATGCAGCCCCTGCAGCACGATCGTGGCCCCGCCGGCGAACTCGGCGAGCACCTTCTCGGAGCTGACCTGGTCGCCCACCTCGGCCCCGAACCCGCCCGGCGCGGTGTACGAGGCGGGGGAGAGCACCGACCCTTCGTGGGCCATCCGGATGAACGGGGTGCGCAGTCCGCGCTCGCTCACGAGCTCGTCGACCGCCTCCTCGGTGAGCAGGTCGCGGAACCCCTCCGGAAGCGTCTCCGCCCGGGACAGCAGGGGCGCCCGCCCCCAGAACGCACGGTCGAACTCCTCCGGAGCGACCGAGATGCAGCGGGAGAGCGCGGGCCGGTCATCCGACCCGCGCTCGAGACCGTTCGTCACGCCGAGCCGTCGGCCCCGCCGTCGTGGCCGCCGGGGTTCGCGCCGCCGTCAGCGGTGCCCTCTCCCTCGTCGGCCGAGCCGTCGGCGCCGCCGTCGTGCCCGTCGGGGTTCGCACCACCGTCGGCCGGGCCTTCGCCGCCCGCCGCCGAGCCGTCGGCCCCGCCGTCGTGGCCGCCCGGGTTCGCTCCGCCGTCGGCGGTTCCCTCGCCGCCCGCAGCTGCGTCGGTCGTGATGTCGTCGTCGTCGATTGCCATCCTGATCTCCTCTCACCGGCGGCCTGATGCCGTCGCTCGAAGCGTACGCCCGACCGCCGACGCCGCGCATCCACCTGCCGCAACCCGTAACCGGACAGACCGCGCTGGGTATCATCGATCCGTGGACCCGCATCCCGCTCGTCGCGCTCGACCGCACGCCAGACTGCTGGCCTGCCTGGTCGCTCTGCTCGCCGTGCTGGCCGGACTGGCGTCGATGCACGCTCTCGAGCGCACCGTCGGACCTGCCGGGCAACCCACGATCGTGATCGCGGGGATGACGGCGGACGGTCCTGACGAGGGCGGATCGCTCGCCGCCGACCTGGCCACCGGCCTGACCACCGACGCGGCCACCTCCGCCACGACACCGGTCGCCGCATCCGGCGATGAGGCGGCCGAACTGGCCGGACTGCTCGGATGCGCCTCAGCCGGCCTGCTCTGCGCACTCGGTGTCGTCGCACTGATCAGACGAGCGGTGACGGGACGTCGTCCCTCGTCACAGGCGCCGTCCACAGCACCGCCTCGGGGTGCGCCGCTTGCAGCGACCCAGGTCGTGCAGCGCGCCGCCCCCTCCGTTCTCGCGCTCTCCGTTCTGCGCACCTAGGCCGATTCGGCGGACGCTGCGGCGTCCCTTCCCCCGACGGCCCCCGCCTCGGCGCCTCGTCGCGCCCGAGGGCGATTCCCGCATCTCACCCGAACGGAACCCCCCCCCATGTCTCAGAAGAACCCGAGCGCCTCCGCTCGAACCGAAACCGCGCGCTCGAGCGCCTCCCGGCTCGCGGCCGCACGAAAGTCACCGGGCAGGCTCGCGATCCTCGCCCTGGTCGCCGTCTTCACCGTCATCGTGGCGGCGGTCGCCATCCTCGCCGTCAGCGTCACCCAGGGCCTGGAGCGCGGCACGGCCGCGGCCGACGGCGCGTCCGTGGTGCGGGAGAACAGCCACGTGCTCGGCGAAGCATCCGACGGCACGGTCACCCTCGTCGAGTTCCTCGACTTCGAATGCGAGGCGTGCGGCGCGTTCTACCCCTACGTCGAGCAGTTCCGCGCGGAGTACCAGGGCCGGATCACGTTCGTGGCCCGGTACTTCCCGATTCCCGCCCACCACAACTCCCGGAACGCCGCGGTCGCGGTCGAGGCCGCCGCGGCGCAGGGGAAGTTCGAGGAGATGTACCGGATGATGTTCGAGACCCAGGGCGCCTGGGGGGAGAGCCAGCAGGACCGCTCACCGCTGTTCCGCACGTACGCCGAGCAGCTCGGGCTCGACCTGGCCGCCTACGACGCCGCCGTCGCCGCTCCCGAGACGCTGGCCCGCGTGCTGCAGGACTACGACGAAGGAGTGGCACTCGGCGTGGACAGCACTCCGACGTTCTTCCTCGACGGCGAGAAGATGACCATCGAGAGCCTCGACGGGTTCCGCGCCCAGCTCGACGCGGCACTGGCCGAATGACGGTCGCATACCGACGGATGCCGCACCGAGCACCGCATCCCTGACCGATAGCCGGTGCGGGCCCCGCCACCACGATGTCGCCAGCCGGGCCGCGGGCCCTCGGTACCCTTGGGGCATGGAGAGCACAGAGCTGATCACGCTCGTGGTGGTGGGCGTCGTCTTGGTGATCGGGGCCGTGTCGTTCTTCGCGGGCCGCATCGGGGTCGCCGCACCGCTCGCACTGACCGTCGTGGGCGTGATCGTGGGCGCCATCCCGGGCATCCCGCACTTCGAGGTCGAACCGTCGCTCGTGCTCACCGTCATCCTGCCGCCGCTGCTGTACGCGGCCGCCCGGCAGGTGCCGTTCGTCGACTTCCGCCGGAACCTGCGGGTGATCGGCTTTCTCGCGATCGTGCTCGTGGTGGTGTCGGCGGTGCTGGTGGGTGCACTCGTGCATCTGCTCTGGGCGACCGTGCCGATCGCGCTGGCCATCGCCCTCGGGGCCGTGGTGGCGCCCCCGGATGCCGTCGCCGCCACGAGCCTCGGCAAACGCCTCGGCCTGCCGCCCCGCATCGTCACCATCCTCGAGGGCGAGGGGCTGGTCAACGACGCCACCGCTCTGGTGCTGCTGTCGACCATGCTCGCGATCGTCACCACCTCGGCGGAGTCGCCGAACGGCTGGATGATCGCGCTCACCTTCCTCTGGGCCGTCGTCGGCGCGGCGGTGATCGGGGGCCTCCTCGGGGTGGCGGCCGTCGCGCTCCGGCGGCGCATCACCGATCCGGTTCTGGATGCGGCGGTGTCGCTGGTCATCCCGTTCCTCGCGTTCCTGGCGGGTGAGACCGTGCACGCCTCCGGGGTGGTGGCCGTGGTGGTGGCCGGCATCGTCGTGGGCAACCAGGGCGCGTACCGCATCCGGGCCTCGTTCCGTCTCGCCGAGGCGAACACCTGGCGCACGGTGACGCTGCTGGTGGAGAACGCGGTGTTCCTGTTCATGGGGTTCCAGCTGTGGCCGGTGGTCACCGAGGTGCTCGCCCAGAATCAGCTGCTGGGAACCCTGGGGGTCGCCGGGCTCGTCATCCTGCTGCTGGTCGGCATCCGGTTCGCCGCGATGCCGCCCCTGCTCTGGACGATCCGTCGCCGCTATCGCCAGCGGGCCGCGCGGGCCGACAAGACGCAGGAGCGGTTCAGTGCAGTCACCGAGGAGGACTTCCAGCAGCGTGCCGCGAACATGCGCCGGCTCGGCATCCGGCAGTCGCCCCTGAAATCGATCACGCGGGGCCTGCGGGCGCGGTTCGGCATCGTGACGAAGAAGGACAAGGCCGCGCGCGACGACATCCTGGCGCGGCTGGCCGAGCTGGAGCGGAATCCGCCGCCGGAACCCGTGGAGATCGACCCGACCATGCGGGCGCGGTTCTCGAAGATGTTCGAGAACTTCCGCAAGCGTCTCGACCAGCAGAACAACGACCTCACCGCCGAGCGCGACCAGGCGCTGGGGTGGCGGGACGGGGTGATCCTCGGCCTGTCGGGCATGCGCGGCGTGGTCACCGTCGCCGCCGTGCAGACCATTCCCGAGGGCCAGCCGATGCGCGAGTCGCTCGTGCTGATCGCGTTCGCCGTGGCGATCGTGACGCTGGTCGTGCAGGGACTGCTGCTGCCGCCCGTGGTGCGCCGGCTGCGCCCGGCCGGCGACGACCCGGGGAGCGAGCGCACCGAGCTGTACGAACTCCGCAAACTGCTGAAGGACGCGGGCGACACCGCGGTGGCCGCGGCGGCCACGAAGGCCGAATCCGCGGGGTCGCCGCTCGAGCCGAAGGCGCTCGCCGATGTGCAGGCCGAGAGCGACCGCTGGGTGAACCACCTCGAGGTCTGGGCGAACGCCGACCTCGCCGACCCCGACAACCACGTGGCCCAGTACCAGCACCTGCGCCGGGTGCAGCTGGTCGCTGAACGCGACGCCCTGCGCGACGTGTACGAGCGCGGCGCGTTCTCGTCCGAAGCGATCGACGCGATGCGCGTCGCGCTCGACGCGGAGGAGACCTCCCTCGATACCCTCGACGGCCGCTCCGCCGAGTGACGGACCGGCCGGATGGCAGAACCCTCGGTGCGCAGGCAGGATCAGAACCGGGGAGGGGACGGGCCAGACCGGGCTCCATCCGTCAGTGAGTAGAGATCAGGTTTCCTCGCGAGCGTTGACGAACGCCGCCGCGAACGCCGTACCGGCGGCGAGCAGGGCGAGTGCGGCCGGGGCGGCGCTGCCGACCGGGGAGTCGTGCGTTCCGGTGAACGGATTCAGTAGAACGTAGTCGGCGAGGGGGAAGGCCAGCACGGCGGCCCCCGCCACGAGGATCCAGCCGGCGGCCGCCGCAGCGCGCCCGCGGCCTCGCCCGCGC
>NZ_JAHFUW010000018.1 GCF_023264855.1 Herbiconiux sp. | reverse complement strand
GCACCGGCGTCGTTATCGGCGCCGCGCGCGGCGGCGGCGCCGGACGTGCCCGGCCGGCCACCCGCGGGCGTGCCCCCGCCGGACAGCCGTGCGATGCTCGCCCGGGCGGCATCCGCCAGTCGCGCCTGCAGAGCGACCAGGTCTTTGCCCGCCGCGAGCGTCTTTCCGCTCTCGTTCACCACCCGGAACGTCACCCGCAGGTGCTCGGGCAGCCGCTCCCGGTCGAAATCCGCCACGGTCACCGGCTCGTACGCGAGCCGCGTCATCAGGGCCGCGAGCTTCGCGAGGAAGCCGTCGTCCGCATCCGGCCCGAGCTCGTCGAGCAGCCGCCCCGCCCAATCGGTGGCCGGCACGAACTTCACCCGCAGCCGCTTGGGCAGCGAGCGGATCAGCGCCGTCACGAGCTCGCGCCGGAACCCCGGCACCTGTGACTCGAAGGCCTCCGCCTGGAGCCGCGGCAGCAGCGCCAGCGGCACGGTCGCGGTGACGCCGTCGTCGTCCGACCCCGGCTCGAAGCGGTAGGTCAGCGCGAGCCGCTGATCGCCCTGCTGCCACTGCGCCGGGAACTCGTGTTCGTCGACCTCCGGCGCCCCCTCGGGCAGCAGGGTGTCGAGCGTCATCGTGAGCAGGTCGGGGTCGTCGTGCCTGGCCTTCTTCCACCAGCCCTCGAAGCTGCGCTGCGTGTTCACCTCGCGCGGAATGCGCGCCTGGTAGAACTCGAACACGGCCTCGTCGTCGAGCAGGATGTCGCGCCGCCGCGACCGCTCCTCGAGCTGCTCGAGCTCGCGCCGGAACGCGTGGTTGGCTCGGTCGAAAGCCTGCTGCGACTCCCAGTCGCCCTCCACGAGGGCGTGCCGGATGAAGAGCTCGCGGGCGTACTCGGGGTCGACCCGGGCGAACTGGATGCGCCGCTTCGCCACGATCGGCACCCCGTACAGCGTCACCCGCTCGTAAGCCACGGCGGCGCCCTGCTTCTTCTCCCAGTGCGGTTCGGAATAGCTGCGCTTCAGCAGATCGCCGGCCAGCGCCTCGGCCCAGCCGGGGTCGATGGCGGCGTTCATCCGCGCGAACAGCCGGCTGGTCTCCACCAGCTCGGCACTCATCACTGCCGCGGGCTGCTTCTTCGACAGCGTCGAGCCCGGGAAGATCGAGAAGCGCGTGTTGCGGGCGCCCGCGTAATCCTTCTTGACCAGGTCGCGCAGCCCGATCTGCGAGAGCAGGCCCGACAGCACCGACTTGTGGATGCCATCCGGATTCACGGCCGGCTCGCCCATCGTGAGCCCCAGCGGTTTGGCCAGCTGCCGCAGCTGCCGGTACACGTCCTGCCACTCGCGGATGCGCAGATAGTTGAGGAACTCGGCCTTGCAGAGCCGCCGGAACGCGCTCGAGGAGAGCTCGCGCTGCTGCTCCTCGAGGTAGTTCCAGAGGTTCAGCAGGGTGAGGAAGTCGCTCGTCTGGTCGGCGAACCGGGCGTGCAGCTCATCGGCGCGCCCCCGCTTCTCGAGGGGTCGCTCGCGCGGATCCTGGATCGTCAGCCCCGCCACGATCGCCAGCACCTCGCGGCTTGTACCCGTGCGCTTGGACTCGACGACCATCCGGGCGAACCGCGGCTCGATCGGCAGGCGGGCGAGGTCGCGGCCGACGGCGGTGAGCGCCGGATGCCCGTCCCGGCCGACGCCCTTCACGGCGCCGAGCTCGCTCAGCAGGTCGAGCCCGTCTTTGATGCCTCGCGAGTCCGGCGGCTGCAGGAACGGGAACGCCGCGATGTCGCCGAGCCCGAGCGAGATCATCTGCAGGATGACGGCGGCGAGGTTCGTGCGCAGGATCTCGGGGTCGGTGAACTCGGGCCGCCGCGTGTAGTCCTCTTCGGAATACAGACGGATGGCGATGCCGTCGCTGGTACGGCCCGAGCGGCCGGACCGCTGGTTGGCGCTGGCCTGCGAGATCGGCTCGATCGGCAGCCGCTGCACCTTCGAGCGCACCGAATAGCGACTGATGCGAGCAGTGCCGGAGTCGATGACGTATTTGATGCCCGGAACCGTGAGGCTCGTCTCGGCCACGTTCGTGGCGAGGATCACCCGTCGACGGATGCCCGGGGTGCTGCTGCGCTGGAACACCCGGTGCTGGTCGGCGGCACTCAGCCGGCCGTAGAGCGGCAGCACCTCGACGCCGTTGCCGGAGGCCGCGCTGCGCCCGGCGTACTTGCCGCGCAGGGCCTCCTCGGCGTCGCGGATCTCGTTCTCGCCGCTGAGAAACACGAGCACGTCACCCGGTGCTTCCCTTTCGAGCTCGTCGAGGGCGTCGCCGATGGCCTGGAAGAGGTCGCGGCCGTCGTCGTCGCGATCGGCACCACCCTGGCCGGGCTTGGAACGGCCGGCGGGGCGGCCCGGGTTCCCCGATCGGGGGTTCCCGGATGCCCGGGCGGGGCTCGCGGAGGTGCGCGGGCGGTTCGCGGACGGGTGAGGGGCGTCGCCCAGCTCGTCGTCGTCCTCGTCGTCGGGGTCGTCGGACGGCGCATCCGGAGCCAGCGGCCGATACCGCACCTCGACCGGGAACGTGCGCCCCGACACCTCCACGATGGGCGCCGGCTCGCCCGCGGCATCCGCGAAGTGTCGCGCGAAGCTCTCGGGGTCGATCGTCGCGCTCGTGATGATGAGCTTGAGGTCGGGCCGCTTCGGCAGCAGCTGCTTGAGGTAGCCGAGCAGGAAGTCGATGTTGAGGCTGCGCTCGTGCGCCTCGTCGATGATGATCGTGTCGTACCGGCTGAGCATCCGGTCGTGGTTCATCTCGTTCAGCAGGATGCCGTCGGTCATCAGCTTGATGCGCGTGGCCTTGCTCGCCTTGTCGGTGAAGCGCACCTGATAACCGACGAGGCCGCCGACCTCCTGACCGAGTTCTTCGGCGATGCGTTCGGCGATGGTGCGGGCGGCGAGCCGGCGCGGCTGTGTGTGCCCGATGTTCTCGCGGCCGAGTTCGAGGCAGATCTTCGGCAGCTGCGTGGTCTTGCCCGATCCGGTCTCGCCGGCCACGATCACGACCTGGTGGTCGCGGATGGCGCGCGCGATGTCGTCCTTCTTCTGGCTGACGGGCAGCTCGGGAGGAAAGACGATGGTGAGGGGGGCTGGGCGCAGCGGGGAGTCGGAAGACATCAGCCCTCTATTCTACGGGCCTGGCCCTGGGCCCGGGCCCGGGCGGCGTCAGCGTCCGTGCTTGGCGAGGATCGTGTCGAGGTCGATGCGCTTCAGCAGCGTTGCCCAGTCGAATTCGCGGGCGGTGCGGATGGCGTCGTCCTCGGCCATCACCGCGCCGTTGCGCTCCACCGTCACGCCGGCCGGAGCAGCCTCGTTCACGATCCGCAGGATCTCGTCGTTCACCGCTTCAGGGTCGAAGTCGGCGCCGTAGCGGGCGTAGACGTCGGCGTTCACGGTGTAGTCGAGCACGGTCACGCGGGTGTGGGTCATGTCTCCATCATCGTGGGCTGCGGCGTCGAGCGGTAGAGCGGATGCGTCGCAGATGGCGCCGACTTCGTTCGTCATGGCCGGCCCTCCGCGATGCCCGCGAGCGTAGGCTCGGAGCGTGAGCGACACCGAATTCGACGAAGACTGGCAGGCCTGGCACAAGGCGCGGTTGCGCACGGTGACCGCTCCGCACGGGCTGGCGTCGCTCGTGGGCACGCACTGGCTCTCGCCCGATCCGCAGCCCGTCGAGGGGCTCGAGGGCGAATGGTCGCTCGACGGCGCGGCCATCGTCGGCCCGACCTTCACGATCGACGAAGGCGGCGAGGTGCTGCTCGGCGGCCGCCTGCTGCGCAACCACCGGCGCGACGACGACGTGGCGCTGCGCATCCTCGACCCCGACGCGCCGTCGCGGGCGTCGGTGGCCGACATCGAGGCGTATGAGCCCGACCCTGCCTGGGTACTGAAGGGGCACTTCCGGCCGGCCGATGGCGAGCGGATCGACGTGACCGAGATCGACGGCTACGTCGAGAACCAGGAGCTGGCGGGAGTGGTGGAGGTGGAGGTCGCCGGGCAGAAGCTCGAGCTCCTGGCCACCGGGCCCCTGACCCGGCTGCACGTGGTGTTCAAGGATGCCACCAGTGGCGAGGAGAGCTACCGGTTCCGCTTCCTCTTCCTGCGCGCCGACGCCGGCTCGGGCGAGATCGAGGTCGACTTCAACCGCGCCGTGCTCCCGCCCTGCGCCTTCGCCGACTTCTACCTGTGCCCGCTGCCCGCGCCGCAGAACGTGATCGAAGCCCCCGTGCGCGCGGGCGAGAAGCAGGTCGTGCGGCACTGACGGGCGTTTGGTCGCAATCTTGTTCGCGTGAGCCGGCCTTTGTGACCGAAATTGCGACCGAACGGCAAGTCGAAGAGAGGACGCACTGTGGTGAACAGGCTTTCGGATGCGATCAGCCCGTACCTGAGGTCGCACGCGGGGAACCCCGTGGATTGGTTCCCGTGGGGTGCGGAGGCGTTCGCGGCGGCCGCGGCTCGCAACGTGCCCGTGCTCGTGTCGATCGGGTATTCGACCTGCCATTGGTGCCACGTGATGGCGCGCGAGAGCTTCTCCGATCCGGCGCTGGCCGCGTACCTCAACGAGCATTTCGTGGCGATCAAGGTCGACCGGGAGGAGCATCCGGAGGTCGACTCGGTGTACCTCGCCGCCGCGGGCGCGTTCACCGAAGGGCTCGGCTGGCCGCTGAACGTGTTCACCACGCCCGCGGGCAAGGCGTTCTTCGCGGGCACGTACTCGCCGCCCGTGCCGGTGGAGGGGCACCCCTCGTTCCGGCAGGTTCTCGACGCGGTCACGGAGGCGTGGCAGGTGCGGCACGCCGACGTGCTCGCCACCGCCGACCAGCTCGCGGCGGCGCTCGCCGCCGGGCAGCAGCGGCTGGCGGCCGCCGGCGCCGTACATCCCGAAGCCTCGGCTCCGGATGGCGTCGCCCCTACGATCGCACCCGCCCTCGGCGCCATCGTGAGCGAGCTCGCCGCCTACGAGGACAGCCAGTACGGCGGCTTCGGGGGTGCGCCCAAGTTCCCGGTGGCGCCCGTGCTGCGCTTTCTGCTGGCCGCGGGGGCGGGGCCGGTTCAGTCCAGCGAGTCTGAGGCCGACCTCGTGCACAGTGGAGGAGCTTCCGCCGAAACTCGCTGGAGTGAACCGGAACGCGTCGCGGCCGAGGCCCGAGCGCTGGCGAACCGCGCGCTCCGGGCGATGGCGGCGTCGCCGCTGCGCGACCCGGTCGAGGGCGGGTTCTTCCGGTACGCCACGCGTCGAGACTGGAGCGATCCGCACTACGAGCGGATGCTCTACGACAACGCCCAGCTGCTCGATGCCTACACCGAGGCCTGGGCGCAGGCGCAGGCCGAGCCCTCCCGGTCGGTCGGTGACCCGGCTCCGGATGCTCCGGATGCCGCCGACTGGGCGCGCGACGCGGCCGAGGGGATCGCGGGATTCCTGCTCGGCGTGATGCAGCTGCCCTCCGGCGGATTCGCCTCGGCGCAGGACTCCGAGAGCACGGTCGACGGCCTGCGGGTTGAAGGCGGCTACTACGCCCTCGATGCGCCGGCACGTGCCGCGCAGACCCCGCCCGCCCTCGACGAGAAGGTGCTGGCCGGCTGGAACGGTCTCGCGCTCGGCGCCCTGGCCCGCGCCGCCTTCGTGTTCGACCGCGACGACTGGCTGGCAGCCGCCTGCCGCGCCGCAGACCACGTGCTCGGCACCCACGTGCGGCCGGGACATCCGCTCGCCCGCGTGTCGATCGGCGGTCGCCTCTCGGATGCCGTGGCCACCCTCGAGGACTACGGGATGCTCGCCGACGGCCTGCTGCGCCTCGCGACAGTCACCGGTTCGGTGCGGTACGCGACCGCGGGCCGCGCGCTGCTCGACGCGGTTGTGGCGGGCGACACCGGCTCGGGCGACCCGGTGTTGCGCGGCCAGGGCCTCTCGGCCGAACTGGATCCCTCCGAAGGCGCCTACCCCTCGGGCCGCAGCGCCGCCGCCTCGGCGCTCCTGCTGCTGCACGGCCTCACGGCCGAGCGCCGCTACCGCGACGCGGCCGCCGAACTGCTCGCCCCCGTCCGCGAGCTCGCCCCCACGCAGCCGATCGCGTTCGGCGCCGCCCTCCGGGTGCTCACCGAGCTCGCCGGCCCCGCCACCCAGCTGGTCCTCATCGAGCCGGATGCCGCGGGCGAGGCCCGCTCCGCCACCTCCGCGATCCCCGCCACCTCTGGGGTCCCCAACTCCGCGATCCCCGCCACCTCCGCCACCTCCGGGGTCCCCACCTCCGCCACCCCAGGCATCCCCGCCGCCGCCCCGTCGGCTCCGGTCGCGCCGCCCCCACCATCCACTCCCGTCGCGCCATCCACTTCGGTCAGGCCATCCGCTTCCCCCGGACCATCCGCTGCACTCCGCGACTACGTTCGCCGCCAGACCACCGGCCTCTCGGCCCGCGTCACCGACTCCCAGGCGCGCGAGCTCGCGGCATCCGGTTTCGAGCTCTTCGAAGGCCGCCCCGCCCAGCACGGACTCCTCACCGCCTACCGCTGCACCGACTTCGTCTGCCGCCTCCCCGCCACCACCCCCGAGCAACTCGCCGACCCGTCACTCAGTCCCGCTCAGAGCACCGAATAGCGGCACTATCTGACGGGTCGGCGAGGGTGGAACTGGGTACCGCGGGCGCCGCGTCAGCGCCACGACAGCGGCGCGTAAGCGGGCCGTAAGCGCGCCCGCGCAGACTCGTTCCCGAACCCGGCGCCATCCTGTGCCGGTCATCGAGAAGGAGATCGGATGCCCGCCTCACCCACCGGCGACTGGGCCGTCGAAGCCCACGGACTCGTCAAGGTGTTCGGTGACAACCGCGCCGTCGACGGAGTCGACCTCAGCGTGCGCACCGGAACCGTCTACGGCGTGCTCGGCCCCAACGGCGCCGGCAAGACCACGACGATCCGGATGCTCGCCACCCTGCTGAAGCCCGACGGCGGCGAGGCCACCGTTTTCGGCCACGACGTGCGCCGCGAAGCGCAGATCGTGCGCCAGCTGATCGGCGTCACCGGCCAGTACGCCAGCGTCGACGAGACCCTGAGCGCCACCGAGAACCTCGTGCTGTTCTCGCGCCTGAACGGCCTCGGCCGCGCCGAGTCGCGGCGCAAGTCGGCCGAGCTGCTCGAGGAGTTCGGGCTCTCCGAGGCCGCCAAGCGCCCGCTGAAGAACTTCTCCGGAGGCATGAGAAGGCGCCTCGACCTGGCCGCCAGCCTCATCTCGCAGCCGCCCCTGATCTTCCTCGACGAGCCCACCACGGGCCTGGACCCCCGCACCCGCTCGCAGATGTGGGACACCATCCGCCGCCTCGTGGCCACCGGATCGACGGTGCTGCTCACCACCCAGTACCTCGACGAGGCCGACCAGCTGGCCGACCGCATCGCCGTCATCGACCGCGGCATCGTCGTGGCCGAAGGCACCTCCGACGAGCTCAAGCACTCCGTCGGCAGTGCCTCGCTGCTGCTCAGACTCACGGATGCCGCCAGCCTCGAGCGCGCCCGTCACGCCATCCAAGACGTGCTCGGCGTCGAGTCGGTGCTGAGCCCGGAGGCGGGCCGCATCACGGCACCGATGAGCGACCCCGACAGCATCACCGACCTGCTGATCCGCCTGCGCGCCGACGGCATCCAGGTGGCCGAGCTCGCGGTGCAGCAGCCCACCCTCGACGAGGTCTTCCTCGCCCTCACCGGCCATACGGCCTCCGACGAGGAGACCGCCGGCGACGGCACCACCACCGGCGCCGCATCCGGAGCCGACAACGGCCTCGCCCACGAACCAGAACTGGAGACCGCGAAATGACGCAGCTCACCATCGCCCCCGGTGTCTCGCGCACCCTCAAGAACCACGTCAGCCTCAGCCAGACCGTGCAGAACTCGTTCAGCATGGCCTGGCGCGGGCTGCTGGAGATCCGCCGCACGCCCGAGCAACTGATCGACGTGACGCTGCAGCCGATCATCTTCACCCTGATGTTCTCCTACATCTTCGGCGGCGCGATCGCCGGCAGCGTGCAGGACTACCTGCCGCTGCTGATCCCCGGCATCCTCGTGCAGACGGTGATCACCACCTCGGTCGTCACGGGCATCCAGCTCCGCGAGGACATGGACAAGGGGGTCTTCGACCGCTTCAAGTCGCTGCCGATCGCCCGGATCGCCCCGCTGGCCGGTGCGCTCCTGGCCGACACCGCCCGGTACGCCATCGCGACCACGATCACCTTCGTCGTCGGATTCCTGATGGGCTACCACCCCGCCGGCGGATTCGGCGCGGTCGTGCTGGCCGCCCTGCTCGTGATCGCCTGCTCCTGGGCGATCAGCTGGATCTTCGCGTTCTTCGGCGTGATCGCCCGCAGCGCGTCGAGCGTGCAGGGCATCTCGTTCCTGGTGCTGTTCCCGCTGACCTTCCTCTCGAACGCCTTCGTGCAGCCCGACACCATGCCGACCTGGCTGCAGGCGTTCGTGAACGTCAACCCGGTCTCGCACCTCGTGACGGCGGTGCGCGACCTCGCCAACAACGGCGTCTTCGGTGCCGACGCCTGGTTGGCCCTGCTCGGAGCGGCCGTGATCGTGGCGATCTTCGCCCCGCTCACCGTGCGCGCCTACATGAAGAAGGCCTGACCCGTAGCGG
The DNA here is from genome assembly GCF_023264855.1 of Herbiconiux sp. GTDB lineage: Bacteria > Actinomycetota > Actinomycetes > Actinomycetales > Microbacteriaceae > Herbiconiux. The sequence continues at coordinate 57,695 of NZ_JAHFUW010000018.1, read as the reverse complement.
TCCGGATCGGCTGCGGCCGACCGGACCGCTAGTCAGCGCAGGTAGGTCATCAGGGTGTCGTACGTCGCGGAATCGATGGTGTTCGGTCCGCCTAGGACCACGATGTGCTCGGGGGCGAGCCGTTGCAGCTCCGCGGCGGTCGCCTGTGGCACCGAGTCACGCGGCACCAGCAGGATGGGCGCACGGTCGAGGATCGCAGGCGACGCCGCCGAGAGCGCATCGGGGAACACCGCGCCGGACGCGACGTACACCGTGCTTCCGAGTGCCGGATGGGTAAACGTGTTCTGGGACACCAGCGCTGCGACGGCGTAGCGGTCGTCGCCGCCTATCCGTGTTGTCCGGGCGATCCGCCCGAGCGTCGACACGACCGAATCGGCGATGCTCGAGGCCCCGCCCACTACGACGATCTTGGCCGGACGAAGCCGCTCGAGTTCGTCGGATACTGAGTCCGGGACGCCATCTTTACTCACCAGCAGCACAGGTCCACTGCTCGCGCCAGCCGCTGCCGATGCGGAGAGCGCATCCGCGAACGTCGCGCCCGAAGCGATGTAGGCCGCGGGGACGTTCGGTCTGAATGTTCCGGCGGACACGGCAGCCGACACCGCGAAACGATCGTGGCCGTCGATCCGCCGAACGACCGGGGCAAGAGCGGCGAGCGCGCTCTCCACTCGGGGAGAGATGGTGGCGCTGCCGCCGAGGAGGAAGATCGATTTGGGCCGAAGACGGCCGAGTTCCGCGCGGATCGATGCCGGCAGGGAATCCTTTGCCGTCAATAGCACCGGGCCCCCGGTATATCCCGCGGCAGCCGAGCCCGACAGGGCATCGGGGAAGACCTCCCCGGATGCGACGTAGGCCACCGGCACCCCCGCATCAAAGCTCGCCGCCGACGCGTGTGCGGATACCTCGTAGCGGTCTGCGCCGTCGATCCGGGTGACGGTTGAATCGGGCCGCACGGCTTTGTCCTCGACGACTGCGACCTCATGCCGGCCATAGTCGGACACGAACACCCGGCCGGTCGCAGCCTCAACAGCAAGCCCAGACGTTTCGGACGGATCGTAAAGCCTATTCAGCGAGACGGTCGCCCGTATCGTCTGGTCCTTCGTGTCGACGACGACGACAGTGCCTGCTCCGCCGCTCGATACGTAGAGGAGCCCCTTGGCCGGATCGACTGCCACGTCGGCGAGGGCCACTTTGGGGAATTCGACATCCCTTAGGTCGAGGACCTTCGTGACCACCAGAGTCGCGGCATCGATGACCGAGATCGTGTTGTCGTTCGAGTTCGCTACGTAGATCAAGCCGGCGGCGATGTCGGCGGTGATTCCGGCAGGGTAGCTGTGGGTGCGGCCCGTCGAGAGGTCCGCGATCACAGCGGAGACGGTGTCGGTGGCCAGATCGATCACCGACACGGATCCCGAGGCGGAGTTGGTGACGAAGCCTTTCTCCTGGGCGGAGTCGAGGGTGATGTCGAACGGCAGCTCGCCGATGCCGTTCGTCGAATCATGTGGAATGGTCGTCAGGAGCGCGAACGTGGTGGTGTCGATAACGCTCACTGTTCCGTCGTCCCAGTTGGTGACGTACGCCCGATGTGTGCTTGGATCGACTGCGATTCCCATGGGGTATTCACCGACACCCGTCACATCGTTAGGGATGACGTAAACCACAGCATTCGACGCGAGGTCGAAGACCGATACCGTGCTGCTCACGGTGTTGGTCACGAATCCGCGCCCGGTCGAAGGATCGAGTGCAATCGAGTTGGGGCCGTCTCCGATACCCGTCGCGACATCGTGCGGAATGACGGCTATGACCTCGTCCCTCGCGGTATCGATGACCGAGACGGTACCACCACCGTTGTTCGCGACGTACGCGCGGCCATGGTCCTGGTCGATTGTGATGCCGTTCGGGCGTCTGCCGATGCCGTGTGTCGCATCGTAGGGAATGGTCGTCGTGACCTGGAACTCGTGATGGGTGATCGGGAGCGCGGTGGCTGCCGGGGCCTGCTGAATGAGAAGCAGGCCGACGCACATCATGACGGAGAGTGCGCCGCGTGAGCGGACGGAGAAGACGGGGGTCATCACCTAAGAATAGAGAGGAATGCTCAGTTAAGCTAGACCATCCGCGGCACCGACCACGGCCCGGGCGTGCGCAGCAGTTCTGCGACGCGCCCGGGTCGTTCGTCGTTCGGGACCGCCGCGGCGGCCGCGCGCGCTGCGGCGACGTCCGCGGCCAGGTAGCGCTCCGCGAAACGCTCGAACAGGGGTGCCAGGTGCAGCGCCGAGGGATCCTGCCGGGCGCGCAGGGCCTCCGCGAAGGCCAGCAGATCGAGGGCGAGCCGCCGCAGGCGGGGATCCGCGTCGGAGACTCCGCCCGCCTGGATGCCGGCCAAGTCGCCGGCGGCAGCCGCGTCCGCCGCTTCGCCCGTGACGCTCTCGAGCCACACCGCGAGGCCGGTCAGCGAGGCGCCGAGCACGGGGCGATCGACGTGGCCGGGCTGCCAGCGCAGGTTCGCGAGGGTGCGCGAGCGCAGGTGCCGCGCCATCCGCTGCAGTTCCGCGGGCGTTCCGTCGCCGTCGAGCACCCGGCCGGCGAGCACGTTCGAGACCATGATGCGATACCAGGGCGAGGCCCGCGTGCGCGGCACGTCGAAGGCCGCGATCGCCCGGTCGTTCGCCCGGCGTGCCTCCTCGTGCAGACCCTGGCGACGGTACACCTCGGCCCGCCCGGCGAGGCCGATCGAGGCGATGTCGACGCCGTCGGACTCGCCCGGCGACTCGATCAGCCGGTCGAACAGGCGGATCGCCTCGTCGACGTCCCCGACATCGAGCTCGTTGATGGCGATGGTCCACTCGAGCTGCCGGATGTCGTCGTTCGCGCCGAGCGCCTGCAGGCCGATCCGTGCCCGGCGCGCCCAGCGCAGGGCCTCCACGGGCTCGGCGTTCTGGCTGTAGAGCGCGCCGAGCATCTGGCTCGCCATCGCCTCGCCCCAGGTGTCCTGCAGCGACACCGCGAGGTTCGCGCCCGCGACGGCGAAGCGGATGGCGGCATCCTGATCGCCGGAGTTCTCGGCCATCAGGCTCGAGACGATGGTGCCGAGCAGGGCGCTGGGACGGTGGCCGGATGCGATCCCGGCGGCCACGACCTGCCGCACACCCTCCTCGTCGCTCGAGGTCACCAGCGCGCTCATCATGGCCAGCCGCGGGTCGGACAGCGGATGCTCGGCCGTCAGCTTGCGCAGCAGCGAGCGCGGCCGCACGGCGAAGCGCAGGTCGCTGAACACGGTCGTGCCGGCGATCAGCATGAGGCACGAGGCCATCGCGTCGACGTGGGCCGCGTCGGGCCGGTAGCGCCGAATGGCGCCGAAAACGGGGGGCCCGAACGCGATCACCTCCGAGTGAGCGCTCCGCAGAGACCAGACGTAGCCGAGCAGCGAGAACACCGTCACGACCGTCTGCGGCCGTCCGGCGTCGATCGCGCGCCGCAGCACGTCGATCAGGTTGTCCTCCTCGACCGCGATCTCGGCGAACGTGGCGACCTGGCGCGGGCCGTCGGTGAAGGCGTACCGACTCGCACAGAAGCCCTCCGCCCAGGCGAAGAGGGCATCGCGCACCTCGGTGCGGGTGCCTGACTCGTCCAGCTGGAGCTGGCCGAATTCGCGCACGGTCTCGAGCATCCGGTAGCGAAGTCCCGAGGGGGATTCGCGCAGCATCACGAGCGATTGGTCGACGAGGGCGTCGAGGATCTCGCGCACGGCGTCGAGGTCGGCGTCGGCGGCCGGTCTCGCCGTGCTCGCGGCTCCCGCGGCTCCTGCCACTCCCGCCACGACCGCCGCCGCGGCTTCGGCGCTGAAGCCGTCGGCGAACTCCGACAACCGGGCGAGGGCTCGCTGTTCGGCCGCGCCGAGCAGGTTCCAGCTCCACTGGATCACCGCGCGCAGCGTGCGGTGCCGCTCGGGAGCGCTGCGATCCCCGCCGGTGAGCAGCGCGAAGCGGTTGCTGAGTCGCCGCTCGATCTCCTCCAGCGGCATCGAACGGATGCGCGCGGCCGCGAGCTCGATGGCGAGCGGCAGCCCGTCCAGTCGGCGGCAGAGGCGGCCGACGACGTCCAGTGGAAGGCTCGCGCCGGGGCGAGCCGCCGTCGCCCGGTCGACGAACAGGCGCACGGCGGCGTCGCCTTCGAGATCGCTCACCGAATCCGCGACACCCGTTGCTCCCAGCGGAGCCAGCAGGAACACGCGCTCACTCGAGATCGCCAGCGGCGTGCGGCTCGTGGCCAGCACGCTCAGCTCCGGAACCTCCGCCGTCAGCTCGGCGCACCACTCGGCGGCGGCCTCGATCAGGTGCTCGCAATTGTCCATCACGAGCAGCGTCGGGGTCTCGCCGAGACGGTTCAGGATGCGCGTGCGCAGGTCGGCGCGCAGCACGGTCGAGCCGAGCCGGGTGCCGGTCGCCACCTCGCGGATGCCCAGGGCCGAGGCGAGGGCGAACACGAGGTCGTCGGCGCTGCGCACGCTCGCCAGCTCGGCCACGATCACGGCGCCGTAGCGCTCCAGAGCCCGGGCGGCCAGCTCGTGCGCGATCCGCGTCTTGCCCAGTCCGCCCGGCCCGAGCACCGTGGTCACCCGGGTGCTCGCGAGCAGCGCTTCGATCTCGGCGATCGCCGTCTCGCGCCCGATCAGCTCGTTCGGCGCCGCACGGATGCCGCGGCCGACCGCCGCGCGGCGGGGGAGCGTCGTCGTCGCAGAGCCCGAGCCCGACGCGCCCCGGGACGAATCCGCGGCGGAGTGCTCGTCAGGCGAGATCGCCGCCGTGTGTGCCGTCGCCCCCGACCGGGCGTCCGACGCCTGAGCGACCGCCCCGGCGGGCGGGCGGGCCGCTCCCGGCAAGCGTTGCGGGCTCGCGGTGACGGTCGTCGGCGTGCCATCCGACCGCGCGTCCGTCAGATCCCGTTCCAGCAACTCCAGATTGAGCTGCTGCAGCTCGAGCCCCGGGCTGGTGCCGAAGGCATCCTGCACCTGCCGGCGGAACCGCGCGTACACCGCCACCGCCTCCGTGGGCCGGCCCATCGCATCGAGGGCGCGCATGAGCAACAGATGGGCGCTGTCGTCGAAGGGGGCGCGCTCGGTGAGCCGGCGCGCGAGCGGCTCGGCGGCGGCAGGGTCTCCGGCCTCCAGCAGGGCCGTCGACAGAACCGATTCCAGGCCATCACGCAGCTGGCCGCCGCGCGCGGCGAGCGCCTCGGCGACCGAATCGGAGCCGGAGGCGGACGTCTGTCCCGCTCCCTCCAGGTCGGTGCCGGGCTCGCCGCGCCAGAGCGCGAGACCCGCGCGGCAGGCCCCAACGGCGGCCGGCCACTCGTGGGTGGCGAGGTGGGCGCGGGCGTCGTCGAGCATCCGCTGGGCGAGCAGAACGTCGACCTCGACGGCCGCTGCGAGCCGGTACCCCGACGGCGTCGACTCGATCAGCTGCTCGCCGAAGGCCGAGCGGATGCGCGACACCTGCGTCTGCAGCGCGGCCCGGGCGCCGCGGGGGGCGTCGTCGCCCCAGACCTCGTCGACCAGGCGGTCGGCCCCGATCGGCTGCGGGGCGGCCAGCGCGAGCGCGGCGAGGAGCGCCTTGGCGCGGTGTCCGGCCGGCTCCACGAGAGCGCCGGGGGAACCGACCGCGACGGGGCCGAGCACGGCTACGCGCACGGGGTCCGGATGCTGGTTCTCGCTCACCCCCGCAAGCCTAGTGAGCGCTGCCCAGCCCGTGATCAGGCAGCCGTGCCATCCTGGAACCAAGGCCGCAGAGCGGCTTCCGGACGAGGGCGCAGTACCCGGACAGCGACAAGACTGACCACGCAGGAGTGAGTCGTCATGTCATGGATCGTTCTGATCGCATCCGGTGTGCTCGAGGCCGTCTGGGCCACCGCACTCGGCCGAAGCGAAGGCTTCACCAAGCTCTGGCCCACCGTGATCTTCGGCGTGGGTCTGCTGGCCAGCATGGCCGGCCTCGCCTACGCCCTGCGCACCATCCCGGTGGGCACCGGCTACGCCGTGTGGGTGGGGATCGGCGCGTCCCTCACCGTCCTCTACGGGATGACCCTGGGTGGCGAGAGCTTCTCGCTGCTCAAGGTGCTGCTGGTGCTGGGGATCGTGGCGTGCGTGGTGGGGCTGAAGCTCGTGCACTGAGTTTGTTGCCGGGGGCGCCGGGCTTCGCTCGGCGCTCCCGGGGCTCGCCGGTCCCTGCCCGGCGAGCCGCGACATGTGAGCGCGCGGTCGCCGGGCGCGGGCTGCGCTCGCACCCGGCGGCCACACGCTCACCTTGGGTCGCCGGGTAGGGCCTGCGGCGTGGTTGTGGGGGCCGTGGTGATCGTGGGCGATGGTCTTGCGCGCCGGCGGGTGGACGCACTAGCGTTGCGAGGCTGTGCAAATCGCACCAGCACCCCGCTAACGAAGGAAGGCGCGACACCGTGGAGAAACTCACGCTCACGCTTCGCAGCACCGAGCTGCGCGCGCTGCAGCAGCAGCGCGACCTTCAGTACGCCGACGTGGTGCACGCGATCTGAGTCATCGACTCCGAGAGCCCCGCACCCGTCGTGGCCCGGGGCTTTTTTCATGCCTTCCTCCGTCTTCCAGCCCGTTCGGGTGAGGCGGCCCCGTACCTCAGGGCTCGACACGAAGAGAGAAAGGATTATGGAAAAGATCACCGACCGCTTGTTCTCCTGGGCGAGCATCCTGGACGAGAACGCGAGGGCGCAGGCCCTCACGACCTCGACGATGCCGTTCATCTACCCGCACCTCGCCCTGATGCCGGATGCGCACCTCGGCCTCGGTGCCACGGTGGGCTCGGTCATCCCCACGCTCGGCGCCGTCATCCCGGCCGCCGTGGGCGTGGACATCGGCTGCGGGATGATCGCCGTGCGCACGCAGTTCGTGCGCGGCGACCTGACCGGCAACCCGAAGGGGCTCGGCGCACTGCGCCAGGAGATCGAGCGCGCCATCCCGCTGTCGGCCGGCGGCGCGAACAACAAGATCGTGGCCACCGCGGCGGCGAGGGTCTCCGAGCTCGAGGCGCTCGCCGAGGAGGCGGGCTTCGACCCGGCACACCGGGCGAAGCGGTGGCGTGAGCAGCTCGGCACGCTCGGCTCCGGCAACCACTTCATCGAGGTCTCGGTCGACGAGACGGATGCCGTCTGGCTGTTCCTGCACTCCGGCAGCCGGGGTGTGGGCAACCGGATCGCCGGTCATCACATCGACGTGGCCAAGAGGCTGATGACGCAGTACTGGATCGCGCTGCCCGACCCCGACCTGGCCTACCTCGTGGAGGGAACGGCCGAGTTCGACCGGTACATCGCCGAACTGCGGTGGGCGCAGCACTACGCGCTGCTGAACCGCGAAGAGATGATGGACCGGGTCGTTCGCCAGCTGAGCGAGTGGATGGGCGTGCCCGTCGACGAGCAGGAGCGGATCAACTGCCACCACAACTTCACCGAGAAGGAGCGGCACTTCGGCAAGGAGGTATGGGTGTCCCGGAAGGGCGCGATCATCGCCTCCGACGGGGCGGCCGGGCTCATCCCGGGGTCGATGGGAACCGCGTCGTACGTGGTGGAGGGCGCGGGCAACCCGCTCGCGCTGAACTCCTCGCCGCACGGTGCGGGTCGGGAGTACTCGCGGTCGGCCGCCCGCCGCACCTTCACGCACGAGCAGCTGCGGGAGGCGATGACGGGCATCGAGTTCCGCGACACCGACGCCTTCATCGACGAGATCCCGCAGGCCTACAAGCCCATCGACCGGGTGATGGAGGACGCGCGCGATCTGGTGCGGGTTCGGCGGACGCTGCGGCAGCTGGTGAACGTGAAGGGGGATTGAGTTGGCTGCCGGGGGCGCCGGGCTGCGCTCGGCGCTCCCGGGGCTCGCCGGTCCCTGCCCGGCGAGCCGCGACATGTGAGCGCGCGGTCGAGGGACGCGGCCTTCGGTCGCATCCCTCGGCCACACGCTCACCTTGGGTCAGCGAGTACGGCCTGTTGCGTTGTGGTTTGCTCTGTGGCATCTCGTTTTGGTGCGGTGTGTTCTGGTGCGTCGCGGTGCGTTGTGCTTGGGGGCGTGGTGCCGGAGCGCTCGCGCGGATACAGTGTTGTTCTACAGGTGTGCCGCGCGGGGGTGCGGCGGGTGGGGGAGATCGGATGAGTGACGTCGAGGGGCCTTCGCGGCGGGCCGTTGTGGTGGGGGCCGCCTGGTCGGTGCCGGTGATCGCGCTGTCGGTGGCTGCGCCGGGGGCCGCAGCATCCGGGCCGGGCGAGTTGACGATCGGGGTGGACTACACGAGCAGCTGGAACGCGGTCAATCGCCGCTTCACGGTGGCCTACGTCCTCGACAATCCGGGCCCCGCGGCCGTGACCGCAACATTCGATGTCGCCGACTTCTCCGGAGCTACCTATCGTCTGGGATGGTCGTACTCGGACGGGATGTTCTCGTACACACTGCCGGCGGGTGGGCACTCACCGGATAATGCCCTGACGGTCTCCTACAATGCCCCGTCGTCGCTGCAGCCCGGCGAGGTCTGGACGGTGTTCGCCACCGCCACCGCGCCCGGCTACACCGCTGCCGTCGTGCCGATCCCGCTCAGCTACTGAGCCTGGGCGATCGGGTCAGCGCAGCAGCCAGACGGCCACGAGCGAGAGGCTCGCGATGAGGGCCCAGGAGGTGAGGCCTACGATCAGGGCGCGCCAGCCGGTGCGGGCCAGGGTGCGGAAACGGATGTTCGTGCCGAGCGCGAACAGGGCCATCGCCAAGAGGACGGTCTGCGCCGTGTCGGCGACACCCAGGGCCACCTCGGGGAGGGGGACGACGGTGCGCACCAGGACCGCCGCCAGGAAGCCCACGATGAAGAGGGGAACGATCGGCGGGCGCTTCGCGGCGGGGCGCTCGATGTAGTCGGGGTGGCCGGCGCCCAGGGCGGCGTTGCGGGCATCCGCTCGCCGTTCCACCAGGCCGACGATCGCCACCATCGGCGCGAGGGTGAGCACCCGGGTGAGCTTGACGACCACGGCGGCGGCCAGCGCCACCGGGCCGGCGATCTGCGCGGTCGCCACCACCTGGCCGACGTCGTGCACGCTGAGGCCCACCCAGAGCCCGAAGTCGGCGTCGGAGAGGCCGAGCGGAAAGCGCAGCACGGGCAGAACGAAGATCGCCAGCGTTCCGCAGAGGGTGACCAGCGCGATCGGGGTGGCGGTGTCCTCGTCCTTGCTGCGGGTCACGGCCGCCATCGCACCGACGGCAGACGCGCCGCAGATCGAGAAGCCGGCGGCGATCAGGATCGGCTGGGTGCCCGGCAGCCGCAGCAGCCGGCCGAGCAGCAGAGTGGCGGCGAAGGTGAACCCGACCACCAGCACGATCACCAGGATCGTCTCCCAGCCGAGCCCGGCGATGTCGACCAGGCTGAGCTTCAGGCCGAGCAGAACGATGCCGATCCGCAGCAGCCGCCGGGCGGCGAGGGCGATTCCGGGTTTCAGGAGCCTGTCCAGGATGCGCTGGGCCGCCGGGATCTGTCCGGCGATCATCCCGAGCCCCACGGCTGCCGTCAGCATCGGAACGGCGGGCAGCAGCAGGTGCACCCCGAAGGCCACTGCGGCGGCCACACCGGCGACGAGGATGCCGGGGAGCCATCCGGGCGACTTCATCGCCGGCTCATCGCCAACTGGGCAGCCAGTAGTGCAGGCTCAGGAACCAGGCGGGGATCGGCATCCCCGTCCAGACGGGCCAGAAGAAGGCGCTCACCAGCACGCAGATCACCAGGAACGCGCCCACGATCATCAGAGCCCTCGTGCGAACCGGGCGCGGATCACCGCGCGACCCGAGCGCGAGCCCGATCACGAAGGTCAGCCCGAGGATCATGTAGGGCTCGAACGCGATCGTGTAGAACTGGAAGATCGTGCGGTTGACGTAGAGCAGCCAGGGCAGGTAGCCGGCCACCATGCCCATCAGGATGAGCCCCACCTGCCACTCGCGCTTACGGACCAGGCGGTACACCAGGTAGAAGATCGCGGCGGTCGCGCACCACCAGATGATGGGGTTCGCGATGGAGGTGATGTTCTCGTAGCAGGTCTGGCCGCCGCACAGGCTCGGGTCGTCCGACTGCACGAACATCTGCGTGGGCCGCACCAGGAACAGCCAGGTGAACGGGTTCGCCTGGTACGGATGCGGCGAGTGCTCGTTGACGTGGTAGTTGTACACGGCCGCTTCGAGGTGCCAGAAGTTCTGGATCGACAGCGGCACCCAACTGAGTCCGCCCGTCCACTCGCCGCCCGCGGTCTGCGCCCAGGTGCGGTACATGCCGCCGGAGGTGCTGAACCAGCCGATCCAGCTGAGCATGTAGGTGAACACCGCGAGCGGCACGAGCAGCAGTGCCGTCACCGGGCCCTGCTTCAGCACGGCTGCGCTGAACCAGAACGGGATGCCGAGACGCCGCCGGGCGAGCGCGTCGACCACCACGAGATAGACGCCGAATGCGGCCAGGAAGTAGAGGCCGGTCCATTTCACCGAGCCGGCCGCGCCGAACGCGACGGCGGCGGCGAGCACCCAGGGGCGGTTCCAGAGCACGGGACCCCAGGCCGGCGGTCGGTCGCCGCTGGTCGTGATGCCGTCCGCATCCGTCGTCGAGTACGGCCTCGAGCGGGCGGCCGTGAGCACGGCCAGCCGAGTGGCGCTCCACTCGCGATCCATCAGCACGGCCCCGAAGCCCAGCAGCAGGAACAGGGCCGAGATGCCGTCGAGGATGGACACCCGGCTCATCACGATGGCGTGGCCGTCGATGGCCAACAGGAAGCCCGCGATGGTGCCGAGCAGGGTCGACTTGGTGAGTTTCGTGGCGATCAGGGCCGTGAGCAGCACCAGCAGGATGCCGCAGACCGCCACCGAGATGCGCCAGCCGAACGAGTTGTCGGCGCCGAACAGGGCCATGCCGAGCCCGATGATCCACTTGCCGAGCGGCGGATGCACGGCGAACGAGGCGCTGGTCTGGAAGATCTGCGTCGCGCCCTGGTTGAACTGCGCGTCGGCATCGGCCGGCCAGCTGGACTCGTAGCCGAGGTTCCAGGTGGTCCAGGCGTCTTTCACGTAGAAGGTCTCGTCGAACACCAGGGAATGCGGATGCCCCAGGTTCACCAGGCGCAGCACGGCGGCCAGCAGGGTGACCGCGATCGGGCCACCCCATCGCCAGAGGCGCTCGCGGCCGGGCGTGCTCATGAGGCGCAGCCACCAGTCGTCCAGGCGCGAACCGGTGGGCACAGGCGCGGCGGGGCCGGCGGGCTGCGGCGCCGGCTCGGGCGCGGTCGTCACCTCTGTGCTCACCGGGCCATGCTAACGGGTGCGCGCGACCCGCATCCTGGAGCGGGCGCTCTCCTCCAAAACGACGGAGTTTTTCGCTGCCACGCCGATGGCCGCTCGCGCGTGCCGGCGCGGCGACCAAAAACTCCTTCGTTTTGGAGGGGCGGGTGGGTGGCGGATGCTCGGCGGCGCAGGGTGGCGGATGCGAGACTGGGGGCATGCTCATCCTCGCGGCCACGCCCATCGGCAACCTCAAGGATGCGTCGCTGAGGCTGATCGAGATGCTCGAGGCCGCCGAGGTGATCGCCGCGGAAGACACCCGCGTGACCGTCAAGCTGCTGCGCGGGCTCGGCATCCTGAACCGGCCGCGCCTGTTGCCGCTGCACGAGCACAACGAGCGTGAGAAGGCGGCCGAGCTGGTCGAGCTCGCCCGCGAGGGCGACCTGCTGCTGCTCTCGGATGCGGGGATGCCGACCGTCTCCGACCCCGGCTACCTGCTGGTGTCCGCCGCCATCCAGGCCGGCGTCGACGTGACCGTGCTGCCCGGGCCGTCCGCCGTCGTCACCGCGCTCGCGCTCTCGGGCCTGCCGACCGACCGCTTCAGTTTCGAGGGCTTCCTTCCGCGCAAGCACGGCGACCGGGTGAGCACGTTCCGGATGCTCGTGCGCGAGCCCCGCACGATGGTGTTCTTCGAGTCGCCCAACCGGCTGGCCGATTCGCTGACCGACCTGGCCTCGGTGTTCGGCGCCGACCGCCGGGTGGTGGTGGTGCGCGAGCTGACCAAGCTCTTCGAGGAGGCCAAGCGCGGCACGGCGGCCGAGCTCGCCGAGTGGGCCGCCGGGGGAGTGCGCGGCGAGATCTGCCTCGTGGTGGCCGGAGCAGAAGCCCTCGCGATCGACATCGGCACCGGCATCGCGCAGGTGCTCGAACTCGTCTCCGACGGCCGTCGCCTCAAAGACGCCGCCTCCGACATCGCCGAGGCCACCGGCCTCTCCAAGCGCGACCTCTACGAGGGCGCCCTGGCGGCCCGCCGCCCCTGATCGCACAGGCCCGGGCTGCTGCCCGCGTTCTCCACAGGCCCGTCACACGGAACCCCGGGCCGGATGCCGGGCTTTAGGATGGTCAGCATGTCCGACGGCTCTTCGTTCTACATCACCACGCCGATCTTCTATGTGAACGACGTGCCCCACATCGGGCACGCCTACACCGAGGTGGCCGCCGACGTGCTCGCGCGCTGGCACCGCCAGGCGGGTGACCCCACGTGGTTCCTCACCGGAACCGACGAGCACGGCCAGAAGATCCTGCGCACCGCGACCGCGAACGGCGTGACCCCCAAGGAGTGGGCCGACAAGCTCGTGGCCGAGTCGTGGCAGCCGCTGCTGGAGACCATCGACATCTCGAACGACGACTTCATCCGCACCACCGAAGAGCGGCACGAGAAGAACGTGCAGCTGTTCCTGCAGCGTCTGCAAGACGCCGGGTACATCTACACCGGCGAGTACGAGGGCTACTACTGCGTGGGCTGCGAGGAATACAAGCAGCTCTCCGACCTGGTCGACGGCACGGGGCAGCACGAGGGGCAGCTGGTCTGCGCCATCCACTCCAAGCCGGTCGAGCTGCTGAAGGAGCGCAACTACTTCTTCCGCATGAGCGACTTCACCGAGAAGCTGCTGGCGCTCTACGAGGAGCGCCCCGAGTTCGTGCAGCCCGAGAGCGTGCGCAACGAGATCGTGGCGTTCGTCAAGCGCGGCCTCACCGACCTCTCCATCTCGAGGCAGACCTTCGACTGGGGCATCAAGGTGCCGTGGGACGAGTCGCACGTCGTGTACGTGTGGTTCGACGCCCTACTCAACTACGCCACGGCGGCCGGCTACGGCTCCGACGACGATAAGTTCGAGCGGCTCTGGCCCGCCACCCACATCGTGGGCAAAGACATCGCGCGCTTCCACGCCGTCATCTGGCCGGCCATGCTGATGGCCGCGGGGCTCGAAGTGCCCAAGCAGGTCTACGGCCACGGCTGGCTGCTGGTGGGCGGCGAGAAGATGTCGAAGTCGAAGCTCACCGGTATCGCGCCCGAGCAGATCACCGACACCTTCGGTTCGGATGCGTTCCGCTACTACTTCCTGCGCGCCATCAGCTTCGGTCAAGACGGCTCGTTCAGCTGGGAAGACCTGTCCGCGCGCTACCAGGCCGAGCTCGCGAACGGCTTCGGCAACCTCGCTTCGCGGGTCGTCGCCATGGTCACGCGGTACTTCGATGGCGCGATCCCGGATGCCGTGGCCGACTCGATCACGGCCGCCGAGACCGCGATCCGCGACACCGAGCGCCGGGTCACCGCCGCCGCCGACGCCGCGATCGAGCGCCTCGCCGTGCACGAGGCCATCGCCGCCATCTGGCAGCTGGTCGACGAGCTGAACGGCTACATCACGCTGCAGGAGCCGTGGGTTCTGGCCAAAGACCCGGCCAAGGCCGACCGTCTCGCCACGGTGCTCAACACCGTCGTGCGCGGCGTCGGCACGCTCGCCGTGCTGCTCTCGCCGGTCGTGCCCGAGGCCGCCGCGAAGCTCTGGACGGCGCTGGCCGGCACCGGTTCGGTGCAGGATCAGCCCATCCGCACGGCGTGGGAGTGGACCGGCGGCACGCACGTCGCCGCGCTCGAGCCGCTGTTCCCGCGGATCGAGGTCGACGCCTCGTGAGTTCGCTCAGCCCGCGGGATTCCGGCGGCCCGAACCGGGTCGGCCCGGACTCGGTAGGCCCGGCCGGCGCCGGCGCCGGCCTCGACTCGAGCGATCCCGACGAGCTGCCCCCGTACCTGCGCACCCGCGAGCCCTCCGAGCGCGGCGACCAGGCCTACCCGCCGCTGCCCGAAGCGCTCGTGGTGCCGGTGTACGACAACCACACGCACCTCGAGATCGCCGACGGCGACGACCCGATCGACTTCCGCGAGCAGCTCGACCGCGCGTCGGCGGTCGGCGTGCGCGGTGTCGTGCAAGTCGGCACCGACGTCGAGACCAGCCGCTGGTCGGCCCGGCAGGCCGCCCGAGAACCGCGGATGCTGGCGGCCGTCGCCCTGCACCCCAACGAGGCCCCCGAGTTGGCGGCCGCCGGTGAGCTCGACGACGCGCTGGCCGAGATCGCCGAGCTGGCCACCTGGCCGCGGGTGCGCGCGGTAGGCGAGACCGGGCTCGACTTCTTCCGCACCGGCGAAGACGGCCGCGACGCGCAGTACCGCTCGTTCGAGGCGCACATCGCCATCGCGAAGGAGAACGGCATCGCGCTGCAGATCCACGACCGCGACGCGCACGCCGAGGTGGTGGCCACGCTGAAGCGCGTCGGAGCCCCGGAGCGCACGGTGTTCCACTGCTTCTCGGGCGACGCCGAGTTCGCCCGGTTGTGCGCCGACAACGGCTGGTACATGTCGTTCGCCGGCAACGTCACGTTCAAGAACGCCGGCACGCTCCGCGAGGCCCTCGAGGTCGCCCCGCGCGCGCTGCTGCTGGTGGAGACGGATGCGCCCTACCTCACGCCCACCCCGTACCGCGGGCGGCCGAACGCCCCCTACCTGGTTCCGCACACCCTGCGGGCGATGGCGGCACACCTCGGCACCGACGTCTCGATGCTGGCGGCGCAGATCTCGTCCAACACCGAACTCGTCTACGGCCGCTGGGAAGACGACGCGGTGGAGGCTCGATGAGCGACGCCTCCGGCACCGGCGCGGGCGCCGCATCCGGAACCGGCGCCGCATCCGGAACCGCCGGCGCATCCGGAACCGCCGGCGCATCCGGAACCGCCGGCGCGTCCGGAACCGACGGCGCGGCGGGCTCCCCGAGCCCCTCGGTCTCGTTGCTCGGCCCCGCCGAGATCCGCGACCTGGCGGCGCTGCTCGACCTCACGCCCACCAAGAAGCTGGGCCAGAACTTCGTCATCGACGCCAACACGGTGCGCAAGATCGTGCGGGTGGCCAAGGTCGAGGCCGGCGACACGGTCGTCGAGGTGGGCCCCGGGCTCGGCTCGCTGACCCTGGGGCTGCTGGAGGCGGGGGCGGCGGTGGTCGCGGTCGAGATCGACTCGCGACTGGCCGAACAGCTGCCGCTGACGGTGTCGCAGCTGGCGCCCGAGGCCGACCTGACGGTGATCCGCGAAGACGCGCTGCGCATCCGGGAACTGCCGGATGCCCCGTCTCGGCTGGTGGCGAATTTGCCGTACAACGTCTCGGTGCCGGTGCTGCTGCACTTTCTCGAGCACTTCCCGTCGATCCGCTCCGGCGTCGTCATGGTGCAGGCCGAGGTGGGGCACCGGCTCGCCGCGGCGCCCGGCTCGAAGGTCTACGGATCGCCGTCGGTGAAGGCCGCCTGGTACGGCGACTGGCGCACGGCCGGGCAGGTGAGCCGGCAGGTGTTCTGGCCGGTGCCGAACGTCGACTCGGTGCTCGTGGGCTTCGAGCGGGTCGGCTCGGGGCTCGACACCGAGGAGCTGCGGGTGCGCACCTTCGAGATCGTGGACGCGGCGTTCCAGCAGCGCCGCAAGATGCTGCGGCAGGCGCTCTCGGTGGTGCTCGGCGACTCGCAGGAGGCTTCGCGGTTGCTCGAGGCGGCCGGCGTCGCCCCCACCGCGCGCGGCGAAGAGCTCACGGTGCACGACTTCTTGGCGATCGCCCGCGCCTCGCTGGCCTGACCCGCGCCCCGCATCCGGTTCACCCCGGCGAGTTTCAGACGGACCTCGTGCACTGTGCACGAACTCGGCGTGAGACTCGCTGGAGTGAACGGTCACGCGAGTCGCGGGGCGGCTGAGGGCTGCCGCGCGCACCCCCGCGTCACAATGCGTCTTCTTCTTACCCCGTGTTGCGGGCCGGCTCGCGTCGGCGCGGCCGCGCCGAATACGGTCGGCAGATGCCCACGCACATCGACACCATCGTGGTCGGCGGGGGAGTCATGGGCTCCGCCGCGGCCTGGCAGCTGGCCCGCCGGGGTGCCGAAGTGGCGCTGTTCGGGCGCTCCGGAGCGCGGGGAGGTGCCCGCGCGGCGGCGCGCACGGCGCCGTTCTCGCTGGCTCGCACGGACGCGCTCGAGCTGCGCCTGCTGGCCGATGCGCACGCCCTCTGGCGCACGCTGGAGCGCGAGTCCGGCACGGCCGTGCTCGCGCGGACGGGTGGTGTCGAACACGGTGACCCGGCCGAGCTCGACGAGCTCGCACGGGTGCTCCCGCACCTGGGCTTCGCCGCCGAACCCGTCAGCGGTGCCGAGGCGCAGGCCCGATGGCCGGGACTGCGCGCCGACGGCGCCGCCCTGCACACGCCGGAGGCCGGATCGCTCGACGCCGGTGCCGCCGTCCAGGCCCTGCAGCGTGAGGCCGGCCGCGCCGGCGCCGCCCTGCACACCGCGCACCAGGTCACGCGCATCCGCATCCTGGGCGACGACCTCACACGGATCGAGGTGGTGCCCGTCGACTCCGATGGTGAGCCATCGGGGGAACCCGAGGAGTTCGACAGCCGGCGCCTGATCGTGACGCTCGGCGCCTGGACGGCCAAGCTGCTCGGATCGGTGCTCGTGCTTCCCCGGCTCGCCGTCTCGCAGGAGTACGGCATCCGCTTCGCCCTGAGGGGTGAGGATGCGGGCGTGCCCTCGTTCACGCACCACCCGCGCTCGAGCGATCCGCACTACCGGTTCTGGCCCTCGTCGCTCTCCGGAGCGGTGGCGCCCGGGCGGGTGCCGGACTCCGGCACGGGAGGCACACGCGCTCTCGGAAGTGGCAGCCGCCTCGCCGCCGGTGGCGGCGGCGGCACCGCGCGCACCTCACCCGGCATCGGCGCGCCCGCCGGTGAGGGTGCGCCCGCCATCTTCGAGCACGGAGACCTCTCGCTCGGCTGGGCGGCACCTGGGGCGGCGACCGAGCCGGATGCCCGTGACCCGCGCCCGGACGAGCGCGAGCGCTCCGCCTTGCTGCGCTACGCCCACGACTGGCTGCCGGGCGTCGATGCCGACCGGTTCGACGAGTTCGCGACCGTGCGCGCTGCGACACGGGATGGCCGGTTCGTGCTCGACCGTGTGGGGCCGGTGGCCGTGGCGACCGCGTTCTCGCGACGGGACTTCGCGCTGGCGCCGACGATCGGCGAGCTGCTCGCTGATCTGGTGGAGGGCATCCGCGCTCCCGCCGCCTTCTCGCTGAAGGGCGAGCGCCGGGCCGCCGCTCTCGCCTCGCGCTGATCCTCGGCGTCATCACCGGTTGTCCGCAATCCGACGTCATCTGGCAGTGCCGCGAGTGCATATGCCTTCCGGCGCATGCGACCATCGAGCGTGACCACAGAATCTCCGGCTCCCGTCTCTCTGGCCGCGCTGCGCTGGGGAATCCCGGACGCCCGCCTATCCGTTCTCCTGCTTCACGGGCTCACGTCGGCCGCCGGTACCTGGTGGCGTATCGCGAGCGGGCTGGCGGATGCCGGGTATTCGGTCACTGCTCCCGACCTGCGTGGCCATGGCGCGTCGCCCCGCACCGAGGGCTATCGCCTGGCGGCCTATGCCGCCGACGTCGCGGCCCTGCGGCCCGGTGGGCCCGGAGCCGGTGGACCGGGAGCAGATGGGCCCTGGGACCTGGTGATCGGCCACTCGCTCGGCGCAGCCGTCGCGGTGAAGGCCGCCGAATCGCATCCGGGCTGGAGCAGGGCGCTGCTGCTCCTGGATCCGGTGCTCACCGTCACCGAGAGAGAGCACGACTCCCTGCTGGCCGAGCTGCTCGCCGACCTCCGACAGCTCGACGCCGATGCCCTGCGGCAGGCGAACCCGCGCTGGGACAGCGAAGACGCCGTGCAGAAGGTGAACGCGGTGCGCCTGGTGAGCCCCCGCGTGGTCGAGCGCACCGTGCTCGACAATCCCGACTGGCAGCTCGAAGACGCCGTCGAGCGCGTGAGCGCCGGCGTCCGGGTGCGGGCCCTCGCCGCCGATCCGGTGCGCGGTGCCTCGTTCACGGCCGAGGCCGGTGAGCGCCTGAGCGCGGGGCAGCCGTTGTTCGATTACGCCGTGGTGCCGGATGCCGGTCACTCCGTGCACCGCGACGACCCGGCTCGGGTGCTCGCCGAGGTGCTCGCCCTGCTGCCCTGAGCCGCTCGGCCTGATCCGCTCGCCCTGGCCCGCTCGGCTTGGCCCGCTCGCGGGAGTCCGCGCACGCCTGCGCGCGCATCCTGGCCCGGCGACGGCCAATATGTCGGAGTGTGACCGAGTGTGAAGAATGGGACTGCACGTCTCGTAGGCTGGACACACGGCCTGCGCAGGTGACCACACCCCGCGTGCACGGCCGTCATCCGCAGCACGACCCGTCATCACACAGCACCGACCGCTTCCATAAGGGGATACCCATGTCGAAATTCGCACGCCGGCTCGGCGCGGCCGCCATCGCCGCCGGCCTCGTGGCCTCCGTGGCCGCCTGCTCGAGCTCGGGCACCGGTTCGGGCGACGCATCCAGCACCGATGCCGCCTCCGACAACTCGATCATCCTGATCACGCCCACGCCGATCGGCTCGAACAACTTCCTGCAGCTGGCCAAGGACGGCGCGGAGGAGGCCGGCGAGAAGTACGGCGCCAGCGTCGACGTGTACGAGAGCGAAGACCCCACCAGCATCCAGCAGAACTTCGACGCCGCGCTCCGCGAGAAGCCCAGCATCATCATCGGCGTGAGCTTCAGCGTGCTCGACCAGTTCACCGAGGCCGCCGCCGACAACCCCGACCAGCAGTTCCTGCTGATCGACACCTCGGCCGAGAACCCCACCGAGAACCTCACGGCCGCCGTCTTCAAGGAGTACGAGGCCACCTACCTCACCGGTGTCGAGGCGGGCCTGCTCACCGAGAAGAACAGCGTCGGCGTCGTCGCCGCGCTCGACACCCCCTTCATCCACCGCTGGATCGACCCCTTCTTCGCCGGCGCCACGAGCGTCGACCCGGGCGTCAAGACGGCCGCGCAGTTCGTCGGCGGCGACAACCCGTTCGGTGACCAGGCGCGTGCCAAGGCGCAGGCGCAGATCCTCGCCGACAGCGGCGCCGACTACGTGCAGGCGGCCGCGTCCGGCGGTAACACCGGCGTGTTCGAGGCCGCGGCCGAGAACGGCTTCAAGGCCTTCGGCGTCGACACCAACCAGTGCCTCGAGTCGCCCGGCAACGTGGTCGACAACGCCATCAAGCGCGTCGACGTGGCCCTGGTGAACTCGGTCGGCGACATCCTCGACGGCAAGACCGGCGGCTTCACCTCCTACGGTCTGGCCGAAGGCGGCGTGGGCCTCACCGGCCTCGAAGACGGCGTGGCCGACTCGCAGTGCCTGATCGCCGACCACCCCGACGTGATCGAGAAGGTCGCCGCCGTGCGCGACCAGATCATCTCCGGCGAGATCGTCGTGGCCGACCCGCTGACCGCTGGATGACCTCTAGATGACCTCTGAAACCGGCACCGCCGCTCCCGCGGTCGAACTGATCGGGATCGGCAAGAGATTCGGCGCCGTCGTGGCCAACGACGGCGTCGATCTCGTGCTGCGCCGCGGCTCCGTGCACGCCGTGATGGGCGAGAACGGGGCCGGCAAGTCGACGCTCATGTCGATGCTCTTCGGTCTGCTCGAGCCGGATGCGGGTGAGATCCGGGTCGATGGCAAGACTGTGCGCTTCACCGGCCCGCTCGACGCCATCGCCGCCGGGCTCGGGATGGTGCACCAGCACTTCCGCCTGTTCGACTCGATGACCGTTGCCGAGAACGTCGTCTACGGCGCCGAGCCGCGCCGGCGGGGGCGGCTCGACCGGGCCGCCGCGGCCGCACGCGTGCGCGAGCTGAGCGACCGCTACGGTCTCGAGACGTCACCGGATGCCGTGGTCGGCACACTCTCGGCCGGCGCCCGCCAGCGCGTCGAGATCCTGAAGGCACTGCACCGCGAGGCCCGCATCCTGATTCTGGACGAGCCCACCGCCGTGCTGACGCCGAGCGAGGTCGACTCGCTGTTCGCGGTCATCCGCCGGGCCGCCGACGACGGCAGCACCGTGGTGATCGTGACGCACAAGATCCACGAAGTGCTCGCGGTGAGCGACGAGGTGACCGTGCTGCGCGACGGCCGTGTGACGGGGCGGTTCGCCACCGCCTCCGCCACCGGGGAGCAGCTCGTGCACGCCATGACCGGGCGCGAGATCGAGGTCGTGCAGAACCCCCGATCGGGCACGCCCGGCGAGGTGGCGCTGTCGGTCGAGGATCTGTCGGTGACGGATGCCGGTGCGGGAGTCACCCACATCGACGCCGTGTCGCTCACCGTGCGCCGCGGCGAGATCGTGGGCGTGGCCGGCGTCTCGGGCAACGGCCAGCACGAGCTGGTGGCCGCCGTGCTCGGCACGATCCCGGCGACGGCCGGCACGGTGCGCCTGCTGGGTGAGGACGTGACGGTGCGACCGGTGCGCGAGCGCCGGGCACTGGGGCTCGCGGTCATCCCCGAAGACCGTCGCGGCGAGGGCAGCGCGGTCACGATGTCGGTGGCCGAGAACGTGACCCTCGGGCATCACCGCAGTGCTCCGATCGGGGCGACCCGGGGCATCCGCCGCGGCTGGATGTCGCTGCGCGCCGAGCGCTCCCGGGCCCGCGACCTCATCCGCGACTACGACGTGCGCACCTCGGGCGAGCAGCAGCCGATCGGCTCGCTCTCCGGCGGCAACGCGCAGAAGGTCGTCATCGCGCGCGAGCTCTCGCACGAGGCTCCCGTGCTGATCGCCGAGCAGCCCACGCAGGGCGTCGACGTGGGGGCCATCGAGTCGATCCACGGGCGCCTGCTGGAGTACCGCGCCGGCGGCGGCGCCATCCTGCTCGTCTCGCACGAGATCAGCGAGCTGCTCGCGCTCGCCGACCGCGTCCTGGTGATGTACGCCGGCCGAATCGTCGCCGAGCTCGCCGGCGCCGAGGCCACCACGGCCCGCATCGGCGCCGCGATGGCGGGTGCGGCCGCCCACGACGCCCCCGCCGCTCCCGATCCCGTGCTCGATCCCGAAGGGCCCCGCGCATGAGTACCACCGAACGCCCTCCCGTGCCGTCGGCAGACGCCCCGCCCGCGCGGCACCGCGCCGCGCGCCTGCTCGGCGCTGCGCTCCGGCATCCGGCTGTCGTGCCGATCGGCGCGGTCGTGCTCGCGCTGCTCATCGGCGCCGTCATCATCCTGGCCGCCGGCCTCAACCCCATCACCGCCTACGCCGCCGTCATCGACGGAGCCCTCAACCCCGACTCGCTCGACTACACCTTCTCGGTGTGGGGGTTCATCTGCGGCATGGCGCTGGCCGCCGCGATCCCGCTCCGGATGGGCGAGTTCAACCTGGGCGGCAACGGCCAGCTCGTGCTCGGCGGCCTCACCGCCGCGGTCATCGCCGGCTACGCCCCGCTGCCCGGCCCGATCGTCATCCCGCTCGCCGTGCTCGGCGCCGCCGTGGTCTCGGGTGCGTTCGGCGCCCTCTCGGCGCCACTGGCCACCCGCTTCGGCATCCCGATCATCATCTCGACTCTGCTGCTCTCCCCGGTGGCGGTCGCCGTCGGCTCCTACCTCGTGCGGTTCCAGATCGGGGAGAGCGGATCGGCCGTCGCGCAGACCCCGCGTCTTCCCGAGGGCGCCCGGATGTGGGCGCTCGGCGACCTCTCCTACTCCAACGTCGGTCTGCTGATCATCATCGCGATGATGGTGGTGTTCTGGCTGGTCGACACCCGCAGCGCGGTCGGCTACGAGCTGCGTGTGGTCGGAGCCAACCGCCGCTTCGGCGCCTACGGCGGCGTGCGCGTCGGCCGCCTCGCCCTCGGCGCCATGGTGGCCGCCGGTGCCGCGGCCGGCATCGTGGGGGCGATCATCGTGATGAGCTCGCCCTACCGCCTCATCGACGGCGCCCTCATCTCGCCCGGCTACACCTTCGCCGGCCTCGCCGCGGCGCTGCTCGCGGGCGGCCGCCCGGCCCTCATCCCGGTGACCGCCATCCTGTTCACCGTGTTGCAGGTCGGCGGCGCCGCGATGGAGCGCTCGGCCGACGTGCCGCGTCAGCTCTCCGACGTGCTGCAGGGCGTCGTGATCGTGGTGCTGGCCCTGCGCACAGTTCTCGACCAGCGCCGGAGCGAACGGAGCTCCGCCTGATGCACGTCTTCGAACTCGGCTTCATCGCGGCCGTGCTGCTCGCGGCCACGCCCATCCTCTACGCCGCCCTGGCCGGCGCCATCTCGGCGCAGGTGGGCGTGTTCAACATCGCCCTCGAGGGCCAGATGCTGTGGGGCGCGTTCGCCGCGGTCGCCGGCAGCTACTACACCGGCAGCGCCTGGGGCGGGGTGCTCACCGCCGTCATCAGCACCGCGCTGTTCGCGGTCATCCTCGCGATCGGCGCGGCGCGCTGGAAGGCCGATCCGATCATCATCGCCATCGGCACCAACCTGCTCGCGATCGGCCTCACCGGCTTTCTGCTGCGCGTGCTGTTCGACGTCTCGGGATCGTTCTCGCCCACCGGGTTGCAGGGGCTGCCGAAGATGGCGTTCCTCGCCGACGTGCCGGTGATCGGCCCGGTCTTCGCCGGGCAGACAGCCCTCGTGCCGCTCGCCTTCGTGGTGATCGTGGCCGTGGGGGTGTGGCTGAAGACGACACCGGCCGGTCTTCGCCTGCGCGGGGTGGGCGAGCATCCGGATGCCGCCGCCAGCCTGGGCGTGAACGTCGCGAGCTACCAGAGCTGGACCACGATCGCCGCCGGCGCCCTCTGCGGCATCGCCGGAGCGCAGCTGGCCCTCGGCAACGTGACCGTGTTCACCGAGAACATGACCGCGGGCCGCGGCTGGATCGCCGTGGCCGCCGTGATGCTGGTGGCGGGCCGCCCGCTGTGGCTGCCGTTGGCGTGCCTCGGCTTCGGCGCGGCCGAGGCGCTCGGCTTCCGGCTGCAGGGCATCGGCGCTCCGCAGCAGCTGACGGATGCCGCGCCCTACGCCATCACGCTGCTCGTGCTCGTGCTCACCCGGGTGCGTTTCGCGCGCCGCCGCCAGACCGTGGCGTGACCCGCACGGTCGCGAATCCGCTAGACCTGTAACCGACCTCTCCGATCTCCGGCTCCTTCCGAAAGGCTCACCCGATGACCGACATCGCTCCCCGCGAGACCCGCCACATCGTGCTCGACACCGACACGGGCATCGACGACGCCCTCGCGCTGCTCTATCTGGCGGGCCGCGACGACGTCGAGATCTCGGCCATCACGAGCGTCTACGGCAACACCCCGGTGGAGGCCGCACTCACCAACATCGCGCGCGTGCTGAAGGTGGCGGGGCTTGACGACACCCTCGTGGCCAAGGGCGCCGCCGGACCGATCGAGGGCGAGGCGCGGATCGCCTCGCACGTGCACGGCCACGACGGCCTCGGAGACCTGTGGTCGGAGCCGATCGTGCCGAAGAACCTCTCGCCGCTCAGCTCGGCTGAACTGCTGGTCGAACTCGGCCGCTCGCGCCCCGGCTACTACGACCTGCTGCCGGTCGGCCCGCTCACCAACATCGGCCTCGCGCTCGAGATCGAGCCCGAGCTGCTCACGCTCTACCGCTCGGTGGTCATCATGGGCGGCTCGGGCCCGTTCCCGCCGCTCGGCACCGTGCAGATGGTCGACGCCAACATCCACAACGACTCCGTGGCCGCCGCCCGGATGTTCGCCGCCCCGCGCAACCAGCTCGTGATGGTGGGCGTGAACGTCACGGCCGGCACGATCGTCGACGAGCAGGCCGTGCAGGCGTTGCACCGCGCGGGCACGGAGTGGGGCACCTTCTCGGCGCAGATCCTCGAGGCCTACATGGACTTCTACCAGGTGGCCTGGGGCCGCCGCGTCTCGCCCGCCCACGACGGCCTCGCCGCCGCGCTGCTCGTGCAGCCCGAGTGGATCACCTCCTCGGTGTCGGGCCCGGTTAACATCACCACCGACGGCTTCTTCACCCGTGCGCACCTGATGCAGACCGCGGAAGGGCTGCCCGTCAGCTGGCCCACCGAAGACGCGCCCGACACGCTCGTCGTGCTGGATGTGGACCGCCAGGCGTTCCTGGCCGATTTCATCCGCGTGCTGTCGGGCCACTGACGCCGACCGCCCCGGGTGCCGGATGCCCTGGCCCGGGGCGCCGACCCCCGTGCACGGGGCATCCCGCCGCTTGGGATAGGTTGGTTTCATGAGCAGTCGGGGCGTCACGAAGTCCGTGCACGTGCGGGCCCCGGGCAAGATCAACGTCTTCCTCAAGGTCGGCGCCGTGATGGACGACGGCTACCACGACGTGGCCACCGCCTACCAGGCCGTCTCGCTCTACGAAGACGTCTACGCCTCGCCGGCGAGCGACTTCTCGGTGGAGTTCGGCGGTCACATCGACACCTCGGGCCTGGAGACCGACGGCTCGAACCTCGCCATCCGTGCGGCCCGGCTGCTGGCGCGCCGCACGGGATTCCGAGAGGGCGTGCACCTGCGCATCGAGAAGAACGTGCCGATCGCGGGCGGCATGGGCGGCGGATCGGCGGATGCCGCGGCCACCCTGCTCGCCTGCGACACCCTGTGGGGCACCGAGATCGGCCGTGAAGAGCTGATCTCCCTGGCCTCCGAGCTCGGTGCCGACGTGCCCTTCGCCTTCACCGGCGGCACGGCGATCGGGACGGGCCGCGGCGATCAGCTGAGCCCGGCGCTGGCCAAGGGCACCTTCCAATGGGTGCTCGTGCTGCCCGAGCACGGACTCTCGACGCCTGCCGTCTATCAGGAGCTGGACCGCCATCGTGAGCGGCACGCGCAGGACATCTTCCCGGCACAGGGGCAGCCGGTGGTCGACGCCGACGTGCTGCAGGCCCTCCGAGCCGGCGACCCCCACATGCTCGCCGAGTCGTTGCACAACGACCTTCAGGCCCCGTCGCTGCACCTGCACCCGGGCCTTGCCACCGTGCTCGAGACGGGCGAGGCGAACGGCGCCCTCGCGGGCCTCGTCTCCGGCTCCGGCCCCACGGTCGCCTTCCTGACGGCCGACCTCGACAACGCCCTGGAACTGCAGATCGCCCTCAGCGCCGCGCGCCACCACGTGGTGCGTGTCACCGGCCCCGTGGCCGGCGCCCGAGTCGTCTCCGACTGATCCGCCTTCCTCGAGAGGTCAGAGCGGGAGCAGGGCGCGCACGGGGACGGCGGCGAAGCCGGCATCCGCCAGGGCGGCTCGGCCACCGAGTTCTTCGAGTTCGATCACCACCGCGATGCCGGCCACCTGCAGGCCGGCGCGTGCCATCAGACGCAGCGTGGCGGCGAGGGTGCCGCCCGTGGCGAGCACGTCGTCGACGACCACCACGCGGGAGCCGGCGGGCATCGTGTCGGGGTGCACCTCGAGGGTCGCCGATCCGTATTCCAGCGCGTAGCTCTCGGCCAGCACCCGACCGGGCAGCTTGCCCGCCTTGCGGACCGCGAGCATGCCGAGCCCACCGGCCACGGCCGCCGCGGCACCGAGCACGAACCCGCGCGCCTCGACGCCGACGACCGCGTCGATCGCCTCGGGTCCTTCGAGCAAGGCGCCGGCGACAGTGCGCAGCGAATCGGCGTCGGCGAACAGGCCCGAGAGATCCCGGAACAGGATGCCCGGGCTCGGGAAGTCAGGAGTCTCGGTCATCCCGGAACGGATGACGGCGGCGATGTCGGCGGGTGCGGGGGGCATCCGTCCATGCTAGCCAGCGCAGCGGGGGCCTCTCGACGCGCCGCAGGTCGAGAGGGCACGCCCTCGGTAGAGTGGCGCCATGCGCACAGCGTTCGGGGTCATCCGCATCATCGCCGCCGGTGTCATCATCGCGGCCATCGTGGCGCAGCTGGTGCACAGCATCACGCTGGTTCCGGATGTGACGCACTTCCTGGTGAACTTCTTCAGCTACTTCACCATCCTCTCCAACGCGCTGGCCGCCGTCGCGTTGCTGATCGGGGCCTACTACTCGTTCACCCGTCGTCGCGATCCGGCCTGGTACAACCTCTCGCTCGCGGCGGTCGTCACCTACATGGCGACCACGGGCGTCGTGTACAACCTGCTGCTGCGAAACATCCCCCTCGATCAGGGCAGCACCGTGCCGTGGTCGAACGAGGTGCTGCACCTGATCGCGCCGATCTACATCGTGCTGGTCTGGATCCTCACGCCCGGCAAGTCGGCTCTCAAGTGGCCCTCGATCTGGACGATCATCGCCTTCCCGCTGGCCTGGTCGGTCTACACGATGATCCGCGGGCCGCTCGTCGGCTGGTACCCGTACCCGTTCCTGAACCCGGCGCAGCCCGGCGGATACGGCGCCGTGGCCGTGTATGTGGTGGCGATCGCCGGCTTCATCGGCCTGATGGCCTGCGTGGTGATAGCCCTCAGCCGCACGAAGATCCTCGCGCGCTAGCCTCTCAGGCGAAGCGCGGGTCGTCCAGCGCGGGGGAGTCGGTGGCGGTCGCATCCGTCATCGGGCGGGCATCGCCCCACCATTCGCGCAGGTCGTCGCCGTGCAAGACGAACGGATCGCCTTCGGCATCGGGAGCGTCGGCCTCGCGCAGAACGCCGTCGGTCGCGGTGATCGCCAAGGGGGAGTCGCTCGCGAACAGCAGCGCATTGCCGAGCGGGGCCGGCAGCCGCGGTGACACGTCGAGCACCAGCGCCACATGGGCGAACACCGCCGCGACCGTGGCGGCCTGGGCGCGCAGGTAGTCGAAGTCGCCGCCGTCGAGCAGATTCACCGCCACCAGGCCGCCGGGCTCGGTGACCGCCGCGACCGAGGCGTAGAACTCGGCGCTCGCCACGTGGGCGTCGATCCGCGCCGCCTCCCACAGGTCGACGACCACCAGCTCGGCACGCTTCTCGCTCGTGGTGACGGAGCTCCTTCCGGTGCCGTCAGCCCGGAGTCCGGCAGCCAGCAACGAGCGCCGCTGCGTGCGCTCCAGCACCCGCCGCGCTTCGCCGTACAGCATCCGGATGCGGTTGCCGGGCGGCAGCGGGAGCGCCGTCAGCACCGCGCGGCAGAGCTCCCGCTCCTTCTCGACGACGAGCTGTTCCGACCCAGGACGGCTCACGGCGAGGTAGCGCGGCAGCGTCAGCGCCCCCGCGCCCAGGTGCAGGCAGCGCAGCGGCTGACCGGCCGGCGCGTGGGCCTCCACGGCCCGCGCGATCTGGCGCACGTACGGGTAGGCGAGGCGACGCGGATCGGTCAGGCACACCCGCGACTGCGGTATCCCGTCCACCCGCAGCTCGTAGCTGAGCGTCGCATCGTCGACGAGGGCGAGGCGTGCGCCGTGGTGAGCGAGGGCGAACGAGAAACCCGGGAGACGATCATCCATTCCACCAGCCTAAAAACCCTGCCTGAGAAAACCTCAGTAAAAACAGCGACTTCACCCACCGAATCACCCGTGGCCGATCGGGGCTGTCCGGGGCGCTCATGCCGGGTCAGCGCGCGGGGCCCACCCATCCGCGCCCTGTACTCTCGACGGGTGGCTCATCTTCTGGGCGCTGAGGCGCTCCATCTCGAATACCCCACCCGAGTCATCTTCGACTCCGTCACCGTCGGCATCGACGAGGGAGACCGGATCGGCATCGTCGGCCGTAACGGCGACGGCAAGTCGACCCTGCTCTCGTTGCTCTCGGGGCGCATCGAACCCGACGCCGGGCGGGTCACCCGCCGTCGCGGCGTGACGCTCGGGATGCTCGACCAGGCCGACACGGTCGACTCGTCCCTCACGGTCGCCCAGGCCGTCGTCGGCGACCTCGACGAGCACGAATGGGCCGGCGATGCCAAGATCCGCGACGTCATCGGGGGACTGCTCGGCGACGTCGACTGGAACGCCGTCATCGGCACCCTCTCGGGCGGTCAGCGCCGCCGCGTGGCGCTCGCGGCCCTGCTGGTCGGCGACTGGGACGTCATCTTCCTCGACGAGCCCACCAACCACCTCGACGTGGAAGGCATCGCCTGGCTCGCGCAGCACCTGAAGAAGCGCTGGCCGGCCGGCTCCGGCGGCCTCGCCGTCGTGACGCACGACCGGTGGTTCCTCGACGAGGTCTCCACCGACACCTGGGAGGTGCACGACCGCATCATCGAGCCCTTCGAGGGCGGATACGCGGCCTACATCCTGCAACGCGTCGAGCGCGACCGGATGGCGAACGTGATGGAGTCCAAGCGCCAGAACCTGATGAAGAAGGAGCTGGCGTGGCTTCGCCGCGGCGCTCCGGCCCGCACCGCGAAGCCCAAGTTCCGCATCGCGGCCGCCGAAGAGCTGATCGCCGACGAGCCGCCCATCCGTGACACGGTCTCGCTCACCCAGATGGCGACGGCGCGGCTCGGAAAGGATGTCGTCGACATCCTCGACGTCTCGGTCTCGTTCGGCGACAAGCTCGTGCTCGAGGGCGTGGAGTGGCGCATCGCGCCCGGCGAGCGCACCGGCATCCTGGGCGTCAACGGCGCCGGTAAGTCGACCCTGCTCGGTCTCGTCACGGGCGCCGTGCAGCCCACCACGGGTCGCGTGAAGCACGGCAAGACCGTGAAGATCGCCACGCTCACGCAGCAGCTCGCCGAGCTCGAGGACGTGCAGAACGACCGCGTCAGCGAGGTCATCGGCCGCTACCGCACCTCGTACGTGGCGGGCGGCAAGGAGCTGACCCCGGGTCAGCTGCTCGAGCGTCTCGGCTTCACCAGCGCGCAGCTGATGACCCCGGTGAAAGACCTCTCCGGTGGGCAGAAGCGCCGCCTGCAGCTGCTGCTGATCCTGCTCGACGAGCCGAACGTGCTCATCCTCGACGAGCCCACCAACGACCTCGACACCGACATGCTCGCGGCGCTGGAAGACCTGCTCGACTCCTTCCCCGGCACGCTGCTGGTCGTCTCGCACGACCGGTACCTGCTGGAGCGGGTCACCGACCAACAGTACGCCGTGCTCGACCACCGCTTCCGGCACCTGCCCGGCGGTCTCGAGCAGTACCTCACGCTGCGCAAGCAGGGGGCGGGGTCGGCGGATGCCCGGGCCCGCGACCGCGGCCCCGGTGGTACCTCGTCGAGTCTGCCGCCGGCGGGGTCGGATGCCGCGGGCGGAGCATCCGGAACCGGCGCTGCCGCAGCATCCGGAGCCGGCAAGCCCGCGCTCGCCGGAGCCGAGCTGCGCGCCGCCGAGAAGGAGCGCTCCTCGCTCGAGCGCCGCATCAACAAGCTCACCGGCCAGATCGACACCCTGCACCACCGCATCGCCGAGTTCGACCAGTCCGACTACGTCGGCCTCGGTGCTCTCACGACCGAGCTGCAGACCCTCGAGACCCAGATCGCCGAGTACGAGACCCGCTGGCTGGAGCTCTCCGAACTCCTCGACTGACCGGCCCGTCAGGCCATTTCGATGCTGAGGCGGCGGAGGAGGGCCGCGAGGCGCTCCTGGTCGGCTCGGGAGAGGCCGGAGAGCAGCTCGGCCTCGGCCTGGACGAGGTGCGAGATCGCGGCGTCGACGCGGTCGCGACCGGAGGCCGTCATCGACACGAGCACACCGCGGCCGTCGTTCGGGTCGGTGCGGCGCTGCACGAGATCGCGGCGCACCATGCCGTCGATGCGGTTGGTCATGGTGCCGCTGGAGACGTACGTCTGCTCCAGCAGTGCCTTCGGGCTCAGCTCGTGCGGCGCTCCCGCGCGGCGCAGCGCGGCCAGCACGTCGAACTCCCAGGGCTCCAGTTCGGCCGTGGCGAAGGAGGCCCGACGCGTCTTCTCGAGCTGCTTCGCGAGGCGGGAGACCCGCGACAGAACCTTCAGCGGCGAGAAGTCGAGCGACGGATGCTCGCGCGCCCAGGCGTCGACGATCTCGTCGACGGTGTCGCGGGAGTCCCTGACGTTCATCCCTCCATTATCGTGCCCGAACCTCTGGCAGACTGGACTATTGCGCCGGGAGCCATCCCGGCGATCCGCCTTGGTGTAATGGCAGCACGACAGCCTTTGGAGCTGTTAGGTCTAGGTTCGAACCCTGGAGGCGGAGCGGTCTTGTGGGTCGCTGTCCGGCCCTCGGATCTTTTGGTTTCGGCCTTCGGTGGGCTGCGCCCAAGGCGGCGGAAACCAAAAGATCCGAGGGCCGGACAGCTCGCGCACGACCTTGAAGGACGAGAAGAGGACCTCATGACTGACCAGAAGCTCGCGATCATCGTCCTGGCCGCAGGCCAGGGCACCCGGATGAAGTCCTCCACCCCCAAGCTGCTGCACGAGATCGCGGGCGTTCCGCTGATCGGCCACGTGCTCGCCACGGCCGGCGAACTGGATGCCGCCTACACCGTGAGCGTGGTGCGGCACGAGCGCGACCGCGTGGTCGAGGTGATCGAAGACCACTTCCCGTCGAGCATCATTGTCGATCAGGACGACCTGCCGGGCACCGGCCGCGCCGTCGAGCAGGCCGTCGCCGGCCTCCCCGACGACTTCGACGGCGACGTGCTCGTCGTCTCCGGCGACGTCCCCCTGCTGGATGCCGACACCCTGCGCGGTCTCATCGCCGAGCACCGGGCCACCGCCGCCTCCGCCACGCTGCTGAGCGCCGAGCTCGAGGATGCCACGGGCTACGGCCGCATCGTGCGCACGGCCGACGGGATGCTCGACCGCATCGTGGAGCACAAAGACGCCACCGACTCCGAGCGGGCCCTGCACGAGATCAACGCGGGCGTCTACGTGTTCGGCGTGCACGAGCTGCGCGACCAGCTGGCTCGCGTCACCACCGAGAACGCCCAGGGCGAGAAGTACCTCACCGACGTGATCGGCCTGTTGCGCCGCGCCGGATCCGACGTGGCCGCCGTCACCGTGGCCGAGCCGTGGCTCGTCTCCGGTGTCAACGACCGCGCCCAGCTCTCGGCGGCGGCCCTCAAGCTCAACGCGCTGATCGTGCGCGGCTGGCAGCTGAACGGCGTCACCGTCGTCGACCCCGCCACCACCTGGATCGACCTCAAGTCGAGCCTCGCCGAAGACGTGACGATCCTCCCCGGCACCCAGATCAAGGGCGCCACCAGCATCGCGCGCGGAGCCACGGTCGGTCCCGACACCACTCTGGTGGACTGCGAGGTGGGCGAGGATGCGGTCGTGAAGCGCACCGACGCGACCCTCAGCGTGATCGGCGTCGGAGCATCCGTGGGCCCGTTCGCCTACCTGCGGCCCAACACCGTGCTGGACGCCGACGGCAAGATCGGCACCTTCGTCGAGACGAAGAACTCGCACATCGGCCCCGGCAGCAAGGTGCCGCACCTCAGCTACATCGGCGACACCGAGGTCGGCCAGGGCTCGAACGTGGGCGCCGGCACGATCACCGCGAACTACGACGGCGTGAACAAGCACCGCACGGTTGTGGGGTCGCACGTGCGCACCGGATCGCACAACGTGTTCGTCGCCCCCGTTAGGATTGGTGACGGCGCCTACACGGGTGCCGGAACGGTCGTCCGCAAAGACGTTCCCGCTGGTGCTCTCGCGATCAACGTGGCTCCCCAGCGGAACATGGCCGGCTGGGTCGAGCAGAATCGGCCCGGATCGGCGGCGGCGCAGGCGGCCCAGGCGGAGCAGTCCGCACAGCACTCGGCGCAGGCGCCGGACGAGATCGGAGAATAGGTGTCCGGAATCAAGGCCAGCGGTGAGAAGAGCCTCGTCGTCGTCTCAGGGCGAGCGCATCTGAAGCTGGCGGAGGACATCGCGGCCGAGCTCGGCACAGAACTCGTCGAGACCGAGGCCCGCACCTTCGCGAACGGCGAGCTCTACATCCGCTACGGCGAGAGCGTGCGCGGCAGCGACGTGTTCGTCATCCAGTCGCACACCGCTCCCATCAACGAGTGGCTGATGGAACAGCTGATCATGGTCGATGCCCTCAAGCGCGCCAGTGCCAAGCGGATCACCGTGGTCGCCCCGTTCTACCCCTACGCCCGGCAGGACAAGAAGGGCCGCGGCCGCGAGCCCATCTCGGCCCGCCTGGTTGCCGACCTGTTCAAGGCCGCCGGCGCCGACCGCATCATGTCGGTCGACCTGCACGCCGCGCAGATCCAGGGCTTCTTCGACGGCCCGGTCGACCACCTCTTCGCCATGCCGGTGCTGCTCGAGCACATGCGCAAGTCGCTGGACCCCGCCACGCTCACCGTCGTCAGCCCCGACATGGGCCGCGTGCGCGTGGCCGACATCTGGAGCGACAAGCTCGGCGTACCGCTGGCCATCATCCACAAGCGCCGCGACCCGCGGGTGCCCAACCAGGTGAGCGTGCACGAGATCGTCGGCGACGTGAACGGCCGCGTCTGCCTGCTGGTCGACGACCTGATCGACACCGGCCGCACGATCGTCGCCGCTGCCGAGGCGCTCAAGGCCAACGGCGCCACGGGTGTCGTGGTCGCGGCCACGCACGCCGTGTTCTCCGACCCGGCCACCGAGATCCTGCAGTCCGACTTCATCGACTCGGTCGTCGTCACCGACACCCTGCCGCTGCCGCCGGAGAAGCACTGGGATCGCCTCACCGTGCTGCCGATCGCCCCGCTGATCGCCCGCGCGATCCACGAGGTGTTCTCCGACGGCTCGGTCACCACGATGTTCGACGGCGACGCGTAGGGATCGTTTCGGGCTTAAACTAAGCCACATGAGCACTGCGTCGATCGACACCTTCACGCCCGAAGCGGGCGCCGTCACCATGTTCTCCACGAGCTGGTGCGGATACTGCGCGCGGCTGAAGAAGCAGCTCGACGCGCAGGGCATCGCCTACACCGAGGTGAACATCGAAGAGGTCGAGGGCACGGCCGAGCTGGTGGCCTCGGTCAACGGCGGCAACCAGACCGTGCCGACGCTCATCTTCCCCGACGGCTCCACGGCCACCAACCCCTCGGCGCGCGAAGTCGCCGAGCGCATCGGCTGAGGCTCGTGGCCGATCGCACCCCCTGGTCGCTCTCGGGCGCTCTCCGCGGCATGTTCGCGAAGCGCACGATCGACGCCGAGACCTGGGAAGACCTCGAAGACGCCCTGCTGAAGGCCGACTTCGGGCCCACCGTCACCGAGGCCGTGGTCGACGACCTGCGCGCCAAGGTGCAGCGCTACAACACCACCGACCCGAAAGACCTGCAGCGGATGCTGCGCGAGTCGATCGAAGAGCGCCTCGCCGCGTACGACCCCACGCTGAAACTCACCGAGCGGCCGGCCGTGGTGCTGGTCGTCGGCGTGAACGGCGTCGGCAAGACCACGACGATCGGCAAGTTCGCGCGCTTCCTCAAGACCTACAATCGCACGGTCGTCGTGGGTGCGGCCGACACCTTCCGTGCCGCCGCCGTCGAGCAGCTGGCCACCTGGGCCGAGCGCGCGGGCGCGGCGATCGTGCGCCCGCAGCACGAGGGGCAGGATCCCGCGTCGGTGGCGTTCCAGACCATCGAGATGGCCAAGAACACCGGCACCGAGATCGTCATCATCGACACCGCCGGCCGCCTGCAGACCAAGGGCGGTCTGATGGACGAGCTGGGCAAGATCCGCCGCGTCATCGAGAAGCAGGCCCCGGTGGCCGAGGTGCTGCTGGTGCTGGATGCGACGACCGGGCAGAACGGACTCGCCCAGGCGGATGCCTTCATCCAGCACGCCGGCGTGACCGGCCTCGTCATCACCAAGCTCGACGGCTCGGCCAAGGCTGGCTTCGTGCTCGCGGTGCAGGAGAAGACCGGCATCCCGATCAAACTCGTCGGCCAGGGCGAGGGCATCAACGACTTGACGGGCTTCACGCCGCACGTGTTCGCGCAGAACCTGGTGGGTTAGGCGAAAGCCCGGCCTTCGTCGACCCGGTCGACGAAGGCCTCCAGCAACGGCAGGGTCTGCGGGTGGCGCGGGGTGTCGGCGTGGGTCGCTCCGTCGAGAACGTGCCATTCGGCCTGGGGCAGCTGCGCGCGGAGGTGCTCCATCGCCGTGAGCCGCTCCCGGTCGCGCGTGCCGGCCAGCAGCAGCACGGGCATGGGCAGGGCGGCGAGTTCGGCATCCGTCACGCGGGGCAGGCGCTCCGCCTCGCGCATGTAGGCGGCCAGGGCGGCGGCGTCGTTCGCGTCAAACGCCATCCGTGTGGCGGAGTCGACGGGGTGACCGGATGCGCGCTCCCACGCCTGAAGAAACCCTGCCATTCCGCCGAGCTCGAGCGCTGCGATCGCGCCGTCGAAGAACACCCGGTCGAACACGCCGAGGCCCGTACCGGGCGCGCCCGCGACGCTGGAGAGGCTGATCACGCGATCCGGATGCGAGGCCGCCACCGCGAGGGCGACGCGCGCTCCGAGCGAGTAGCCCACGACGTGAGCGGCGGGCACGTCCAGCGCGTCGAGCACCGCGATCACGTCGCCGACGAAGAGGTCGATGCCGTACGAGGTCGATGCGTGCGGCTTGTCACTCCGGCCGTGGCCGCGCAGGTCGAGTGTGATGACCCGGTGCGTGCGGCCCAGGGCGCTGAGGTAGCCGAAGCCACGCCAGATGGCCTGGGAGAGGGCGGTGCCGTGCAGCAGCACGATCGGTGTGCCCTGGCCGGTGCTGCGGTAGGCGATCCGGGAGCCGTCGGCGGGGTTCGTGGCGTAGTCCATCCCCAAAAGAATACCGCCGCAGCCAGAGCTCATTTATTGGCCTCTTGAGGCATATCCAATCGGCGTGCAGAGTACAACCAATCACCTCATGCCCGATGAGGTGGATCCTCGCCTCGCAACCAATCCGCAGCACGGAGGTGCGCCCATGATCTTCTTTCTCGCTCTTCTCGCGACCGCCGCCCTCATCGGCATCGTCGGCGCGGTGCTCGACCTGGTACGCGACGGCTACCGCCGCCTGCCCTCGCGACCCGAGGCGGTGTGGGCGGTGCGGCCGGCCGAGCCGGTCGGTATCGAGCTGGATCCGACGCGCTCCTGACGCCGGGCGGTGCAGTACAACGTTGTAGTCTAGGGGGACCACTGTGAGGGCAAAGGGGTTCAGATGGCTGCGACGCTGCACGACGTGGCCAACCTCGCCGGGGTCTCGATCAAGACCGTGTCGAACGTGGTCAACGACTACCCGCACATCCGGCCCGAGACGCGCCAGAAGGTGCAGGCCGCGATCGACGAGCTCGGTTACCAGCCGAATCTCTCGGCGCGAAGCCTGCGCAGTGGCCGTAGTGGCGTGATAGGCCTCGTGCTGCCCGAGCTCAGCCTGAGCTATTTCGCCGAGCTCGCGGATGCCGTGATCGCCAACGCAGAGAAGCAGGGCGTGGTCGTGCTGATCGAGCAGACCGGTGCCGATCGCGATCGGGAGATCGCGGTGCTCTCCAGCCCGCGGATGCGCCTCACCGACGGCCTCATCTTCAGCCCGCTCGGCATGAGCCAAGACGATGTGGGCCTTCTCGAGGTCGATTTCCCGATGGTGCTGCTCGGCGAGCGGATCTTCGGCGGCCCCGTCGATCACGTCACCATGCGCAATGTCGAGGCCGCGCAGGCCGCGACGCGGTTCCTGATCGATTCGGGGCGTCGCCGCATCGCGGTGATCGGCGCCCACGAGGGCGAGGTCGTCGGCTCGGCGGCGCTGCGCCTGCGCGGCTACCGGGATGCCCTCCAGGCCGCCGGCATCCCGTACGACCCCGCGCTCGTGAGTCACACCACGCTCTGGCACCGCGCGAACGGTGCCGCCTCGATGCGCGAGCTGATCGACGGCGGCGTGCAGTTCGACGCCGTGTTCGGCCTGAACGACGCCCTGACGCTCGGCGCCCTGCGGGTGCTGCAGGAGAAGGGCATGCGGGTGCCCGACGACGTGGCGGTGATGGGCTTCGACAACATCGACGAGGCGCAGTACACCGTGCCCAGCCTGAGCACGATCGATCCCGGGCGCGAGCAGATCGCCGAGCGTGCGGTCTCGCTGCTGGTGCAGCGCATCCGGGAGCAGGCCCGGCCCTCCGCGCCGCAGGAGGTGCTGATCGACTTCTCGGTCGTGCCCCGGGAATCGGCGCCCGCACGGGCCTGACGGTGTGCTGACGACCCCGTGATCGAACCAGGTTGACACTGCCCGAAGGCAGGGTTACATTACTTCTACAACGTTTACTTACAACGTTGTAAAGCGCACCCGCAGCGCAGTCCCGAACAGCAGTCCCTGAACAGACGAAGACGTCGCGCCGGCCGACACAGCAGTCACCCGGCAGAAAGGCTCCTCATGAAAAAGCTCCTCACGGCGGCCGCCGTGCTGGCGGTCGCCTCACTCGGCCTCGCCGCCTGCTCGTCCGGCAGCGATTCCGCATCGACCTCCGGCGACCCGGTCACCCTCACCTTCTGGCACGGCTACACCGAGGCCGACGGCGATGTGCTCGAGGGCATCGTCGACGACTTCAACGCGGCGCACGACGACGTGAAGATCGAGACCGAGGTCAAGACCTGGGCCGTCATCGACGACACCCTGCTCACCGCCCTCTCGGCCGATCAGGGCCCCGACATCGTGGCGATGCCGGCCGAGCGCCTGCCCGTGTACGCCTCTAAGGGCGCCTTCGCCGACCTCACCGACTTCTACGCCGACGACGCGAGCAACACGAGCGAGCTCAACCCGCAGGCGGTCGCGATGGAGACCGTCGACGGCACCCCCTACGGCGTGCCCACCGGCTTCGTGCCGCTCTCGGTCTTCTACAACAAGGCGCTGTTCGCCGCCGCCGGCATCACCGAGTTCCCCACCACCTGGGACGAGTGGGTGGCGGATGCCAAGAAGCTCACGGTAGACCAGAACGGCGACGGCACCCCCGAGCAGTACGGCATGGTGCTGCCCGACCACGCCACCGTGGCCAACGGCGTCTGGCCGAGCCTGTTCTACGGCAACGGCGGCGACGTCGTCGAAGACGGCACCACGGCCGTGATCGACTCGCCCGAGAACGCCGAGACGCTCGAGTACTGGAGCAAGGCCGTCATCGACGACAAGATCTCGCCCACCGGTGTCGACGGGGTGAAGGCCGACGAGCTGTTCAGCTCGGGCAAGGTCGCGATGACCATCGGCGGCCCGTGGATGGCCTCGATCGCGAAAGACAACGCCATCGACTACGGCATCGCGGCGATCCCCGCCGGCCCGAAGCAGCAGGCCGCCTCGGCGATCGGCGTCTCGATGGGCATCACGGCGCAGGCCGACGACGCGAAGGCCGCCGCGGCGAAGGAGTTCTTCTCCTACTTCTTCGAGCCCGAAGTGGCCACCGCGTGGTCGCTCGGCTCGGGCTGGCCGCCGCTGCGCACCGACATCCCCGCCTCCGACGTGGCCGACAACCCCACGGTCGCCGCGCTCACCGAGATCGCGGGAACCAGCCGCGCGCTGCTGCCCGGAGTGGTGAACAGCTCCGACGTGCTCGCCGAGATGGACGTGGCGACGCAGAAGGCCCTCGCCGGCGGCGACGTGCCGAGCCTGCTCGGCGACGCCCAGGCGGCCATCCAGAGCACGCTCGACGAGCAGTAGCCCCACGGATGCGCGGGGCCGGCCCGCCCAGCCCGCCCGGCCCCGCGCATCCGCTGCCCGACCAGAGCCCCCACGCGAAGGACCCGAGATGACCACTCACGCCACCCGGCCGCCCCGCCGCTACCGCCCCCCGGGCCAGCTCGGCGGCCGCGGACCGATCGGCGGCCAGGCCAAGCGCCGGCTGACGATCGCCGGTTTCCTGCTGCCGGCCCTCGCCATCCTCACCCTGTTCGTGTTCTGGCCGATGCTGTCGGCGCTCCGCCTGTCGTTCACCGATGCCAGCGGTTTCGGCCGTGAGAAGTTCATCGGCCTCGAGAACTACACCGAGGTGTTCACCGACCCCGACATCCTGCGGGCGATGGGCAACACGGTGCTCTACACGGTGATGTTCACGCCGCTCGCCGTCGTCCTGGCCCTGGCGCTCGCCCTCGCGCTGAACAGCCCGTACCTGCCCTTCCGCGGTGTCTTCCGCACCTGGCTGTTCCTGCCGTTCATCGTGTCGCTCGCCGTGGCGGCGTTC
Source organism: Herbiconiux sp. (assembly GCF_023264855.1). Taxonomy (GTDB): domain Bacteria; phylum Actinomycetota; class Actinomycetes; order Actinomycetales; family Microbacteriaceae; genus Herbiconiux. The sequence continues at coordinate 19,496 of NZ_JAHFUW010000018.1, read as the reverse complement.
GCCTGGCAGTACCTGCTCGACCCGCAGGTGGGCCTGCTCAACTACTGGCTGCAGGGCTTCGGCATCCGCATCGGCAACGTGCTGCAAGACCCGGTGCTGGCGATGCCCACCGTGGTGCTCGTGGCGGTGTGGAAGAACTTCGCCTTCTACATGATCGTCTTCCTGGCCGGGCTGCAAGAGATCCCGGGCAGCCTCTACGAGGCCGCGAAGATGGACGGCGCCGGGCCCTGGTCGCGCTTCCGCAACGTCACGATGCCGCTGCTCGGCAACACGACCGGCTTCGTGCTGATCATCGCCACCATCGCCGCGCTGCAGGCCTTCGACCAGATCTACGTGATGACCGGCGGTGGCCCCTACAAGAGCACACAGACCGTGGTGATGCAGATCTACCAGTCCGGCTTCAAAGACCTCGACCTCGGCTTCGCGTCGGCACTGTCGTACGTGCTGCTGATCGCGACGCTCATCCTCAGCCTGGTGCAGTTCTTCGTCACCGGCCGACGCGAGAAGGATGTGGGCTGATGACCGCTCTCACCGAACGACCGCCCCGTCGGCCGGAGGCGGCCGCCGCCCGCCCCTTGGCGAAGCGCAGTGCCCCGCTGCGCCGGATCGGACCGTGGCTCTTCTTCGCGGCGATGCTCGCCGTCGCCCTGCTGGTGCTGCTGCCGATCATCATCATCGTGTTCACCGCCTTCAAACCGGTGGCCGAGGTCAACGCCTTCCCGCCCTCGCTGGTGCCGGGCGACTGGACGCTGGACAACTTCACCCGCATCTTCACCGAGCTCCCGTTCGGCCGGCTGATCCTGAACAGCTTCGTGTTCGCGGGAGGCGTCACGCTGTGCGCCCTGGTGTTCGACTCGCTCGCCGCCTACGTGCTGGCGCGGATCGACTTCCGGGGCAGTCGCGTGCTGCTGATCGTGATCGTCGCGAGCCTGATGATCCCGTTCCAGGCCACCCTCATCCCGATCTACCAGCTGGTGGCCGACCTCGGCTGGGTGAACACCTTCTGGGGCCTGATCATCCCGAGGGCGGCGGATGCCTTCGGTATCTTCTTCCTGCGCCAGGTCTTCCTCTCCCTGCCGCGCGACCTCGACAACGCCGCGCGCATCGACGGGGCGAGCGAGTTCCGCATCTTCCGCAGCATCGTGCTGCCGAACGCGGTGCCGGCCCTGCTGACGCTCGGCATCTACACCTTCGTCAACAACTGGAACGACCTGCTCTGGCCGCTGGTGTTCACCACCCAGCAGGAGATGGGCACCATCACCTCGGGGCTGACGCTTCTCACCGGCCCGAGCGGCATCGTGCCCTACGGCGTGATGATGGCGGGTTCGCTGATCGCCGTGGTGCCCCTGGCCGTGATGTTCCTCTTCGTGCAGAAGCGCTTCATCGAGAGCGTCGCCAGCACGGGACTGAAATAGGCCGGCCGGATCTCGAGAGGAGACACCTATGACCCACACCACCAAATGGTTCGACGACGGCCGGATGCACTTCGGCCTCGGCATCGAAGACACCTTCGTGCCCCAGGAGCGTCCGGGCGAACGGGCCGTCGACGAGTACGAGCTCACCGAGCACTACGAGCAGTTCGACACCGACTTCGCGCTCGCCGCGGGCGTCGGCGCCTCGTTCCTGCGCTGGGGCATCCCCTGGCACCGGGTGAATCCGGCGCCGGGGGAGTGGGACTGGTCGTGGCTGGACCGCGCGATGGCCTCCTTCGGCGAGCACGGCTTGCGCCCGATCGTCGACTTGCTGCACTACGGAACGCCGCTCTGGCTGGAGGGCGAGTTCGCGCATCCGGACTACCCCCAGCGCGTCGCCGAGTACGCCGTGGCGGTCGCCGAGCGCTACCGTGACGTGGCCACCGACTACACGCCCGTGAACGAGCCGATGATCCACGCGCTGTTCAGCGGCGAGTACGCCTACTGGCCGCCCTACCTCAGCGGTCCCCGCGGTCTCGTGTCGATCTCGACCGCGCTGGCCCGCGGCTTCGTGCTCACCCAGCGCGGCATCGCCGAGGTGCTGGGAGACGCGGCGACCTTCGTGCACGTCGACGCCACGCTCCGCTACGCCGGCGACACGGATGCGCCCGAGCACCGCGAGACCGCCGAGCGGCTGCGGCACCAGGCCTTCCTGGTCGAGGACCTGGTCACCGGATCGGTGGCCGACGACCATCCGCTCCGCCCCCTGCTGAGCGCGAACGGGGTTTCAGACGACTCCCTCGCCTGGTTCGCCGAGAACGCCGTCCGCCCCGACGTGATGGGGGTCAACTACTACCCGCGGCACTCGACCGAGCTGTTCGAGGCGGGCGTGACCCACGGCGGCGGCTTCGCCGACCCGCGACCAACGCTCGACGACGGCACCGAGGGGCTGATCGCCTCGCTGCGCACCTACGCCTCCCGTTACGGCGCCCCGGTCATGGTCACCGAGACCTGCGTCACCGACTCACCCGAGGCGCGCATCCGGTGGCTGGATGCCTCGGTGGCGGCTGTTCAGACGGCGCGCGCCGAGGGGCTGCCGGTCGTCGGCTACACCTGGTGGCCGCTGTTCGACATGTACGAGTGGACCTACCGGCACAGCACCGCCCCGCGCGCCGCCCACCAGCTCAGCATGGGCCTCTACGACCTCGTCGAGCCCAGCGACCCCGATGCCGGCGGCCCGCTCGTTCGGCGCGAGAACCCCGTCGCCGCCCGTTTCCGCGAGCACGCGCTCGCGGCATCCGATTCCTCCACCCCCACCTCGAAAGGCTGAGATGGCCACCGCACGACTGATCTTCGACCCGCGCCTGCCCATCGGCGCGGTCAACCGCCGCGTCTTTGGCTCCTTCGTGGAGCACCTGGGGCGCAGCGTCTACGACGGCCTCTACGAGCCCGGCCATCCGGCCGCCGACGAGCGGGGCTTCCGCGGCGACGTCATCGAGCTCGTCGAACAGCTCGGGGTCAGCGCCATCCGCTACCCCGGGGGCAACTTCGTGTCGGGCTTCCGCTGGGAGGACAGCGTGGGCCCGGTGGCCGAGCGGCCCGCGCGCCTGGACCTGGCCTGGCACTCCACCGAGTCGAACGAGGTGGGGCTGCACGAGTTCTCGTCGTGGCTCGAGTCGGTGGGCAGCGAGCTCATGCTCGCCGTGAACCTCGGTACCCGCGGCACTCTCGAGGCCCTCGATCTGCTCGAGTACTCCAACCTGGCGCAGGGAACGGCGCTCGCCGACCGCCGTGCGGCGAACGGCCGCCGCGAGCCCTTCGACGTGCGGATGTGGTGCCTCGGCAACGAGATGGACGGCCCGTGGCAGCTCGGCCACCGCTCCGCCGACGACTACGGCAAGCTCGCCGCGCAGACCGCCCGGGCCATGCGCGCCTTCGACCCCACGCTGGAGCTCGTGGTGTGCGGCTCGTCGAGCCGGCACATGCCCACCTTCGGCGAGTGGGAGCGGGTGGTGCTGAACCACACCTACGACGACGTCGATTACATCTCCTGCCACGCCTACTACGAGGAGAAGAACGGCGACCTCGGCAGCTTCCTGGCCTCCGCCGTCGACATGGACGCGTTCATCGAGTCCGTCGTCGCCACCATCGATCACGTCAAGGCCGTGAAGGGCAGCGACCACGTCGTGAACATCTCCTTCGACGAGTGGAACGTCTGGTACAACGAGCGCTTCGAGAAGGTCGACAAGCTCACCGGCGCCGACAACTGGCCGGTGGCGCCCCGGCTGCTCGAAGACGCCTACACGGTGGCCGATGCCGTGGTGGTGGGCAACCTGCTGATCTCGCTGCTCAAGCGCGCCGATCGCGTCAAGAGCGCTTCGCTCGCGCAGCTGGTGAACGTGATCGCGCCGATCATGACCGAGCCCGGCGGCATCGCCTGGAAGCAGACCACCTTCTTCCCGTTCGCCCTCACCTCGGCGCTGGCCACCGGAAGCACGGTGACGACCCGCGTCGAATGCGAGCGCTACGACACCGCCGACTACGGATCGGTGCCCACCCTCGACGCCGTCACCACGGTCGACGAGGCCACCGGTCGCACCAGCATCTTCGTGGTGAACCGCTCGCAGAGCGAAACCGCGACCCTGGAGCTCGATCTCAGCTGCACGGCGCCGGTGACGGATGCCGTGGCTCAGACGCTCGCCGACACCGACGTCCACGCCGTCAACACCCTCGAGAACCCGGAGCGCGTGGGCATGGTCGTGAACGACACCCTGGTGCTCGGCGACGGCGTGGCCACGATCGAGCTGCCGCCGGTGTCGTGGACGGTGATCACGCTCAGCTGAGGCGGGAGGCCGCTTCCCGCAGCACGTCCTCCGAGCCGGCGTAGATGCCGTCGTGCCGCGGCCAGTGGGCGATCACGTCGGTGAACCCGAGCTCGCCGGCGCGCCCCGACAGCTCCTGGAAGGCGCCGACGCTGCTGAGGGAGTACGTGCCGCCGGAGTCGAGCGAGAGATAGCGGTCGATCGTGCCGGGATCGCGGCCGGATGCGACGGCCGCGTCGTCCAGGCGCCCCGCGAGCTCGGCCACGGCGCTCCACCACTCCTCGCCGGTGCGGCCCTCGGGGCCGGTGGTCACCCAGCCCTGGCCGAAGCGCGCGACGAGGGCGAGTCCCTTCGGCCCGTTCGCGGCGAGCACGAACGGCAGGCGGGGCGTCTGGGCGGGGGTGCCGACCATCCGCGCGTCCTTGGCGGTGTACCACTCGCCCTCGAACGAGAAGCCCTGGGGCTCGGGTGAGTCGGCCTCGCCCGAGTCGGATTCGGAGTCGGTCTCGAAGCGCAGCAGGGTATCCAGCTGCTCCACGAACTCGGCGAAGCGTTCGTGCCGCTGACGGGGTGTCAGCTCCGCCTGGCCGAGCACGAAGGCGTCGAACCCGGTGCCGCCCGATCCGACGCCCAAGGTCAGTCGCCCAGCGGCGATCTCGTCCACCGTCGCCAGCTCTTTGGCGAAGGGCACCGGATGCCGGAAGTTCGGCGAGGCCACGAAGGTGCCGAGCCGGATGCGCGAGGTCGCGGTCGCGGCGGCCGTCAGCGTCGGCACGGTGGCGCCCCACGGTTCCCCGGCGAGCGAGCGCCACGAGAGGTGGTCGTAGGTCCAGGCGTGGTCGAAGCCGAGCTCCTCGGCGAGCTGCCACTTACGGCGGCCTTCGATCCAGGGGTCTTGGGGCAGGATGACGATTCCGTGGCGCATGCTGCGAGTCTGGCACGGGGCTCCGGCAGGGTTCTCGGTTCCCCCCAGCGAGTCTGAGGGCAAGCTCTGCCATAGTGCACGAGCTCGGGCTCTGACTCGCTGGAGTGAACGCCGTCAGGCGCGGCGGGCCTCCGCCTCGTCGAGCTCGAGGTCTTCGGCCAGTTCCTCGCGGGGCGGCACGGCGCGGAACGACCCGGTCGCGGTGAGCGAGCCCGCCATCCGGTCACGCGCTCCGAACACCAGCCGCGGGCGCTGGCCGACCAGACGGATGCGGGCATCGCGGTACACGGCCAGCCACACCATCCCGATCCCGAACGCCACGATCCCGGCCAGCGCCGCCACGCCGAGCGCCCACCGCGGGCCGAGCGTGTTCGCCACGGCGCCGAGCAGCGGTGCCCCGATCGGGGTGCCGCCCATGAAGATGGCCATGTACAGGGCCATCACGCGGCCGCGCATCCGCGGGTCGGTCGTGGTCTGCACCGTGCCGTTGGCGGTGGTCATCAGGATCTGTCCGGCGAAGCCGATCAGCACGAGCGCCCCGGCGAACAGCCAGTACGAGGGCGAGAGCGCGGCCAGCAGAGCACTCACCCCGAAACCGGCGGACGCGATGAACACCAGTCGCACCCGCGGCTTGTCGCGGCTCGCCGACACGAGCGCTCCGGCCACGGAGCCGATCGCCATCACCGAGGTGAGCACGCCGAAGCCGGCCGAGTCGAGGCCGAACTCCACCGTCGCCATCGTCGAAGTGAAGATCTGATAGTTGAAGCCGAAGGTGCCGATCACGAACACGATCACCATGATGATCATCAGGTCGGGCCGCCCGCGCACGTACCGGAAGCCCTCCAGCAGCTGCCCCTTCGCCCGGGGCGCCCGCGCCACGGGTACGAGCCGCGCCGGCCGGATCGCCTTGAGCGACACGAGCACCGCCGCGAAGCTCACGGCGTTGATGAGGAACACCCAGCCTGCGCCGACGGCCACCACGAGCAGGCCGGCGACGGCCGGGCCGATGGTGCGCGCCGCGTTGAAGGAGGCCGAGTTCAGCGCCACGGCGTTGCCGAGGTTCGGCCCGGCCACGAGCTCCGACACGAAGGTCTGGCGCACCGGCGCGTCGATCGCCGACGCGATGCCGAGCAGCAGGGCGAATACGTACACGATCCAGAGCTGGGCGACGCCCAGAAGCACGATCAGACCGAGCCCCGCACCCAGCAGGCCCATCGCCAGCTGGGTGGCCATCAGCACGTGCCGACGGTCGAAGCGGTCGGCGATCAGGCCCGACACGGGCACGAGCAGCAGCTGCGGGCCGAGCTGCAACGCGGTGGTGATGCCGAGCGCGACCGCGTCGTGGTCGCTGAGCTCGGTGAGCACGATCCAGTCCTGGGCGGTGCGCTGCATCCAGGTGCCCACGTTCGACACCAGGGCACCCGCGAACCAGATGCGGTAGTCGATGCCCGCGAGCGAGCGGAACATGGCGCTCATTCGGTGAGCTTCCGGATGATCGGTGCGGCCTGGGCGAGCAGCGCGAGCTCGGCGGGGGAGAGCGTGGCGAGCCCTTGCTCCAGCCACTCGTCGCGGCGGCGGCGCGTCTCGACCACGAAGTCGCGGCCGGCACCCGTCAGCGTCACGATCACCTTGCGGCCATCGGCCTCGTCGGGCGTACGAACGACGTAGCCCGCGGTCTGCAGGGCGTTGAGCGTGCGGTTCATCGAGGGAGGTGTGACGTGCTCGAAGGCGCTGAGCTCGGCGGGCGTGCGGGCGCCGCTGCGCAAGAGGTATGCGAGCACGCTCGACTGCGAATCGCTCAGCTCGTCGTCGGCCTTCTCCTGGCGAAGCCGCCTCGAGAGCCGCTGCACGGCGACGCGCAGCTCGGCGCTGAGGGGGTGGTCGTGGGATGACGGCATGTATTTAGCATACGCTAATTAGCCTTGCTAATGAATGAATCACGCGCATCCGTCGACCGGTTCGCCAAGAGCGTTCGCCCTGGGCGCGATCCCGAGCGGCGTCCGAACGGTTAAACTGGGTGCACGATGGCTACTTTTGGAAATCTCTCGGACAGGCTCGCCGAAACCTTCAAGAACCTCCGCACGAAGGGAAAGCTGAGCCCGGCGGATGTCGACTCGACCGTTCGCGAGATCCGCCGCGCCCTGCTCGACGCCGACGTCGCGCTGGAGGTCGTGAAGGAGTTCACCGGCAAGGTGCGCGAGCGCGCCCTCGGCGACGAGGTGAACAAGGCGCTGAACCCGGCGCAGCAGGTGGTGCAGATCGTCAACGAGGAGCTCGTCACGATCCTCGGCGGCCAGCAGCGCCGGCTCGAGTTCGCGAAGAAGCCCCCGACCATCATCATGCTCGCGGGCCTGCAGGGTGCGGGTAAGACCACGCTCGCCGGCAAGCTCGCCAAGTGGCTCGCGAAAGACAACCACACGCCGATCCTCGTGGCCGCCGACCTCCAGCGGCCCAACGCGGTCAACCAGCTGCAGATCGTGGGCGGCCAGGCGGGCGTGCCGGTCTTCGCTCCCGAGCCCGGCAACGGCGTCGGCAACCCCGTTCGCGTGGCCAAGGACTCGATCAAGTACGCCGTCGACAAGCAGTACGACACCGTCATCATCGACACCGCCGGCCGTCTGGGTGTCGACGCCGACATGATGAAGCAGGCCGCCGACATCCGCAAGGCCGTCGACCCCGACGAGGTGCTCTTCGTGATCGACGCGATGATCGGTCAGGATGCCGTGGCCACGGCCCGTGCCTTCCAGGAGGGCGTCGACTTCACCGGCGTCGTGCTCACCAAGCTCGACGGCGACGCCCGCGGTGGTGCGGCGCTCTCGGTGGCCTCGGTCACCGGCCGCCCGATCATCTTCGCCTCGACGGGTGAGACGCTCGACGACTTCGAGCCGTTCTATCCCGACCGGATGGCGTCGCGCATCCTGGACCTGGGTGACATCCTCTCCCTCATCGAGCAGGCCCAGTCGGCCTTCGATGAAGAAGAGGCGCGTGCGGTCGCGGAGAAGTTCGCGACCGACAACTTCACGCTCGACGACTTCCTGAAGCAGATGCAGCAGCTGCGCAACGTCGGCTCGATCAAGAAGATGATGGGCATGCTTCCGGGCGCCGGCGGTCTCAAGCAGCAGCTCGAGAACTTCGACGAGCGGGAGATCGTGCGCACCGAGGCGATCATCCAGTCGATGACCAAGGCCGAGCGCAAGAACCCCAAGCTGCTGAACGGATCGCGCCGCCTGCGCATCGCCAAGGGGTCGGGCATGACCGTCACCGAGGTGAACTCGCTCGTGCAGCGCTTCGAGCAGGCCGCGAAGATGATGAAGACCGTGGCCAAGGGCGGGATGCCCAACGTGCCCGGCATGGGCCCCATCCCGGGTGCCGGTTTCGGCGGCGGGCGCGGCAAGCAGCAGGCCAAGAAAAAGAGCGGATCGCGGTCGGGCAACCCGGCCAAGCGCGCCGCCGAGAACGCGGCACGGGCCTCCGGTGAGAAGCCGGCCGTGGCCGCGGGCACCGGTGGGGGAGCGGGCTTCGGCCTCGGCAGCAAGGCGGCCGACGGCACGCCGAACCCGAGCCCCGAAGAGCTCGAGGCTCTGCAGCGCTTCCTGCGCTGAGTTCTGTCGCCTGAGGCCGGGGTCGCGAGTCCCGGTTTCGGGCACCGCACGTCATCCCGTGTTCCCCCGGGCGTGCATATGCTTGCCCCATGACAACTTCTTCTCGTCCGGTGCGCATCGGCGTGCAGATCGCCCCGCAGCACAGCTCCTACGCCACCATCCGCGACACCCTCGCCGAGCTCGAAGACCTCGGCGTCGACATCGCGTTCAACTGGGACCACTTCTACCCCCTCTCGGGCGAGCCCGACGGCCTGCACTTCGAGGGCTGGACGATGCTCGCCGCCTGGGCCGAGCAGACGTCGCGCATCCAGTTCGGCCCGCTGGTGACCTGCAACAGCTACCGCAACCCCGACCTGCTGGCCGACATGGCGCGGACGGTCGACCACATCAGCGCCAAGGACGGCGCCGAGGGCCGTCTCATCTTCGGCATCGGTTCAGGCTGGTTCGAGCGCGACTACGACGAGTACGGCTACGAGTTCGGCACGGCCGGCCAGCGCCTGGACGCGCTCTCGGAGGCGCTGCCGCGAATCGAGGCGCGCTGGGCCAAGCTCAACCCCGCGCCCACCCGCGACATCCCTGTGCTGATCGGCGGTGGCGGAGAGAAGAAGACCCTCCGCATCGTCGCCCAGCACGCCGACATCTGGCACTCCTTCGCCGACACCGAGACGCTCGAGCGCAAGCTCGGCATCCTGCGTGAGTGGTGCGAAAAGGTCGACCGCGACTTCTCCGACATCGAGATCTCGGTCGGCACCCGCGGAGCCCGAGGCGACGCCCTCCCCGACATGGACCGCCAGCTAGAGCTCGGAGTAACCCTCTTCACCCTAGGAATAACAGGCCCCGACCTCGCAAAAGACATGCGCGGCGTCCGCGACCTCGTGAAGTGGCGCGACAGCGTCACGAACTGAACAACGGAAGCCGCGCAACAAACGTTCCAGGCCGTACTCGCCTACCCAAGGTGAGCGTGTGGCCGGGGGATGCGACCGCAGGCCGCGTCCACCGACCGCGCGCTCACATGTCGCGTCGCGCCGGGCAGGGACCGGCGCGACCCGGGACGCCGAGCGAAGCCCGGCGCCCCGGCAGCTAACACAGCGCGACATGCCACCCACGAACAACCACTGACGTGCCCTACCGCACCCCCAACCCGTGCCGCAGTTCCTTGGTCAGCGACGCCACCACCGCCCGCAGACTCCCGCCGTTCTCCTCCGCCACGCGCAGCTGCCGCTGGTAGCTCGCCCCGTGCTCGAGGATCAGGTTCACCTGATCCAGTTCGGCCGCGCAGCCCAGCCGCTCGGCGACCGGCGCGAGGCGTTCGAGCTCGCCGCGTACGGCATCCGTCACCAGCTGCTCGTCGCCGGCGGAGTTGAGGATGATCTCGGCTTCCATGCCGTAGCGGGCGGCGCGCCACTTGTTCTCGCGCACGAACCACGGCTGCATCGTCGGCAGTTCTTCGCCGTCGTCGAGGCGCTGGGACATGTCGTCGACCAGGCACTGGATGAGAGCGGCCACCGCGCCGATCTCCTCGGGGCTGGAGAGGCCGTCGCAGGCGCGCATCTCGACGGTGCCCCACTGGGGGCTCGGCCGGATGTCCCAGCGCACCTCGGTGTGGTCGCTGATGACGCCGGTCTTGATCAGGTCGGCCACGTACTCCTCGTAGTTCGCCCAGCTGCCGAACTGGTAGGGCAGGCCGGCCGTCGGCAGCTGCTGGAACATCAGTGCGCGGTTGCTGGCGTATCCGGTGTTCACGCCGCCCCAGAACGGGCTCGACGCGCTGAGCGCCTGCAGGTGCGGGTAGTAGTTGAGCAGTGAGTTCACGATCGGCAGGGCCTTCTCGCGGTCGTCGATTCCGACGTGCACGTGGATGCCCCAGATCATCATGTTGCGGCCCCACCACTGGGTGCGGTCGATGAGCTTGTGGTACCGCTCCTTGTCGGTCACGGTCTGCTCGAACCACTGGCCGAAGGGGTGCGAACCGGCGCACATCAGCTCGACGTCGAGCGGGTCGGTGATGGCGCGCACCTCGGCGAGCTGGGCCTGCAGGTCGTCGACGGCGTCGCCGACGCGCTCGTGCACCCGGGTGACCAGTTCGACGGTGTTGAGCAGCAGTTCGCCGGTGATCTGCGGATGCGGGCTGCCGTCCGCCCCCTGCAGGGTCTCGAGCACCTCGCCCGCCACCGAGACCAGATCGCCCGAGCTCTGCTCGACCAGGGCGACCTCCCACTCGATGCCGAGAGTGGATCGCGTCGACTCGGCGAAGGTGATCTGCATAGGGAGCCTTTCAGGAAATTACCGCTTCGACTGCAATCTCTGTCAGAATAGCCAGTCGAGTCTGTTCCCGCCCGACCCTCTAATCAGGCGGGCAGATTCCCTTAGAGCTTTTGCCGAGTGTGCCCCCACGCTCACGGCTGTCGGTTCGCCCAATCACGAAGAACACACAGGAGAATTGTGGCTGTCAAAATCCGTCTGAAGCGCCTCGGCAAGATCCGTGCGCCCTACTACCGCATCGTCGTCGCCGACTCGCGCACCAAGCGCGACGGTCGAGTGATCGAGGAGATCGGTCAGTACCACCCCACCGAGGAGCCCTCGGTGATCAAGGTCGACTCCGACCGCGCGCAGTACTGGCTCTCCGTCGGCGCACAGCCGACCGAGCAGGTCGCCGCGCTCCTGAAGCTCACGGGCGACTGGGGCAAGTTCAAGGGCGACAAGGACGCGGTCTCCACCGTTCGCGTCAAGGGCGAGAAGGAAGCCTTCGTCGCCGACGAGAAGAAGAAGCCGGTGCTGAAGCCGAAGGCCGAGAAGCCCGCCGCCGTCGAGGCCGAGGCTGCTGCCGACGCCGAGGCTGCCGCCGCGACCGACACCGAGGCCAACGAGGCCGCTGTCGAAGCCGTCGAAGACGCCGCGGACAAGGCCTGACCTTGCTCGCTCCCGCTCTCGAGCACCTCGTCAAGGGGATTGTCGACAATCCCGGTGAGGTGCGGGTCATCACGAAGAGCTCGCCGCGTGGCGAGGTTCTCGAGGTGCGCGTGCACCCCGACGACCTCGGCCGCGTGATCGGGCGCTCGGGTCGCACCGCCAAGGCGCTGCGCACCCTCGTGACGGCGCTGGCCGATGGCAAGCGCGTGCGTGTAGACGTGGTGGACACCGATTACTGAGAACAACAAGACCCAACTGCGAGTGGGTCGCCTCACGAAAGCCCATGGCCTCAAGGGCGCCATGAAGCTGGAGCTGTTCACCGACGACCCGGAGCGACGCTTCGTTCCGGGCGCGGTGTTCACCCTCCAGGTGCCCACGTCGTCGCCGTGGCACGGCAAGACCCTCGAGCTGGCCGAACTGCGCATGTACAACGGGCATCCGGTGGGCTTCTTCAAAGGAGTCCCCGACCGCTCGGCGGCCGAGGCCCTCGTCAAGGCGATCCTCTGGATCGACCTCGACGAAGACGCGGTCTCCGATGAGGAAGACGCCTGGTACGACCACCAGCTCGTCGGCCTCAAGGTGGTGCGCGACGGCGAGCAGATCGGAACCGTGCGGCTGGTCGAGCACCTGCCGGCGCAAGACCTGCTGATCGTCAAGACCCCTGCGGGCGAGGTGATGGTGCCGTTCGTCAAGGCGATCGTGCCCTCGGTCGACCTCGCGGCGGGCGTGGTGACGGTCACGCCCCCGGCCGGCCTCTTCGAGGAGCTCCCCGACGAGCCGGACGACGGGCCGCCCGAGGCTCCCGAGGAGCCGGTAGCCGACTAGTCCGGTTCAAACTTGCAGAAATAACGAGGAGCGGTGCCATATACGGCATCGCTCCTCGTTATTTCTGCATATTCGAACCGCACACCCGATCATGTGAGAATGACTCGTGTTTTAGAAGAGCTAACCCTCGAAGGCGGGGTCGCCTCGACCGTTCAACTTCAGGCGCGGGGCGTGCCCCTGAGGGCGATCACACGGGCCGTCCGTCTCGGCGACATTCAGCGGATCCGGTACGGATGGGTGGGGCTTCAGGGGGCACCTGAGGACGTCGTGCGCGCGGTCCGTGTCGGCGGTCGCCTCAGCTGTCTCTCGGTGCTGCAGAACGAGAAACTGTGGAGCGTGCGCGATCATCGACTCCACGTTCGCGTCGCATCCACCGCTCGAGGCCTCTCGGCGCCACACGATCGGGCGGTGCCGCTCGGCGATCCTGAGCGGTGGGGCGTCGTGCTGCACCGGTCGCGCCGCGCGTACGGGCTCGACGAGCCGGAGGGCCCCGTCGACTCCATCGAGTGGGCGCTTCTGCACGCCGTGGGCTGCCAGAGCAAGGCCGACGCCATAGTCAGCCTCGACTCCGCGCTGAACAATAAGCGCATCTCCCGCACCGAGCTCGAGTTCCTGATGAGCGAGCTGCCCAGTTCGTACCGCAGCTACCTCGACCTCGTCGACCCGGCCGCGCAGTCCGGGCTGGAGACGAAGGCGCGGCTGGGGCTGCGCCGATACAACATCCCCTACCGCAGCCAGGTGAAGGTGGCGGGGGTGGGCTTCGTCGACCTGCTGGTCGGCGACCGGCTCGTGGTGGAGCTCGACGGTCGCGAGTGGCACTCGAGCGACGAGGCCTACGACGAGGACCGACGCCGCGACCTCATCCTGCATGAACGCGGGTGCGCCATCATCCGCCTCACGTACGACCAGGTGATGGGGGAGTGGGGCAGGGTCGTCGCGCTGATCCGGGAGATGATGGGGCGCGACGAGCACCGCTGGTCGCCGAAGCATCACAAGGCCGGGCTCGCGATCACCCTCTGAGCCGGGGCGGATCGGCGGCGCGGATAGGCTGAGGGGATGCGCATCGACGTCGTCACGATCTTCCCCGAGTTCTTCGACGTGCTCGACATCTCGCTGCTCGGCAAGGCCCGCCAGACCGGTCTGCTCGAGGTGACCGCGCACAACCTGCGCGAGTTCACGCATGACCGGCATCGCACGGTCGACGACACTCCATACGGCGGCGGAGCCGGCATGGTGATGAAGCCCGAGCCGTGGGGCGAGGCGCTGGATGCGATCCTGGGTCCGGATGCAACGTCGGCCGGTGAGGAGGGCGAGATCGTCTCATCCGCTGAGGCCCCCGTCGTCATCTTCCCGTCGCCGGCGGGCACCGTCTTCACGCAGGCGATGGCACGCGAGCTCGCCCAGCGCGAGCACCTCGTGTTCGGCTGCGGTCGCTATGAGGGCATCGACCAGCGCGTCTTCGACCACACCGCCACCCGCGCCGAGGTGCGCCTGGTGAGCATCGGTGACTACGTGCTGAACGGCGGCGAGGTCGCCGTGATGGCCATGGTCGAGGCGATCGGCCGGCTCATCCCGGGTGTCGTCGGCAACCCGGAGAGTCTCGTCGAGGAGTCGCACGAAGACGGCCTGCTCGAGTATCCGAGCTATACAAAGCCCGCCGCCTGGCGCGGGCTCGAAGTGCCGCCGATCCTGCTGAGCGGCAACCACAAGGCCATCGCCGACTGGCGGCGTACGCAGCAGATCGAGCGCACGACCCGGGTGCGGCCGGATCTGCTGCCTCCCGACCTGCTGCCCAACGAATAGCGTCGAGCCGGCCCGGTGGCCTCAGCCGCGGGCGGTGAGGATCAGCGGCCCGTCTTCGGTGATGGCCACCGTGTGCTCCATGTGCGCACCCACCGACCCGTCGGCCGAGCGCAGTGTCCACCCGTCCTTGTCGGTGTAGATCTTGTCGGTCGTCTCGAGGAACCACGGCTCGATCGCGATCACGAGCCCCGGTCGCAGCGGCAGTCCGCGCCCGGCGCGTCCCTGGTTCGGGATGTGCGGGTCGCCGTGCATCGTGCGCCCCACGCCGTGCCCGCCGAAGTCGGTGTTGACGCCGTAGCCCGCGGCCGTGGCGACCGCGCCGATGGCGGCGGAGATGTCGCCGATCTTGTTGCCCGGCTGGGCGGCGGCGATGCCGGCGGCCAGCGCATCCGTCGTCACCTGGATCAGCCGGGTGTCCTCCTCCGAGCGCGGCGTGCCGACGATGACCGTCAGCGCCGAGTCGGCGACCCAGCCGTCGACGGATGCCGCGAAGTCGACGCTCAGCACGTCGCCGTCGCGGAGTGCGTAGTCGTGCGGCAGGCCGTGCAGCACGGCGTCGTTCACGCTGGTGCAGAGCACCTTGCCGAAGGGGGAGGCGCCGAACGAGGGGTGGTAGTCGATGTAGCACGACTCGGCGCCACGGGCGCGGATCATGTCGTGCGCGATCTTGTCGAGCTTCAGCAGGTTGACGCCCACGGCGGCCCGGGCGGCGAGCTCGGTGAGCACGGAGGCCACGAACGCCCCGGCGGGGCGCATCTGCTCGATCTCGGCCGGCGTCTTGAGCTCGATCATGGTGGTCTCCTTCGCAAAAGCTTCATGAAGACCCTACCCACCTGGGTCACAGCGAACATGCGGACTGGCTGCATACCCTTGAAGGGTGTTCATCCGACGGGCTTTCTTCTACTGGCAGTTCCCGGCCGCGGTGATCCTCCCCGCGTGGATCCTGGTCGGCTGGGGCGTGTTCGCGGCCACCGGTTGGCAGATCATCGGGCTGATCGTGGGGGTCATGATGCTCACGGTCGGCATGCTGGCCACCGCCGGCCTCATCTTCGCGCGCAAAGACGTGCGCGCCGAGCGAGCGGTCTCCTGGCTCGACGTCGCGCTCCTGACGGTGCTGCACGGTCTCATCATCGCCGTCGGCTTCTTCACGCCGGCGACAGCGCTGCTCGGCACGCTCGCCGTGGTAGCCGTCATCGCGCTGTTCTGGAGCGGCATCATCCAGCTCGTGGTCGAGACCAGGCGCCGGGTGCGCACCGTGCTGGCCGGTTTCGAAGAGCAGGCGAGCCGCATCCAGACCCCGGTGCAGTCGGCTCGGCCGCCGCGCGCGGATGGCGAGTACATCGTCATCCAGGCCTCGGACAGGCCCGCTCCGCCTCGCGTCTGACCCGCCGCCTCGTGCCGCGGTCGGCCCCGGTCCCGGACTGCTTTGCGCCGCCTCGCCGATCTGTGGCACAATTGACCCTTGTGCCACGGCCAGGTTCTGCCACAGGGGAACCAGCAACTCGCGGGCACTCCTCTTTTTGACAACGAAGCCGTGCTCGACCTGTGGCGGGTACAGATTGCGAACAACACCATGCATATCCTCGACAACGTCGATGCGTCATCGCTCAAGAGCGACATCCCCGACTTCCGCGCCGGTGACACCGTCAAGGTGCACGTGAACATCGTCGAAGGTACGCGCTCGCGTATCCAGGTGTTCCAGGGCGTCGTCATCGCCCGCAAGAACGAGGGCGTGCGCGAGACCTTCACGGTCCGCAAGGTCAGCTTCCAGGTCGGCGTCGAGCGGACCTTCCCGGTGCACTCGCCGGTCATCGACCACATCGAGGTCGTCACCCGCGGTGACGTGCGTCGCGCGAAGCTGTACTACCTGCGCAACCTCCGTGGCAAGAAGGCGAAGATCAAAGAGAAGCGCGACGCGTAGTCTCCGAATTCGCTGCGTGACCCGGTCACGACACGAGTTATCCTGAGCTCCCGACCACTACAGTGGTCCGGGAGCTCAGGCGGTTAAATGACAGAAACATCCGTGCCATCGCACGAACACAGCGGCGGCGACGGCGCGGGGGATCGCCGGTCGAGGCGGTCCAAGAGCGCGTGGCTGTTCGCCCGCGATCTGCTCATCATCTTCGTGATCGCCCTGCTCGCCTCGGTGCTGATCAAGACCTTTCTGGTGCGCTCGTTCTACATCCCCTCCGGGTCGATGGAGAACACGCTCCAGATCAACGACCGCATCCTGGTCAACCAGCTCGAGCCGAGCCTCCTGCCCTTGTCCCATGGCGACGTCGTCGTGTTCAAAGACCCGGGGGGCTGGCTGAATGCCGTCGCCGAGCCCGAGAAGAACCCGCTCGCCGCCGCGGTCGACTGGGTGCTGGAGGGCGTGGGCCTCGCGGCCGACGACGCCAACGACCACCTCATCAAACGCGTCATCGGCCTGCCGGGCGACAACGTGGTGTGCTGCAACGCGCTCGGCCAGATGTCGGTGAACGGCGTGCCGCTGGACGAGTCGGCCTATCTCAAGCTCCCGGATGGCGTCTCCGCCGTCTCGCAGGAGCCCTTCGACATCACCGTCCCCGCCGATTCGCTCTGGGTGATGGGCGACAACCGCTACAACTCGGCCGATTCGCGCTTCAACCAAGAGAAGCCGGGCAAGGGTTTCGTGCCGGTGGGCAACGTGGTGGGGCGGGCCATCCTGGTGACCTGGCCGATCGACCATTGGGCTTGGCTCGACAACTACGGCAGCGTGTTCAGCGGGATTCCGGATGCGCCGGCGCCGGCGGCGTCGGCTCCCTCCGGCGAGGCGGACACGGGCAGCGGCACCGATTCGGCTGCCGCCACCGCGCAGGCGGCCGTCTCGGCGCCCGTGCTGCCGCTGGTGGGGAGTTCGTCGCGATGAGCCCGGTCGCCGATCCGACGCTCGCGCTGGAGCGCCGGCTGCTCGGCCGGCAGGACGGCCTGATCATCGGCTGCGACGAGGTCGGCCGTGGTGCGCTGGCGGGTCCGGTCGCCGTCGGTATCTGCGTGCTCGAGGTTCGCCGGTCGACTCGTGTGCCGAAGGGCCTGCGCGATTCGAAGATGCTCTCGGAAGCGCGTCGCGAGACGCTCGCGCCGATCGCCGGATCGTGGGGTGTCGCCCACGCTGTGGGCTACGCCTCGGCGGAGGAGATCGACCGCATCGGCATCACCGCCTGCCTGGGCCTCGCAGGCGCCCGGGCGCTGGCCGAGATCGTGCTGGCCGGCATCGACGTCTCGGCCGTGCCGGTCATCCTGGACGGTCATTTCGACTGGCTGTCGCGGGCGGTGCCGTATCCGCTGACCGTGCACACCCAGGTCAAGGGCGACCGTGACTGCGCCTCGGTGGCGGCCGCCTCGGTGATCTCGAAGGTCGCGCGCGACCGCATGATGGTGGAGCACGACGCCGTGCACCCCGCCTACGGCTGGGCGCGCAACAAGGGCTACGGCAGCGAAGAGCACCGGACGGCGATCCTGTCGCTGGGGCCCACCGACCTGCACCGGCACAGCTGGCTTTCCGGCATCACGGCGGGGGAGACCGCGGTGATGCTGGACGGGTTCGAGGAGGCCGGCGTCTCCGACGGCGAATCCGCGGCCTAGACTGGAGCCACGATGGACGACGACGAATTCGAAGACTACGACCGCGAGGTCGAGCTGGCTCTGTACCGCGAGTACCGCGATGTCGTCTCGCAATTCAAGTTCGTGATCGAGACGGAGCGGCGTTTCTATCTCGCGAACGAGGTCGAGCTCACCCGGCGCGACACCGAGCACGACTTCTATTTCGAGCTCACGATGAACGATGTCTGGGTGTGGGACGTGTACCGCTCCGACCGTTTCGTGAAGTCGGTGCGGGTGCTCACGTTCAAAGACGTGAACGTCGAAGAGCTCTCCAGCAAAGACTTCGAGCTGCCCAAGGAGCTCGCGCTCGACGAGTAAGTGCGTCCCCCCGATAGTTCTGCACAGCGCCGAGCACCGGGGACTTCTCCACAGATCACTCGTTCGCCGCCTCCCGCGACCGTGCCTCCCGCACCCTTGTCGCGGAGGTACTCATGAAGGCGAAAGACGCACTCGGTCTCCGCGGCGAAGAGCTCGCGGCCGACCATCTGAAGGCATCCGGCTTCCGGCTGGTGGAACGCAATTGGCGCTGTCCGGTCGGTGAGATCGACCTGGTTGCCTATGACGGCCGCACCCTCGTGATCGTCGAGGTGAAGACGCGCACCTCGGATGCGTACGGGCATCCGTTCGAGGCGATCACCCCGGCGAAGCTCAAACGCCTGCACCTGCTGGCGGGTGCGTGGGTGAAGGAGCGGGAGGCCGGCAGGCAGCCCGAGACACGCATCGACGTGATCGGCATCCTGTGCCCACCGGGCGGATCGCCGTCGATCGAGCACCTGCGCGGGGTGTGTTGATGGTCGGCCGAACGCTCTCCGTGGCGCTGCAGGGCATGTCGGGCGCCATCGTGGAGGTCGAGGCGCACATCGCGAGCGCCATCCCTGGGTTCCAGATCATCGGACTGCCGGATACCGCGCTGTCCGACGCCAAAGACCGGGTGCGGGCCGCGGCCGCGAACGACGGCTGCCCGCTCCCGGCGAAGAAGATCGTCGTGAACCTGTCGCCGGCCGCGCTGCCCAAGCACGGCAGCGCCTACGACCTGGCGATCGCCGTCGCGGTGCTGGCCGCCGAGGGTCTGATCTCCTCCGAGGCGATCGAGTCGGTGGTGCACCTGGGTGAGCTGAGCCTCGACGGGCGGGTGCGCCCGATGAACGGGGTTCTCGCCGCGATCGTCGCGGGCCGTGCCGCCGGGTACACGCGCTTCGTGGTGCCGCGCGGCAACGAAGACGAGGCGCGCCTGGTTCCGGATGTGGAGGTCATGACGGTCGCATCGCTGCGGGACGCTCTCATCCGGCACGGTGCCGAGCTGGACCCCGCACCGGTCGAGCCGCTGCTGCGGCAACCGGTGCCCGCCGTTCCGGTGGTGTCGGGCGATCTCGCCGATGTGGTCGGTAACCCGGATGCCGTGGACGCGCTCGTGGTCGCGGCGGCCGGCGGCCATCACCTCTTCATGCTTGGCCCGCCGGGGGTACGTCCTTAACCATGTATGCGTGAAGGCATTCGAGCGGCGGGGCTTACCGTCAAACATGTGCGCGGAAGCAGCGCCTGCCCGAACCCGCCAAGCTGCTGCCCGGGCTCG
>NZ_JAHFUW010000069.1 GCF_023264855.1 Herbiconiux sp. | reverse complement strand
TCGCGCTCGATGATGTCGAACACCGCGAGCGCCGCGGCCGTGGAGACCGGGTTGCCACCGAAGGTGCCGCCGATGCCACCGGGCTGCACGGAGTCCATGATCTCGGCGCGGCCGGTGACCGCCGCCAGCGGGAAGCCGCCGGCGATGCCCTTCGCGCTCGTGACGAGGTCGGGCACCACGCCGTGGTGCTCGATCGAGTACCAGGCGCCGCTGCGCGCGATACCGGCCTGGATCTCGTCGGCCACGAACACGATGCCGTTCTCGGTGCAGAACTCCGAGAGGCGCTTGAAGAAGCCGGGTGCCGGGATGACGATGCCCCCGTCGCCCTGGATCGGCTCGACGAACAGCGCGGCCAGCTCGGTGGCCCCGATATGGGTGGTGATGTAGTCGATGGTGCGCTCGGCGGCCTCTTCGCCCGTCATGCCCTCCGGGTCACGGAAGGGGTAGCTGATCGGCACGCTGTAGATGTCGCCCGGCATCGGCCCCATGCCCGCGCGCTCCGGCCAGGGGCGGTAGGTCATCGCCATGGTGAGGTTGGTGCGGCCGTGGAAGGCGTGGTCGAGGGTGGCGATGACCCGGCGGCCCGTGTACTTGCGGGCGATCTTGACGGCGTTCTCGACCGCCTCGGCACCGGAGTTGACCAGGATGGATCGCTTCTCGAAGTCGCCGGGCGTGATCTCGGCCAGCTTCTCGGCCACCTTCAGGTAGTTCTCGTACGGCGTGACCGTGAACAGCGTGTGGGTGAGCTTGCCGGCTTGCGCGGCGGCGGCCGCGGCGACCTCCGGATGCGCGTGCCCGATGGTGGTGACGCCGATGCCGCAGCCCAGGTCGATGATCTGGTTGCCGTCGACGTCGACCAGGATGGCGCCCGCGCCGTGATCCATGTAGATGTCGGCGAGCGTGCCGGCTCCGCGGGACACCGTCTTGCGGCGGCGCTCGTGCATCGCGCGCGACTTCGGGCCGGGCAGTTCGGTGACGAGCTTGCGCTCCTGGGACACGGAGAATTCGGGAGAAGCCATGCTCCGAGCCTAGATGCTCGATCGGGCCGGCTCGGGGTGTTTCGGAGTGGATTCACGCTTCGCCGGGCAGCCGAGCACATGGTCGTCGACCACACCCACCGCTTCGAGGTAGGCGTAGACGATCGTCGACCCGACGAAGGTGAAGCCACGCTTCTTGAGATCTCTGCTGAGCCGATCGGACAGCTCGGTGGTGGCCACCAGCTCGCCGGTGCTGCGCGGCCCGTTCACCAGGGGCGACCCGCCGACCCACCCCCAGAGGTAGTTCGCGAAGCTGCCGAACTCGGCCTGCACGGCCTGGAACGCGAGCGCGTTCTTGCGCGCCCCGGAGATCTTGAGCCGGTTGCGGATGATGCCCGGCTCGAGCATCAACGGCTCGAGCTCGTCGTCGGTCATCGCCGCCACCGCGGCCACATCGAAGCCCTTGAACGCGGCGGCGTACCCCGCCCGCCGATTGAGGATCGCCTACCACGACAGCCCCGCCTGCGCCCCTTCGAGCAGCAGGAACTCGAACAGGTACCCGTCGTCCCACGACGGCACTCCCCACTCCTCGTCGTGGTAGCGACGCATCGCGGGAGTGCCCTGCGCCCAGGAGCAGGTGCCGTCGTCGAGCTGAGTTTCAGTCATGAACCGATCATCGCATCCGGCACCGACATCGCCCCACCTGCTCGACCACCGAGCAGCGGATCAGCCGCCGGCCGACTCGCCGAAGCCCGACTTGCCCGAGCTGCCGAAGCCGCTCTTCAGCGGCGCCCGCTCGCCCGTGGTGGAGCCCGCGGGGGCCGGCGACACCACGTCGCCCTGCAGGCGCGAGCCCGGCGCCGCGAAGCCGCCCGACGGCACCGGCGCCCATCCGGAGACCCGCGACGACGACCAGCGCGAGCCCGCAAACAGCAGCGGACCGAGCCACAGCCCCGAATAGTGCGCCGAGGGATAGCGCGACGACGGTTCGCACAGGTCTTCGGGCGTGTCGACGATCTCCTGCCCCTGCTGCTCGAGCACGGCGATCTGCTCGGTCACGTCGGCGATGCAGTCCTCCTTCGAGTCGTACATCGGCCGCTCGGCGTTCTCGGGCACGACGTACTTCTCGCCGTCGGCGCCCTCCAGCACGATCCCCTCATCGGTGGGCGCGCAGCCCGAGAGCGCGAGCACGGCACCCGCCACCGTCACCACGGCGGCGCCCCGCTTGAGCGCGGCCCGGCGGTCGGCGGCGATGCCCGAGAGGGCGGGAGCGCCGGCTCCGGATGCGCGCGAACGCACGGTTCTGACGGTCATCCGCGACCCCCTTCGATGGTGGGCGAGCCGGCCCCACTCGGCGACGGCTCGATGTAGTGCGGCACGAACTCGGCGAGGTCGCCCGTGATCGGCCCGGAGGTCTCGCGCAGGTCGATGCCCGCGGGCGTCTCCCCGACGACCCAGCTGCCGATCACCGCCGTCTTGCCCGGGATCGGCGCGAACACCGCGCGCTCCTGGTAGACGAAGCCCTCCTCGCCGTACTCCCCCGGCTGCGCGGCCACCTCGTGCCCGCTGCCGTCGAACACCGTGACGTTGGCGCCCTCCCGGCCCAGGCGCGGCTTCGCGACGTGAGGCCGTCCCCGGAGCGGTTCGACCGAGGCGAACGCCGGAAGGAGATTCGGATGCCCCGGGAACAGCTCCCAGAGCACCACCAGCAGCTGCTTGTTGCTGAGCAGCAGCTTCCAGGCCGGCTCCACCCACTGCGTGGAGGCACGACTCGAGGGCAGGAACCCGCCGAACTGCTCGGCGATCATCCACTCCCACGGATAGAGCTTGAAGATGCGCGACACCACCTCGTCGTCGGCGTCGAGGAAGAGCTGCCGGTCGACGCTCCAGCGCAGGTCCTCCATGAAGATGAGCTTCGGGTCGAATCCCGCGGCCTTCGCCGTCTCGGCCATGTACGCCACGGTGTCGAAGTCCTCGACGATCAGCTCGCCGTCACCCGTGTCGTGCAGCGAGGCGAGGTGCAGCCGGGCTCCCGGGGCGAGCCCCCAGCGGGCGGAGCGGATGTGCTCCCACTGCTCGATCAACAGCTCGTGCAGCCCGTTGAACTGATCCGCGCCCGACGGGCCGGCCTCCTCCAGCCACTGCCACTGCGCCGCCGCCGTCTCCACGAGCGACGTCGGGGTGTCGGCGTTGAACTCGAGCAGCTTGATGCCGCCCGAGCCGCCCGCCGAGAGCCCGCCGCCCAGCCCGTCGTAGGCGAGATCGAACCGCCCGTACACCGTCGGGTCGTCGTCGTCCCAGGATGCGCGCACGAGTTCGTGGAACCGCTCCGGGATGCCGAACTCGGCGAAACGCCCGGCGCGCACGATCACCTCGACCGCATCCATGCACCGGTCGAAGAGCTCCTTCGTGGCCGCCTCGAGCGCCTCGATCTCGGCCATCGTGAACACGTAGGCGGCCGACTCATTCCAGTACGGCCGGCCACCCTCCGACTCGAGGTCGTAGAAGGTGAAGCCCACCTCGTCGAGCCGGCTGCGCCACTCGGGGCGCGGAGTGGAACTGACCCGTCGCATCCGGCCAGGCTAGCTCAACGCATCCAGGGCCGCGTACTCGTCGTCGCTCAGCGTGAGGGCGGCTCCGGCCACGTTCTGCTCGAGGTGTTCGACCGACTTCGTGCCCGGGATCGGCAGCGTAACCGGCGAGCGGTGCAGCAGCCAGGCGAGCGCGAGCTGGCTCGGCGTGGCGTCGTGCTTCTCGGCCAGTTCGGTCAGCGGGCTGCCCTCCCCGGCGAGCTTGCCGGTGGCCAGCGGGAACCACGGGATGAAGGCGATCCCCTCGGCCTCGGAGTAGTCGAGCAGATCGGCGGCACGACGGTCGGAAAGGTTGAACAGGTTCTGCACCGACACGATCTCGGCGATCGCGCGGGCCGCCTTCACGTCATCGACGCTCACCTCGGAGAGGCCGATGTGGCGCACCTTGCCCTCGTCCTGCAGCGTCTTGAGCTCGCCGATCTGATCCTCCAGCGGCACCTTCTTGTCGATGCGGTGCAGCTGCAGCAGATCGATCCGGTCGATGCCGAGGTGGCGCAGGTTCAGTTCGGTCTGCTGGCGCAGGTACTCGGGGCGCCCGACGGGTATCCACTCGTTCGGCCCCTGGCGGGTGAAGCCGACCTTGGTGGCGATGGCGACGCCGTCGGCATACGGATGCAGCGCTTCGCGGATGAGTGCGTCGGTGACGAAGGGGCCGTAGGCGTCGGCGGTGTCGATGAGGTTCACGCCCAGCTCGACGGCGCGGCGGAGCACGGCGATCGCGCCGTCGTGATCGGCGGGTTCGCCCCAGACGCCCGGCCCGGTGAGCTGCATGGTGCCGAAGCCGAGGCGGTTCACGACGAGGTCTCCGCCGATGGCGAAGGTGCCGGCTGCGGCGGCGGGTGCGGTGGTGGTGTCAGTCATGCTTCGAGTCAACCACCGCTCGCGCGCGGCCGCGTCAGTCCTCTGCCACCGGCACCAGATTCACAGCGCCGTCGTCGGCCACCGACCAGCCGGGGTTGAACGCGATCTCCCAGATGACGCCGTTCGGATCGGCGACATGGGCGTGGTAGCCGCCGAACGCGGCCTGCTGCGGCGGCTTCAGCACGGAGCCGCCGGCGGCGGCCATCCGCTCGACGACGGCGTCGACCTCGACTGGGGAGCCGACGTTCTGCGAGAGGGTGAGCCCGGCCGGGGCGGAAGCGGCGGAGGGAACGGCGACGGATGCCGCGGCGGCGGAATCCGCGAGCGCCGCCGAGCCCACCCCGGAAACGAGATCGGCCGCGAACGCCTCCGCCTCGAACAATGCGAGCACGAGCCCGTGCCCCACCTGGAAGAACAGGATCTCGCCCGGTACGTCGAGCAGCGGCGTCCAGCCGAGTCCGTCGCGGTAGAAACCCCGCGCCGCCTCGAGGTCGGCCGTGGCCACGGTGACGAAGTTGACCTTCTGCTCCACGCTGTGCATCTTTCTCGGAGAACTGGTGGGGACGGCTCCAGGCTTACCACCGGAGCGCTGTGCCGACCAGTCAGCTCGCCTGAGGCGGCAACGCCGATTACTTCGCCAGATACCCCCGCAAGGACTCGAATGTGGGGTCGGAGATGGTCGCTGGTCCACCGAGAACCACGATCCTGCTCGGATTGAGACGCCGAAGCTCAGCACCCACCACCGATGGGACGCCGTCGGCGGTGATCAGCAACACCGGAGCGCCGTTCTTGATAGCGGCCGCGGACCCTGAGAGAGCATCGGGAAACACCGCTCCAGACGCGACATAAACGGTCGGTGTGTTCGCGCCGAACGTTGCCTCGGAAACTGCTGCAGAGACCGAGAACCGATCCGCGCCACCGAACCGGGACGCCGGCGCGATCGCGCCCAACGCGCTGAGGACACTGTCAGACACAGTGTTCGCACCACCCAGCACCACGATCTTCGCCGGCGCCAATCGCCTGAGTTCATCGCCGACCGCTCCGGGGATGGCGTTTTTCTGCACCAACAGCACCGGTGCCCTGAAGTGCCCGGCCGCAGCGGACCCCGACAGTGCATCCGGAAACACCTCCCCCGACGCCACATACGCCACAGCAGGTGCCACCGGAAAATTGCGCTTGGATATCGCGGCGGAGACCTCGTATCGATCCACGCCGGACACCCGGTCGACCTGCCTCGTAGTCGAGAGCAACTTCAGATGCTCCTCCACGGCAGGCGAGATTGTGTCAGTGCCACCCAGAAGCACGATCGTCTTCGGCTGGAGCCGAGCCAACTCCGCGTCGACGGCTGGTGGAACGGCGTCTCGCGTGGTGAGGAGGACCGGAGCGTCCCGGAGACCGGCCGCAGCAGACGCGGAGAGCGCGTCTGGGAACACCGCGCCTGATGCCACATAGACCTCGTTTGCGGCGGGCGCGAAAGCATCTGTCGAGATAGCTGCCGACACGGCGAACCGATCCGACCCACCAATCCTGTCGATTCGGGACTCGACCTGCACATTTCGCAGAAACAGCTGACCTACTTTTCCGTCTACAAGTTCCGCGGTCAAATTCGTCATGAGGGAGGAGAAAGCGACGAAATGACCATCGTCTGACAACACCGCATTCGCCGAGTCAGTATCCAGGCGCGCAGGTAGAGCAGTTGCCGGCGCACTGGCCAGCGAAGCCCTGCCTGACCCCCGGTCGACCACGTATACGCGGACATTGCCCGGACGTACGGCGGGAATGACCTGCGCCGCGGTCGAGAACGCCACATGCCTACCGTCCAGCGCAATCCGCAAGTCTTCGATCGCGCAGTTGCCCACCTCCGGGTGGAACCGGACCGTTGTGTCGATCTTCACGTTCCTGATGTACGCACATCCCGTTTTTGGGGGATCGGTGGTCAGGTTGGTCGCATCACTTCTGAAGGCTAGATCTTCGGCCGCTCCGGACATCGACAGACCGACCACGTCCCGATTGGCGCCTGATGCACTGTCTGCCGCCGGGCTGGCAAGTGTCACTGTGCCAGTTGCCATGTCTTTCAAATAGACCTGCCGGATTGAATGCACGTCGGTGCCGGTCAAGTTTGCGGCGCTGATGAATCCGATCCTCTGGCCGTCTGCCGAGATGACCGGCTCTGATGCACCCGAGCTGGAACCTGATCCCGGAGACTCCTCGCTGACAATCTGGGTCGTAGCCGCCGCCACGTCACGAACGTATACCTGGACTTTCCCTCGGGAGTCATCGATGGTCAAGTTCGTGGAGTCGGACGTGAAGGCAACCTTGGACCCGTCACGGGAGATTGCCGCCGCCACTGCCGCTCCGTTACCAAGAGAGCTCTTCGGGTAACTACTGACGTCGAGCACGCTTATATCCCCACGGTCGCTAGACCAGAGAAATACATGCGGATTCCGATCGGTGACACCGGGAACCAAATCGGGTGACGTTGATATGAACGCGATGAGTTTTCCGTCTCCTGAAATCGATGGACGAACCGAGGAGCCGTCTCCGGCTTTGCCACTCGCCGTCTTACTGACCATCACCGTGAAACCGGCGACAACGTCACGCACATACACCTGCGGTACCGGAGATGGATTCGGAGTCTCCGTGATTGATCTCGACTTCGTGGCGAACGCAACGAAGCGCCCGTCGGATGAGATCGAGGCCACCCCACCTGTGCCGTTGTCACCGGAGAGGTAATCACCCCCGCGGGCTGGGGTGCCCGCCGCGACGCTCACGAGCTGGGTCGTAGAGGGGGCGGGGGCTGCCGCGCGGGCGGCGGGGGGCAGAGGTGTAGAGAAAAGGACGCCTGTGACGAGTGCGCAGAGTACGACGAGGACTAGGGCTTGCTTGAGGGCGGGAGCGCGCATCGGGGTCCTCCAGGTCGAGGCGACTTCGCCGGGGCGCGGAGTCTCTAACCTGAAGTTTTATCTCTTAATGAGCAAAACTCACACTGCCTGCGCGAAACCGCCCTCGGCGTCGGCCGCATCGGCGAGGGCCGCGAGCGATGCCGGGATGTCCCAGCCCTTGCGCCGCATCGACCGCGCCCGAGGCGGCCGACTCGGTACGAGGAGCGCACGAGCGGCCCGGCGAGCACGCCGAGGAAGCCGAACGCGATCTCTCCGATGGCTCACGGTGCCAAGTAGCTCCTCAGTGCAGCGAAGTTCGCATCCGAGACGGTCGCCGTGCCGCCGAGCACGACGATGCGGTGAGGATTGAGGCGCCTCAGTTCTGCCGCGACCAGATCAGGGACGCCATCTTTCGTCACCAGGAGCACCGGGGACCCCCGGTAGATCGCGGCCGCGGAGCCTGAGAGAGCATCCGGGAACACCAGGCCCGATGCCACATACACCGTGGACGTATTCGCGACAAAGGCCGACGATGAGACGGCCGCGGAAACCGCGAAGCGGTCTGCTCCGGCGATCCGCGTCGTCGGAGCGATCCCACCCAATGACGCCACCACAGCGTCCGCCACTGTGTTCGCGCCTCCGAGGACGACGATCTTCGCGGGAGTCAGCCGCCGCAGTTCGGCGTCGACCGCCGCGGGGATGGCGTTCTTGTTGACCAGCAGCACCGGCCCACTACTGTGACCGGCGGCCGCCGATCCGGAGAGGGCATCCGGGAACACCTCGCCAGAGGCGACGTAAGCGGTCGCTGGCCTGGTCGGAAATGTCATTTGAGAGAGAGCAGCCGACACTTGGTAGCGGTCCGCCCCCGCGACCCTTACAACGTCGCCTCTGGAGGAGAAGGGCTTCAGTTGGGCTTCAACCGCCGGGGTGATCGTATCCGTACCGCCCAGCAGGATGATGTGGCCGGGATTAAGCCTGGTGAGCTCTGCCTGGACTGCCACCGGGACGAAATCATGCTCAGTGAGGAGTACAGGTGCATGCCGCAGGCCGGCGGCCGCAGATGCCGAGAGCGCATCCGAGAAGACCGCGCCGGACGCCACGAAAGCATAATCGACTTCCGGCGGGAATGCTGCGGCTGAAGTCGCCGCCGACACGTCGTATCGGTCCGCGCCGCCGATGCGATCTATGCGCGATTCGGCTGTCGCGTTGCGAATGTAGACCTGCAACGTGCTGGTCGCCGTTTCGGGCGTCAAATTCGTCATGCGGGACGTGAACGCGACGAATTGGCCGTCCTCCGACGCCGTCGGATAGACGGAGAAGTCGTCGTAGCGTCCGGCTATCCCTGAGAGCGGTGTGCTTATTAGGATCGATTCTTCCGATCGGAGATCGGTGGAGTACACCCGCTCTACGGCGGTGAACTCCGAGCCATCACGGGTGATCCTCTCCGTCGAGCTGAATACGAGGTGGTGGCCGTCTGCAGACACTCGGGGGGTGATGATTCCCGCGCGTCCGCCAAGGAAGGTCGTTGTCGTGTCAGACGTGATGTCCCGCAGATAGGTGACTTGTTTTCCCGCCGATGCGCCGGTGGTCAGATTGACCGCCGCGCTTGTGAACCCCGCGAGATTTCCATTCGCCGATAGCGAGAGATCCCCGACATCCCTGTCCGCGCCCGTAGCGCCGTCGATTGCGATACTGATCATCCGCGTCTCACCTGCGGCAAGATTTCTCACGTACGCCTGAAGATGATGTCGAGCGTCTGAAGCGGTAAGGTTCGAATCGCTCAGAAACGCGACGGAGTGACCGTCTGCCGATATCTCCGGTTTATGTGCGCCCGTCGCACTGCCCATCCCGGGAGACTGAACACTTATCATCTGGGTTGATTCCGCCACTATGTCCCGGACGTAGATCTGGGTACGACCTCTCGCGTCATCTGAGGTCAGGTTCGTCGAGCTCGACTCGAATGCGACCTTGGATCCGTCACGGGAAACCGAAACATACAGTTCATCGCCATTCCCGATCGGGTGTCCGACCGATTCCGTGACACCGACTGCGATTGTCTGCCCGGTGCGCATCGACCACAGGAACGCGTGAGTATTGCCGTCCGTAACCCCGGGCACCAGATTGACCGAGTTCGATGAGTAAGCCAGCCACTGGCCGTCACCCGAGATGGACGGCCTTGTCGCACCATCTGTGCTCGCAACTCCTGCGGCGTTCGCGCTGACCAGCCTGGTCGTCGCAGCCACCGTATCCCGGACGTACACCTGGATGGTGTTCGCATTAGTCGGAACATCAGTCATGCCAGGGGACCTGGTCGCAAACGCGACATAGCGACCGTCGGCGGAGATGCTCGAGCGCCCGAGGCCCATCCCGTCGGCAGAAGGCCAATCGCCCCCTTTCGCGGGCAGGACGGCTGCCACGCTTACCAGCTGCGTGGAGGACGGGCCGGGCAGCGCGGCGTGAGCCACCGAGGGCGGCGCAGCCGCCGCGGAGAGCACCGACGCCAGCAGGGCGGCGAGAGCCACAGGGACGAGAGCTCTCTTCAGGGCAGAAGCGCGCATCGGGGTCCTCCAGGTCAACGGGACTTCGCCGGGGCGCGGAGTCTCTAACCTGAAGTTATATCATTTTCTGAGCAAAGCTCACACCGCCTGCGCGAAACCGCCCTCGGCGTCAGCCGCATCCGCGAGTCCCGTGAGGGCGTCCGGGATGTCCCAGCCCTTACGCCGCATCGACTGCGCCCAGAGCCGGCCGGCCCGGTACGAGGAGCGCACGAGCGGTCCGGCGAGCACACCGAGGAAGCCGATCTGCTCGGCCTCCTCCTTGATGTCGACGAACTCCTCGGGGCGCACCCACGACGCCACCGGCAGGTGCCGGGGTGAGGGGCGCAGGTACTGCGTGACCGTGATGATGTCGCATCCGGCGTCGTGCAGATCCTGCAGCGCCGCCGACACCTCCTCACGCGTCTCGCCCATGCCCAGGATGAGGTTCGACTTGGTGATCAGCCGCGCATCCCGGGCGTGCGTCAGCACGTCGAGCGAGCGCTCGTAGCGGAAGGCGGGGCGGATGCGCTTGAAGATGCGCGGCACCGTCTCGACGTTGTGCGCGAACACCTCGGGGCGGGAGTCGAACACCTCCTGCAGCAGGGCGGGGTTACCCGAGAAGTCGGTGGCGAGGATCTCGACCCCGGTACCCGGATTCAGCGAATGGATGCGGCGCACCGTCTCGGCGTGCAGCCAGGCACCCTCGTCCGGCAGATCGTCGCGGGCGACTCCCGTCACCGTGGCGTAGCGCAGGTTCATCGAGACGACGGATTCGGCGACCCGGCGGGGCTCGTCGCGGTCGTAGTCGGCCGGCTTGCCGGTGTCGATCTGGCAGAAGTCGCAGCGGCGGGTGCACTGCGATCCGCCGATCAGGAAGGTCGCCTCGCGATCTTCCCAGCACTCGAAGATGTTCGGGCAGCCCGCCTCCTGGCAGACCGTGTGCAGCTCCTTCGTCTTCACCAGCGCCTGCAGCTCCCGGTACTCGGGGCCGAAGCGCGCCTTGGTCTTGATCCAGGCCGGCTTCTTCTCGATCGGCGTCTCGGCGTTGCGGATCTCCAGCCGCAGCAGCTTGCGGTCGCCGGGCAGCGAGGCGGGCCCGGCAGAGGAGGAGGCCGACACCGCGGGGCCGCAGCCGGCGCTCATCGGGCGCCCGCCAGGGCCGGGGCGGGGGCCACGAAGCGCTGCTTCACCGCGTCGACCAGATCGGCCGGCTCGACCCGCCGCCCGAGCACCTCGCTGATCGTCGTCACGCCGGCATCCCGGATGCCGCAGGCCACGATCTTGTCGTAGGGCGCGAGATCGTTGCTGCAGTTCAGCGCGAAGCCGTGGCTCGTCACCCCGCCCGACACCCGCACGCCGATCGCGCCGAGCTTGCAGTCGCGGCCGCCGGAGGTCGTCCAGATGCCGGAGCGCCCCTCCACCCGGTACGCGTCGACCCCGATCCCCCGCACCACCTCGAGCAGCATCGCCTCGAGCGAGCGCACGTAGGCCACGACGTCGATCGGATCGGGCAACCGCACGATCGGGTAGCCGACCAGCTGGCCCGGGCCGTGCCAGGTGATCTTGCCGCCGCGATCCACGTCCACCACCGGGGTTCCGTCGACCGGCCGCTCGGAGGCCTCGGTGCGCTTGCCGGCCGTGTACACGGCCTCGTGCTCGAGCAGGATGACGGTGTCGGGGGCCTCGCCCACCACCACCCGCTCGTGCCACCGCGCCTGCAGCTGCAATCCCTCGGCGTAGGGGACGAATCGCCGCCCGACGCCTTCGACGACGAAGTCTGTCATGCGGCCATCCTACGATTAACTGGACTGAGTACAACAATGCGGCACGCGGATGCTGCGCCCGCCGGCGCACGCTCTTTCCGGGACGAGAAGATCGGCCGATCTTGACGCCGTCGATCTGCGGATCGGCCCGCACGAGCGGCGCCGCCCTGCCATCCTGGAAAGCGTGACGAGTTCCGACCGCATCACCCTCCGCTTTCTGGCCGCTCCGCAGGACACCGCCGCCGGAGGCGCGACCGTCGCCGCAGGGCGCGTGCTCGAGTGGATCGACAAGGCCGGCTACGCCTGCGCCGTCGGCTGGAGCGCCTCGTACTGCGTCACGGCCTACGTCGGCAACGTGCACTTCACCCGGCCCATCGCCTCGGGCGACATGATCGAGGCGCGCGCCCGCATCATCCAGACCGGGCGCACCAGCATGCAGGTTCTCGTCACGGTGGGCGCTGCGGATGTGCGCAGTCGCGAGTTCACCCCGGCCACCCACTGCATCCTCGTCTTCGTCGCGGTCGACGCGGCGGGCGTGCCGGTCGAGGTGCCGGCGTGGCATCCGGAGACCGGCGACGACCGCCTGCTCAACCACCGCGCCGAAGAGCGGCTCGCACCCCGGCGCGCCATCCGCGACTCCATGCTCGCCGAGGCATATACCGACGAGGGCACCACGGCACGCACGGTCTTCCGCTTTCTCGCCGCGCCCGCGGACGCCAACTACGGCGGAAACGCGCACGGCGGCACCGTGCTGCGCTGGATCGACGAGACGGCGTACGCCTGCGCCGCCGGGTGGTCGTCGGAGGCCGCCGTCGCGGTGTATTCGGGCGGCATCCACTTCTTCCGGCCGATCCGGATCGGGCACATCGTCGAGGTCGACGCCCGCCTGATCCACACCGGCGAGCGCAGCATGCACATCGCCGTGCACGTGCGCTCGGGCTCGCCGCGCACGCCCCACGCGCTCGAACTCACCACGCAGTGCATGAGCATCTTCGTGGATCCGGGGGCGGACGGGCGCGCCCGGGAGGTCGCCCCGCTCGTGCTGCACTCCGACGAAGACCGGCGCCTCGACGCGCACGCGATCGACCTCATCCGGATGCGCGGCGAGCTCGAGGCGCTGCCGATCGGCTGAGCGCCATTCGGCCAGGCGGCGTGCGAGCCCGAGGCATCCTCATGGCGCGCCCATAGCTTCACCCGCTAAAGTCAGCCCGCAGTGCGCCTGCGTCGGCGCATCCGCACGACCACGACCCGCACCACACGCACCACACACGAGGAGCAGCACCGGGATGAGCCCAGCGAAGGCCGACAAGAGCGTCTACGACGGGCTCCCCAAGAAGGATCGGCAGGCCCTCGCCCGCGAGCTCGCCCGCATCCAGCGCGAAGAGGAGCGCAAGCGCAAGCGCCGCAACCGCATCGTGCTGCGCACGAGCCTGGTCGTGGCCGCGGTGGCGGTCGTCGCGGTGGTGGGCCTGGCGGTCTACAACGGCATCCGCGCCACCTTCGTCGGGCCGGCGAACATGGCCAGCGACGGCATCCTGTTCACCGGGAGCGGCGGCGGCACCGCTGCCGACGGCTCCACCACGCAGGGCACGGTCACGGCCACGACGACCGCCGCGCTGCAGCCGGGCGAGCAGCCCACGCCCTCCGAGCTCGACACCTCGACGGTGCTGCGCGTCACCGAATACGTCGACTACGCCAGCCCCGACGTCGCCACCTTCGAGACCGCGAACGGCGGCGCTCTGCAGGGATACGTGGCGGCGGGCTACGCGAGCATCGAGCTGCACCCGGTCGCGCTCGAGGGCGCCGACAGCTATTCGGCGCGGGCGGCGAACGCCCTGGCCTGCGTGGCGAACACGACTCCGGATGCCGGCCTCGCGGTGCACAACGCGCTGGTGGCCGCGCAGGCCACCCTGCCCGCCGGCGGCCTCTCGAACGACGAGCTGGTCACCCTCGTGCAGACCGCCGGCGTGACGGATGCCGCGACCGCCTCGTGCATCACCGGCAACGAGTTCTCCGACTGGGTCGCCGACTCCACCGCCCGGGCCCAGGCGAGCATCCCGAACTCCGACGTCACGGCGCTGACCACGGTGCCGCTCGTCGTCATCGACGGCAAGGCCTACACCGGCGGCCTCGACGACACCGAGGCGCTGAACTCGTTCATCACCGAGGTGTTCTCGGCCGCCACCGGCGCCACCGACACCGGCGACGGCACGACCGACGGCAGCACGGACGACACGACAGACGGAACATCGGAGGGCACCACGCCGACCGAGTGATGGGGTCCGGTCGAGGCCGGGAGGTTTGACTAGGTTAGCCTTACCTAACTAGGATCGGGGCATCCGCGGGTCGGCTCGTCCGACCGGCCCCTTCCACCGTTCGGACCCATGACCTCCCTTCCTCGTTCCCGTCGTCGCCTCCGCGCGGGCCTCGCGCTCGCCCTCGCCGCCGCCACCGTCGTGGCGCTCGGCGCGTGCACCGCTTCGGCCTCCTCGAGCACCGCCTCCGCGTGCGTGGAGGGCACGACGGCCCTCGCCGACCTTCAGCTGACGGCCGATCCGAAGACCTACGTCGGCGAGTCCACGGCCTGCCTGGAGGACAACGGAATCGAGCCGGTCACCCAGGATGCCGCGTCCGAGCAGGTGCTGCCGGCCACCGTCACCGACAACCAGGGCACCGAGGTCACAGTCACCGACACCAGCCGCATCCTGGCACTGGACATCTACGGATCCCTCGCCGCCACCGTGTTCGGCCTGGGCCTCGGCGACAGCGTCGTGGGCCGCGACACCTCCACCAGCTTCGACGGCGCCGCCGACCTGCCCCTGGTCACCCAGAACGGCCACGAGCTGAACGGCGAGGCGATCCTCGAGCTGAACCCGAGCGTCATCATCACCGATTCCTCCATCGGCCCGTGGGATGTCGTGCTGCAGATGCGCGAGGCCGGCATCCCGGTCATCGTCACCACGCCCGACCGCAATCTCGACAACGTCGGCGACATCGTGACCATGGTCGCCGCCGGGCTCGGGGTTCCGGATGCCGGCACGGCACTCACCGAGCGGGTGAACGCCGAGATCGCCGACGAGGTCGAGCAGATCGCCGCGGTCACGCCGGCCGATCCCGCCGACCGCCCGCGCATCCTCTTCCTCTACGTGCGCGGCAACGCCGGCGTGTATTACATCTTCGGCGAGGAATCCGGGGCCGACACCCTCATCCAGGCGCTCGGCGGCATCGACGTGGCCGGCGAGATCGGCTGGAAGGGCATGCGCCCGATGACGGCCGAGGCGCTCGTGAAGGCGCAGCCCGACATCCTGCTGATGATGACCAAGGGCCTCGAATCCGTCGGCGGCGTCGACGGGCTGCTCGAGCGCATCCCGGCCGTGGCCGAGACGCCCGCCGGCCAGAACCGCCGCATCGTCGACATGAGCGACTACCAGATCATGAGCTTCGGCCCCCGCACCGCCGGCGTGCTCGACGCCCTGGCCCGCGCCATCTACGCCCCCGACGACTCCGGCGCCCTCGCGGACACCCCATGACCCACACCCCCGCCCGCCCCGAGGCTCCCGCCCCCGCCCCCGCCTCCCCACCCCCCTCCTCGCGACCCGTCGATTTCGGCCCTGAAACCGTCGCGGAAGGGCCGAAATCGACGGCTCGCGAGGAGGAGTCGCGCGCGGGCGGGGGGCTCGAGGCGAGCGTGGATCCGGGGCCGAGGGGGCGCGTGCGGCCTCGGCGGAAGGTGGTGCTGTTCGCCGTGCTCGCCGTGGCGCTCGTGGTGATGTCGCTGGTGGCGGCGGGAACGGGGCAACTGCAGATCGCTCCGGATGAGGTGCTCGGCTCGATCCTGCACAAGATCGGCATCACGATCTGGCCGCTGCCCCAGCATCCGAACGGCGACAGCGCGCTCTGGACGATCCGTTTCCCTCGCGTGGCCCTGGCCATCCTGGTCGGCGCCGCCCTCGCCGCGGCGGGCATGATCATGCAGGCCATCTTCGGCAACCCGCTGGCCGAGCCCGGCGTGGTCGGCGTCAGCTCGGGTGCGGCGCTCGGCGCCTCGGCCTCGATCGTGTTCGGCCTGAACTTCCTCGGCGACTGGACCATCGCCGCCGCCGCCTTCGCCGCCGGCCTCGTGGCCACCCTCCTCGTCTACGCCGTCTCGCGCGCCAACGGCAAGACCGAGGTCGTCACCCTCGTGCTCACCGGTATCGCGGTCAACGCCTTCGCCGGCGCGGGCCTGGCGCTCTTCATGTTCCTGGCCGACACCCAGTCGCGCGAGGCGATCGTGTTCTGGCAGCTCGGCAGCCTGAACGGCGCCCGCTGGCAGGACGTGCTGGTCGTGCTGCCGGTCGTCGTGGTCGGGCTCGCCGCCGCGCTCATCCTGTCGCGCCGTTTCGACCTGCTCTCGCTCGGCGAGAAGGCCGCCCGGCACCTGGGCGTGAACGTC
The DNA here is from genome assembly GCF_023264855.1 of Herbiconiux sp. Classification (GTDB taxonomy): domain Bacteria; phylum Actinomycetota; class Actinomycetes; order Actinomycetales; family Microbacteriaceae; genus Herbiconiux. The sequence goes on along the minus strand of NZ_JAHFUW010000069.1, from coordinate 1,203 downwards.
GAGGTGCTGCGGATCGTCTCGATCGTGCTGGTGGCCCTGCTCACCGGCGCGGCCGTGGCCTTCTGCGGCATCATCGCCTTCGTGGGCCTCGTCATTCCCCACCTGATGCGCATGATCATCGGCCCCTCGCACCGCCCACTGCTGATCGCCTCGGTGCTCGGCGGCGCCCTGCTGCTGGTGACCGCCGACCTGTTCGCGCGCACCGCCGTGCCGATGGCCGACCTGCCGATCGGCATGCTCACCTCACTGATCGGCGGCCCGTTCTTCTTCTGGCTGCTGCGGCGCACCCGCAAGAAGTCGGGGGGCTGGGGATGAGCGCGCGCCGCCGCCGCGAGGCGCTCTCGGAGATTCCGGATGCCGCCACGCGCGTATCCGCCGCACCCGCCTTGCGCGTGCAGGGGGCGAGCGTCGCCATCGGGGGTGCCGGCATTCTCGACGAGGTCTCGTTCCAGGCCTCGCCCGGCGAGGTCGTGGCGCTGATCGGCCCGAACGGCGCCGGCAAGTCGACCCTGCTGAACGTGGTCACGGGCGATCAGGCGACGACCGCCGGCCGCGTCGAGATCGACGGCCGCGCCCTCGGCGAGTGGAGTCTCAAAGAGCTCGGCCGCCGCCGCGCGGTGCTGCTGCAGCAGAACGGCGTGTTCTTCCCGTTCACCGTGCGCGAGGTCGTCGAGATGGGCCGCGCGCCCTGGCAGGGCACGCGCCGCGACGCCGACGACGACCGCGTGATCGAGGAGTCGATCGCGCTCACCGAGACCACGCGCTTCCGCGACCGGCCGCTGCCCTCGCTCTCCGGCGGCGAGCGGGCCCGCGCGTCGCTCGCGCGCATCCTGGCCCAGGAGACGGGCATCCTGCTGCTGGACGAGCCGACCGCCGCGCTCGACCTGCGCCACCAGGAGGACGTTCTGTGGATCGCCCGTGACCGGGCCCGGGCCGGCGACTGCGTGGTGGTCGTGCTGCACGACCTCAGCCTCGCCGCCGCCTACGCCGACCGCATCGTGCTGCTCGCGAACGGCCGCGTGGTGGCCGACGGGTCGCCGGATGCCGTGCTCACCCCACCTCTGCTGTCCGCCGTCTACGAGCTGCCCGTGGAGGTGATGCGGCACCCCGTCACCGGGACCGCCATCATCCTGCCGATGCGGCATCCGGATGCCGCCCCCGCGGCGCGCGACGACCACCCTGTACCCGTCGAGGAGATCCCAT
>NZ_JAHFUW010000094.1 GCF_023264855.1 Herbiconiux sp. | reverse complement strand
TCCTCGTCGGATGCGTCATCCTCATCGTCACGATGGGCGCCGGCCTCGAAGGCTACGGGTATCGCATGTTCTCCGTGTTCATGTTCCAGCAGCTCACCCTCATGATGGCCGTTCCGCCCCTGCTCATCCTCGGGTCCCCAGGCACTCTGCTGCTGAAAGCCGTCCCTCACCGCGGCCCCGGCACGTACGTCCAACGCGCCGCCCTGGCCGGACTCCGGTCCCGTGCCGCACGTATCGCGCTGCACCCGGCCGTGATGATCCCGCTATTCCTGTTCACCTTCTACGGCCTCTACCTCAGCGGCATCGCAAGCGCGCTGCTCGGAACCTGGACTGGCCACGTCGGCCTCGAGCTGCTGTTCCTCGTCAGCGGGATTCTGTTCACCATCCCGCTCATCTCCGCCGATCCGCTCCCGGCCCGACAGACCCACCTCGGACGCCTCCTCGACGTCTTCGCAGAGATGCCGCTGCACGCCTTCTTCGGCGTCATCATCATGCTCGCGTCACTGCCCCTGGTTACTTACTTCGCTACACCGCCGCCCTCCTGGGGGATCGACCCGCTCCAAGACCAGCTCGTCGCCGGCGCCCTTGCCTGGTCGTACGGCGAACTTCCCACCCTGATCATCGTGCTCGTGCTGCTCTCCCGCTGGCACCGCGACGACACCACCCGAGCCAAAGCCGCCGACCGCCGCCACGACGTCCACGGAGACGCTGACCTCGACGCCTACAACGGCTACCTCCAACGCCTTAGCAGCCACAACACCGACGCCCGCAACCCGAAAGAAGCACCATGACACGCCGTACCCGCCACCGGATCTCCGCGGCCGCCACTGCCCTCCTTGCCGCAGCTGCAATCCTCTTCGGAGCAGCCCCGACTGCAACCGCGCACGACGCCCTCGCCGTCTCCACCCCTGGAATCGACGAGACCGTCACCACCCCGATCGCACAGGTGCAGCTCACTTTCAACGAAGCGCCTCTCGCCGGCTTCGACACCGGCATCGCGATCGCGGTCCTTGACCCCGCGGGCACGGACATCTCCACCGGCGAGATCACCATCGACAACACCACCCTCACCAAAACCGTGAGCCCCACAACGGCAGGTGCCTACCAGGTGCTCTGGCAAACCGTCTCCGCCGATGGACACCCAATCTCGGGCCAATACGGCTTCACCTACGCAGTCGAACCGATACCCACAGTCACCACCACGCCAACCGCGACCGAGACGCCAGAACCCACCACGGCCCCCGTGGAGACAGCCACCGATGCACCAGCGGAGACGCCAGCCGAAACGGCGGCTGCCGGCACTGACGTGTACTCGACGTTGTTCCCGATCGCGCTCGTTGGCGGCATCGTCGTCGTGCTCGCCATCGTCGCAGTCGCCATCGTCGTCTCGATCCGCAGCAAACGACGCAACGCCGAGCAGGACCCCCGCTGATGGCCAAGCGCGAAAACCGAACCCGCATCATCCGACCCGGCATGCTTCCCGCCGTGCTGGGAGCGATCGTGCTCCTGGCCAGCATCGGTCTGATCGGAACCGACTTCTACCTGTACGTCCGATACGGGGTCAGCATCCTGGCGTTGATCTTCGCCGTCATCGCCATCCAGTACCGGAAGTGGTGGTGGGGCCTGCCGATGCTGCCCCTCGCCGTGCTGTGGAACCCGGCCTGGCCGTTTGAGTTCACAAGCGAGGTCTGGCAGGTCCTGATCCTGGTCGGATCGGCATTCTTCATCGCCGTCGGTGTTCTTTTCCGCACCGTGGATACCAGCGGTCCCGTGCCGACCCGAAGCACCCGCTGAATGTCAGCGGTTCTGGTGGCGTTCCTTCAGACGCAGCCGTCTGGTCTGGAAACCGGACAGGCCACCCAACAAGAGACAACCGACCGCGAGAGGGACGGCGATCTCCCACCAGGAGTTCCCGGTCAGCAGGTTCGCGAAGAGGATCAGCAGGCACAACCCGTTCAGTCCCAACGCCAAATAGGCGAATTGGGCAGACGTCCAGCGTCGCCGTTGGGGAGGAGTGGGGCCAGAAGAAGACACGACATTCCATTCGCGGTTGCGGGCAAATCCCTCCGAGAGTACAGGATCTCGTTTACAATCGCTGTGACAGGGACCCCCGCAAGCGGAAGGCAGTGACACCCATGCGTCTTATGCCGCGTGCACTTCCTCGCCTTCTGCACACTGTGCTGCTCGCCCTACTGATCTGCGTCGCCGCGGCGACAGCGACGGTTCTTCACGCCGCCTCAACCAGTCACGACGCCGACGTCGCCGCGTCCGTGATCGTCCTCGACGCCACCCCGGCAACCCACGCCCCCGTCGGCGACGGTGGGGGAGTGGCGGACTGTCTCGGCGCGGTCATCATCTGTGTCGCGGCGATTGGTCTACTCGTGCTAGTCACGGCGCAGGCGCGCCGCTCCGCCCGTGCAGAACCCCTACCGGCCGCCGGAAGTGCACCGCCGCGCCCGTGGCTGTTGTCGTTCCAGCCGGTCGCCACGCGACAAATCACAGGCCTGCTCCGCATCTAGATTCCGCGATCCCTTGCACGCGCTTTAGCGCGCCCTCGTTCTCTTGCATCGGAAAGCAGACACCTCATGGCTCCCTCGACCCCGAGGGCCAGTCGTCGCACGCCGCGGCGCCGGTCCCGAATCCTTCTCTCGGTCGCACTCAGCTTTGCCATCACGGCAGGTCTTGCAACCACACCGTTTTCGGCCGCAGCCGAGGAATACCCGACCTGGTCGGAGGTGGAAGCCGCCCGCGCGGACGAGTCCACCAAACAAGCTCAGATCAGCGAGCTCACCGCACTCATCGGCCAGATCGAAGCGGATCTCGCCCAGGCGCAGCAACTCGCCCTCGATCTCACCAACGAGTGGGATCTCGCGCAGGATGCCCTCGACCGAGCCGGTGAGAAAGCTAGCGAGCTGGAAGCCCAAGCAGCCGTCGCCGAACAGGCCGCCGGCGCTGCGCGAGACACCGTCGGGCGGCTCGTCGGCTCGATGGCCAGAACCGGCGGCAGCGACCAGCTCAGCGCGCAGCTTCTTCTCTCCGGCGCTGACGCCGACAACTTCCTGGCCCGTCTCGCCACCACCTCGAGGCTGTCCGAGAACATCGACCAGCTGTACGTCAAGGCGGAGACCGCCAGCAACACCGCCCAAGCGCTCACCGACCAGGCCGACGTCGCCCAAGCCGAACGAGCCCGTCTCGCCGGCGAAGCACAGGTCGCCATGGACGCCGCCATCGTGGCATCTCAAGAGGTGGAGTATCAGCTCGGCCTGCAACTGCAGAACTCCGAGACCCTCAAAGCTCAGCTCGCCGTTCTGACAGAGAACCGTCAGGCCACCGAAGCCGACTACGCTCGCGGCGAAGAGATCCGTCGCGCGGCGGCAGCGGCTGCAGCGGCGGCCGCGGCTGCAGCGGCGGCCGCATCGAACGGTTCCCCGCAGCTGGACTCCGGGCAGCTTTCCGACCAGGGGTGGACACGCCCCGTCGGCGGCAGGATCTCCGACGGATTCGGGCCACGCGTCGCACCGACCGCCGGAGCGAGCTCCTACCACCGCGGCGTCGACCTCGGTGCCGGGTGCGGAACTCCCGTCTACGCCGCATCCGCCGGAACCGTGAACTACGCGGGCTGGTTCGGAGGCCTCGGCAACTGGGTACAGCTCAGCCACGGTGCGGGCGTGCAGACCAGCTACGCCCACAACAGCCAGCTCGTCGTCAGCCCCGGCGAATCCGTCGCCGCCGGACAACTCATCTCCCTGGCCGGCACCACCGGTGTCTCAACCGGATGTCACCTCCACTACGAAGTCACTGTCGACGGCACACGCATCGACCCCGAAGCTTTCATGGCCGCCCGCGGCGCACCCCTCGGATGAGCGCGCCCACCCAGTCGGACGTCTCGGACACCGACCCCCGCCGACCCGAAGACCATGTCGATTCCGAACTGCCGCGAACCTCAGCCGCAGCAGGATGGGGGCGATGGGCATGGCGGCAACTCACCAGCATGCGAACCGCGCTGTTCCTGCTTCTCCTGCTCGCCCTCGCATCCATCCCCGGATCATTGCTTCCCCAACGCAGCTCTGACCCCAACGGTGTCGTGCAATACCTCGACAACAATCCCGGAATCGCACCGCTTCTCGAAGCCGTCCAGGCCTTCGACGCCTACAGCTCCTTCTGGTAC
>NZ_JAHFUW010000068.1 GCF_023264855.1 Herbiconiux sp. | reverse complement strand
GCTACCGCGACCGCAAGCGCCGCGGCCAGACCGGTGGCGACGAGATCGAGCCCGAGATCAGCGAGGACGACGTGCTCATCCCGGTCGCCGGCATCCTCGACATCCTCGACAACTACGCCTTCGTGCGCACGAGCGGCTACCTCCCCGGCAATAGCGACGTCTACGTCTCGCTCGGCCAGGTCAAGAAGTACAACCTGCGGAAGGGCGACGCGATCGTCGGCTCCATCCGTCAGCCGCGCGAGAACGACTCCAACGGCCGCCAGAAGTACAACGCGATCGTGCGCATCGAGTCGATCAACGGCCTGCCCGTCGAGGAGGCGCAGAACCGCGTCGAGTTCGGCAAGCTCACCCCGCTCTACCCGCAGGAGCGCCTGCGCCTCGAGACCGAGCCCGGCAAGCTGACCCAGCGCATCATCGACCTGGTCGCCCCGATCGGCAAGGGCCAGCGCGGCCTCATCGTCGCGCCGCCCAAGGCCGGCAAGACCATCGTGCTGCAGCAGATCGCCAACGCGATCTCGACCAACAACCCCGAGGTCCACCTCATGGTCGTGCTGGTCGACGAGCGGCCCGAAGAGGTCACCGACATGCAGCGCACCGTCAAGGGCGAGGTCATCGCGTCGACCTTCGACCGTCCCGCCGAAGACCACACCACGGTCGCCGAGCTCGCCATCGAGCGGGCGAAGCGTCTGGTGGAGCTCGGCCACGACGTGGTCGTGCTGCTCGACTCGATCACCCGCCTGGGCCGTGCCTACAACCTCGCATCGCCGGCCTCCGGACGCATCCTCTCGGGCGGTGTCGACGCCTCCGCGCTGTACCCGCCAAAGCGCTTCTTCGGAGCCGCTCGCAACATCGAGAACGGCGGATCGCTCACGATCCTCGCCACCGCCCTGGTGGAGACCGGTTCGAAGATGGACGAGGTGATCTTCGAGGAGTTCAAGGGCACCGGCAACTCGGAGCTGCGCCTCTCGCGTCAGCTGGCCGACAAGCGCATCTTCCCGGCGGTTGACGTGAATGCGTCCAGCACCCGCCGCGAAGAGCTGCTGATGGGCGTCGACGAGACCAAGATCACCTGGAAGCTGCGTCGCGCCCTCGCCGGTGTCGACCAGCAGCAGGCCCTGGAGATCGTGCTCGGCCGCCTGAAGGAGACCTCCTCGAACGTGGAGTTCCTGATGCAGGTGCAGAAGTCGATGCCCGCGCCCGAGCAGAAGAGCCACAACGGGCACACGAGCCACAAGGGCGAGTGATGTCCCAGCCGAGCGGGAGTCCCCAGGCTGGCGGGATGTTCGAATCCGTGGCCACGCTGCAGGCCGAGCACGACGACCTGCAGCGCCAGCTCTCCGATCCGGAGTTGCACAGCGACCCGGCGCGCTCCAAGCGCGTCAACCGCCGCTATGCCGAACTGAGCCGAATCGTCGCCGCGCACGCCGCCTGGGCGCAGAACGTGGAAGACCTCGAGGCCGCCCGCGAGCTGGCCACCGAGGACGAGTCGTTCGCCGCCGAGGTGCCGTCGCTGGAGGAGAGCCTGGCCGAGGCGGAGGAGAAGCTGCGCCGTCTGCTGATTCCGCGCGATCCGGATGACGCGCGCGACGTGATCATGGAGATCAAGGCCGGTGAGGGCGGTGCCGAGAGCATGCTCTTCGCCGCCGATCTGCTGCGCATGTACCTGCACTACGCGGAGTCCAAGGGGTGGAAGACCGAGCTCTTGGAGCGCACCGACAGCGACCTGGGCGGCTACAAAGACGTTCAGATCGCCGTCAAGGGCAAGTCGACCGACCCTGCCGAGGGCGTCTGGGCACACCTCAAGTACGAGGGGGGCGTGCACCGCGTGCAGCGCGTGCCGGCCACCGAGTCGCAGGGCCGCATCCACACCTCCGCCGCCGGTGTGCTCGTCTTCCCCGAGGTCGACGAGCCCGAAGAGGTCGAGATCAGCCCCAACGATCTCAAGATCGACGTCTTCCGCTCGTCCGGCCCCGGCGGCCAGTCGGTGAACACCACCGACTCCGCGGTGCGCATCACCCACCTGCCCACGGGCATCGTGGTGTCGATGCAGAACGAGAAGAGCCAGCTGCAGAACCGCGAGGCCGGCATGCGCGTGCTGCGCGCTCGCATCCTGGCCAAGCAGCAGGAGGAGCTCGACGCCGAGGCATCGGCCGCCCGGCGCAGCCAGATCCGCACGGTCGACCGCTCCGAGCGCATCCGCACCTACAACTTCCCCGAGAACCGCATCGCCGACCACCGCACCGGGTACAAGGCCTACAACCTCGACCAGGTGATGGACGGCGCGCTCGAGCCGATCATCCAGTCGGCCATCACGGCCGACGAGGAGAGCCGGCTCGCCGCGGTGGGCAACGAATCCTGACCCGTCCCGTATGACTCTCATGACCGATACCGCCCATCGCCCCGTCACCGTGCGCTCCCTTCTGGAGCGCTCGGCGGGAATCCTGGCCGCCAGCGGCATCCTCGACCCGCAGGTCGACGCCGAGCTGCTGATCGGTCACGTGCTCGGCGCCTCGCGGGGCCGCGTGCAGTCGCTCAGCGTCACGGATGCTCCCATCGGCGTCGAGGAGAGCCTCGCCGTCGTCGAGGCGGTCGAGCGCCGAGCCGCCCGCGAGCCGCTTCAGCACATCACCGGTGTCGCGTGGTTCCGCTCGCTCGAGCTCGCGGTCGGCCCCGGTGTCTTCGTTCCGCGCCCCGAGACGGAGTTCGTGGCGGGCCTCGGCATCGACGCGCTCCGGTCGGTGATGCCGGCACCGGACGCGCAGCCGCTCGCCGTCGACCTCGGAACCGGCAGCGGTGCCATCGCGCTCGCCCTGGCCACCGAGGTGCCGCACGCCCAGGTCGTCGCGGTCGAGAACTCCACTGCCGCCTTCATCTGGGCCAGACAGAACTTCCGCTCCGTGGCCGCCGACAACGCGCGCCTCGTCTTCATCGACCTCGCGGATGCCCTCCCGGAGCTCGACGGCACCGTCGACGTGGTCGTCTCCAACCCCCCGTACATCCCTCTCGGCGCCATCCCGCGCGACCCCGAGGTGCGCCTGCACGACCCCGCCCACGCCCTCTACGGCGGAGAAGACGGTCTAGACGTCGTCCACCACGTGTCGGCCACCGCGAAGCGGCTCTTGCGCCCCGGTGGTTCCCTCGTCGTCGAGCACGGTGACCTCCAGGGCCCTGACATGCGCGCGCTCCTGCAGGCTGACGGCTGGCGAGCAGTGGCGACCCACCGCGACCTAACGTTGCGAGACCGAGCCACCACCGCCATCCGTTAAACGAAGACGCAGTCGAGGGGGTGGGATGTTCGCTCCCCGCCGCCTTCGAGCGCAGCTCGACCCCTAGGCGGGGAGTGAACATCCCACCCCCTCGACGACCCACCCCGAGCACCTTCCCACCCGGACAGACCCTCCCAGACACGCCCAGATACACTCAACACATGGAACCCATTTCATTCACTTTCGGCATAGTCGGCCTGATCATCTTCATCGTCACGGTCGTGTCGATCGTCAAGAACCCCAACCACGGGGGAGTGGGCAAGTTCGTCTGGATCCTGGTGGCGTTCTTCCTCTCGATCCTGGGGTCGATCCTGTGGCTGATCTTCGGCCGGGGCCGCGTCAACCGGTAGTCGCACGACGCGGGGGAGTGGCGCGACCGACCGCACAGGCGGCGCCGGGTAACATGGTGGGCGAGATGGCTGCCCTATACGACTGCTCCGCACCGGCCGAGCTGCTCACCGGAATGCGCCTCGCACGGGCCGCGCTCGGCCGAGGCGAACTCGTCGTCCTCCCCACCGACACCGTCTACGGTGTCGCCGCGGACGCGTTCTCGCCCAGGGCGGTGCAGCGTCTGCTCGACGCGAAGGGCCGCACCCGCCAGTCGCCTCCGCCGGTGCTCATCCCCTCCACCGCGACGCTCGAGGCCCTCGCCACCGAGATCCCGGATCAGGTGCGTCCGGTCATCGAGGCCTTCTGGCCGGGTGGGCTGACCCTCATCCTGAAAGCCACCCCGTCGCTGATGTGGGACCTCGGCGAGACCCACGGCACGGTCGCCCTGCGGATGCCGAGCGACCCGATCGCCCTCGAACTGCTGGCCGAGACCGGCCCGCTCGCGGTCTCCAGTGCCAACCTCACCGGCCTGCCCGCCGCCACGAACGCCGCCGGTGCCCGCGACATGCTGGGCGACGCGGTCGAGGTCTACCTCGACGCGGGGGAGCGCTCGGCCACGGGCTCGTCCACGATCCTCGACGCCACGCTCGCCACCGGGCGTCTCCGCATCGTGCGGCACGGCGCCGTGAGCGACGTGTCGCTGCGCGAGCTGCTCGGCGATGCCCTGCAGCAGGATTCCGGCGCCTGAGGCATGCGGTTCTACCTCCTCGTCGCGCTCGTCTCCGCCGTCGTCACCTTCGGCCTGACCTTCGTCATCTACAAGCTGAGCCACAAGTACCGGCTCTACCCGAAGATCCGCGAACGCGACGTGCACACCCGGCCGACACCGCGTCTGGGCGGCATCGCGATGTTCTTCGGCGTGGTGATCGCCATCGCGGTCGCCTCGCAGATCAGCTGGTTCCGCCTGGTGTTCGCCGAACCCGGCAAGGTCTGGGCCATCCTGGGCGCCGCCCTGATCATCGTGCTGATCGGCGTCGCCGACGACATCTGGGACCTCGACTGGCTCACCAAGCTGGCCGGCCAGATCATCGCCGCCTTCCTGCTGGCCTGGCAGGGCGTGCAGATCGTCTCGCTGCCGATCGGCGGCCTCACCATCGGCTCCAGCGGGATGTCGCTCGTGATCACCATCCTCACGGTGGTGCTGGTGATGAACGCCATCAACTTCATCGACGGCCTGGACGGCCTGGTGGCGGGTGTCGCGCTGATCGCCAACGGCGTGTTCTTCATCTACAGCTACCTGCTGGCGCAGGACACCTCGCCGACCGACTACTTCAACCTGGCCTCGCTCATCACCGCGGTGCTGATCGGTGCCTGCGCCGGCTTCCTGCCGTTGAACTTCCACCCGGCGAAGCTCTTCATGGGCGACGCGGGGGCCCTTCTGGTGGGGCTCCTGATGGCCACCAGCGCCATCGCGGTCACCGGCCAGGTCGACCCGGCCCAGCTCGGCCGTTCGCAGCTGTTCCCCGCGTTCCTGCCCATCCTGCTGCCGTTCGCCATCCTGGTGATCCCGCTGCTGGACTTCGGATTGGCGGTGTTCCGCAGGCTCCGCGCCGGCAAGAGCCCGTTCAGTGCCGACCGCAAGCACCTACACCACCGCCTGCTCGACATGGGGCACACCCACCTGCACGCCGTACTGATCTTCTACGCCTGGACCACCGTCATCTCGGTCGGCTGCCTGCTGCTGTTCGTGCTGCAGCCGTACTGGCTGGCGTTCCCCTTCCTCGGGCTCGGGATCATCGTCTGCGCCGCCGTCACGCTGGCGCCCCTCGGTCGCGCCAAGCGCCGCGAGATCGCGGCCCAGACGGCGGATGCCGGTAGCCTCGAAGCCGAAGTCAAAGCCGCCGACGACCCGCTCGATGCGGCCGCCGACGAAATCAAGGAGCCTTAGAGACCCGTGAGCGAACCCGACAGCGCCCCCTCACCGAAGAACGAGCCCGAGGCCCGTATCCGGGGCAACTACCCCATGCCCGCCTCGAGCTCGGTGTTCTCCACCATCCTCAAGTGGGACGTCATCCTCGCGGTGGGGATCGCCCTCGTCGGGGGAGTGATCGGCTACCTGGTGGACGGCTGGATCGGCGCCACGAGCGCCCTGATCGGCACCGCCATGGTGCTGGTGTTCGCCGGCATCACGGCCGGCAGCATCCTCATCGCCAACCGGTTCACGGCCTCGCCGCTGTATACAACGCTCTTCTTCGTGATCGTGTTGGGTTCGTGGATCGTCAAGTTCCTGTTGTTCATCATCCTCGTCGTGGTGCTGCGCGGGCAGGCCTGGACGAACGACACCGTGCTGTTCCTCAGCATCGTGATCGCCGTGCTGGGGACGCTGGTCGTGGATGTCGTGGTCGTCGCCCGCACGAGGATGCCGTACGCCTCGGATGTGCGCCTCCCGGGGGATCGCTGAGCGTTCTCCGATTAGTCAGGAAGCCCTAAGTCTTGATAGGGTTATGACGTTCGTTCCGCGGTCCTTCACTGTATACAACGTGATGAGACCGCAAACACCCACCCATTCGTCGTCGCGAGAACTTTGACGAGTTCCACGCCCCGAAACAGGAGATAGCGCTGATAGCTAACGCTGTGAACCTGCTAGCCCCAATGGCAACCTCCGACGATGGTGGTTTCCACGGTCCGTCGATCGAGGAGTTCTTCCCGGACGCCATTTTCTTCGCTGGCACGCCGTTCGAAATCAATCGAATCATCCTCATCCGCTTCCTCGCCATGCTGGCGATCATCCTGATCTTCTGGATCGGGACGCGCCGGATGCGAGTCGTTCCCGGTCGCTTCCAGAGCATCGTCGAGATGGGTCTGGACTTCACGCGGGTGAACATCGCGGAAGACCTGCTGGGCAAGAAAGACGGCCGACGGTTCCTGCCGCTGATCACCACCATCTTCTTCGTGGTGCTGTTCGCGAACCTGACAGGGATCATCCCGTTCCTGAACATTTCTTCGAACGCGATCATCGGCATGCCGCTTGTTCTCGCGGTCGTGGCCTGGCTCGCGTTCATGTACGCCGGCATCAAGAAGCACCCGGGGGCGTTCTTCAAGAACGCTCTGTTCCCGCCCGGGGTTCCCAAGGTGCTCTACATCATCGTGACGCCGATCGAGTTCGTCTCGACGTTCGTCCTCCGGCCGATCACGCTGACCCTGCGACTGCTGATGAACATGGTGGTCGGTCACCTCCTGCTGGTGCTGTTCTTCTCCGCCACGCAGTTCTTCCTCTTCACCGCCACCCAGACGAGCATCTTCTACGGTCTCTTCGGCGTGGGAACCCTGGCCTTCGGCTTCGTCTTCACCCTCTTCGAGGTGCTGGTGGCGGTTCTGCAGGCCTACGTCTTCGCTCTACTCACCACTGTCTACATCCAGCTCGCGCTGGCTGAGGAACACTAAGCGGTTCCAGGCGTCCGCCTGAATCACCATTACGGAAGGAAACAAACGTGGCAGATGTATCGATCCTCGCTGAGGTCACCGGCAACGTCGCGACCATGGGCTACGGCCTCGCAGCGATCGGCCCCGCCATCGGCGTGGGAATCGTGGTCGGCAAGACCATCGAGGGTGTCGCCCGCCAGCCCGAGCTCGCCGGCCGCCTCCAGGTGCTGATGTACATCGGTATCGCGTTCACCGAGGCCCTGGCCTTCATCGGTATCGCGACCTACTTCATCTTCACCAACTAGTCACCCATCTTCGATCGATAAGGAGGCTGGAATGCTTCAAGCAGTTCTGGCTGCGACCGAGGGTGAACCGACCAACCCGCTCATCCCGGCGTCGTATGACATCATCTGGTCGGCGGTCTGCTTCATCGTCATCCTGTTCTTCTTCTGGCGGCTCGTTCTGCCTCGCATGAAGAAGCTCCTCGACGAGCGGTCCGCCGCGATCGAGGGCAACATGGAGAAGGCCGACGAAGCGCAGCGCGAAGCGGAGGCCGCTCTCGAGCAGTACACCGCTCAGCTGGCCGAGGCGCGTGCCGAGGCTGCGAAGATCCGCGAGACAGCCCGTGTCGATGCCCAGCGCATCGGTTCGGAGATCACGGCTCAGGCGCACACCGACGCCGACCGCACCAAGGCCAACGCCCAGGTCGCGATCGAGGCCGACCGTCAGGCCGCCCTCGTGTCGCTGCGTTCCGAGGTCGGCAGCCTCGCCATCGACCTCGCCTCCGGCGTGGTGGGCGAATCGCTCTCCGACGACGCCAAGGCAACCGCACTGGTCGACCGATTCCTGGCCGACCTCGAGGCCGACACCTCGGGAAAGAAGTAAGCACATGGGAAGCGCGACCAGAGTTGCCCTCGGAGAGGCGAAGGCTCGACTGACGAGCCTCGGCTCCCAGGTCGATCTGGCCACGGGAGAAGAGCTCTTCGCCGCTGGTCGGATCATCGGTGATTCGTCTCACCTGCTGTCGGCTCTCTCCGACCCGGGTGTCGACGCTCCGGCGAAGGTGGCGCTCGTGAAGCAGCTCTTCGGTCCGAACTACGGTTCGGTCACCGTCGATCTGCTCTCGGGCATCGCCTCCAGCCGGTGGTCGACCCACCGCGATCTGCTTGCGGGCATCGAGGAGATCGGCATCCGTGCCGTGGCCGGATCCGGCGCCTCCTCGGCGGCCATCGACTCCGAGCTGTTCGAGTTCGCCCGAGCGGTCACCAGCGACGCCGATCTCGAGTTGGCCCTGGGCTCCAAGCTCGGTTCCACCGAGCAGAAGCGCGCTCTCGTCGAGCGACTGCTCGGCGGGCGGGCCTCGGCCCCCACCACGGCGATCGTCCGCCAGCTGGTCACCCAGCCGCGTGGCCGCCGCATCGGTGAGCTGCTGCGGTACGCCTCGTCGATCGTGGCCGACCAGTCGGGCTCGGCCGTCGCCACGGTCACCGCCGCGGCACCCCTCGCCGCCGCGCAGATCGACCGCCTGCAGTCGACGCTGGCCGCCAAGTACGGCCGCACCGTGCAGATCAACCAGGTCATCGACCCCGCCGTCGTCGGCGGGGTGCGGATCCAGCTGGGCGACGACGTCATCGACGGATCGGTCGCCACGCGCATCAACGATTTGAGACTTCAGCTCGCCGGCTAAGGCGCGCACCGGAACACACTGGGGTGCAACCCCATCAGAAAAGGGAAAACGATGGCTGAACTTACGATCCGCCCCGATGAGATCCGCGATGCTCTCAAGGACTTCGTCGCGGCGTACGACCCCAGCAAAGCGGCCACCACCGAGGTCGGTCACGTGATCGACGCCGCCGACGGCATCGCGCACGTCGAGGGCCTGCCCGGCGTCATGGCCAACGAGCTGATCCGCTTCTCCGACGGCACGCTGGGCCTCGCCCAGAACCTCGACGAAGACGAGATCGGCGTCGTGGTGCTCGGTGAGTTCACCGGCATCGAAGAAGGCCAGGAAGTCACCCGCACCGGCGAGGTGCTCTCGGTTCCGGTGGGCGACGCCTACCTTGGCCGGGTGGTCGACCCGCTCGGCGTGCCGATCGACGGTCTGGGCGAGATCGTCGCCGAAGGCCGCCGCGAGCTCGAGCTCCAGGCGCCCGGCGTCATGGCCCGCAAGAGCGTGCACGAGCCGATGCAGACCGGTATCAAGGCGATCGACGCCATGATCCCGATCGGCCGCGGCCAGCGTCAGCTGATCATCGGTGACCGCCAGACGGGTAAGACCGCCATCGCGATCGACACGATCATCAACCAGAAGGCCAACTGGGAATCCGGCGACGAGAACAAGCAGGTTCGCTGTATCTACGTCGCGATCGGCCAGAAGGGCTCGACCATCGCCTCCGTGAAGGGTGCGCTGGAAGACGCCGGAGCGATGGAGTACACCACCATCGTCGCCTCGCCCGCCTCCGACCCGGCCGGCTTCAAGTACCTCGCCCCCTACACCGGCTCGGCCATCGGCCAGCACTGGATGTACGGCGGCAAGCACGTTCTGATCATCTTCGACGACCTGTCCAAGCAGGCCGAGGCCTACCGCGCCGTGTCGCTGCTGCTGCGCCGCCCGCCGGGACGCGAGGCGTACCCCGGCGACGTGTTCTACTTGCACTCGCGTCTGCTCGAGCGTTGCGCCAAGCTCTCCGACGAGCTGGGTGCCGGTTCGATGACCGGTCTGCCGATCATCGAGACCAAGGCCAACGACGTCTCGGCGTACATCCCCACCAACGTGATCTCGATCACCGACGGCCAGATCTTCCTGCAGTCCGACCTCTTCAACGCCAACCAGCGTCCCGCGGTCGACGTGGGTATCTCGGTCTCGCGAGTCGGTGGCGACGCGCAGGTCAAGTCGATCAAGTCGGTCTCCGGAACGCTCAAGCTCGAGCTGGCCCAGTACCGCTCGCTCGAGGCCTTCGCGATGTTCGCTTCCGACCTGGATGCGGCCTCCCGTCGTCAGCTCGCCCGTGGCGCCCGCCTCACCGAGCTGCTGAAGCAGCCGCAGTACTCGCCGTTCCCCGTCGAGCAGCAGGTCGTCTCGATCTGGGCCGGCACGAAGGGCAAGCTCGACGAGGTTCCGGTCGAAGACATCCTGCGCTTCGAGGCCGAGCTGCTCGACTACATCGGTCGCAGCACCGAGATCCTCACCACGCTGCGCGAGACGAACAAGCTCGACGACGACACCATCGCGGCGCTCGACAAGGCGATCGACCAGTTCAAGCTCGAGTTCCAGACCGGTGAGGGCAAGCCGCTCGCCTCGGTCGGTTCCGAGAAGTTCGACGCCGCCAAGCCCGAAGAGGTCGGCCAGGAGAAGATCGTGAAGGGTCGCCGCTAAGAATGGGCGCTCAGCTCAGGGTCTATCGGTCGAAGATCAAGTCGGCCCAGACGACCAAGAAGATCACGAGGGCGATGGAGTTGATCTCCGCGTCCCGGATCCAGAAGGCGCAGCAGCGTGTCGCCGCGTCGGCTCCGTACTCGAAGGCCATCACCCGCGCCGTGTCGGCGGTGGCGACGTTCTCGAACGTCGATCACCCGCTCACCAGCGAGCGCGAGAAGCTCGACACCGCGGCGATCGTCATCTTCACCTCCGACCGCGGTCTCGCGGGTGCCTTCTCCTCGTCCATCCTGAAAGAGGCCGAGCAGCTCGCGGAGCTGCTGCGCAGCGAGGGCAAGAAGGTCGAGTACTTCCTCGTCGGCCGCAAGGCGGTGGCCTACTTCGGCTTCCGCAAGCGCTCGAGCCTGAAGATCTGGACCGGCGGCACCGACCAGCCCACGTTCGAGACCGCCAAGGAGATCGGCGACGCGGTCGTCGAGGCCTACAACCTCGATGACCAGGAGGGCGGCGTGGACGAGATCCACCTCGTCTACAACCGCTTCGTGAGCATGGTCACCCAGGTTCCCGAGGTCGTGCGTCTGCTTCCCCTGGAGATCGTCGAAGGCGATGTCCCGGAGGTCGCCGCGGTCAGCGGATCGGGCTCGAACGAGGTCTACCCGCTGTACGAGTTCGAGCCGGATGCGGCCACCGTGCTGGATGCGCTGCTCCCGATCTACGTCGAGAGCCGCATCTACAACGCGATGCTGCAGTCGGCCGCGGCCGAGCACGCCGCCCGTCAGAAGGCGATGAAGTCGGCCAGCGACAACGCCGACAACCTGATCCGTGACTACACGCGACTGGCGAACAACGCCCGTCAGAGCGAGATCACGCAGCAGATTTCCGAAATCGTGGGCGGGGCCGACGCACTGGCCTCCGCCAAGTAATCAGCGCCGCTAACCAGGCACCTGAAGAGAAGAGAAAGCACAATGACTGACACTGCTACCGCGCCAGTCCAGGCCGCGACGCCCGGCGGCGTCGGCCGTGTTGCGCGCGTCACCGGGCCGGTGGTGGACATCGAGTTCCCGCACGACTCGATCCCTGAGGTCTACAACGCCCTCAAGACCACCCTGAACGTGGCCGGCGTCGCCACCGAGATCACCCTCGAGGTCGCTCAGCACCTCGGTGACGACCTCGTGCGCGCCATTGCCCTGAACCCGACCGACGGCCTGGTCCGTGGCCAGGAGGTGCGCGACACCGGAGCCGCCATCTCGGTGCCCGTGGGCGACGTCACCAAGGGCAAGGTCTTCAACGTCATCGGCGAGGTGCTGAACGCGGCTCCCGGCGAGACCATCGAGATCACCGAGCGCTGGCCGATCCACCGCCGCCCGCCGGCGTTCGACCAGCTCGAGTCGAAGACCAACCTCTTCGAGACCGGCATCAAGTCGATCGACCTCCTCACCCCGTACGTGCAGGGTGGAAAGATCGGCCTCTTCGGTGGTGCGGGCGTCGGCAAGACGGTGCTCATCCAGGAGATGATCCAGCGTGTGGCCCAGGACCACGGTGGTGTGTCGGTGTTCGCCGGTGTCGGCGAGCGCACCCGTGAGGGCAACGACCTCATCCACGAGATGGAGGAGGCGGGCGTCTTCGACAAGACCGCCCTCGTGTTCGGCCAGATGGACGAGCCGCCGGGAACGCGTCTGCGCGTGGCCCTCTCGGCTCTGACCATGGCGGAGTACTTCCGCGATGTGCAGAACCAGGACGTGCTGCTGTTCATCGACAACATCTTCCGCTTCACCCAGGCCGGTTCCGAGGTGTCGACCCTTCTGGGCCGCATGCCTTCCGCCGTGGGCTACCAGCCCAACCTGGCCGACGAGATGGGTGTGCTCCAGGAGCGCATCACTTCGACCCGTGGTCACTCGATCACCTCGCTGCAGGCGATCTACGTGCCGGCCGACGACTACACCGACCCGGCGCCGGCCACCACGTTCGCGCACCTGGACGCCACGACCGAGCTCTCGCGTGAGATCGCCTCGAAGGGTCTGTACCCGGCGATCGACCCGCTGACCTCGACCTCGCGGATCATGGACCCCCGTTACTTGGGTGCCGACCACTACCGCGTGGCCACCACGGTGAAGCAGATCCTGCAGAAGAACAAGGAACTGCAGGAGATCATCGCCATCCTCGGTGTCGACGAGCTCTCCGAGGAAGACAAGATCACCGTGTCGCGCGCACGCCGGATCCAGCAGTTCCTCTCGCAGAACACCTACATGGCGAAGAAGTTCACCGGTGTCGAGGGTTCGACCGTTCCGCTCAAGGACACCATCGAGTCGTTCGACGCGATCACCAAGGGCGAGTTCGACCACGTGGCCGAGCAGGCGTTCTTCAACGTCGGTTCGATCGGTGACGTCGAAGAGAAGTGGGCTCAGATCCAGAAGGAGAACGGCTGATCATGGCTGCCCCTCTCACCGTCAGCATCGTCTCGGCCGATCAGCAGATCTGGGCGGGCGAGGCCACGATGGTCGTCGCCAAGACGGTCGAAGGCGAGATCGGCATCCTGGCCGGCCACGAGCCGCTGCTCGCGATCCTCGCCGCGGGCGAGGTGCGCGTGAACGCGGCCGGAGGCGAGCGCCTGGTGGCGCGCGCCGACGACGGCTTCCTCTCGGTCGAGAACAACGTGGTGACGATCGTCGCCCGTGACGCCGAGCTGGTCAAGTAGTCACTGCTTCCTCCTCTCAGACCGCCGCATTCTGCTCTTCGGAGCGGGGTGCGGCGGTCTTTTTCTCTGACCAGCCGGGTTCTCGACCCGGCATCGTGAAAGCGACCACTTCCCTGTGCTGATCCTGCTCCCTCCTTCCGAGACCAAGCGCGACGGCGGTGACGCCACCCCGCTGGACTATTCGGCTCTCTCGCATCCGGGCCTGTCGAAGACTCGCCGCGCGCTCGTGCGTCGCGTGTCGCAGCTGGCGCGCACGCCCGACGAGATGATGACGCGCCTGAAGCTCGGCCAGAAGCTGGCCTTCGAGGTCGAGCGCAACCGCACGCTGGCCAAGGCCCCGACCATGCGGGCCATCGATCGGTACACAGGCGTTCTGTACGAAGCTCTGGACGCTCCGGAGCTGGATGCCGCCGCCCGGGCGTTCCTGACCGCCCACGTGCGTATCCATTCCGCCCTGTTCGGTCTGCTCGGTGCCGGCGACCCCATCCCGGCCTACCGCCTCTCACACGACTCCCGACTGGAGACACCGACCGTCAAGGCCACCTGGGCCGACGCCGTCTCGAAGGAGCTCCTCGCTCACCAGCACGAGCTCGTGCTCGACCTGCGCTCGGAGGCCTACGTGGCCCTCGGTCCGGTGCCTCCGGCCGTGCCGCACGCGTACTTTCTGCGGGTCGTGACGACCGGTCCCGATGGCGCCCAGCGCGCCCTCAACCACTTCAACAAGAAGGGCAAGGGGGAGCTCGTGCGGGCACTCGCGCAGCACGGGCGAGACTTCGGGACGGTGGAGGAGCTGATCGCCTGGGGCGCAGCATCCGGAAACCGGCTGAGTCTGTCGCCGTCGGGCGAGTTGCTGCTCGAGGTCTGACGGGCTGCTCATAGTCGGGTTCAGGGCACATAGGGGATCTTCTCCAGGTCGAGCAGCTTCGCCTTGGTGGGGGCGCCCTCGCCCCAGCTCCAGCCGGTGACCCGACCGTCGGCCGAGAGCACGCGGTGGCAGCCGACCAGCAGGGGAGTCGGGTTCGAGGCGATGGCTCCGCCGACCGCGCGACCCGAGCCGGCCTTGCCGACCGCTTTCGCGATGGCCCCGTAGGTGGTGGAGGAACCGAAGCCGACGGCGGCGATCTCGTTCCACACCAAGACCTGGAACGCTGTTCCCCGCTGCAGGAGCGGGACCGTGAACGTCTTGCGGAACCCGCCGAAGTAGTCGAGGATCTGCGCGATCGCCTCGTCGGTCACTGCCGTGGTGTCGTAGGCCAGACCGTCGTGGGGGAGCATCCCCTGATGCTCGACTGCGACCGAGGTGATGTATTCACCGTCGCTCGTGACCTCGATCCGCCCGATCGGCGACGTGCACCGCTGCAGGTACGGCGAGGCCGAGCGGAGTTGGGTGAGTGTGTCCATGCCCCGACGCTACGAAGACGACGTGACCGCCACAGCCACACCGCGCGATCTGTGGACAACTCGAAACGGCCCCGCTCCTGTGGAGAACGAAAACGCGCGCCGCGCGGCTGACTAAACTCGATGCGTGCCTACACGCTTGACGAACTACTTCCTCCGAACGCTCCGCGAAGACCCCTCCGACGCGGAGGTGACGAGCCACCGCCTTCTGGTGCGCGCCGGCTACATCCGCCGTCAGGCGCCGGGCATCTTCGCGTGGCTGCCGCTGGGCCTTCGCGTGAAGGCCAAGATCGAGGAGATCATCCGCCGCGAGATGGCCGCCGCCGGCGCCTTCGAGGTGCACTTCCCCGCGCTGCTGCCCAAGGAGCCCTACGAGGTCACCGGCCGCTACACCGAGTACGGTCCCGGCATGTTCCGCCTCTCCGACCGCAAGGATGCCGGCTACGTGCTCGCCCCCACGCACGAAGAGGTGTTCACGCTGCTCGTGAAAGACCTCTACAACAGCTACAAAGACCTGCCGCTGTCGATCTACCAGATCCAAGACAAGTACCGCGACGAGGCCCGCCCCCGGGCAGGCCTGCTGCGCGGCCGCGAGTTCACCATGAAAGACGCGTACTCCTTCGACTACACGGATGCGGGACTCGACGCCTCCTACCAGGCCCAGCGCGACGCCTACGAGCGCATCTTCACCGCGCTCGGTCTCGAGTACGTGATCGTGAAGGCGGATGCGGGCGCCATGGGCGGCTCCAAGAGCGAGGAGTTCCTGCATCCCACGCCCGTCGGCGAAGACACCTTCGTGCGTTCGGCCGGGGGCTACGCGGCCAACGTCGAGGCCTTCACGACGCTGGTTCCCGAGGCGCGCCCGATCGAGGGACTGCCCGCCGCCGAGGTGCACGACACCCCCGAGACCCCCACCATCCAGACTCTGGTGGACGCCGCCAACGCCGACCACCCGCGCGCCGACGGCCGCGAGTGGACCGCTGCCGACACCCTGAAGAACGTGGTGCTCGCCCTCACCCAGCTCGACGGTTCGCGCGAGCTCGTGGTCGTGGGCCTGCCGGGCGACCGTGAGGTCGACCTGAAGCGCGCGGAGGTCGCCTTCGCGCCGGCCGTCGACGTGGAGCCCGCCAGCGAGGCCGACTTCGCCAAGCATCCGGGTCTCGTGAAGGGCTACATCGGCCCCTGGTCGCCTGCGGGCGCCGTGCTCGGAGAAGAGGCGAGCACGGGCGTCCACTTCGTCGTCGACCCCCGCGTGGTCGACGGCACGGAATGGATCACCGGTGCCAACGAGAGCGGCAAGCACGTGTTCGGCCTCGTGGCCGGCCGTGACTTCGTCGCCGACGGCACCGTGGAGATCGCCGAGGTGCAGGCCGGAGACCCCGCTCCCGACGGATCGGGGCCGGTCGAGCTCGCCCGCGGCATGGAGATCGGGCACGTCTTCCAGCTCGGCCGCAAGTACGCCGAGGCCCTCGGCCTCAAGGTGCTCGACGAGAACGGCAAGCTGGTCACCGTCACGATGGGCTCGTACGGCATCGGCGTGACCCGCATCCTGGCCATCATCGCCGAGCTCAACAACGATGCGAACGGGCTCATCTGGCCCCCGTCGGTGGCGCCGTTCGATGTGCACGTGATCGCCACCGGGAAGGGCACCGAGATCTGGGAGGCCGCCGAGCGCGTGGCCGCCGAGCTCGAGGCCAAGGGCTTGGACGTGCTCTTCGACGACCGCCCGAAGGTCTCGCCCGGCGTGAAGTTCGGTGATGCCGAGCTGATCGGTATCCCGCAGATCGTGATCGTGGGCCGGGGCGTCGCCGAGGGCGTCGTGGAGCGCTGGGATCGGGCCTCGGGGGAGCGCACGCAGGTTCCGCTGGATGCTCTTGCCGCGAGCTTCGGGTAGTCTTACAGTTTGACTGCCGGAGTTCTCGGCATCTGAGATCTGAACAGAGGAGGCCGGAAATGGACATCGACCTCAGCGTCTTACGTCTCTTGGAACGCGAGCGGGAGATTCCTTTCGAGGAGCTCGTGGGAATTATCGAGCAGGCGATCCTGACGGCATTCCTCAAGCACACCGACCGCGAGGCCGCGAACGAGGACGGCACGCCGGCAGCGCGCGTGCACCTCGACCGCAAGACGGGGCACATCGGCATCTTCGTGCCGGAGCGCGACGAAGACGGCGTGGTGATCGGCGAGGCCGAGGAGAACCCGAGCGACTTCGGTCGGATCGCGGCGTTCGCGGCCAAGCAGGTGATCAACCAGCGTCTGCGCGACATCGGCGACGACAAGGTGCTCGGCGAGTTCAAGGGCCGCGAGGGCGACATCATCGCCGGCGTCATCCAGCAGGGGCCGAACCCGCGCATGGTGCACGTCGACCTCGGCACGATCGAGGCCATCCTGCCTCCCGAAGAGCAGGTTCCGGGCGAAGACTACAAGCACGGATCACGCATCCGCGTTTATGTGACGAGTGTGGCCAAGGGGCCCAAGGGCCCGGCGATCACCGTGTCGCGCACGCATCCCTCGCTCGTGCGCAAGCTGTTCGCGCTCGAGGTTCCCGAGATCGCCTCCGGCGTCGTCGAGATCGTGTCGCTGGCCCGCGAGGCCGGGCACCGCACCAAGATCGCGGTGCGCGCCACGGAGCCCGGTGTGAACGCCAAGGGTGCCTGCATCGGCGAGCTCGGCCAGCGCGTGCGTGCCGTCACCTCCGAACTCGGCAACGAGAAGATCGACATCGTCGACTACTCCGACGACCTGCCGACCTTCGTTGCCAATGCGCTCTCGCCAGCCAAGGTGTCGAGCGCCTTCGTGATCGATGCGAACCTGAAAGCCGTCCGCGCACTCGTGCCGGATTACCAGCTCTCGCTGGCCATCGGCAAGGAGGGCCAGAACGCCCGACTCGCCGCAAAGCTGACGGGCGCGAAGATCGACATCCAGCCGGATTCCATCTTGGATGGAGATTGATCCGGCTGGATGCCGATCTTCGCGCCGAGCCGGCGACGCATCGCGTCGACGACTCGGTTTAAATGGGCTGCATCCAGGCCGCCGCAACTGATTCCGGCGCCGTGCCGGTCCGGGGTCGCCCGGCCGGTCGGGAATATGGAGTACGATGGAACCCGTTAGAACGTGCGTCGGATGTCGTGCGCGCGCCACTCGATCCTCATTATTGCGGGTCGTGGCCAAGGAACA
Organism: Herbiconiux sp.; assembly: GCF_023264855.1. GTDB lineage: Bacteria > Actinomycetota > Actinomycetes > Actinomycetales > Microbacteriaceae > Herbiconiux. Next base: position 83 of record NZ_JAHFUW010000068.1, on the reverse strand, counting down.
GGCTCTGGTCGTCGACGAGGCGGCCTCTCTTCCCGGGCGTGGCGCATGGTTGCATCCCTCACCTGATTGCTTTCGGCTCGCGG
>NZ_JAHFUW010000067.1 GCF_023264855.1 Herbiconiux sp. | reverse complement strand
GATGCCCTTTCGAGTGAGAGTTAGAAGGCTTCTCGAAGGTGTCCCCGGTGGCCACGCTGTTCTTTCAGTGGGGCCGTTGTTACTCGGGGTTCGTTACACCACTCTACGGGGCACTACTGTGCGGGGGAGGCATTGTGCGAAGAGTTCGCGTTTCGGCGACGCTTGCTGCTGTGAGTGTCGGGATGGCTCTTGCTGGCTGCACGCCAGTGTCAGCACCTACCGAGACCTCGACTCCAGGGGGTACCGCCGCGCCGACGAGCTCGAATGATGAGCACTGGCCCGAGGGCGCGTCGGCGGACACACCTCGCTGCGTCGACGCGAGCGAGGCGCTCGTGGCTGCGGTGAATGCGACCATCACCACACCGAGGCCAGGCGAAGGAAGCTCTGTGGACGACCTCGACGCGCACCCCGATCCCGACGCCGCGGTCTGGATTCTCACCGGGCACATCTCAACCGACTTCGGCGCAGTGATCGAGGTCGCGTGGGCCACCACATCCGACCCGACCGCAGCCACCTTCGATGGTGCGCTGCGTAGCGTCGGAGAGGCCGCAGCAACGATCTCGACCGCACCGGCCCTGTCGCTCGTCGTGAACAATCCGGATGGCAGTGGCATCCCCGAGGACTCCTGCCATTAGCGAGGTCGGTCGATGACGAATCCGCACGGCTGTCTCGGCATTGAGCCGGCTGTCTGCCGACAGCGGTCGGACTAACTGGTGACTGCCGTCGTCTGTTCTTTTCGGAAGGCGGCTGGTGAGATACCGACTACTCGACGGAACGCCGTACTGAAGGCGCTCTCCGATTCGTACCCGATCGCGGCGGCGAGTTCGGTGATCGTCATGCTCTGGCGGCGCAACGCATCACGGGCGACGCTCATCCGCCACTGGATGAGGTACTCCAGCGGGGCCGACCCGACTCGCGCTTTGAATGTGGCGGCGAAGGCGGAACGGGACATGTGACCGACTTCCGCAAGCTCCTGGAGAGTCCACCGGTGGGCGATATCGGCATGCAGGGCGCGAAGTGCCGTCCCGATGCCGTCACCGCTGAGGGCGGCCATCCATCCGGCCGGCTGGTGCAGGTCGTCGGCGTGGGCGCGGAGCATGTGGATGAACAGCGTCTGGGCGAGGTGGTCGAGAATCAGAGCGCTTCCGAGTTCCGTGCTCTCCACCTCCGCCACGAGTAGGGCACTCAGGTGCGTCAGGAGCGGACCGCGAGGGTCGTCGGCCCGCACATGGACCAACGATGGCAGCAGGTCCACCAGCAAGCGGGCGTTCGCGTCATCGAACGAGAAGTAGCCGCCGCACAGATACGTGTCTTCCTGATCCGCGGGCCCGATGTGCGCGGCGCCTCGGGTGGGCCCGCCCCACACTGTGTGGGCGTCCAATGGTTCTTCCGTGAGTGCACTGGCCAGAACATAAGGTGGCGGGTTGCACAGCAGGTAGAAGTCCCCCTCGTGCAGCAGCACCGGGTCGTGCCCCTCCAGGGTGATCCAGCATTCGCCTCGCGCGACCACTCCCAACTCCACGTGCTGGGTGGTCCCGAACCCGACCGCCCACGGTCCCGCAGCATGCAGGCTCGTCTCGTTGACAGCCAGCGGTCGCAGCAAACCGATCGTGGCCGCAAGAGGATCTCCACTCAAAGAACTGCCGGCTGAAAAAGTCGATCCGTAATGTTTTGCGGACGTCATGTTATGGATCGTAACGCTTCAGGGAGGCACCATGGAAGACATGGACACCGCCTCGCTCACGAACGCCTCGCCAACCCCCGCCATCAAAGTCGATATCTGGTCGGACGTGCAGTGCGGCTGGTGCTATATCGCGAAACGGCGGCTCGAGGCCGCCGTCGAACGATTCGGCGGAGGCGTGGAGATCGAGTACCACTCCTTCGAACTCGCTCCGGAGGCGCCGGCCGAATTCGACGGGGCGACGAAGGAGTTCCTGAATCACTACCGGGAGTTCCTCTCCCCGAGGGCGAGAAGATGCTTGCACGGGTCACGGAGATCGCCGCCAGCGCGGGCCTCGATTATCACTTCGACCGCACCCACCCGACGAACACGATCCTCGCGCACGAGCTGATCCACTTCGCGAAGTCCAAGGGCCGCCAGGGGGAGATGAATGAACGACTCTCCGACGCATACTTCCAGCGAGGCGAGCACATCGGACGCATCCCGAACCTGGTCGAGATCGCTGTCGAACTCGGCTTCGACCGTGACGAGGTCGAGGTCGCCCTCACAGAACACCGTCATCTCGACGAGGTGAAAGCGGACTTCGCCCGCGCCACCGAACTGGGCATCCAGTCCATCCCGTTCTTCGTCGTCGACGGCCGCTACGGCGTGTCCGGGGCGCAGGACACGGGTGCTTTCCTGCAGGCGCTCCAGCAGGTCGACGCCGAACGCGCCGCCGCTCCGACGACCGAGGCGGTGTCCCGATGAACAAGACCGCACTCGTCACGGGGGCCAACAAGGGCATCTGATACGAGACAGCCCTGCAGCTCGCGCAGCAGGGATACACCGTCTGGATCGGCGCTCGAGACCGGGATCGTGGAGAGAAAGCTGTCGACGCACTGGCCTCCGCCGGCGATGTCCGTTTCGTCAGCCTCGACGTCACCGACGAGGCCGGCATCTCCCGTGCCGCCGTTCACATCGAGGCCGCCACAGGTGCGCTCGACGTGCTGGTCAACAACGCCGGCATCGCCGTCCCGGACGGTGACGGCCGCCCCAGCACGGTCGAGATCGGCACCATCCAGCGCACGGTTGAGGTCGGCACCCTCCAGCGCACGCTGGACGTCAACGTCTACGGCGCCCTCCGGGTGACCCAGGTGTTCCTCCCGCTCCTGCGCCGAGCCGACGCCGGACGCATCGTCAACGTCAGCAGCACCCTCGGCTCACTCGGCGCCCTCACATCCCCCGGCAATCCCTTCGCGGAGATCCCTGCGTTCGCCTACACCTCCTCGAAAACACTCTTGAACGCCCTGACTGGGTGGCTCGCCGTCGAACTGGCTTCCACCTCGATCAAGGTCAACTCGGTGTGCCCCGGCCACAACGCCACCGACATGAACGGCGGTGTCGGCGCCCAGCACCCGGCCGAGGGAGCGAGAGTCGTCGTCCGAGCCGCCACTCTCGACGCTGATGGGCCGACCGGCACCTTCTTCGACGTCAACGGCACCGTGCCCTGGTAGCGGCGACTTCTCCCCCACACCCATGCCTTCGTGAGCCCCAGCGGCACGCACCGCACCGCGATCGGCGATCGGCGGGTGAACCGTTACCGAAGCGTGGCGGGCAGAGATCGACAGTCGTCATACGCTCACATCATGAGACTCAGCCGCCTTGCGCGCCCCACGTTCGCTGCCGCCGCTCTGGCCGCTGGAATCCTGCTGGCCGGGTGTACCCCGGCCCCGGCCGCGTCCCCCACGGCCACCGTCGCCGTCACTCCGACCCCTACGGCAACCGCTACCACCACGCCGACTCAGACATCCGCGGCCACCCCGGCCACTCCGACAACCGAACCGGAAGCGCCTGCGTCCTACGACCTCGAAGCGGCCTACGCGACGTGCGTTCAGTACGCCACCGACGATCTAGCGGGCATGACAGGGACATTCAAACCCTTCGACCCTTCCGACACCAATCCGATTGCGGATGAGAAGATCACGACCGACGTGTCCAACGACCCCGACGCGCTCATGATGCATGTGTTCTGGGAGTCCGACACGAGCGATCTGACGACGGCCACGTTCTGCTCGATCAGTGGCCCCTTCGACGCGCCCCTGGTCACGTTCGAGCGCGGAAGCAGCAATGCCTAGCGGTGCGCGGTATTCCGATAGCCGATCCCTCAACGGGCGGCGGACCTGCCGACATCCCACGCCCGGCAGGTCCTTCTCTGCTAGGCCCGCTCGACGGGGAGCCAGAGCTCGCAGGTGGCCGTGCTGAAGTCGTCGGCGCGGTCGAGCACGGCCACGATGGATGGTCCGGGCCGAAGTCGCCACGGGTTCGACGGGAACCAATCCGTCGCGGTCGCAGCCCAGGCCTGCTGCAGCGCAGCCGGGTACTCGCCTTCGGTGCGGAATACCGCCCACGTGCCGGCCGGAACCTCGATCGTGTCGAGATCGTCGGCCACCGGGGCGTTGGCCGTGACGGCTACTCCGTGCAGGTAGGTGAGCTCGCTTCCCTCGGTGTAGTCCGGGTCGACGTCGGCACTCACCTGGAGCAGACCGGCCGGTTCGGTGTCGCTCAGGGCTTTGAGTCGTGCGTGTTCTGCCGCCGGCAGGGAGGCGATATGGGATTGGATGCGCGGGTTGATGCCCTCGTGGATGAGGGGCACGCGGGTGGCGTGACCGACGAGGAGAAATGCCGGTCGATCGGTGATTCGGGTGTCCATGATGATGTTCCCTTCTACTGTCAGGCGGAACCTGAGCTGCGGTTGCGTTCGAAGGGGGCCGCCGTCTCGCTTGACGTCACCGACGCTGACGCCGTGTACCGATCGGAATGCTCGGCCGAAGGCTTCGGTCGATCCGTAGCCGTAGCGCACCGCGATGCTCAGCAGGTCGTCGTCTCCGAGAACCTCTGCTGCCGCGACGGACATGCGGCGTCGCCGGATGTACTCCGACAGCGGCATCCCGGCGAGCGACGAGAACATCCGCCGGAGGTGGTACTCCGTCGTGCCGAGCCCACTCGCGATCGACGCCACGTCGAGGTCGTCGTCCAGTCGATGCTCGACCAGCTCCACCAGCCTGTTCAGTTCCGCGATCATGCCGCCTCCTTCGACACCCACACTTCCGGGTCGTCACGATCGGCACCCTACTATCGCGGTCCGATCGGATCGGACCTCACGTGTGATGGGCAGGGTCTTGCGCCTCTATCTCCCCGTCAGCAGCAGCACCAGCAGCCCTGCGAGCACCACCGGCAGCACCGCGAACACCAGCACCCGCACGAGCACCCGTGGCCGCGGACGCCCCGTCGCGCCGCTGCTGCCCACGTGGTAACCGGCCAGCACGATCAGCGGCCCGCCCACGAGCCCGAGGAACGTCGCGGCGCCTGGCGCCCCACCCAGCTGGCTCACGGTCGCGAAGAACCCGAGGGCACCCAGCAGAGCGAGCACGAATCCCAGCGGCCGCGCCACGAGGAGCCACCACGGCCGCACCTCCGAATTACTCATCGGATCCGTCCTCTCCTAGCTCTCATTCAAGCCGGGCATTCGCGTGGCCGCCGCGGGCGGCGGCTCGGGTGAGCAGGGCGGCCAGTGCAGCCGGGTCGAGGAAGGGGGAGAGGTGGTGCCAGGCGTCGTGCACGATGAGGTCGGCATGCGGGATGCGCGACTGGAGCGACCGCATGGCGTCGGGGGTCGAGACGGCATCGCAGCCCGCCGCGACGAGGGTGACGGGCATCCGGAGGCCGGAGGTGCGGGCCGAGCTGTCGTAGTGGGCGATGGCGTCGAGAGCGGCGGCCCAGTCGGGCACGGATGCGGCGGCCAGCTCGGCGCGCACCTCGTCGACCACGGGCCCACCCGCCGCCAGCTCCTCCGGTGCGAACCAGCGCTGCAAGGTCGCCTCGGCGGTGGGCCCGGTGCCGGAGCGCACTGCCGCCGCCACGGCGGCGAAGGCGGGCACGGGGGTGTCGCGGCTGCACAGGATGGTCAGCGACCTGACCCGCTCGGGAATCAGCAGCGCCAGTTCGAGGGCCGTCTGGCCTCCGAAGGAGTGACCGACGAGGTCGATGTCGCCCGCGATGCCCTCGGCGAGGCGGGCCGCCGTGGTCGCCTGCGGGTTCGGCCCGGCGGGCGTGACCGTGCAGTCGGGTGCGGCGACGGGGCCGTCGAGGTGCTCGGCTGCCGGCCCCCAGATGGCCGGTGCCAGCGGGGTGCCGTGCAGCAGCATCCAGCCCCGCCCGCCGTTCGCCCTGCTCATGGCGTCAGCGTACCGGGCGGTAGACCTGCGCCACCACGCCGCTGAACCGGGTGGGAGTCGACGCGCACGGGGTCGAGGACGCAGACGAGATCGCTCGGCAGCCCGTCGCTCAATGGCCGCTCGGCTGCACGATGACCTTGCCGCGCAAGGTGCCCTCGGCCGACTGGCGGTGGATGCTCGCCAGCTCGGCGAGCGGCACGCGGCGGGCGACCTCGACGGGGAGCTCGCCGCGGTCGACGAGTTCCACGATCCGCGCCAGCTGCTCGGTGTCGCTGCGCACGTAGACCACGACCGCGCGCACGCCCCGCTCCTCGTCGCCCGGTGCCGGCATCCAGGCCGTCGTGCTGACGACGACGCCACCGTCACGCACCCGGCCGACGAGCGCGGTGAACTCCTCGGGACTGATCGGCGCGAGGTTGAGCAGCACGTCCACCGGCTCGGTGATCGAATCGAGCAGAGCGGATGCCGTGTGGTCGACGACCTCGTCGGCGCCCGCCGCGCGCACGCTCGCCGCGCTGCGCGGGCTGGCCGTGGCGATGACGTACGCGCCGGCCTGCTTCGCGAGCCGCACCGCGTAGCCGCCGACCGTTCCGCCTGCGCCCACGATCAGGATGCGCTGGCCCGACTTCAGGTCGGCGTGCTCGAAGAGGGACTGCCAGGCGGTGAGGGCGCCCGAGGGGAGGGCGGCGGCATCCGGGAGCGCGATGCTCGACGGCGCGGAGACGAGCACGGTCGCCGGCGCGATGACGTAGTCGGCCGCGGCGCCCGGCTGGGTCATCGGCAGGAAGCCGATCACCGTGTCGCCGATCGCGAACGCCGTCACGCCGTCTCCCAGGGCGTCGACCGTGCCGGAGACGTCGAAGCCCGGGGTGTGCGGCAACGTGACCGGGATGGGCAGGAACCCGGCGCGGATGCCGTTGTCGGCGGGGTTGAACCCGGCACCGGCGACGGCGACGCGCACCTGGCCGGGGCCGGGTTCGGGGGTCTCGACGTCCTCGACCTGCAGAACCTCGGGTGCGCCGTGCTCGTGGAATCGTGCTGCCTTCATGGTGTTCTCTCTTTCGCTCTGTGCGGGTAATGCTTCGAGATCGAAGCAACTGAGAGTGACTGTAACACTGCTTCGATATCGAAGCAAGTAATGCGATGTCGAAGCACCTAGACTGAGGGCATGGCCGACGAATCCGCACCCCTCGCCCCCGTCGAACTGGGGGCCTACTTCGCGCTGATCGAGGTCAGCAGCCTGTTGCGGCACGCGATCGAGCAGCAGCTGAAGGAGGCCGGTGGGCTCAGCTACGTGCAGTTCCAGCTGCTCGCCACGCTCGGCGATGCGCCGGAGGGCCGCAAGCGGATGACCGACCTCGCCGACGGGGTCGTCTACAGCCGCAGCGGGCTCACGCACCAGGCCGGGCTGCTCGAGGCGGCCGGCCTCGTCACGCGAGCACCGTCGGCCGACGACGAGCGAAGCGTGACCGTGACCATCACGGATGCCGGGCGGGCCGTGCTCGCGAAGGTGTTCCCCGGGCACATCGAGGAGCTCAAGAGGCTGTTCCTCGCGCCGCTGGACCGTGACGACGTCGAACAGCTGGCCCGCTCGCTCGGCGCCGTACGCGACCACATGCGCTCGGCGCCGCCGCGCTCAGCGGCTCCGCGCCGGCGCGGCGGCAGCCCACGCCAGACGGGGGCGTGAGGCAGGCCTCGCTCAGGAGTCGAAGCTGATGCCGAAGAGGCCGGCCGTCTTGATCAGCAGCCCGTCTTTGCCGCCGTTCTCGTCGGAGCGGGCGACCGCGGCCCGCATGAGCTGGATCGCCGGGTAGGCGATCGGCTCCGGCGGCACCGGGAACGGCTTCGCGGTGGCGAAGTCGAGGCGGGTGCGAGCGGTCTGCTCGCCGGAGAGCAGGTCGAGCATCACCTCGGCGCCGAAGCGCGTCGCGGCCACGCCGAGCCCGGTGTAGCCGGCGCTGTAGGCGACCTTGCCGTCGAGCGCGGTGCCCTGGAAGGCCACCAGTTTCGTCGACATGTCGATCATGCCGCCCCAGGCATGGGTGAATCGGATGCCCCGCAGGGTGGGGTGCGCCAGGAAGAAGTGATCCGCCAGCCGCTCGAAGGTCTCCTGCCGCTGGTCGTGCTCGGGCCGGATGCGGCGGCCGCGGTGGTAGACGGCGTCGTAGCCGCCCCACAGGATGCGGTTGTCGGCCGTCTTGCGGTAGTAGTGGAACTGCCGCGACATGTCGGTCATGCCGTGCCGCTCGACCCAGCCGATGCTCTCGAGCTGCTCGTCGCTCAGCGGCTCGGTCATCAGCACGTAGTCGTAGATCGGCACCGTGCGCAGGGTGTTGCGGCGCAGCAGCGACGGGAAGCCGTTCGTGGCCAGCGCCACCCGACGGGCCCGGATGCGGGCGACCGGAGTGCTCACGGTCACCTCCGACCCCGCATCCGAGATGCCGGTCACGGGAGTGTCTTCGTAGATCTCGACGCCGAGCGAGAGGCAGGCGTCGCGCAACCCGAAGGCGAGCTTGGCCGGATGCACCAGCGCGTTGCCCTCCCGCTCGAAGAAGGCCGCGCGCACGACCGGCGACGAGGTGACGGCGGCGAGGGCCTCGCCCTCGAGCAGGTCGACGCCCTCTTTGCGCAGGGCTTCGACCTGATGCGGCTCGGTGGCCACCACGAGGGTGCCCGTCTCCTCGAACTCGGCGTCGATGCCGTAGCGCTCCAGGGTGTCGCGGAAGGCGGCGTAGTTCTCGCGGGCCAGCTCTTCGATGGCCTCGAGCTCGGCGGCGAAGTGCAGCTTGCCGTTCTCCTCGCCGTGGGTGAGTGAGGCCTCCACGAAGCCGCCGTTCCGGCCCGAGGCCGCCCAGGCGATCCGCTTGCCCTCCAGCAGCACCACCCGCTGGGCCGGATCGCGCTCCTTGGCGATCAGCGCCGTCCACAGCCCGCAGAAGCCGCCGCCGACCACCACGAGGTCGGCCGTCAGGCTCTCGCGCAGGGCGGGGCGGGCATCCGGGCGCAGGCCGTCGAGCCAGTACGGCACGGTCGACGCACCCGCGAGCGAGGCGGCGATCTCGGCGCGGTCGCCGCGCATCGCCAGGCCGTAGGCGGAGGCGGGGGTGGTGGTCATACGCCCACCCTAGAACTCGCGGGCCGGCCGCTGGTGGCCGAAGTGTCGACCCGGCGGCATCCGGATCGACAGATCACTCACGGCCGAGCCGCTCACGCTCGAGCCGGCGCGACCAGGCCACCTCGCGCTGGAGCTGCCCGGTCTCGGTGAAGAGCCGCACCTGGTGGGTGTCGGGCAGTGCGGCGGCGAGCTCGCCGCGATCGGCGGGCTCGAAGCCGAGCTTCTGCCAGAACGGGCCGGAGCGGCGCGAGAACAGCCAGGCCCGTACGGCGCCGGAGCGGGCGGCCTCCGCGATCGCGAAGGAGGCCAGCCGTGAGCCGGCGCCGGCGGTGCGCCGGGCCGGTGCCACGGCGACGCTGCGGATCAGTGCGTGCTCGCCGTTCCCGCTCAGCTCGTAGCCCGTGCTCCCCACGATCGAGCCGTCGTCGGCGCGCTCGATCCAGAGGCGCACGGTGGGCGCATCCAGGCCCGACAGGGTCAGGTCGGCCTCCCGGAGGAAGTCCTCCAGGAGGCCGAGCTGATCCGGCGCGAGGCGTTCGACCGTCATTCCCGCGCGGTCATTCCGGGCAAACGGCCACTGTGGGTACGCGATCACTCGCAGTAGTACGGGTCGCTGATCAGCAGCTGCGAGAGCGTGTTGGGGCCTCCCACGTAGACCACGGTCTCGGGGTTCAGCGTGCTGTGCCAGATCGCATCCGCGGTCGGAGCCGGGTAGCACGTGGGCCGGGAGAGGAAGAGCGGGGAGTCGAAGGATGCCGCGACCGGGCCGCTGGAGAGCGCATCCGGGAACACCAGCCCCGAGGCGATGAAGACGTTCTCGGTCTTGCCCGTCCAGATGCTCGTATTGATGTTCGCGGCCACCGCGAAGCGGTCTGCTCCCGTGTAGCGCGTCACCGAGGGCACGGCGGCGGCCAGATCGGTCTCGACCTTGCCGTTCACCGAGTTCACGCCTCCCGCGATCCGGGCCACCTGCGTGTTCTTGTCCGCCAGCAGGTCGCGGGTGGGCTCATCGAGCCCCTCGCCCCAGCCGTTCACCAGCAGCACGGCGCCGGAGAGGTGTCCTGCGGCCGGGCCCGCCGCGAGGGCGTCGGGGAAGTTGTTGCCGGTGGCGACGAAGACGTCGTCCACGCCCTCGGGGAAGGCGTAGTCGATCACGTTGCGCGACACCTCGTACCGGTCGGCGCCGCCGATGCGGGTGATGTCGGGCTTCAGCGCGGCGAGCTGCTGGTACACGGCATCCGAGACGCTCGCGGTGCCGCCCACCACGACGAGCTTCGGCGGGTTCAGACGCAGGATCTCCTTACGGGTCGCCTCGGGCAGCGAGTCCTTCGCCGTCAGTAGCAGGCCGCCGTTCTGGTGGAAGGCCGCCGGGCCCGCGCTCAGGGCGTCTGCGTACTTCTCGCCGCTCGCGATGTAGAGCACCTCGCCCGAGTCGAACGGGGCATAGAGGTTGGCCGCGACCTCGTAGCGGTCGGCACCGTCGACGCGCACCCAGTACCAGTCGCCGTCGTTCGTGCCAAGGAACGAGCCGTCGGGGCCGCTCGGGGCGGTGCTGCTGTACTCGCCGCCCTCGTAGGGCGCGCCACCGGCGGGCGGCTCCGCGGCCGCGGCCGAGAGCGGAACGGCGACCAGCGCTGCGGCGGCGCCGAGCGCGGAGAGAGCGAGAAGCGAGGCACGGCGGCGCGTCGCCGGTGTGCGGGTCGATCGGATGTGCAAGAAGTTCCCCCAGGAGCGTGTCGGCGGGGCGTCGTCGCCCCTGGCCACAGGTGTGGCTCAGGATGATTCTGCCGCATCGGACGCGCCATCCCGCACGCGGCGCTCCCGAGGCCGCCGCTACCCGTGATCGCCGTCCTGTGTGCCGCCCCGCGTCACCTCGCGCTCGCCGAGGTCAGGGGCTGGTACGGTGCGTCCTGCGGCGCAGAAGCAGGAGGGATGCGCCCAGCAGGACGACCAGCCCGGCGCCGGCGGAGAGGGCCGGGATCGCGTCGACCGGAGCGCCGGTGCGGGCGAGTTCGGCGGGGACCGCGGCATCCGGGGAAGCGGGCGCCGGGATCGGGGTGGTCGGATTCGGTGTGCTCGGGATCGGGGTGCTCGGGATCGCCGCGCCCACGATTTCGACCTCCACCGTCGAGAGCCCGCCGTCCTCCGCCACGGCGGTGAACGTCGTGACTCCGGGCGGAGCCGTCTCGGGGATGCGGACCGTCGCACCGAAGGTCCCGTCCGCATCCGTCGTCGGCGTCGAGACGGTCTCGCCCTGCCAGGTCAGCGTCACGGGCGCGCCCGGGTCGTACCCTGCGCCCGCGATCACGAGCTCGTCGCCGGCACGCACGGTCGTGGCATCCGTTCGGATCCGGCCCAGCGCGGCGCTCAGCGTGAACGTCTCCGCCGTGGCGGGGAGCGGCAGGTCGCGGGTGAAGTAGTGCAGGTACTGGTCGAGGTACGGGGCCCGCGCGCCTTCGGCCGGAACATCCGCACCGGTCGTCTCGACGGCGAGGTCGACGGTGCCGGCCGTGACGACGACCTCGGTACCGCTGGGCTCGGGCACCCAGTAGCCCCAGTCGATCGTGTCGACGGTCACGGCGAGGTGGTGTCCGGCCTGCAGCGTCCAGTCCATGCCGAGCAGGCCGAAGCGGGTGACGCCGTCGTCGGAGAGACGCGCGACGCTGTGGTTGATGGCGACGGCGCTCAGATCGGGCGACACGTCCAGAAGCTGCACGGCCACGTTGCCCGCGCCCTGCGTGTGCAGCTCGACGGCCGGGGTTCCGGTGAGACGAACGTCGGTGCGCAGGGGCTGCGAGAGGGTCAGGATGCCCAGGCCCGGGTCTTGCGAGCCGGGTGCTTCGGCGGTGCGGCCGTCGCCGTCCGGATCCCCATCGCCGTCCGGGTCGCCGCCCGGGCCCGGGTCGCTGTCGTCGGGTAGCAGGCCCGGATTGGCGGGTCCGGGATCGTCGTCGTCGGTCACGGTGCCGCGCCCGGTGTCGAGGTACGAGCCGGGACGCAGCGAGACCGTCGCGGTCTTGTCGGTCGTGCCCCAGGCATCCTGAACCCGCCACGCCCCGAGGTTGTCCTGCACGAAGAAGGAGGAGGACACCTGGGTCGTGTTCTGCTTCAGGTGAGCGTCGTAGAACGCCATCACCTCGTCGAACCAGCCGGCCCGGCCCATCTGCAGCGCGCCCGTCGGATCGACCTCGTTGCCGCGCACGTGGTCCCAGGGCCCGAGCCAGCCGCGCTGCTCTCCCGCGTGGTCGGCGAGGAACAGCTGCATGCTCTCGGGTTTCGTGTTCTGCTCCGTGAGGCCCTGCGTGAACATCAGCGGAACGGTCGATCCGTTCACGTTCGCCGGCAGGTCGCGGATGCGCCAGAAGTCGCTCTGGCGGTCCATCTCCTTCGTCTCGGCGATGAGGGTCTGCGCGCATTCCGGATGCGTGGTCTCGTATGCCGCGTTCTGCATATAACGGTCGGTATCGGGCGCGATGTCGTAGCCGTCTTGGTGGTAGGCGCGGTCGACGCCCGGCAGGTCGGCGATGCCGAGGTAGGCCAGAGGGGTGTCGACCTGGTTCTGGCGGGAGACGCCGTTGGTGATGAGGTAGTCGTACCCGCTCCAGGCCGGCTCCTGCGCGACGACGGCCTTCAGACCCTCGGGCTGGAGGTCGACGCCGACGAGCCCGGTCGACCCGTCGTACGACTTGCCGTAGAGGCCCACCGACCCGGTCGACCACGGCTGCCGCGCGGCCCACTCGACCGCGCTGACGACGTCGGCCTGCTCGCCGGCTCCGAGCCACTCGATGCACCCGGTGCTGCCGCCGAAACCGCGCAGGTCGACGTAGACGAAGGTGTACCCGCGGGCCATCAGAGCGGCGCCGTCGATGAGGTCGGTGAAGCGCTGCGAGGGCCCGGTGTGCGGGGGATGCGTGTCGTCGTTCATGCCCGAGTGCGAAAAGTACGACCCGATCGACATGATCACCGGGGTCTTCTCGCCGGGTGCCAGGCCGGCGGGGCGCAGCACATCCGCGTGCAGCTCGACCGGGTCGCCGTTGTTCGAGGGCACCGAGGAGGGGAAGTACTCCTCCGTCCACGCGGCCCCGTCGGGCACGCTGGGGTTCTGCGCGTGCGTGACGCCTGGGGTGGCGGCGGCGGTGTCGGCGTCGGTCTCGGCGTCGGCGGTTGAGCGGGCTGTGCTGGCGTCGGCGGTGGTGCCGGCTGTGCTCGCGTCGGCGGTGTGGACGGCTGCGGCGGGGCTGGGCGGCGCCTCCTCGGCGAACGCCGGTTCGGCCGCGAGTGGCAGCGCCGCCAACGCCAGCGCGATGCCCCACCCTGTCGCACGCCTCGTCACACGCTTGAATGCCGGCACATCGCCCCCCGCGATCCTGGTGGCGGGCATCCCGGCTCGCCACGGTGTTCACTTCTCGAAGATCCTAGCGCCCGGGCAGCGACCGGTATCGGCCGGGAATCACGTGGTGTACGCGCGGATCTCAGGCGTTCACCGACCCGTCCGCATCCGCCCCCGCGTCTGCATCCCGCTCCTCCACCTCCGGCGCCTCGGTGATGTTGTGCACCGCCCAGTCCGCGAGGGCCACGGCGTGCGGGATCAGGGTGCGGGCCGTCGGGGTGAGCTCGTACTCGACGCGGGGCGGCACCTCGGCATAGGCCGTGCGGGTGACCAGGTCGTCGCGGGACAGGTGGGCGAGCGTGCGCGAGAGCATCCGCTGCGAGATGCCCGGGATGCGCCGCTGCAACTCGGTGAACCGGAGCCGCCGGTCGTGCAGGGTGGCGATCACCAGCAGAGTCCACTTGTCGGAGATCCGGTCGAGGAGGGCTCGGACGGCACGGCCCTGGTCGCCCCGGATCAGGCAGACGTTCTCGTAGTCGGACATTCTGACTCCCTTCCCGTGCGGGGCCCTGCGTGGCGCTCGGTAACACGCGTGTGCCTTTTGTACGGCCCTGTGAAAAGGCGCAGACTGGCGACGCTTACCGATCGTAACCACGCCGGCCGCACTCTCGAACACGAAGAAGGACTCATGCTGATCGCCTACTGGATCGTCGCCGGACTGCTCGCCGTGCTCTACCTGTATTCGGGCGGGGTCAAGATCGTCCGGTCGAAAGACGCCCTCCGGCCGATGATGCAGTGGGTCGACGATCTGCCCCTCGGCGCCGTGCGCGCGATCGGTGTGCTCGAGGTGCTCGGCGCGATCGGCCTCCTCCTGCCCCCGCTCGCCGGCATCCTGCCAGGCCTCGCCTTCGCGGCGGCGATCGGCCTGAGCCTGGTGCAGGTGGGCGCCACGATCGTGCACGTGAGGCGGCACGACACGATCTGGCTGAACCTCGCGGTGCTCGTCGCGAGCATCGTCGTGGTCTGGCTCTCGACCATCTGGCTGTGAGTCGTGACGCGTCGTGCGCCTTCGCTGCCGCGGAGCTTCAGGCGCGGCGCGGCTCGGTGCGGAGCGTGACGACGATGCGGTCGAGGAGGTCGTCGACCTGGTTCTGGTCGTAACCGGCGCGGAACTTCGTCGGCCTGAAGCGCGCCGCCACCACATCGTCGGCCGTAACAGGATCCGAGGGCCGCGAGCCGCCCTCGGCCCAGCGGATGCTGGCGGCGCACCGGGCGAGGAACGCATCCACCTCCTCGAGGTCGTAGCCCTCCCGGAAACGCGTCTGCGTGAAGACCGCCGCCTCGACCGCAGCCGCCGTCATCGCCGAGGCCCGGGGCCCGCCGCCTGAACCGAAGAATCCCATGACACGACCGTAGCGGCATCCGGTGCCGCCCCCGGGTGCGTCTGGTGGAAGGGCGCGGCCGCGAGCGCGGCGAGGTCAGGTCGTGCCCGGGTCGACTCTCCCTGAGTCTGGATGGGCGGGATGCTCGCCGTCGTCGTGCAGGGATCGGATCATGCTGCGCAAGACGCGGAAGGCGCTCGACTGCTCATCCGGCGTCAGGCCGCCCAGCATCCGGAGTTCGACGGAGCGCACCGCCGCGGTCGCCTTCGCCAGGCTGCGCCGGCCGTTCGGGGTGAGCTGGGCCGGGAGGGCCTTGCCGACCGGCGGCTCGGCCGGGCGCGTGACGTAGCCGTCGCGCTCGAGCGTCTGCAGCAGCACGTTCATCGACTGGCGGGTCACGAACGCGCCCCGGGCCAGCTCGGAGTTCGACAGACCGGGTCGCTGCGCGAGCAGTTCGAGGCACGAGTAGTGCGTGACGGTCATGCCCAACGGGCGCAGCACACCCTCCATGGCGGCCCGAAGGGCGCTCGAGGCCTCTTTCAGCAGGTAGCCCAGCGATGTCTCGAGATCGATTCCGCGGTCGACTTGACTCATGTCAGTATTCTGACATACATTGAGCTATGTCAGCTAACTGACACGTATTTCCAGGAGGAACAGCATGCCCGTCACCGGTCCCGACTTCATCTCGCTGCAGGTTCGCGATCTCGACGCCTCGCAGGCGTTCTACGAGCAGTACTTGGGGCTCGTGCGCTCCCAGGCCGGCCCGCCGCACGCCGTCGTCTTCGAGACCGCGCCGATCGCGTTCGCCCTGCGCGACATGGTGCCCGGAACCGACCTGGCGTCGATCGCCCAGCCCGGTATCGGCGCGGCCATCTGGTTGCACGCCACCGATGTGCAGGCCATCCACGACGCGCTCGTCGACGCCGGCCACACCATCGTCGCGGCCCCGATCGACGGGCCCTTCGGCCGCACCTTCACCTTCGCCGACCCCGATGGGTACCACGTCACTCTGCACGATCGCGCCTGAGCCTCGGGTCGGCTCGGCTCGGCTCGTGCCGGTGGGCGGGCCGGTGCCGCGGCTGATGGGCCGATCGGCCTGCGCCGGGGCCAAATCCTTGCCGGCACCGGGTCCGTGCCCGATACGATGCCGCCATGGGTGCATTCGACCTCACGGCCTGGCAGGGTTTCGCCGCGGCCAGTGCCGGAACGGCGGGTGCTCTCGCCGGGTTGATCATCGTGGCGATCTCGGTGAACGTGAAGCAGATCCTCGCCGGTTCGGCGTTGCCGGCGCGCGCCGGGTCGACCGTTGCGGCGATCGCGGTCATCCTCGTGTCGGCGCTGGCGATGCTCATCCCGCAGCAGTCCGCCCAGTCGCTCGGCATCGAGCTTCTGCTGTTCGCCGTGGTCGGGCTCGGTTTCCAGGCGGATGCGGCGGTGCGGATGCTGCGCAGTCACGACGGCCCGAGCCTCTCGCGCACCATCCCCACCATCGTTCTGCACATCGGGCAGATGTCGGGCGTGGTCGTGGGCGGCATCCTGCTGATCACGGGCGACGGCGTCGGTCTCGTCCACGTGGCGTGGGGCTTCATCGCGATCTTCATCGTGTCGATCGTGAACGCCTGGGTGCTGATGGTGGAGATCCTGCGCTGATCGCCTGACCCAGCGGTTCCGCAGAGTCGCGTGCGCCGGTTCGCGGCACAATGGACTGTGCTCGATCAGCTGACCCTCCCCGTCTCCGTCGAGGCGTCGCGCGCCTCCGTGCTCATCCGCCGCGCGGATCAGGGCGATCTGGGAGCGATCATGCGGCTTCTCGCCGACGACCCGGTGAGTGCCGGGCGCGGTGACGCGGCCAGCGGTGTCGACGAGCCGGCGTACGCGGCCGGTCTGGACCGGATCCTCGCCGATCCCGGCAACGACCTGCTGGTGGCCGTCGACGAGACGACGGGAGTCGTGGGCACGCTGCAGCTGACGCTCATCCCGGGGATGGCTCGTCGAGGCAGCACCCGCCTTCTCGTCGAGGCGGTGCGGGTGGCGAGCTCGGAGCGCTCCTCGGGAATCGGGACCGCGCTGATGCGGTGGGTCACCGGGCCAGCCGCGCGGGAGCTCGGTGCGACGCTCGTGCAGCTCACCTCGGATGCGGCGCGCGTGGATGCGCACCGCTTCTATACGCGCCTCGGATTCGTCGACTCGCACGTCGGCTTCAAATACACCGTCGTCTGAGGGGAGCGCGATGAGCACGAGCAGCGGGCCGCGCCGGCCCGACGTCACGACCGTCGAGCTCGTGGGCGGCGTCGAGGTGCGCGAGCTGACGTTGAGCGACTTCGACGAGCGGTGGGCGGGTCTGTTTCGCGAGCATCGGGAGCGGATCCGGGCTGCCCTCGTCGCCGTGCCGGTCGAGATCGAGCACATCGGTTCCACCTCGGTTCCGGGTCTGGCCGCGAAACCGATCGTCGACATCGTGGTGGCGGTCGACGACATCACTGCCGAGGAGGACTACCTCGACGCGCTTCTGGCGGCCGGCTACGAGCTGCGGGTGCGTGAACCCGGGCACCGTCTCGTGCGCACGCCCGCGCGCGACGTGCACGTGCACGTGTATCAGCGGCACGATCCCGCGATCGGCGAGTACCTCCTGCTGCGCGACCACCTGAGAACGGATGCTGCCGACCGGGCCCTCTACGAGAGCACCAAGCGCGACCTGCTCACCCGGAGCTGGGGCGACATGAATGCCTACTCCGATGCCAAGACCGATGTCATCGTCGCGATCAAAGCCCGGGCGAGGGCGAGGACGACTCCACCGCGGCCCTGAGCGTCGTGGGGCCTGTCTCGAAGCCGCCGCCGATCAGCGTGTCCAGGTGCATGTGTACAGGGCGCGAGGGCGCGAGGGCGCGATCGATGTCGATCTCGGCGCGCGACGCGTGTCGCTGATCAGGCTGCGGTGATCAGCTGACCCGACGGCGGAGGCGGGACAGTACGCGCCCGGGCCCTGGCGGATCGTACGGGTGTCAGCGGGCGACCGCGATCAGAAGGGAGGTGGGTCTCCACCTGGTAGCTCAGCCGACGTGCTGAAGATGTCGACCGGTGGTCGTGGAGGTGGAGGTGCCGCCGGAGGTGGTGCTGGTGGAGTCGTGGGTGTTCTTCCGGTGGGGGTGGTGGTGTAGGTGGTGCCGCCGGGGCTGGTCCAGTGGAGGGTGCGGTTGCCGGTGGGGTCGGGTTGAACCTGCCAGCCGGTGGAGTGTTTCAGGTGGTGGTGTTTGGGGCAGAGGTGGGCGAGGTTGTCGGGGGTGGTGGGTCCGCCGTGGGCCCAGTCCACTGTGTGGTCGAGTTCGCAGGCGGTGGCGCGGCGGCGGCAGCCCGGGAACCGGCAGGTCTGGTCGTCGATGGTGAGGACGGTGCGCAGTTCTGCGGTGGGCCGGTAGCGGCGGCGGGTCACGGTGCAGATCTGCCCGGTGTCGGGGGCGGTGAGT
>NZ_JAHFUW010000066.1 GCF_023264855.1 Herbiconiux sp. | reverse complement strand
CGACCCCCACGCCGCCGGCCGCGGCGAGGCCGAGCAATGCCCGGCGGTTCAAGCCTCGTGCGGCCGACTGCTCCGCATCCGTCGTATCGGATCCCGGCTGCACCCCGGATGTCGTCTTCGTCCCCCGTTTGAGCATTGCTCCCCCTCAGTCGTACCCGAAGCCTAGCCAGTCTCTCCATCGCGCGAGTACCGCCGTCGCTCGACCTGCGATCACCCTTCGAACGGATGGTGAATCTGCCTTCCCCTACCCTCCCGACCGGTTCGGTGCCACGCTTTACCAGCGACGGAGGGGGGATGCATGGACAAGGTGCTGTGGTGGGCGGAGTATCTGTCGGACGAGCTCGACGGATGCGCCGAGGTCGTCTACGAAGCGCGGGCCGAACCCGGGGCGGTCTACTGTCCGGGCGAGAGCGGCGCTCGGGCGGTCGTCACGGTGACGCCGAGCCGCTCGCAGGGCCTCCCCTTCACCGTCAGGGCGGGTGGTCCCGACGTGCCCACGATCTCGTTCGGGAAC
The DNA here is from genome assembly GCF_023264855.1 of Herbiconiux sp. Classification (GTDB taxonomy): domain Bacteria; phylum Actinomycetota; class Actinomycetes; order Actinomycetales; family Microbacteriaceae; genus Herbiconiux. Next base: position 17,855 of record NZ_JAHFUW010000066.1, on the reverse strand, counting down.
GTCACCGAGGTTCGGTGCTTCGGGTTTCCCCCCACCGCGAAGACCGCCGGTCTGGATCCCTCGAACCATCTGGGCGTCCTGGTCGCCGCGCTCGTCAGCGACGGAGCGGCACTCGTGAAACGCACCGGCCGGCGACAGATCCTCGTGCTCGGCCCCCTCGACGGGCACCCGGAGCTGGCCGCGCGTCCCGTCATCCAGAGCTGGTCGCCCTTTGCCGAGCACTACGGAACGATGAGCATGTTCCGCCGGCCCCCTGACTACGACGGACTCCCGCCGGCCGCGTTCGCCGTGCCCGTGAACCTCGGATCCATCCCGCGCCGCACCTAGACGTGTCGCGGTCGCGCCGGCATCCGGCCCTCGGAGGGAGTTCTCCCCATCACGCCACGAAGGGGTGCCCGGGAAATCGGGCACCCCTTCTTCTGTTCCGTGGGTTCGTGCTACCCGGGCGCTAGCTCGTGAGCGTCTTCTGCTCGTCCACCGGCGACGGGCTCTGCACCTGGATCTTGCGAGGCTTGGCCTTCTCGCTCACCGGGATGATGACGCTCAGCACCCCGTTGTCGTAGCTGGCCGAGATGCCCGCGGTGTCCACGCCCTCGCCGATGCTGAACTGACGCAGGTAGCTGCCGGCCGGACGCTCCTGCGTCAGCCACTTCGCGCCTTCCGCCGTCCCCGCCGTGCGCTGCGCGCGGATGGTGAGGAGCTGCCCGTCGACGTCCACATCCACCGACCCCGGGTCGACCCCGGGGAGATCGGCGTTCAGCACGTACCGATCCGCATCCCGGTACAGGTCTACGGGCATCACCCGCGGTCCGGGCCGGGACTGGAGCAGGCTGCCGGCGAGACGGTCCAGCTCGCTGAAAGGGTCAAAAGTCATAGCCATGATGAAAGATCTCCTTCCGGTAGAACATGAGTCGATGTGACTCAACTAGGAAGAATTTAGCACTCGCGATCAGAGAGTGCCAAAGGAGATGTCTGAGAAATCGCTCGGAAATCGATGGAGTACGGCCGGCGGACCCGCCGCTTCACGGCACCCGGATCGTCAGGCCGTGGTGGTGCACGGAGAGGGCCGCGCCGGTCACGAGCCCGTGCGGGTCGCCGTCGAGCTGGATCTCCTGCGGTGTCTCCAGGCGCACCTGGAGCCGGGTGGCCTGGGCCCACTGGATGGCTCGAGGCCTCGGCGTGAGGCGGGCGATCAGCCGCCCGAACCGGGTGCGGTGCAGCACCCGGTTGAAGGTGAGCCGGTAGCCGATGTTCGTCCACCCCGGTCCGCGTCCCGGCCGGAAGACGACCGCATCCAGCAATCCGTCATCGATCACGGCATCGGGAAGAAGGAGGAGCCCGGCAGGAAGGCTGCCGGAGTTCCCCACGATCACGGTGTGAGCACGGGTGCTGACCTCCGCCCGGTCGTCGAGCCGGTAGACCATGTCGAACTGCCTGTTGCCCAGCACACTGCGGGCGATCGGGTCGGAGTAGGCCAGCCAGCCGATGCGCTTCTTCAGCCGCTCATTGGTGTGAGCCGCCATGTGGGCATCCACCCCGATACCGGCCATCACCAGGAACGCGTGCCGCGACTCGGCGCCGTCGACGCGGTGAAGCACAGCTGTTCCCACGTCGACCGGCCGATCGTCTCCCGTGAATGCGGTGCTCACGGATGCTGCGAGGTCGTTCAGCGGGAGCCCGAGCTCGCGCGCGAACAGGTTGGCCGTGCCGGTCGGAAGCAACCCCAGAGGGATTCCACTCCCGGTGAGGGCCTCGACCGCAGCGCGGAGAGTGCCGTCGCCGCCGGCGACCAGGATCACCGCGGCGCCCGATCGGGCCGCCGCCTCGGCCGCCGACCGGCCGTCGTCGTCCTTGCTGGTCTCGAACCAGGCAGAGGGCCCCCAGCCCGAGACGGACTCCTCGACGCCCACGACCTTGCGAAGAGCCGCGACGTCGACCTTCGCAGGGTTGAACACCACGGCCGCTCGAGGAGCGGGCACCATCCGGTCGGACCCTTCGTTCACCGCAATACCGTAACAACCGGCCCGGATCCCGAGCGAATCAGCAGGGGCACCAGGCGAACGAAGACGACCATGCCGACCAGTTCGACGAGGGTCTGGGTGACGATCGCGAGCGGGGCGATCTCCAGCGGTGCCGGCAGCGCCAGCGCGAGGGGGAGGACGACGAGCGAGTTCCGGGTCGATCCGCTGAACACCACGGCTCGGATGCCGGCGGGATCCAGGCGCGCTGCCTTGCCGGCGGCGAGTCCGACGAACAGCATGACGACAAGGAACGCCGCGTAGATCGGGACGACCCGGATCAGAGCGACGGCCTGGCCGCCGACCGCGGCGATCTGGGAGCCGATCACGGTCGCGAGGGTGAGCATCATGAGGGGCACCATCGCGGATGCCAGGACGTGCTCGATCGCGCGGCCGGCGCGATGGCGGCGGGCGATCGCCTGCACGATGGCGGCGGCCGAGAGCGGAGCGACGATCAGCATCAGGAACGCCTCGGCGAACGGCTCGACGTCGATCAGCTCGACCGCAGCGCTACCGGCGAACAGCAGCAGGTACAGCGGGAGCAGCACGATCTGCAGAAGCATCAGCAAAGGTGCGGCGGCGAGAAGGCGCGCCTTGGCGCCGCCGGCGAGGCCCGTGAACACGATCACGTAGTCGATGCACGGCGTCAGCAGTACGAGCAGCACGCCGAGGAGCAGGCCGCGATCGTCGGCTACGAACCGCGACAATCCGAGCACCACCAGAGGCACGATGACGAAATTGACCGCCAGCACCGTTCCGAGGAACCGGATGTCCCGGAACGAGCGCCCGACCTCGATCAGAGGCACCCCGAGGAACGTCGCGAACAGCAGCAGCGCCAGCACCGGGTTGATGGCGACCGTCAGGGCCGGTGCGACCGCCGGCGCGAGCGACCCGACGAGCCCGCCCAGGATGATCGCGGCGACGTAGAGCGGCACCTGGCGGCGGTCCCACCACTCCACGATCCTCGTCACCCGGCTCAGCCTAGGGCGGTCGGCCCGCCGGTTCAGCACCCGTCAGTTCAGTGCAGGGGTGTCTTCGGGAATCACGCCGGTGCCGTACAGATCGGTGGCCAGGTCGCGCAGTGCCCGCAGGGCGACGCGCTGGGTGAGCGGGCCGTAGGAGATCCGGGCCACGCCGAGCGCTTCGTACTCGGCCGCGGCGAGAGCGCCGGGAAGGCCGATCACCGAGAGCTTGCCGGCGCCGAGCCCGTCGACGAGACGTTCCACCACCTCACGCTTGACCGCGCCGGGCACGAAGACCAGGGGCGCACCCGCGTCGAGGAACGCCTTACCGCGGGCGATGGCATCCGCGATGCTGTCGTCGAGCGGGCGGTCGCCGCCGCGCGCGATCGCGTCGGTGCGGGCGTTCAGCTGGAAGGCGACGCCCTCCTGCTCCGCCGCCTTGACGATGGCGGCGACGCGCGCCACCGACTCGTCGAAGGGGCGCAGCCGGTCTTCCACGTTCGCGCCCACGATGCCCAGGCCGATCGCCCGTCGGATGGTCTCGGCCGGGTCGGCGTATCCGTCGTCCAGGTCGGCGGTCACGGGCAGGTCGACGGCGTCGACCACGGTCTTGGCACCTGCGAGGGCGAGATCCAGCGACATCCCGCCGTCGTCATAGCCGTAGGAGGCGGCGATCGAGTGGCCCGCCGTGGCGATGGCCTTCGTCTCGGGAAGGGCGGCGACGGTCTTGGCGCTGATCGCGTCCCACACGTTCACCACGCGCAAGATCTCGGGTGCCTCGTGCAGGCTCTTCAGCTGCAGGGCGCGGTCGTTCGTGGAGGTGCTCATTCGGGGTTCTCTTCCTGTGTCTCGTGATCGGTGTACGCGGTGTCGGTGTTCGCGGTGTCGGCCGGCCGCTCGACCCACCAGTCGGTGTAGCTCGTCGCGCGGCCGTCCGGGGCAAACCGGATGACCCAGAGGTTGTCGTACACCGGCCCTGCCGCGTAGCGGGACACCGCGCGGACGATCGCGACCTCCGGTGTCTCGGCCACGGTCTCCCACTCGAACGCGGTGTCACCCGGCTCGTCGCGGGCCGCCAGCCAGCCGGCGACGATGGCGTCGTGGCCGTGCCACGGATGCTGATGCGGGGCCTCGAAATAGTCCGCGTCGTCGGTGAAGAGGGCCGTGATGTCGGCCGGATCGTTGCTCTCCCAGGCGCGCCGGTAGCCCCGGATCCAGCTGGCGAGGCGGTCGCTTCCCTGGGTTCGGTCGGTCATGGGCTCACTCTGCCCCGGTGGCGGCCGAGCGGCAACACGGTCGGCTTCGAACATCCTGTGCAGTCGGGAACTATTCCAGCAGAACGAGTGTTCTGGTAAGTGACGCCGCAGCCAGCGGCGCAGAATCGAGGAGTCAACGTGACCAAGGACTACCGCACCACCCCCGAGGCGCTCGCCCGTCTCACCCGCCAGCAGCGCGCGGTGACCCAGGACGACGCCACCGAGCCGGCGTTCCGCAACGAGTTCTGGAACGAGCACCGCGACGGCATCTACGTCGACATCGTGTCGGGCGAGCCGCTGTTCGCCTCCACCGCCAAGTTCGACAGCGGATCCGGCTGGCCGAGCTTCACCGTTCCGCTCGACCCGGCGAACGTCGTCGAGAGGAAGGACCGCAGCTGGGGCATGACCCGCACCGAGGTGCGTTCCGCCCACGGCGACAGCCACCTGGGGCACCTGTTCCCCGATGGGCCGCGCGAGGCCGGCGGCCTGCGTTACTGCATCAACTCCGCCGCGCTGCGCTTCGTGCCGCGCGACGAGCTCGCCGCTTCGGGGTACGAGGAGTATCTCGAGCTGTTCCCCACCACCACCACGACCATCGAGGAGAGTGCACGATGACCACCACCGAGAAGGCGATCCTCGCCGGAGGCTGTTTCTGGGGCATGGAAGATCTCATCCGCCGTCGCCCCGGCGTGCTCGACACGCGCGTCGGCTACACGGGCGGTGACGTGGCGAACGCCACCTACCGCCATCACGGCACGCATGCCGAGGCCATCGAGATCAGCTACGACCCGTCGGTCACCAGCTATCGCGAGCTGCTGGAGTTCTTCTTCCAGATCCACGACCCGTCCACCAAGAACCGTCAGGGCAACGACATCGGCACGAGCTACCGCTCGGGTATCTACTACACCGACGACAGCCAGCGGGCCGTCGCGGAGGACACGATCGCGGATGTCGACGCCTCAGGCCTCTGGCCCGGACCCGTGGTCACCGAGCTGAGCCCGGCCGGCCCGTTCTGGGAGGCAGAGCCGGAGCACCAGGACTACCTCGAGCGCTACCCGAACGGGTACACCTGCCACTACGTGCGCCCGGGCTGGACCCTGCCGCGCCGCGAGCAGACGGTCGACGCCGGCTGAGTCGTCAGCGCTGACCGGCGGCCGGTTCGTCGCGGGTGAGCGTGACGAACCGGTACTGGATGCCCGACTTCGACTCGTGGAAGCCGTCGACGGGGTCTTGGCTGCGCGCCCAGCCCTCGCCGACCTCGGGGGCTCTGGTGTCTCCGACCGGATCGAGATCCACTTCGGTGATCTCGATCCGGTCGGCCGTCCCGAGGGCCTGCCGGTAGATGTCACCGCCGCCGATGACCCAGACGGTCTCGTCCGCCCCGGTCCCGAGTGCCGCCTCGAGTGAATGAGCGACCTGAGCGCCCTCGGCCGTCCATTCGGCATCCCGGGTCACGACGATGTTGCGTCGCCCAGGCAAGGGCCGAAAGCGCTCCGGCAGGGAATCCCAGGTCTTGCGCCCCATCACCACCGTCGATCCGCAGGTCAGCTCGCGGAAGTGCGCCAGATCTTCGGGCAGGTGCCACGGGATGCCGCCGCCCTGGCCGATCACTCCACCCCGGGCCTCGGCCCAGATCAGTGCCACGCTCACGTCGGCGCCCTCAGACGGCGACTGCTGCGCGGATGGCCGGGTGGTGCTCGTAGCCCACGACCTCGAGGTCGTCGTAGGTGTAGTCGAAGATGCTCGCGCGCTCGGCCGTGATCTGCAGCCGGGGAGCCGGGAAGGGATCGCGCTCGAGCTGCCGGCGCACCTGCTCGACGTGGTTGTCGTAGATGTGGCAGTCGCCACCGGTCCAGACGAAGTCGCCCACCTCCAGACCCGTCTGAGCCGCCACCAGGTGCGTCAGCAGCGCGTAGCTCGCGATGTTGAACGGCACGCCGAGGAACAGGTCGGCGCTGCGCTGGTAGAGCTGGCAGGAGAGCTTGCCGTCGGCCACGTAGAACTGGAACAGCGCGTGGCAGGGGGCGAGTGCCATCGAAGGGATCTCGGCGACGTTCCAGGCCGAGACGATCAACCGGCGCGAATCCGGATCGCGGCGGATGGCCTCGATCACCTCGGTGATCTGGTCGATGTGCTCGCCCGTCGGCGAGGGCCACGATCGCCACTGCACCCCGTACACCGGGCCGAGCTCGCCGGCGGAGTCGGCCCACTCGTCCCAGATGGTGACGCCGTTCTCCTGCAGCCACCGCACGTTGCTCTCGCCGCGCAGAAACCAGAGCAGCTCGTACGCGATCGACTTGAAGTGCACCCGCTTGGTGGTGATCAGCGGAAAGCCCTCGGCCAGGTCGAACCGCAGTTGACGGCCGAACACGCTCCGCGTTCCGGTTCCGGTGCGGTCCGACTTCGCGGTGCCGTTCTCCAGGGTGTCGCGCAGGAGGTCTTCGTACGGCGTCGGGATGGCGTTCGTCATGCCACCGAGCGTAGAGGTTTTCGCAGCGCTTCGAGCGCCGGGGTGTCACCGCATTTCACCATCAGGATGTCGGTGCCGGGCGGCGGATCGAAGTACTCTGAGAGCGAAGAGAGGCAGAACCCCGGTGAAGCGCATCAACATCCTCTATGCGGGCAAGCAGTATTCGGTCTCCGGCCGCGACGTCGACGACGTCAAAGAGGAGATCCGCCAGGCCGTGGCGTCGGCGGAACCGACCTGGATGGAGGTGAACGTGGGCGAAGGCAAGTACAAGCGTGCCGACATCCTCCTGAGCCCCGGAGTGGACGTGGCCGTGATCGGGATCGATGCCGACGACTGAGCCGCGCTCGCCGCACCCGCGGCGGACGACGGAGTTCCGCTCGCCGGAACCGCTCTCGCGCACCGCTCCCGCGCTCGCCGGTGACCTCCTGCACGAGCAGGACTGGCAGTCGCTCACCTTTCTGCACTGGCGGGTCGACCCCGAACGGGTGGCGCCGCATCTTCCCCCGGGCACTCGGCCGGACCTGTTCGACGGATCGGCCTGGGTGGGTCTCATCCCGTTCCGCCTCGCCCACGCCACCGCGCCCGGTTTTCGCGCCCTCGGCCCGATCCCGTACGCCGGGACCTTCCCCGAGATCAACGTGCGCCTCTACTCGGTCGACGAGACCGGCCGGCGCGGCGTGGTCTTCTCCTCTCTCGAATCGTCGCGGCTGGCTGCGGTCGGCGCCGCGCACCTGCTCTTCGGCTTGCCCTACCGCTGGGCTCGGATGTCGATCGACACGGATCGCACGGGCCTGATCAGCTACCGCTCGGAACGCCTCGGCGAACGCGGCTTCGGCGGCGCACCTGGCCCGCACAGCCGGATCGACGCCCGGCCCGGCCGCCTGGATCGCTCCGACGACGAACTCGCCGTCTTCCTCACCGCCCGATGGGGGCTCCACCTCGCCCGCAACGGGCGCACGGTGTTCATCCCCAACGAGCACCCGCCGTGGACCGTCGTCGACGCCGAACTGCACTTCCTCGACGACGAGCTGCTCGCCGCAGCCGGCTTCGGCGAACTCGCCTCGCGCCCACCGGACTCGGTGCTGTTCTCGCCCGGGGTGCACACGGCCTTCGGCAGGGCGCGGCCGCTGCGCTCGCCCTGACCGGCCGCGCCGCTTCGCCGACCATAATGGATCAGTGACGTCAGCGACCCCCGATCTCGGCCTGCTCCTGGATGTCGACGGGCCGGTGGCCAGCCCGGTCACCCGCACCATCGCCATCCCCTCGATCGCCGCCGACCTCGTGTCGCTCGCGAACGCCGGCGTTCCGATCGTGTTCAATACCGGCCGCTCTGACGGTTTTTTGCGCGCCGAGGTGGTGGAACCCCTCGTGCAGGGCGGCCTGGCCGAGCACGCCCAGGTGTTCGGCGTGTGCGAGAAGGGCGGCTCCTGGTTCCGCATCACTTCCGCCGGCGTCGGTGAGATCACCATCGATGAATCCCTTTCTCCTGTGGTTGAACTGGCGACCGCGGTCGAAGATCTCGTGGCGTCGCGCTTCGCCGACTCGGTCTTCCTCGACCGCACGAAGCGCACCATGGTCTCGGTCGAGCAGCGCACCGACGTCGACTCCGACGACTATCTCGCGATGCAGTCCGACTTCGACCGCGCGGTTCTGGATCTGTGCAGAACTCTCGACCTGGGCGCGGTGTGGAGAACCGAATCCCATCCCGCCTCCGACGGCAGCATCAGCTACCGGCTCGATCCCTCGATCATCTCCACCGACATCGAGTCGTTCCGCGCCGGGAAGGCCCTGGGCGCCGAGCGCGCGCTGGCGCTGGTGGCCGAGACCGGAACTGTTCCAACCCGCTGGCGCACGGTCGGCGACTCCCGCGTCGACTACGCCATGGCCGGCTGGCTGCACGACGAGGGCTACGACGTCGCCCACATCGATGTGCGCCCGGCCGACGGCGTGCCGGAGACGGCCTATCCGGTGCTGACCGTCGACGGGGTCACCAACGACGCCGCCGGAGCCGTCTTCCTGCGTCGGTGGGCCGTCACCGTGGTCGAGGGCGGAGAGGCCGACGGCCCGCACTGACCTCGTTCGTTGAGCCTCGCCGTTCGCTGAGCCTCGCCGATCGTTAGGCCGCGCCGATCGCTCAGCCGCGCCGGATCCGGCTGACCCGCCCGTCGACGGCGCGCAGCAGATCGCCGGGTGCGATCTCGAGATCGAACCCCCGTCGCCCGCCCGACACGAAGATCGTCCCGAACTCCCGCGCCGCCTCGTCGAGCACCGTCGGCAGCCTCGTCTTCTGACCGATCGGGCTGATGCCGCCCACCACGTAGCCGCTCTTGCGTTCGGCCACCGCCTTGTCGGCCATCGCCGCGCGCTTGGCGCCGAGTTCGCCGGCCAGCGCCTTCACGTCCAGCTGATCGCGCACCGACAGGATGCCGATGCCGAAGCCGGCATCGGTCTCCACCATCAGCGTCTTGAACACCCGGGCCGGCTCCACGCCGAGTTCGCGGGCCGCCTCGGCGCCGAAGTCGGTGGCCGCGGCGTCATGCTCATACACATGGGGGACGAAGGGGATGCCCGCCTTGGCCAGTGCGAGCGTCGCCGCCGTCGAGGGTCCAGCGGATGCCCGAGCTGCCTTCTTGGCCATGGTCGTCTCCTCCTTCTGCCTGACCCGGTCGTCCCGTCCCGTGCCGTCAGGCCGGGGGAGCGGCTTCCCTGGGCTCCAAAGACAGCGCGGTGCGCAGGAAGGCCGACACGTCGACGAGTTCCTCGCTCGAAATCGAGTGCGCGTTGCCCGGATACAGCTTCTCGGTGACGGTGAAGTGCCGGGGCACGAAGGCGGCGGTGCGTTCGACGCCGGCGACGGGGATGATCGGATCGGCGGCATCCCGGCCCCAGAACAGCGGCGGACGCCGTTCCGCGAGCACCTCGTCACCGGCGACGGTGCGGATGGCGCTGACGCCCGAGAGGTCGACTGCGGCGGCGAAGCGCTCCGGCGCCGAGCGCATCAGCTCGATCGACATCATGCCGCCCTGCGAGAAACCGAGTCCGGCGACGGCGCTTGGGCTGCCGTGGAGCGCCTCGGTGCGATCGAGCCAGCCCAGCACGGCGTCGGCCGCGGCGCCGACGTCGGCGCCGGCGGGGCTCCCGGAGCCGTCGGGCGCCGCTTCGAGCGGGAACCAGGTCCAGCCTCCCATCCCGTACGGCGCCCCGGAGAGGGGTGCCCGCAGGGAGGCGAACACGATCCCCTCCGGCAGAAAGGGGAACAGTGCGGGCAGGTCGGCCTCGTGCGAGCCGCGGCCGTGCATCACGATCACCAGGGGCTGCGTCGTCAGGCGCTCCGCGATCTCGTCGCGGGGTGCCGACCAGATCACGGCCTCGTCATCGATGGTCAAGGGCGCAGCATCCGTAGGGCTCACCAGGCGAATCTAACAGCCCACCTCGGATGCGCCGCGACGACGGTTCCGGATGCGCCCCGACAGTGGAGTGCAGAACGCCGAGCCGGTACTCTGCTCGGCATGGAGCATCCGCAGCTCTTCGAACCGGGAGACCCGGTGCTCGAGCGCCTGCGCGCCATCTGCGCGGACTATCCCGAATCGGCCGAGGTGGAGGCCTGGGGCCGCCCCACGTTCCGGGCGGGCAAGAAGCTGTTCGCTCTCGCCGGGGCGATGATGGCGCGGCCGCATTCGGTGGTGTTCAAGCCCGATCCCGAGGAGCGCCCGGCCCTGCTCGAGCTGCCGGACGTTTTCGTGCCCCCGTATTTCGGCCCGTCGGGCTGGCTGGCGATCGACCTCCACGACGGTACCGACTGGACCTTCGTGGCCGAACTGCTCGACACCTCCTATCGCCAGGTCGCCCTCAAGCGCCAGATCGCCGCCTTGGACGCCGCCCCGCCTTCCCCGCGCAGCTGATACGACCGAGGCCGGCCCGACTCCGCTCAGGTCTGGCAGCTCGGGCACCAGTACGTGTCGCGCTCGGAGAGTGCGGTCGCGCCGAGCATCCCGTGGCGGATGCGTGTTCCGCAGCGCCGGCACGGTTTGCCCTCGCGGCCGTACACGTAGGTCTGCCGTCCCGGCCGCATGTCGCCGGTGGTGGTGCGCTCCACCCGGTCGCGGTTGGCGAGGATGAGCCGATGTGCGAGGGCGACCACCGCCGGCAGATCCTTCACCTCGCCGACGGGCCGCTGCGGCAGCACCCCGCGCAAGAAGCAGAGCTCGTTCACATACACATTGCCGAGCCCGGCCAAGGTGCGCTGGTCGAGCAGGGCGACGTCGATCTCCCGCGACTCCTGCGCAGCGAGCCGTCGCACGGCCTCCTCGGCGTCCCAATCGGGCCCGAGCACATCGGGCCCCAGATGCCCGACGACCTCGTCCTCGTCCTCCCGGCGCAGCACCTCCAGGGTGCCCAGATCGAAGCCCACCGTCACCCAGTCCGCGTTCTCCAGCACGATCCGCGCCTGGTAGGCGGGCCGCCGCCAACGGGTGCCGTGCCGGTAGATGTGCCACGAGCCCTCCATCTTCAGGTGGCTGTGGATGCTGAGCTCGCCCACCCGCGTGAGCAGATGCTTTCCCCGGGAGACCACCTCGTCGACGGTCTCTCCCGTCAGGTCGACCGCCGCATACTTCGGCACCCGGATGTCGCACACGGTGAGCGGCCGGCCCGCGAGAGCCGTGTTCAGGTGCACCGCCGCCCGGTAGACGGTGTCGCCCTCAGGCACGGAGCCGCAATCCGCGCGGAGTCGCCGTGAACCCGGCGGCCTCCAGCGATCCGCCCACCGCCGTGCCGAGCACGAATTCGCCGTTCACCCGCTCCACGGCGAGCTTGTCGACCCGCCCGGTCGACACGGCCTGGGCCACGGATCGGGCCGCACGCTCGAGGTGCTCGGGGTCGTCGCTGAACGACAGCGCCGATTTGCCGCCGCGCTCGAGATAGAGCACCAGCTCGCCGTCGACCAGCGCCACCAGCGCTCCCGCCTTGCGGCCGGGCTTGTGTCCTTCGACGCTCGGCCAGGGCAGCGCGGCGCCGTACGGATTCGCCGGATCGGTCGCCGCGAGCGTCACCGCCTCGGGAACGCGGTCGCGCCCGGAGCGGCCCACCGCATCCGGAGCGAAGCCGCGCAGCCGGTCGACCGTGCCGCCCGTGGCGAACTGCGCCGCCCCGAGCGTCTCCACGAAGTAGCCGCGACGGCAGCGTGCCGACTCCTCGAACTGGCTGAGCACCCGGTACACGAGCGCGAAGCCGCCGGGTACCCGCTCCGACACGACGGAGCCCCGGGTCACCACCCCGTACCGGTCGAGCAGCATCTCGGCCGTGGCGTGCGCGCGCAGGGTGGCGTCGGTGTTGGGCTCCGGCAGGAGCGACCAGCGCCCGCCGGCGGTCGGCGGACCGACCCGCGTCTGCATGGTGGCGCGCGCGAACGACCGACCGCGGTACATCCGAGCGCGCGGTGCCGCCCGCTTGGTGCTGTGCGCCGACTTGCCCGACCCCGTGAGGGTGCGGAGCGGGGCCACGGTGTCGTTGGTCACGAGGCCGGCCCACACCAGATCCCAGATCGCGGAGACGATCGCGGCGTCGTCGGGGGGTGCGACCACCTGCAGGGCGGCTCGGGACGCGGCGGCAGATGCGGCGGATGCACCCGATGCACCGGATGCTGCGCCCCCGGCCTCCGACACGGCCTGCTCCGATTCCTCCCGCAGCACAGCGGCTCCCACCTCGTCGGCCAGCGTGCGGAAGAAGTACGCCCCACCGCGCTCGAGCGCCCCGAGCAGGGCCCGGTGCACCGGGCCCGCCTCGAACTCCTCGGCCGGCGGCGCCGAGAACGGCAGGGTGTCGAGCGTGTGCAGGGCCACCCAGCCGTCGCTGCCGGGAAGGCTGCCCCGCCCCGACCACACCACTTCGCCCGCGGCGGTCAGCTCGTCGAGCATCGCCGGGCTGTAGTCGCGCACCCGGGCGGGCAGCACGAGGTTCTCCCAGGCCGATGCGGGAACGGGAACGCCGGCCAGCTGTTCGATGACGGTGAGCACGCCGTCGGCACCCCGGAGCGATCCGCCCACGTGCTGCCACGAGGGCAGGAAGCGGGCGAGCGTGGTGGCCGGCACCGGCTCCACCTCGTGCCGGAGGGCGGCGAGCGAGCGGCTGCGCAGCCGCCGCAGCACCTCGGCGTCGCACCATTCGGTGCCGCCGGCCTGCCCGAGGGCGACCGCCTCCACCGCCAGACCGCTCGGCCGGAACTCGCCCTCGATCACTCGGCGGTCGGCGGAGAGCCGGCGCAGCGCATCCGTCACCACCGCCACCCCCAGCCCGAACCGCGCAGCGACCTCCGACGCGAGGAACGGCCCGTGGGTGCGCGCGTAGCGGCTCACGAGGTCGAGAACCGGATGCTCGACCGGCGCGATGAAGGCGTCGGGCACCCCGAACGGGATGGGCACCCCGAGCGCATCGCGCAGGCGCCCGGCGTCTTCGATCGGCGCCCACCACTGGTCGCCGGCGAAGCTGACCCGGAGGGCGCGCTTGGAGGACACGAGCTCCTCGAGAGCCGCACCGACGTCGAACTCGAGAGATCGGGCGCGCACTTCCTCGGTGTGCAGCGGGCCGAGCATCCGCAGCAGGTCGGCCACGCCCTCCAGGTCGCGGGCCCGGCGGTCGGGCGCCAGTCGCTGCAGTTCACGCTGGGTGTCTTCGATGACCCCGGGATCGAGCAGTTCGCGCAGTTCGGCGCGCCCGAGCAGTTCGGAGAGCAGCGTCGGGTCGAGCGCGAGGGCGGCGGCCCGGCGCTCGGCCAGCGGACTGTCGCCCTCGTACACGAACGAGGCGACGTAGCCGAACAACAGCGAGCGGGCGAACGGCGACGCCGTCGCGGACTCGATCTCCACCACCCGGATGCGCCGCGCCTCGAGGTCGCGCGCGATCGCGAGCAGCGACGGGAGGTCGTACACGTCTTGCAGGCACTCCCGCACGGTCTCGAGGATGATCGGGAACGTCGGGTACTTGCGCGCCACCTCCAGCAGCTGCGCCGAGCGCTGCCGCTGCTGCCAGAGCGGCGAGCGTTTGCCCGGGTTCTGCCGGGGGAGCAGCAGGGCGCGCGCCGCGTTCTCGCGGAAGCGCGAGGCGAACAGCGCCGATCCGCCCACCTCGTCGGTGACGATCTGCTCGAGCTCCGCCGGCTCGAAGAGGAAGAGCTCGGCAGACGGCGGCTCGCTGTCGGTGTCGGGCAGGCGAACCACGATCCCGTCGTCGCTCGCCACGGCGTTGGCGTCGACCCCGAACCGCTCTCGGATGCGCCCGTTGATCGCGAGCGCCCAGGGCGAGTGCACCTGCATGCCGTACGGGGAATGCAGAATCACCCGCCAGTCGCCGAGCTCGTCGCGGAACCGCTCAACCACCAGCGTCTTGTCACTGGGCACATGACCGGTCGCCTCGCGCTGCTCGGCGATGAACGAGATCAGATTGCTCGCCGCCCAGTCGTCCAGGCCTGCCCGCTCGGTGATCTGCTGGGATTCGTCGACGGATGCCGCGGCCACCGTGCGGGTGAACTCACCGATCGCCCGCCCCAGTTCGGCGGGCCGCCCGATGCCCTCGCCGCGCCAGAACGGCAGCCGCCCGGGCTGGCCGAACGCGGGAGTGACGAGCACCCGGTCGTGCGTGATCTCCTGGATCCGCCAGCTGGTCGCGCCGAGCGCGAACACGTCGCCGACCCGCGACTCGTAGACCATCTCCTCGTCGAGCTCGCCCACCCGGCGCCCCGGGGCCGAGCGGGTGGCACCCGTGGTGGGATCGGCATCCGTCGGCTCACCGCCCACCATGAACACGCCGAAGAGGCCACGGTCGGGGATGGTGCCGCCGCTCGTGACGGCGAGTCTCTGGGCCCCCGGCCGGCCGGTGAGGGTGCCGGCATCGCGGTCCCAGACCAGCCGTGGCCGCAGTTCGGCGAACTCGTCGGACGGATAGAGGCCGGCGAGCAGATCGAGCGTGGCGTCGTATGCCGATCGAGGCATGCTGCTGAACGAGGCGCTCCGCCGCACGGTGTCGAACCACTCCTCGACGTCGATCGGCTCCAGAGCGCAGGCGGCGACCGTCTGCTGGGCGAGGATGTCGAGCGGATTCGCGGGGATCGACAGTGTCTCGATCAACCCTTCGGACATCCGGATCGACACCACCGCCGAGTGGATGAGGTCGGCCCGGTGCTTGGGATAGAGCAGCCCCTTCGACACCTCGCCGACCTGGTGCCCGGCACGCCCCACCCGCTGGAGGCCGCTGGCGACCGACGGGGGTGCCTCGACCTGCACGACGAGATCGACCGCACCCATGTCGATGCCCAGCTCGAGGCTCGACGTGGCGACGACGCAGCGCAGGCGCCCCGTCTTGAGGTCGTCTTCGATGATCGCCCGCTGCTCCTTGCTGACCGAGCCGTGATGGGCGCGGGCGAGCACGAGCTCGTCACCGGGGGTCGGCCCGTCGGAGGTGATGGCGACGCCGCCCGAGGTCTGCCCGGCCTGGCCCATCAGCTGGGCGGGTGGCCGAGCGGATGCGGCACCGGGAGCGTCGTCGGTCTCCTCACCCGGCCCCATCCGCTCGGCGAAGATCTCGTTCAGCCGGGCGGTCAGCCGCTCGGCCAGCCGCCTCGAGTTCGCGAACACGATCGACGAGCGGTGCTCCAGGATTCGGTCGACGATGTCTTCCTCGACGTGCGGCCAGATCGAGCCCTGCTCCGGAGCATCCGCCCCGGCGGCCGACCCCTCGAGCCCCGCCCCCGGATCGCGGGGCGGGATCTGCGTCATGTCTTCGACCGGCACGATCACGCGCAGGTCGAACTTCTTGGTGGAAAGCGGAGCGACGATGCTCACCGGTCGCCCGCCGGCGAGGAAGCGCGCCACCTCTTCACGCGGCCGTACCGTGGCCGAGAGGCCGATCCGCTGGGCCGGCTGGGCGAGCAGCAGATCGAGCCGGTCGAGGCTCACCGCGAGATGCGCCCCGCGCTTGGTGGCGGCCACCGCGTGCACCTCGTCGATGATCACCGTGGTGACCTCGCTGAGCGACTCGCGCGCCGCCGAGGTGAGCATGAGGAACAGCGATTCAGGCGTGGTGATGAGGATGTCGGGCGGGTTCTTCGAAAGCGTGCGGCGCTCGGCCGCCGGGGTGTCGCCCGAGCGCACGCCCACGGTGATGACGGGTGGCTCGGCGCCCATCCGCTTCGCCGTCTGGGTGATGCCCACGAGGGGCGAGCGGAGGTTGCGCTCCACATCGACCGCCAGCGCCTTCAGAGGCGAGACGTAGAGCACCGAGGTCTTGCGCGGCACGCCCGGTTCGATGGAGGTCGTGAGCCGGTCGAGTGCCCAGAGGAAGGCGGCCAGCGTCTTGCCCGACCCCGTCGGTGCCACCACGAGCGCGTGAGAGCCGCTCGAGACCGCCTCCCACGCCCCGGTCTGCGCCGCCGTAGGCGCATCGAAGGCCCCGAGGAACCATTCTCGGGTGGCGGGGGAGAAGCTCTCGAGCACGTCGCTCATCCTCTTATCCTCACCCAAGCCACCGACAACGGCACGGGCCACCGCACGTCGTGCACGATCGGCCCCGGCCGGCGGGTAAGAATGGACTATGAGCGTGCGCACCCCTGACCCCAATTCCGGCTGGTTGAGCGACAGTGAACTCGCGGAGGTGCGCCAGCGCCTTCCCCTTCTCTACGTCGAGGCCGTGCCGGTGCGGGTCGACGGGCTCGGCCAGGTGGTCGAGGTCGGCGTGCTGCTGCGGGTCGGCCCGAGCGGCACCATCGCGCGCACCCTCGTCTCCGGTCGGGTGATGTACGGCGAGACCTTGCGCGACGCGCTGTTCCGCCACCTCGAGAAAGACCTCGGGCCGATGGCCTTCCCGCAGCTGCCGGCCAGCCCGATCCCGTTCCAGGTGGCCGAGTACTTCCCGCTGCCGGGCGTCTCCGCGTACTACGACGAGCGCCAGCACGCGGTGTCGCTGGCCTACGTGGTGCCGGTCACCGGAACCTGCGAACCGCGGCAGGACGCCCTCGAGCTCACCTGGATGACGCCGGAGGAGGCCGCCTCGCCGAGCGTCACCGACGAGATGGAGGGCGGCCGCGGCGGCCTGCTGCGGGCGGCGCTGGCCTCGGTCGGCCGGCTGCTCTGACGGGACGGGGCATCCGATGGCCGAGGACGTCGAGCAGCGCAGCTTCGCGGATGCGGCCGAGTTCGAGCGCTGGCTCGTCGAGAACGCCGACACGGCATCCGGCGTGCGGATGCTGATCGCCAAGAAGGGCAGCGCGCACTCCACCGTCAGCCACCAGGAGGCGCTCGACGTGGCGCTTTGCCACGGCTGGATCGACGCGCGCCGCAACGCGCTCGACGACGACTTCTTCATCCAGAACTTCACGCCCCGCCGCCCCCGCAGCATCTGGTCGCAGGTCAACCAAGACAAGGTCGCGGTGCTCATCGAAGCCGGCCGGATGCGCGAGCGCGGTCAGGCCGAGATCGACAAGGCGAAGGCCGACGGCCGCTGGGAGGCCGCCTACGCGGGTTCGAAGACCATCGAGGTTCCGGATGATCTCGCGGCAGCCCTGGCCGAGAACCCCGAGGCGCTCGCGTTCTTCGCCACACTCAGCAGCCAGAACCGCTACGCGATCCTCTTCCGCGTGCACCACGCCAAGCGTGCCGACACCCGCGCCCGCCGCATCGCCGACTTCGTCGCGATGCTCGCCCGCCACGAGACCGTCTACCCCCAGCGCGCCCCGAAGCCCACGAAACCGTAGCCCGGCCCGCGCTCCCAAGCCCGTCTCCGACCCCGCGCCCTGACCCGCCTCCCACTCCTCTGGCCCTCCGAGGCATCTCGAGGTCATCCAAAACGAAGGAGTTTTTGCGCGACATGCCGAGCGTGGGTGCCTGACGAGCCGCGCGTCGGCAAAAACTCCTTCGTTTTGGATGCACGAGCCCCCCCGGACGGCCTGTGAAACGCTGAACGGCCCGCCTCCGAAGAGACGGGCCGTTGTGCGTGAAGCGGCGTGAGCCGGGCGACTAGCGGGAGCGACGCCCGCGGCCGCCGTCGGAGCCGGCCGAGAACGACGCGGCCGAGCGGCGTGCGCCGCCGCCGTTCGAACCGGAGGACGCACCGGCGCCGCCGCCCTGGCCGTCGCGACGGCTTCCGCCCTCGCCGCCGCCGG
>NZ_JAHFUW010000065.1 GCF_023264855.1 Herbiconiux sp. | reverse complement strand
AGGTCGACGTACTCACCGGTCGCGGCGTTGAGGCCCCAGCCGTAGTCGAGGTCGCGCACCTTGGCGGCGACGACTCCGGGCTCGAGACCGGCGTTGAACGCGATCTGCTTCAGGGGAGCCTCGATGGCCACCTTGACGATGTTCGCGCCGGTCGCCTCGTCGCCCTTGAGGTCGAGGTTGGCGAAGGCGGTCTTGCCGGCCTGGATGAGGGCGACGCCACCACCGGCGACGATGCCCTCTTCGACGGCGGCCTTGGCGTTGCGCACGGCGTCTTCGATGCGGTGCTTGCGCTCCTTGAGCTCCACCTCGGTGGCGGCACCGGCCTTGATGACCGCGACACCGCCGGCGAGCTTGGCGAGACGCTCCTGGAGCTTCTCACGGTCGTAGTCGCTGTCGGTGTTCTCGATCTCGGAACGGATCTGCGACACGCGTCCGGCGATGGCCTCGGGGTCTCCGGCGCCTTCGACGATCGTGGTCTCGTCCTTGGTGATGACGACCTTGCGGGCTTGACCGAGCAGGTCGAGGGTGACGTTCTCGAGCTTGAGACCGACCTCCTCGGCGATGACCTGGCCACCGGTGAGGATGGCGATGTCCTGCAGCTGAGCCTTGCGGCGGTCACCGAAGCCGGGGGCCTTGACGGCGACCGACTTGAAGATGCCGCGGATCTTGTTCACGACGAGCGTGGCCAGGGCCTCGCCATCGACGTCTTCCGCGATGATGAGCAGCTGCTTGCCGGTCTGGATGACCTTGTCGACGATCGGCAGCAGGTCTTTGATGTTCGAGACCTTGCTGTTGACGATCAGGATGTAGGGGTCTTCGAAGACCGCTTCCTGACGGTCGGGGTCGGTGACGAAGTACGCCGACAGGTAGCCCTTGTCGAAGCGCATGCCCTCGGTCAGCTCGAGCTCGGTGCCGAAGGTGTTCGACTCCTCGACGGTGACGACGCCTTCCTTGCCCACCTTGTCGATGGCCTCGGCGATGATCGCGCCGATCTCGGGGTCGGCCGCGGAGATGGACGCGGTGGCCGCGATCTCTTCCTTGGTCTCGATCTCCTTGGCGTTCTTGATCAGCTCGGCGGAGACGGCGGCGACGGCCTTCTCGATGCCCTTCTTGAGCGAGATCGGGTCGGCGCCGGCGGCCACGTTGCGGAGGCCTTCCTTCACGAGCGCCTGGGCCAGCACGGTGGCGGTGGTGGTGCCGTCGCCCGCGACGTCGTCGGTCTTCTTGGCGACCTCCTTGACGAGCTCGGCGCCGATCTTCTCGTAGGGGTCGTCGAGCTCGATCTCCTTGGCGATGGACACGCCGTCGTTGGTGATCGTGGGAGCGCCCCACTTCTTCTCGAGGACGACGTTGCGGCCGCGCGGGCCAAGCGTCACCTTGACGGCGTCGGCGAGGATGTTCAGTCCACGCTCGAGGCCGCGACGGGCCTCTTCATCGAAAGCAATGATCTTTGCCATGTGTGTTTCTCGCCCTCCTGGACGTCTTCAAAGATTCAAGTGTTTTAGCACTCAGAGTTCACGAGTGCTAAAGCAATACTGGCACTCGGGCATCCCGAGTGCAAGTGAGGTTACGCCGCGGGTGGGGCGATCGTGACGCTGCCCTCGTCGAGGGGCACGAGTTCCACCCAGGTGTTCCCCGGGGCCAGGCGCACGGTCGCGCCGCTGTCGTCGAGCAGCCGGATCGGCGCATCGCGCGCATCCTTCACCCAGGTGGCGTGCAGCGTCTTGCCCCCGGTCGACACCCAGGCCTCGCCCGAGGCCACGAGCACCGCCTGCGGCACCTCTTCGTCGTAGCTGGAGACCTCGTCCACCCGCAGCGTCACGACGTTGACGGCCGAGAGCTGATCGCCGTTCGCGTCGAGGTCGGGTGCCCCCTCCTGCGATCGAAGGAAGGTTCCGGATGCCGCGTCCCACTCCCAGCCCGGGTACCGGGCGTCGGAGAAGACGAGCGCGAGGGAGGCCGAAGGCGATCCGTCGGTCGCCGCGCTCGACGACGGCACGTCGAAGGAATACGCGAACTGCTGCGCCGGCGCGGCCAGGTCGGAATGCTGCCCCACCAGGTCGGCGGCCTTCACCACGACGTCGTGCGGGCTGTCGCGCCCGTCGATCCGGAAGAAGGTCGACTCGGTGTCGCTCTGCCCGTGGATGGCGTTGTAGACGTCGGTCGCCTCCATCATCTCGACGAACTGCTCCTGGCCGCCCGAGAAGGCCACGATGCCGCCGAGCGGGGAGATGATGTCGGGATCCATCGGCCGGATCGAGCGCACCGGCCCGATCAGCTCGGGCAGGTCGGACTGCCACACCGCCACGTACCGGGTGAGGCCGCCTTCGACGAGCTCTTCGAACACCAGGTCGGTGCGCTCGAGCCCGATCTGCGGGCGGGCGTCTTCATGGTTGTCGATCTTGGCCGCGAGCGACGGCGAGGTGAGCGACCCCTCGGGCACGAGCGTGCCGCGCAAGGGCGCCGGAACCACGGGTGCCGGGGTGACGTAGTCGGAGAGGAACGCCGCTGTCGGCTTCGGAGTGCCCGACGCGTCAGGCGCATCCGCGACACACCCGGTGAGCAGGCCGCCCGCCGTCAGCACGGCCAGGGTCGCGCCCAGACGTGAGGAGCGTCGTCGCCGGTTGATCACCAGCACAGACTAGCGAAGGCAGCCGGATGCGACGGCGCCACCCGCGCGGCGCCGGAGATCCTGCGGGCTCACGCCAGGCGGACGGATTCCGCCTGCGGCCCCTTCGACCCGGTACCGACCTCGAAGACGACCTGCTGGCCCTCTTCGAGGACCTTGTAGCCCGCCATATCGATCGCCGAGTAGTGCACGAAGACATCCTGTCCACCGCCGTCGACGGTGATGAAGCCGTAGCCCTTTTCAGCGTTGAACCACTTGACGGTTCCGTTCGCCATTGTTACTCCCAAGTGCTGTGTTTCTGCAGCAACGGCACAGTTTGCCGCGACCATTTCCAGATACTAATCCGATGGGAACGGCGGAAAACGGCCGGAACGGTCAATTGTCCAAACCGTGACCGGGAATCAACACGACGGAAACACGCGTGAAATATTGCACGCGGAGAACGGGCTTATTCGGCGGGGACGACCGGGTCTTCCACCGGGGCCTCGCCCTCGGCGGCGGCGACGCCCGGGCCGGCGTAGTCGGTGCCGAGCACCACGGTGAGCGCCGCCCCCTGGAAGGTGGAGGACTGCGCGGTCGCCACACCGCCGAGCAGCTGGGCGAGGCCGAGCGCGGCCGCCTCGTTCGCCGGGTCTTCGTAGTAGACGGTGGTGGTGGCGAAGTCGGTGGAGCTGGCGTTCGCCATCGTGGCGATGTTCCAGCCACCGGCCGCGGCCGCCTCACCCACCCGACCGGCGAGGCCGACGTTGTCGGTGCCGTTCAGGATGGTGACCGCTAGGGCGCCGTCGGTGATGGGCGTCACCGACGGAGTGGGCGTCGGGGTGTCGGCCGGCGCGGCCGACGAGGAGGAGCCGCCGAACGCATCCGTGAACTGGATGTTGTTGTTGATCACCGCGAGGTACGTGATGCCGGCGCCGACCAGCAGCACGGTGGCCAGCGCGGCCCAGGCGAACACGATCCAGCCGCGCCCGCGCGGAGCGGGGCCGCGGTGCGCGCCGACGCGGTCGGGGTGGGCGGGCAGGGCGTCGAAGCTGTCTGTGGTGAAACGTGACATGGGTCGGGCGGAGTCCTAGTCGTCGCGCGAGAGCAGGCGTGCGGAGCGGGCGGCCAGCCGCGCCTCCCGCACCCGCTGGAGCCTCTTGATGAGCATCGGGTCGTGTGCAAGGGCGGCCGGGGAGTCGATCAGCCCGCCGAGCAACTGGTAGTACCGGGCGGACGAGAGGCCGAACTCCTTGCGGATCGCCTGCTCCTTCGCCCCGGCGTGACGCCACCAGCTGCGCTCGAAACTCAGGATGCGGGCGTCGCGTTCGGCGAGCGGCCGAGGGTTCGCCGAGGGCATCGGCAGCTCGTCTGCGACAGCCATGGCATTCCCTTCACTCGAACGTCTCGCACATCATATGGCTGCGCGCCTCAACGGGAGCCGATAGCGTCGGCGGGCCGGAACATCGACTGGTGGGCGATCCCGGCCTCCTCGAACTCCTCCCCGAACGAGACGAATCCCACCCGCTGATAGAGGGGAACGATGTAGCTCTGCGCGTGCAGCAGCATCGACTCCGAACCGAACTCGGCGATCACGGCGTCGAGCAGGGCGAGGGCGAGGCCCTGTCCACGATGGGCGGGGTGGGTGACGACCCGGCCGATCACGCGGTGCGCGTCGAGGTGCTCGGGTTGCGCGTCCCGCAGCACGCGGAGGTAGGCGACGACCTCGCCGGCATCCTGACCCTCACCGTCGACGCCTCCGCCGGCATCCGTCAGCCAGAAGTGCACCGTCTCGGCCTCGGCGTCGCGCCAGTCCAGCTCGCTCTCGTCGACCTTCTGCTCGACGAAGAAGACGTCGGTGCGCAGCTTCACGATGGCGTACAGCTCGCGGGTGGTCAGCTCGCCCCAGGAGGAGCGATGGAGGGAATGGTGAGGCACCGTGCCGAGTTTACTGGGATGATCGAATGAGAATCCGACTACGGTCCGAGCACGCAGGAGCGACCCCCACATGAGCTATCAGGTCAACAAGTCCGACGAGGAATGGCGCGACGAGCTGTCGGCCGACGAGTTCGCCGTGTTGCGCGAGGCCGCCACCGAGCGCCCCTGGACGGGCGAGCTGCTCGACGAAGGCCGCGAGGGTGTCTACACGTGCAAGGCCTGCGGCCAGGAGCTCTTCCGCAGCACCACCAAGTTCGACTCGCACTGCGGCTGGCCGAGCTTCTACGACCCCACCGGCTCCGACGCCGTCGAGCTGATCGAAGACCGCACGCTCGGGATGGTGCGCACCGAGGTGCGCTGCTCGAACTGCGGCTCGCACCTCGGCCACCTGTTCGACGACGCCCCGCAGACCCCCACCGGCGACCGCTACTGCATGAACTCGATCTCGCTGAGCTTCACCGCAGCCGAGCCGGAAGCCACCGACCCCAAGAACACCGAGGAGGCGTGACCGGCGTCAAGGAGGCCATGCTCGCCCGGCGCTCGTCGTCGAGGGTGACGGATGCTGCGCCCACGCCGGCCGAGCTGGCCGAGTTCGTCGAGGCGGCCGGCCAGGTCGCCGATCACAGCCATCTGCGCCCGTGGCGGATCATCGAGATCCGCGGCGACGCCCGCGACCGGCTCGGCGACGCGTTCGCCAAGGCCGAGGGCAAGAAGAAGGACGCCCCGAAACAGCGCTCGAAGGCCCGTCGGGCGCCGCTGGTGCTCGCGGTCGTCGTGTCGTTCAAGAAGAGCAAGGTGGCGCGCTGGGAGCAGGAGGCCGTGGCATCCGGTGTCGCCCACAATCTCTCGCTCGTGCTGGCCGACGAGGGCTGGGGCGTGTTCTGGCGCACCGGCTCGCAGACCCGGGCCAAGGCCGTGAACAAGGCCCACGGGCTGGGCAAGAACGAGGAGCTGCTGGGCTGGCTGTACGTGGGCGGCATGCCCGAGCGATCTCGCGTGCTGCGCCCCAAGCGTCGCATCCGGGTGTCCGAGCACCTCAGCGCGCTGTGAGCGGCGAGGCCGTCTCCACCTCCCCCGTCGCCGCCTCGCCGCAGGATCTCGACGACGGCCCCGCCGCGGTGCCGGCGCTCAGCCCAGCCCGGCGCTGGCTCGCCATCCTGGCGCTCGCCCTCGGGGGATTCGGCATCGGTGTCACCGAGTTCGTGACGATGGGGCTGCTGCCCGACATCGCCGCCGACCTGCTGCCCGCGCAGTACGCGGTCGACCCCTCGGGCGCCAACGCCCAGGCCGGCCTGCTGGTGTCGGCCTACGCCCTCGGCGTGGTGGTGGGTGCTCCGACCATCGCGGCAGCGGCCGCCCGCTGGCCGCGCAAGCGCCTGCTGATCGTGCTGGTGTCGGTGTTCGTGCTGGGCAACCTGCTGTCGGCGATCCTGCCCTCGTTCGGGCTCGTGCTGGCGGCGCGCTTCTTCAGCGCCCTGCCGCACGGCGCGTACTTCGGCATCGCCTCGCTCGTCGCCGCCTCGTTGATGGGGCCGGGCAAGCGGGCCCGCGGTGTGGCGTTCGTACTCGGCGGTCTCACCATCGCGAACGTCGTCGGCGTGCCGTTCGGAACCTTCGTGGGCCAGAACTTCGGCTGGCGCAGCACGTACTTCCTGGTGGCGATCATCTTCGCCGTCACGCTGGCGGCCATCGCGCTGACCGTGCCCTACCGCCCCGGCGACCCGACGGCCACCATGCGCAACGAACTCAGTGCCTTTACCCGTGCGCAGGTGTGGCTCACCCTGATCGTCGCCTCGATCGGCTTCGGCGGGGTCTTCGCGGTCTACACCTATGTGGCGCCGGTGGTGACCGACGTCACCGGACTCACGGCCTCGCTCGTGCCGATCGTTCTCGTCGCCTTCGGCGTGGGCATGACGATCGGCAACTTCCTCGCCGGCTGGCTCACCGACCGCTCCGTGAAGCGGTCCTTGGTGATCAGCGTTCTGGGCCTCGGGGTCTCCGTTCTCGGCTTCGCCCTGTTCGCGCACACGGTTCCCGGCCTCTTCGTCTTCGTCTTCCTGATCGGCATCTTCGCCGGGGCCTGCTCCCCCGCCATCCAGACCCGGCTGATGGATGTCGCGCACAACGCCCAGTCGATCGCCGCGGCCCTCAACCATTCGGCCCTGAACATCGGCAACTCGCTCGGCGCTCTGCTCGGCGGCCTCGCCATCACGGCGGGTCTCGGCTACATCTCGCCCGCCTACGTGGGCGTCGGTCTCGCGGTGCTCGGCTTCCTGGCGCTGATGGTGTCGTTCGGGGTGGAGCGCCGAACCCGCTCCGAGCGCCGATCGTAGCGACGGGCGCTGAAGGCGGCCCAGAAAGCCTCGGTGGGGCCGGCTGCGGGACTCGAACCCGCAACCCCCGCTTTACAAGAGCGGTGCGCTACCAATTGCGCCAAGCCGGCTGGTGGTGAAACCACCCTATTGTAGCCGCGCGGTCGCGCGGGCTCGCGTCAGCCCGCGGCGGGCGTCGGCGTGGGGGTCGCGGTGGAGTACGCCTCGCCCGCGACCTGCACCACGAACGCCGAGAAGGCGTCGGGGTCGGTCAGCGAGCCGGAGTACTTCTGGCCGTTGACGAGCACGGTGGGGGTGCCGGTGACGGCCTGCTCGTCGGTGTTCGGCAGCGGGCCCTGGAGCGCGCGGGAGGTCGCATCCGCCACCCAGCCCTTGAACTGGGTGTCGTCGATGCAGGAGTCGATGTCGCCGGCATCCGTCACCCCGGCCTGCTCGACGAGGCCCTTGATGGTGTCGTCGTCCAGACCCGAGGAGTTCTCCTCCGGCTGGTTGGAGTAGAGCAGCCCGTTGAAGGCCCAGAACTGGTCGGGCGCGTAGTTCGCCACGCAGGCCGCGGCGTTCGCCGATCGGGTGGAGTACTTCGTGCCGAGGGAGGAGCGGTCCAGGATCGACAGCGGGTGGATCTCGACCGTCGCTGCGCCCGACTGCAGCCACTCGCCGATCTGCGCGTTGTTCGTGGTCTCGAACTGGCCGCAGTAGGGGCACATGTAGTCGACGTACATCCGGATGTCGACGGTTCCGGATGCCGGGTCGTTGACCGTGGGCACCGGGTCTTCGCCCGACGCCAGCGCCGGGGTGGTGACAGCCGTGAAGTCCTGGCCGATCTGGATGCCGTCGCTCGCCATGTTCAGCGGGCCGGGGCCGGCCGGCTTCAGCGTGGACGTGATGACCAGGGTGATTCCGACCACGATCGCGATCACGACGACGCTCAGCGAACTGATCAGGATGACGCGGTTGCGCACATCCTTCCGGCGCTGTTCCTCGCGGAGCTGCTTCGCCTTCTCCCGCGCCGCTTCTCGACGCTGGTTCTTGGACTGTCGATCGTCGGATCCGCCAGTGGTCATTCGTGCAAACTCCGGAGACTGGGTGAGTGAGGAGGGCGCCGGGTGGGGCGCTCAGGTCGCAGGCCGGGTGGGCGAGGACCACTCAAGGATAGTAGGAACCCTGACTGGGAGTTCGCCAGAGCATGCGATACTGATCCGTGGGTCTTCGATGATGCAGACCCGGTTCCATCCATCACAACGGATCGTCCGGCACGTACCTGCCGGTGAAGGAGTAATGAATCATGGCATCCGTCACTTTCGACAAAGCCTCCCGCATCTACCCGGGTTCCACCCGTGCCTCGGTCGACAAGCTCGACCTCGAGGTGGCCGACGGCGAGTTCCTCGTCCTCGTCGGCCCGTCGGGTTGCGGAAAGTCCACCTCTCTGCGCATGCTCGCCGGCCTCGAAGAGGTCAACGAGGGCCGCATCCTGATCGGTGACCGCGATGTCACCGACATCCCCCCGAAAGACCGCGACATCGCGATGGTCTTCCAGAACTACGCGCTCTACCCGCACATGACCGTGGCCGAGAACATGGGCTTCGCACTCAAGATCGCCGGCGTCAACAAAGACGAGCGCGCCACCCGCGTTCTCGAGGCCGCCAAGCTGCTCGACCTCGAGCCCTACCTCAGCCGCAAGCCCAAGGCCCTCTCCGGTGGTCAGCGTCAGCGCGTCGCCATGGGCCGCGCAATCGTGCGTCAGCCCCAGGTGTTCCTGATGGACGAGCCGCTGTCGAACCTCGACGCCAAGCTGCGCGTGCAGACCCGCACCCAGATCGCGTCGCTCCAGCGCCGCCTGGGCGTCACCACCGTCTACGTCACCCACGACCAGACCGAGGCGCTCACCATGGGCGACCGCATCGCCGTGCTGAAGGACGGCCTGCTGCAGCAGGTCGGCACCCCGCGCGACCTCTACGAGAAGCCGAACAACGTGTTCGTGGCCGGCTTCATCGGCTCGCCCGCGATGAACCTGTTCCACGCCGACCTCACCGACGCGGGCATCAAGTTCGGCACCTCGATCGTGCCGGTCGACCGCGAGACGCTGGCCAGCGCATCCGGAACCAGCGCCACCATCGGTGTGCGCCCCGAAGACATCGTGCTCTCCTCGACCCCGGGTGAGGGCCTCGAGGTCGTCGTCGACCTGATCGAAGAGCTCGGCGCCGACGGCTACCTGTACGGCCACAGCGAGATCGACGGCAAGCGCACCGACATCGTCACCCGCGTCGACGGCCGCTCGCACCCCTTCGTGGGCGACAAGGTGTACCTCACCGCCGCTCCCGGCCACGTGCACCTGTTCGACCTCGAGTCGGGCGAGCGCCTCGGCAACAAGGCCGTCGTCGCCTAACCCGTTGACGACCTCCCTCTCGATCACCTCGGCCACGGCGGATCCGGCACTGCTGGATCTGCCGTGGTCGGTGCCATTGGACGAGTGGCCCGACGAGTACATCGCGGCCCTCCCCAAAGGCATCTCCCGCCACCTCGTGCGGTTCGCCCACCTCTCCGGCCACGTCATCGCCATCAAGGAGACGACGGATGAGATGGCCAAGCGCGAGTACGAGATGCTGCGCACCCTGCAGCGGCTCGACGTGCCGTGTGTGGATCCGCTCGCGGTCATCACCAACCGCCACGACGCCGACGGCGAGCCGCTGCGCTCGGCACTGGTCACGCGGCACCTGAAGTTCTCGCTCCCCTACCGGGCGCTGTTCTCGCAGACCCTGCGGCCCGACACGGCCACCCGCCTGGTCGACGCCCTCGCCGTGCTGCTCGTGCGCCTGCACGTGATCGGCTTCTTCTGGGGCGACGTCTCGCTCTCGAACACGCTCTTCCGGCGGGATGCGGGCGCCTTCGCGGCCTACCTCGTCGACGCCGAGACCGGGCAGCTCTACGACGGGCTCTCCAACGGCCAGCGCGAGAACGACCTCGAGATCGCGCGCGTCAACATCGCCGGCGAACTGATGGATCTGGAGGCCGGCGGCCGAGCCGACGAAGAGCTCGACCCGATCACCGTCTCCAACGGCATCGTGGCGGCCTACCGCTCGCTCTGGAAGGAGCTGACCGGATCCGAGTCGTTCAGCTCATCGGAGCGCTGGCGCATCGCCGAGCGGGTCGACCGCCTGAACGATCTCGGCTTCGACATCGAAGAGCTCGCCATCAAGACCACCGAGGGCGGCACCACGGTGCGCATCCAGCCCAAGGTCGTGGATGCGGGGCACCACCAGCGCCGTCTGCTGCGGCTCACCGGGCTCGACGCCCAGGAGAACCAGGCCCGCCGCCTGCTGAACGACCTCGACTCCTATTCGGCCAAGTACGGTCGCAAGGACGTGGACGAGGAGATGGTGGCGCACCAGTGGCTGGCCGGCGTCTTCGAACCCGTGATCCGCGCCATCCCGCGCGACCTCAAGGGCAAGCTCGAGCCGGCCGAGGTGTTCCACCAGCTGCTCGAGCACCGCTGGTTCATGAGCCAGGATCAGAGCCGCGACGTGCCCCTGGCCGAAGCGCTCTCCTCCTACATCGACGAGGTGCTGCGCCACCGCCGCGACGAGGCCACCGTGATCGGCCCGCCCACGGAGGCGATCACCCTCCCCGTCCCCACCCAAGACGCCGCAGCATCCTCCGACGACACCGACCCCGAGACAGACTGGCGCCTCACCGTCTGATCGCCCCATCGAGAAGTCGCAAATGGCCGCTATTCCTCAGAATTAGCGGCCATTTGAGACTTCTCGACGAGGGTGGGGTGGGGGTTACTTCTTCTTGGCGCCTCGTTGGCGGGCGATCTCGTAGAGCGTGACGGATGCGGCGATGCCGGCGTTGAGGGACTCGGTGCCCGAGGAGATCGGGATCGAGACGATCGCGTCGCAGGTCTCGGTGACGAGGCGGCTGAGGCCCTTGCCCTCGTTGCCGACGACGACGACGATCGGGCCGTCGGCGAAGTCGAGACCGGGGAGTTCGGTGTCGCCGCCGCCGTCGAGGCCCACGACGAACACGCCCGCGGCCTTGAAGGCCTTGAGGGTCTGCGTGAGGTTCGAGGCCATGGCCACCGGGGTGGTGGCCGCGGCACCGGCCGAGGTCTTCCAGGCCGAGGCGGTGACGCCCACCGAGCGGCGCTGCGGCACGATGACGCCGTGCCCGCCGAACGCGGCCGTCGAGCGGATGATCGCACCCAGGTTGCGCGGGTCGGTGATGCCGTCGAGCGCCACGAACAACGGCTTCTGGCCGCGTCGCTGCACCTGGTCGAGCAGGGTCTCCGGATGCGCGTACTCGTACGGCGGCACCTTCAGGGCGAGGCCCTGGTGCACCGAGTCGTGACCGGAGATGCGGTCGAGCTCGGGGCGCATGACCTCCATGATCGGGATGCCGCGCTTGGTGGCGAGCGACAGCGCCTCCTTGACGCGCTCGTCGACCTCCACCCGGAACGCCACGTACAGCGCCGTCGCCGGGATCTTCGCACGCAGCGCCTCGACGACGGAGTTGCGGCCGGTGACCACCTCGCTGTCGTCGGCCTTCTTGGCGCGGCGGGCGGGTGCCGAGGTGCGGCCGGTCGAGTACTGACCCGGATCCTGGCTCCGCTCGCTCGTCGAACGCGCGCCGGGGCGACCCTTGCCGCCGGCCGCCGCGAAGCGCTCGCGCGCCGCCTTGGCCTTGCCGGCGGGGTGGTACGGCCGGTCCTCGGCCTTGGGCGTGGGCTTCTTGCCCTCGAGCGCCTGACGGCCCTGGCCGCCGGACCCGACGGCCTTGCTGCCCTTCGTGCCCTTGCGGACGGCGCCGGCCCGTGAGGGTCGGCCCGTGGATGATTTAGCCATCAAGACTCCAGTGCGCGCCGGTAGGCGTGTCTTCTATCGATATTCCGGCCTGTCCGAGTTCGTCCCGGATGCGGTCCGCGGTGGTGAAGTCGCGGTTCTTACGTGCCGTCTCCCGGTCGGAGACGAGGCTTTCGACCAGCGTAGCGAGTGCGCGCTCGGATCCGCTGTCGGTGCCGGTGGCCCACTCGGGCGCCAGCGGGTTGATTCCCAGCACATCGGTCATGGCGAGCACCTGCCCCTGCAGGGCGGCCGCCTCGGCGAAGTCCTCGTCGTCGAGCGCGGCGTTGCCCTTGCGGACGGTCTCGTGGATGACGGCGATCGCCTGCGGAACGCTCAGGTCGTCATCCATCGCCTCACGGAACTCGTCGGGAACGACGACCTCGGCGGTGCCTGCGAACCGTGTGTCGGCCAGGCGGCGCTGCGCGCGCTCGAGGAAGCCCTCGATGCGCGAGACCGCGGCCTCCGCCTCCTCCAGGGCACCGTCGTGGTACTCGAGCGTCGAGCGGTAGTGGGCGGCGCCCAGGTAGTAGCGCAGCACCACCGGGCGAGCGGATGCGATGAGCTCGCTCGCGAAGATGGAGTTGCCGAGCGACTTCGACATCTTCTGCCCCGTCACGGCCACGAGACCGTTGTGCAGCCAGTAGTTCGCGAATGCGTCGCCTGCCGCGCGCGACTGCGCCAGCTCGTTCTCGTGGTGCGGGAACCTCAGGTCGAGGCCGCCGCCGTGGATGTCGAACTGCGTGCCGAGGTACTTGGTCGACATCGCGGAGCACTCGATGTGCCAGCCCGGGCGGCCCCCGCCCCACGGGCTCGGGAACGACGCCGAGAGCGGCTCGCCCTCCTTGTGCCCCTTCCACAGCGCGAAGTCGCGCACGTCGCGCTTGCCACGCGAGTCGGAGTCGGCGGCGGGCGCCATGTCGTCGAGCTTCTGATGCGTCAGCTCGCCGTACTCGGGCCAGCTGGCCGTGTCGAAGTACACGTCGCCGGTGCCGTCATCCGTCGCGTAGGCGTGGCCGTTGTCGATCAGGCGCTGGATGATGGCCTGCATCTCGGGAATGGATGCCGTGGCGCGCGGCTCGTAAGTGGGCGGCAATACGCCGATGGCGTTGTACGCGGCCGTGAACTCGAGCTCGACCCGGTAGGCCAGCGCCCACCACTGCTCCGGACTGCCGGCCGCAGCGCTGGCGGCCGCGTTCAGCAGGATCTTGTCGTCGATGTCGGTCACATTGCGCACGAACGTCACGCTGAACCCGCTGTACGCGAGCCACCGCCGCAGCTGGTCGTACGCCAGCGCCGACCGCAGATGCCCGATGTGCGGCGAAGACTGCACAGTAGGCCCGCACACGTAGATACCGACCTCGCCGGGAACGATCGGCACAAAGTCGAGAAGGGCGCGCGCCTTCGAGTCGTAGAGTCTCACTGGGGTAGTTTACCGGGCTGTTTTTATTGCCGGTCGCGCCGGGCTTCGCTCGGCGTGACCGGGGCTCGCCGGTCCCTGCCCGGCGAGCCGCGACATGTGAGCGCGCGGTCGGAGGGCGCGGCCTGCGGTCGCACCCTCCGGCCACCCACTCACCCTGGGTCGTTGAGTAGGGCCTGAGACATTGGATGCTCACCTCATGTGTTGGCGGTTTCAGACCGCAACGGACGTTGAGAGGCCCAAAGTCTCAGGCCCTACTCGTTTACCCAGGGTGGGGGTGTGGCCGAACGGCCCGACCGCAGGCCGGGTCGTTCGACCGCGCCCCCACATGTCGCGCTGCGCCGGGCAGGGACCGGCGCAGCCCGGTCACGCCGAGCGAAGCCCGGCGCGACCGCAGCTAGCACAGCGGGTGTTCGGTCTAACGAGAAACCTCCCACGGAAACCCACCCCTGACGGGCGCAACCACCACCGTGACCTACACCCGGTACACGAGGGCGGTGGCGAGGGCCGTCAGGCCCTCGCCCCGCCCGGCATACCCCAGGCCGTCTGTCGTGGTGGCCGAGACACTCACGGGCGCCCCGAGCAGCTGCGACAGCAGCGCGTCGGCCTCCGTTTTGCGGGGAGCGAATCGCGGCCGGTTGCCGATGAGCTGCACCGAGACGTTGCCGACCGTGAAGCCGGCATCCGCCAGGATGGCGCGGGTGCGTTCCAGGAAGACGGAGCCGTGCGCGCCGGCGAGCGACGGGTCGGAGGTGCCGAACCGGCTGCCGAGGTCTCCGAGCCCGGCCGCACCGAGCAGCGCGTCGCAGATCGCGTGCGCCACGACGTCTCCGTCGCTGTGCCCCGAAAGGCCACCCTCCCCCGGCCAGTGCAGCCCGGCCAGCCACAGTTCGACCTGCTCGGAGGCCGGCGCGAACGCGTGCGCATCCACTCCCATCCCCGTACGGAACGAGGGAACGGATGCCGCTGCGCGCCGCAGCAGGTCCTCCGCGCGCTCGAGGTCGTCGGGCGTCGTGATCTTGAACGAACGGGCGTCGCCCGGCACCAGCTCGACCGGGTAGCCGGCGTCGCGCACCAGGGCGGCGTCGTCGGTCGCATCCGTCGTCGCTCGCGCGTACGCGTCATCGAGCTGCGCTCGAGGGAAGCCCTGAGGGGTCTGCACGGCGCGCAGGCTCGAGCGGTCGACGGTCTGGTGGATGCCGCCGTCGTCGCCGAGCGCCTTGATCGTGTCGGTGACGGGCAACCCCGGGATGGCGCCGTGCCCGTTCGCCCGCACCGAGGCGATCACCGCCTCGAACACCGCGGTGGGCGTGAACGCCCGCGCCGCATCGTGCACCAGCACGACCTCGATCGCGCTCGAGAGCACCTCGAGCCCCGCGGTGACAGAACCCTGCCGGGTATCTCCCCCGGCGACGGCCACATAATCGAGCCCGAGAGGCGCGAGCGCCGCATCCGTCGCCGTCATCTCGGCGGCCGGAACCACCACCACGAGTTCGACGGGCTCGGATATGCCGAGAACGGCATCCATCGCGCGCGACAAAATGCTACGGCCGGCGATCTCGACGAACGCCTTCGGGCGGTCGAGCCCGAGACGGCTGCCGGAACCGGCCGCCACCACGATGACCGCGACGGACGGGGAGACCGTCGCTGAAGACTGCTCCACGAGCGGGGCGTGCGGAGGAGCCTAGGAGGCCAGGACCTCGTCGAGAACCAGCGAGGCCTTCTCTTCGTCGGTCTTCTCGGCGAGCGCGAGCTCGGAGATGAGGATCTGGCGGGCCTTCGCGAGCATGCGCTTCTCGCCGGCCGAGAGACCGCGATCCTGATCGCGGCGCCACAGGTCGCGCACGACCTCGCTGACCTTGATGACGTCGCCCGAGGCGAGCTTCTCGAGGTTGGCCTTGTACCGGCGGGACCAGTTCGTGGGCTCTTCGGTGAACGGCGCGCGGAGCACCTCGAACACCTTGTCGAGACCCTCACGGCCGATCACGTCGCGAACACCGACCAGGTCGACGTTGTCGGCCGGGACCTCGATCGTGAGATCGCCCTGCGTGACACGGAGCTTGAGGTAGATCTTCTCTTCACCCTTGATGACGCGGGTCTTCACTTCGGAGATCGTCGCGGCTCCGTGGTGGGGGTAAACGACTGTCTCGCCGACCTCAAAAAGCATGAATGGATGTCCTTCCGTGGCTACCAGGATACCACAGGGGCTATGTAGTAAGGGTGTCCTTACCCACGCCCGGCCGCCCGCTCGTTGTAGGCTGAATCCAAAGCGTCTACGACTCTGGAGGGTCACGTGAAAGCACGTCTCGCGGCATCCGTTCTGGCGGGTGCGCTCGTCGTCTTCGGCACGGCCGGATGCGCCTTCATCACCCCGCAGGCCACCACCAAGGAGGTCGAGACCTCCGACGGCGTGAACGCCAACCTCGGCGACGTCTCGGTGCGCAACGCCACGCTCATCAGCGAAGACGGCGAACTGGCCAACCTGCTCGTCTCGTTCACCAACACCTCCGACTCCACTCAGCAGGTGCTGGTGCAGTACGAAGACGGCTCCACCGGCGAGCGCGTGAACCAGAAGGTCTCCGTCGAGGGCTCCGGTGCCATCACGAGCTTCGGCAAGAGCGGCTCGGAGCAGATCCTGCTGAGCAACGTGAGCGACCCGGGCAGCCTCTTCCCCGTCTACTTCCAGTACGGCGACACCGAGGGCAAGCAGGTGCTCGTTCCCGTGCTCACCACGTCGCTGCCGGAATACACCGGCCTCGCGCCGACTCCGACGCCGACCCCCACGGTCACCATCCCGCCGGTGGTCGAGACCCCCGTGCCGGCCGCCACCGCCACGGCCGAACCCGCCGAGTAGCGGGCCCGGCCTTCCGGCCGGAACCCTAGGCCTCGAAGCGGTAGCCGAGGCCTCGCACCGTCACGAGCAGCGTCGGGTCGGACGGCGTCGTCTCGATCTTTGAGCGGATGCGCTTGATGTGCACGTCGAGCGTCTTGGTGTCGCCGAAGTAGTCGGATCCCCACACCCGGTCGATCAGCTGACCCCGGGTCAGCACGCGGCCGGCATTGCGCAGCAGCAGCTCGAGCAGCTCGAATTCCTTCAGCGGCATGGCCACCTCTTTGCCGTTCACGGCGACGGTGTGGCGCTCCACGTCCATCGACACGGGCCCGGCCACCAGCTGCGGCTCCGAGGCGTCGATCACCTCGAGCTGACGGCGGAGCACGGCCCGGATGCGCGCCAGCAGCTCGCGCGTGGAGTACGGCTTCGTGACGTAGTCGTCGGCGCCGAGCTCGAGGCCCACCACGATGTCGATCTCGGAGTCCTTGGCCGTCAGCATGATGATCGGCACCGAGGAGCGGGTGCGGATCTCGCGGCACACCTCGGTGCCGGGGATGCCCGGGATCATCAGGTCGAGCAGGATGATGTCGACGCCGCCCCGGTCGAACTCGCTCAGCGCGCTCGGCCCGTCGGGCGCCACGGTGACCCCGTAGCCCTCCCGGCGCAGCAGATAGCTGAGCGGCTCGCTGAGCGCGGCCTCGTCTTCGACCAGCAGGATGTGGGTCATCGCTTCTCTCCTTGCGTGCCGGCGCGGAGGCCGGTGGCCTCCGGGAGCCGGATGGTGAATGTCGAGCCCTGGCCGATCTGCGACCAGGCCCGGATGTCGCCGCCGTGGTTCTGCACGACGTGCTTGACGATGCTGAGCCCGAGACCCGTGCCGCCGGTGTTGCGCGAGCGCGCCTGGTCGACACGGAAGAACCGTTCGAACACCCGCGGCAGGTCGTCGTCGGGGATGCCGATGCCCTGGTCGGTGACGACCAGCTCGAGCACGCCGTTGTCGTGGTGCACCCCGATGCCGATGCGCGATCCGTCGGGCGAGTACTGCACGGCGTTCGCGATCAGGTTGTTCACCGCCAGGGTGAGCAGGGTCTCGTCGCCCATCACGGTGAGCCGCTTCTTGCCGCCCACCACCACGTCCATGCCGCGCGCATCCGCGATCACGTGGTTCTGGTCGACGGCCGCCGAGACCACCGAGTCGATGTCGACGAGCTCGGCCGTGCCGAGCACGTCGGTGGACTGCAGCCGCGAGAGCTCGATGATCTCGCGGGTGATCTGCGAGAGCCGGGTGGCCTCGGTGCCCATCCGCTTGGCGAAACGGCGCACCTGCTCCGGGTCGTCGGATGCCGCATCCAGCGCTTCGGCGAGCAGCGCGATCGAGGCGATCGGGGTCTTCAGTTCGTGGCTGATGTTCGCGATGAAGTCGCGCCGCACCTCTTCGAGCCGGTAGGCATCCGTGCGGTCTTCGGCGAGCACCAGCACGTAGCGGCTGCCGAGGCGGGCGATCTGCGTGTCGAGGTGGATGTTGGCCTCGCCGAACGGGCCACGCGCGAGGACGATCTCCTTGTTCACCGAATCGCCCGAGCGGCGCACCCGGGCCACCAGGTCGCCGATCTCGTCGTGCACGAGCAGCCCGTTGGACACCAGACCGTAGGTGTAGGCGCGCTCGGAGGCCTTGACCACGTTGTTCGAGGGATCCAGCACCAGGCCGGCGAAGTCGAGGGCGTCGATCATCTGCTCCACGCCGTCGGGAACGGCGGTCGACGACACGGCCACTGCGTTGTTCCCCCGGCGTTCGGCCGCGAAGACCACGAGCACGAAGCCTGCGCCGACGACCAGGCCGAGTGCCACAGACAACAGCACGACCCAGCCTGTTTCCATGCCAACTACACTAGTGAGTCCGTCGGGACCGGATCCCGTGTCTGCCGCCGCAGAGCCATCGCTTCCCGGAGTGTTCAACTGCACGGCACCTCGCGTTAACCTGGCCTCAGAAGGATGGACTCGTCGCTTGCCGATACCGGCGGCGACTCTGCGTGCACGTGAGCCAGCGGTCGCAGTGCCCGCCGTACCCCAGAAAGGACCACCACGCATGCGTGAGGTATTCCAGCAAGAGCTGCGCGAGGTTCAGGAACGACTCGTCGAGATCTCCGAGCTCGTGACCGTTGCGATCACCAACGCCACCGCGGCCTTCAACGAGTCGAACGTGACGCTCGCCGAGACGGTGATCGCCGAAGACCCCAAGATCGACGCCCTGGCCGCGAGCCTGGACGAGCTGGCCATCGGCATCCTGGCCCTGCAGCAGCCGGTCGCCCGTGACCTGCGCATCGTCGTGACCGCGCTGCGGGTGAGCGCCTCGCTCGAGCGGATGGGCGACATCGCCGAGCACATCGCCCAGCTGGCCCGGTACCGCTACCCCGACAAGGTGGTGAAGAAGAGCC
>NZ_JAHFUW010000017.1 GCF_023264855.1 Herbiconiux sp. | reverse complement strand
CGGCGCCCGCCGCCGCACCGGCACCTGCCGCCGCGCCTGCGCCTGCCGCTGCCCCGGCTCCCGCAGCAGCCGCACCGGCCGCTGCGACCGCATCCGGTTCCAACGCCGGCTACGTCACCCCGCTGGTGCGCAAGCTCGCCCATGACAAGGGCATCGACCTGAGCACGGTCACCGGAACCGGTGTCGGCGGGCGCATCCGCAAAGAAGACGTGCTCGCCGCGGTCTCCGCA
Source organism: Herbiconiux sp. (assembly GCF_023264855.1). Taxonomy (GTDB): domain Bacteria; phylum Actinomycetota; class Actinomycetes; order Actinomycetales; family Microbacteriaceae; genus Herbiconiux. The sequence continues at coordinate 74,203 of NZ_JAHFUW010000017.1, read as the reverse complement.
CCGGCCGCATCCTCGGCCGCCGCTCCGTCAACCAAGCGCGCCCCCCTGGAGACCTCGGCCCTGCGCGGCACCACGCAGCCGATGTCGCGACTGCGCAAGGTGGTCGCCGAGCGTGCCGTGGCCTCGATGCAGGCTTCGGCCCAGCTCACCACCGTGGTGGAGGTCGACGTCACCAAGGTCGCTTCCTTCCGCGACTCGGTGAAGGGGGCGTTCGTCGAGAAGACGGGCAACAAGCTCTCCTTCCTGCCGTTCTTCGCTCTGGCCGCCGCCGAGGCGCTGAAGGCGTACCCGATCATCAACGCCACGGTCGACGGCGAATCGATCGTCTACCCCGACCACGAGAGCATCAGCATCGCGGTCGACACCGAGCGCGGCCTCCTCACCCCCGTGGTGAAGAACGCCGGCGACCTCGACATCGCGGGCCTGGCCGCCCAGATCGCCGACCTGGCCGCTCGCACCCGCGACAACAAGCTGAAGCCCGACGAGCTGTCCGGCGGAACGTTCACGCTGACCAACACCGGTTCGCGCGGCGCCCTGTTCGACACGCCGCTGGTCTTCCTTCCGCAGGTCGCCATCCTCGGCACCGGTGTCGTGGTGAAGAAGCCGGTCGTCGTGAAGGTCGACGGCAGCGATGCGATCGCCATCCGCTCGACGGTGTACCTGGCCCTCAGCTACGATCACCGCATCGTCGACGGTGCCGACGCCGCCCGCTTCCTGACCGCGGTCAAGGATCGCCTGGAAGAGGGCGACTTCGCTGCCGACCTCGGCATCTAGCCGCATCGGAAGCGTCGGAACAGAATCTAGAATGGGTCGAACGACCTGATCCGCCAGCCGGCCTCGCCTCTCACCACGAGAAGCGAGGCCGGCTTCGTCGTTCCCGGATCCGGCGCCCCATCCACGAGAGCGACGGTCAGGATGGCCGTGGCACCGATCCGCTGCACGAGCACCGGAGGGGAAGCTGTACCTCCGGCGCTCGGGCCCTCACCCGCATCACCCCTCGTAACCGCCGCAGTCGCCGCCCGGTCGAGGCGCAGGGCGGGCGAGTCTCCCTCGTCCACCCGCTCCAGGCATCCGGAGACCGGAGCACGCAGGCAGGTCTCCCGCTCCCGAAGCAGCACCGTGGCCGCCGCCACCGGATCGTCGGCCCTCAGCGCCGCGTCATCCGCGGGGCCGGCGGACGCGACGCTCGAGGAGGCGACGGCTGCCGGTTCCGGCGAGACCGGCGGTGCAGACGCCGAGACCGGCGGTGCTGCCACAGAAACCGGCGGTGCTGCCACCGAGACCGGCGGCGGACCGGTAACGGACGAGTGCGCCTGGGCACGATCGGTCGCGGCGACCGCATCCTGGGGCGGTACAGACACGCACAAGGCCCCGGCCAGCCCCACCACCGCGACACCAGCACCCGCGATCAGCTTTCGCCGCCGGGACTGCAACCCGCGCCGCACACCGGCCAGAGCGAGTGACCTGATGCCACGCGACCCCTCCACCAGCGCCAGGTAGGCCGGTTCCAGCACAGCGGCGACGGTCTGCTCCGGCGCCTCGATGCTCTCGGTCTCCCGTTCACGCCAGGCCCAGGCCGCCTCGTCGAAGTGCTGATCGAAGCCGTCATCACGCAGGGACGGCTCCGGAACCGTCCCGTCGGCAGTCGCGCGCGAATGCTCGGGAGCGAATTGCGCGATCAGACGGCGGACGGCGGAGCGATCCGTCGCCACCGCGCGCTCGAAGCCGTCCTCTCCCCTGCGGCGAGTAGCGTCGAACCCCAGGAGGGACACGGTGCCGTCGTGATCGACCAGGACGTCGCCCGCGTCGATCCCTCCATGGGCCACCCCGGCCGCGTGCAGCTCACTTACCAGCCGCTCGAGCGCACCTTGCCACGCCCCGGGCGGTGAGTCCCGGTGCGCGCCGGCGGAGTATGATCGCAGGCTCCGGCCCGCGCAGAACGACATCACGATCACCTGCTCGCCCGTCGGCAGGCGCGTGGCATCGAGAAGTCGCGGCATCCCCGGCACCGGATGATCCAGCAGAACCTGGCATTCGGCCACCCGGGCCTGTGCCGAGGGCCCACGGCAGACCTTCAGCACGACCGCCTTCGGAGCGATCTCACCGGTGCGCTCATCGGGAGGCTCCGCGAGGTACACGGCAGCGCTCTCCCCCACTCCGATGACCTCGAGGAGACGGTAGCCGGCGACGGAGGCGAGTGCGTGGGTTGTCATGACTCAAGGCTGATCCGCTGCCGCCTGGAGTCACCCGGATCGGCCGGATCTGTGCACAACCGCCCGGCCTGCCCGCCCTGTGCAGAACTCGCCGCTCGAATCCCCCGGCCGGATCCCCCGATCCAACCTGCCGCGTGGCCCAGGGGCCGGGCGTGACGAAGTATCCTAGGAGGCATGGCACGCCGCACCGAGAAGCCCCAGAAGGCCCCGAAGCCCCCCAAGGAGGCCGGCCGCATCAAGCAGATGTGGCAGGTCTTCAAGATGACCCGCCGCTACGACAGCAGCGCGGTCTGGATCATGGCCCTCGGCTTCGCCGTGCCCGTGCTCGCCGGTGTGGCGCTCGCGCTGATCTTCTCGCGCGACAACGTCTTCGGCCTGGTGATGTGGATCCTCGCAGGTGTGCTGGCGGGCCTGCTCGCCGCCCTGATCATCCTCGGCCGCCGCGCCGAACGCGCCGCGTACAAGCAGATCGAGGGTCAGCCGGGCGCGGTCGGCGCCGTTCTGCGCAGCTCGCTCAAGCGCAGCTGGACGGGCAGCGAGATGCCCGTGGCCGTGAACGGCAAGACGCAGGATGCGGTCTACCGGGCCGTCGGCCGGGGCGGTGTCGTGCTGATCGGCGAGGGCGCGCACTCCCGCACCACCCGCATGCTCGAAGACGAACGCCGCAAGGTGCTGCGTATCCTGCCGAACGTCCCCGTGACGTTCCTGACGGTCGGCAACGACCCCGCAGACGTTCCGCTGCACCGCGTCGCCGCGAAGATGCAGCGCATCAAACCCGCGCTCACCAAGCCCGAGGTGCTGGCCGTGAGCAACCGTCTCACCTCGCTCTCCGGCTCGCCGCTGCCGATCCCCAAGGGCATCGACCCGATGCGGATGCGCCCCCAGCGCGGCCGCTGAGCCGCCGACGTGACGACCTCCACCGGTGGCGCCGCACCCAGCCAGTGGCCGGGTGAGCGCCTCGGTTTCAATCGCGAGGGCCACGGCTCCGTTGCACGGCCCGGCCGGCGCATCGCGGGCCTGCTGATCGACTTCGCGTTCTGCTACGTGATCTACTTCGCCTTCTTCTTCGGCAACGACTGGGCCAGCCTGGTCATCTTCATGATCGAGCAGATCGTGCTGCTGGTGACCCTCGGTGGTGGCATCGGCCACCTCGTGCTCGGGATGCGCCTGGTGCGGCTCGACGGTGGCTACGCCGGCTGGTGGCGCCCGATCCTGCGCACCGTGCTGCTGGTGCTCATCATCCCCGCGGTGATCTGGGATTCCGACCAGAGGGGCCTGCACGACGTCTTCTCCGGCACGGTGCTGGTCAAAAGGTGACTCGCTCCGAGGTGGTACGGCGGCCGTCGGAATCGGCCCCGTAACATCCCGGAAACAATGGCGTCACCGAGGGGTAATCGCCTACCTCTATCCTTGTGAGTGGTTACATCTGTAGCTTTTTCTGTTCCAAGCCATTTGGAGATCTCTCACATGTTCAGTGATTCTTCCGAGGTGCTCAAGTTCATCAAGGACACCGACGTCAAGTTCCTTGACATCCGGTTCACCGACCTCCCCGGTGTCCAGCAGCACTTCAACATTCCCGCCTCCACCGTCGACGAGGAGTTCTTCGCGGTCGGACAGCTCTTCGACGGCTCGTCGATCCGCGGCTTCGCGTCGATCCACGAGTCGGACATGCAGCTCATCCCTGACGTCTCCACGGCTTACATCGACGCTTTCCGCGCCGAGCGCACGCTCATCCTCGTCTTCGACATCTACAACCCGCGGAACGGCGAGATCTACTCCCGCGACCCGCGCCAGGTGGCCAAGAAGGCCGAGAAGTACCTCGCCTCGACCGGCATCGCCGACACCGCGTTCTTCGCCCCCGAGGCCGAGTTCTACATCTTCGACGACGTGCGCTACGAAGTGAAGCAGAACTCGAGCTTCTACGCGGTCGACTCCTCCGAAGGCGCCTGGAACTCCGGCCGCGAAGAAGAGGGCGGCAACCTCGGCAACAAGACGCCTTTCAAGGGCGGCTACTTCCCCGTCAGCCCGGTCGACCAGCACGCCGACCTGCGCGACGACATCTGCCTCAAGCTGATCGACGCGGGCCTCATCCTCGAGCGCTCGCACCACGAGGTCGGCACCGGCGGCCAGGGTGAGATCAACTACCGCTTCGACACTATGGTGCACGCGGCCGACGACATCCTGAAGTTCAAGTACATCGTGAAGAACACGGCGAACCTGTGGGGCAAGACGGCGACGTTCATGCCCAAGCCGCTCTTCGGCGACAACGGATCGGGCATGCACACCCACCAGTCGCTCTGGAACGACGGCAAGCCGCTGTTCTACGACGAGGCCGGCTACGGCGGGCTCAGCGACCTCGCGCGCTGGTACATCGGCGGTCTGCTGAAGCACGCCCCCGCGGTGCTCGCCTTCACGAACCCGACGGTGAACTCCTACCACCGCCTGGTTCCCGGCTTCGAGGCCCCCGTCAACCTGGTCTACTCGGCCGGTAACCGCTCGGCGTCGATCCGTATCCCGATCACGGGCACGAACCCCAAGGCCAAGCGCATCGAATTCCGCGCTCCGGATGCCTCGGGCAACCCGTACCTGGCGTTCGCCGCTCAGCTGATGGCGGGCCTGGACGGCATTCAGAACCGCATCGAGCCGCACGAGCCTGTCGACAAGGACCTCTACGAGCTGCCGCCCGAAGAGGCCAAGAACATCCCCCAGGTTCCGTCGACGCTGGAGGGCGCCCTGGCCGCGCTCGAGGCCGACCACGAGTTCCTCACCAAGGGCAACGTGTTCACGCCCGACCTGATCGAGACCTGGATCTCGTACAAGCGGGAGAACGAGATCAAGCCGATCGCCCAGCGCCCGCACCCCTTCGAGTACGAGCTGTACTACGGGGTGTAGCTAGATCACTGCGATCGCGCGGCGTTAGTCCGCAACGAGTCCGCACGAGCCGCCAGAACACTCTGGACGACGGCTCGTGCGGACTCGTCTTTGTCGGGCCACATGTGCCCGTAGACGTCGAGCGTCGTCTTGGCGGACGAGTGCCGCATCCGCTTCTGCACGGTCTTGATGTCGAGGCCGGCCGCGATGAGCAGCGACGCGAAGTAGTGTCGCAGGTCGTGGATGCGGAACCCCTCGGGCAGGCCGTCGATGCTGTAGCGCGCGGCCCTGAACGCGGTCTCGAGCGTGTACGGAGCGACACCGCGGCCGCACACGCCCACGACGAGGGTCTCGCTCCCCCACTCGGACGGCACCCGGTTCAGCTCGAGCGCGAGCTCAGATGGGATCGGGATCGGCGTCTTCGAGATCTCGGTCTTCAAGGGCTCTGCCGGATACTGGATCGTTGGCGAGATGACGCCGCGCATGAAGTCGACGTCGACGACGCGAAGCGCCGCGATCTCAGCGACTCGTAGGCCCGCGAACGCACCGAGCAGCACCACTGGCTTCATCCCGGCCGGCATCGCCTCGTAGAGCGCCCACACCTGCTCCGTGGTGGCCACGTAGGTCCGCTGCTTCGGGGCCGCCGGGGACGTGCGTCGCCTGACCGGCGAGCGGGCCACCAGGCCATCGTGGACGGCGTTTGAGAAGACGTGAGACAGCCGCGAGTGGAGCGCGTACACGGTCGACGTCGCGAGCCCCTGGGCGGCCAGCTTCGCCGTCCACGCCTCCACCTGCGACGGTCGCACCGCGGCGAGGGGCATGGCTCCGAACTCGGCGGTGATGTGCTTCAGGTGTGATCGTGCCTGCCGGATCGTGGACGGGCGGCCGCCATAGCCTTGCAGCCAAACTACGCACTTCTGCACCCAAGGCTTCTAGCCTCGCTCGCCTCGGGTTCCGGTGCATCACGGACCCGCCGCCGTCTCTTCCGGTGGCGATACAGGGCTGACAACCTGGCATCTGAGGGGGTGCGAACTCGTCAACGGGCGGCCGGCCGGAGCACTAACATCTCGCCGGCCGCCGTCACTCCTTCGGCGGGCTCCTCACGACTTCGTGGAACAACTTGTCTCGGGGTTCTCCGCGAACGATCTTGGCGCGGCCTTGATGGAAAGGGTTCTCCGCGAGACGGAGCACGGTCTGCGGGGCGATTGTGGGTGGCCCCTGGCCAGTGAGCACGACGTTAGCGATGTTGACGAACGCAATCGCGAGCAGATTGCGGCGGTGGTATCGACGAAATTCGTGCATGGCGCGATTCTCAAGCATTTCGTGGTCACGCGGGCTGAGGCCGTAGCTTCCGATGAAGAGCATGTAGCTCTCGCTCGCGATCTGGCGAGAGGACTTGCTTAGGCACTTTCGGATCGCGGAGTCCGCGACCTCTCGGGTGATCGGGTGCTCGGGGTAGCGCAAGACCAGGGGAGTCTTCAGTTCGGTGTCAAGAAGGGTCCATACATCGGCCATCACTCTCAGGTCGGGCGCTTTTTCAAAGCCTTTCGCTGGGACTATCTCGATTCCGAAGCCGATGTCAGCCAACCATGCGGCGGTGAGTAGTAGCGCGACTGTGTGTTGCGCTTCGGTGTCGTGAGCAAGCGTTGCCTTGAGCGCAGGGTACTGCGGGTGTTGCGCCCACCTCTCCAAGGTCTGCGCAACGAGAGGTAGGTGCGCGAGTCGCATCGCGTCGAAGTCGAACGATCCCGTTCGATTCGTCTCTAGATCCCGGGCAACAGACCGCGCGTAGCGGACGAGTTCATAGCCCCAATGGACTCGTTGGGGGTTTCCCGAAGAGATCGCCCGTTCAGCTTCAGCCTTCAGCTTCGGGTACGCATCCCCTAGGAGGCGCTGCAATTGATACGCATGAACTCGCAGGCCCTGCGCGTCCATCAGAGCGAACGAAGCGTCCCTTTGGCTTGCTTTTCCGATCTCACGCTCGTACTCCTGAACCGTGTCTCTCGAATAGATCGCAACGCCATCGTCGGTCAGCATGATCGGCTCTCCGAGGAAGAATGTGCCCGCGTCTGCGACTATTGAGAGTGTGAGCGGCTGCCCAGGCAGCCTCGCCGGAGAATCCACAACTGTGCCGCAACTTGGACACAGGAAGCTGATCCCAAGGATCTGGTTGTATCGCACGCCAGACGCGATCACGAATTGGCAGATAGAGCATATCCAGATCTCCCCCGGAAACCCTTTTGCCTCAATCGCGCGTTCGGAGGGCACAAACAGCGTCTGGAATCCCTGCGAGGCGGGCTGGAGTCCGCGCGTCTGCATCTCGGTCATCTCTGCCCCCTCGGCAGATGATAACGCTTCAGCTCAAGCCGTGTACCTCACCCCGCCCGCCTTACCCGCGGCACGGTGACCGGAACGGCATACCACTTTGACCAAGACCACGAGCTGGGACCTCGAGCGCTCCCAATCCCAGTCCCAGCGATGGCATGCTTTCGATATGCACCTGCTTCCCATCACCGTCCCCGGCTCAGACGTTGAATTTGGATCGAGGGAGAACGGTTGGCAGGTCATGCAAATGTTCACCCAAGTGCGCCGCGCATTTTTCCGAGCGACTATCGCCCTTCTCTGGTTCGAAGCCGCGAATCCGTTCGGCGACGACGACGGCGCCGCGTTCGTGGAGCGCCGCCGTGTCCAGTCGGAGGAGAGCAAGCAACGTCACCGAGCCGCCGAGCGCGTGTACGAAACTTCGAGCGGGCGTCCGGCGTTCGACTGGGACGATGACGCTCCGCAAATCGAGGTTGAGCGTCTCGCTCTCTCGATTGCCGAGGCGCAAAGCGTCGTCCCTTCCAGCTTCCGCGCTCAGTTCCCGTTCATGCATGCGGAGTCATTCGTGTTCGCCTTGGACGGTATCGAAAAGCTAATGTCAGTCATCGCGGGTTGGGAAGGTGCTCCCTCAGAAGCGATCGAAACTTTCCGTGTGTGGAGCACCGAGTTCCCCCAATTGCGGGACATTCGCAATTCCGCGCACCACACTGAGGACAGGATTCGCGGGATCGGCAAGCCGGGCAAGGTTATGAATGTGCCGGTGATTGACATGGGTAATCTGGGCGGTTCGGAATTCAGCATCACCGTGGCTGACGGATCGGTTCAGACGATTGACGTCTCTCTGTCGACTCTCGTTCGTGCTCAGGTATTAGTCCAGCAGATGCACGATGCTTTTGTGTGGACTGCGCCAGGTTGGATCGACCCTCGAGGGTAGTTGTGAGCCCGCCGTGCTCACCGATGAAGTTGGGTCATCTCGTCCTGCGACTGCCACTGCGAGTCGAAGCGTGCCGCACAATCTCAGTCACGGTTGTCCGCCGCATCTGGTTGCACGGCGGCGTTCCTGCGATGACCCCGCTTGCGCAGATCGGAGTTGCCGTGCTCGCTCTCATCGCAGTGTTCGCCACCTCGGCCGCCCTCATCCGCGTCTCACCCTCCGACCCTGGGCCGATCGATGGCGACGAGTAGCACTCGCAGCATTCGTGACGGCAGGGGCCACCGCGCCTACCGCCGCGCCCAGGCGGCCTGAAACGCCGCACCAAGGAGGAGAACCTGCCCTGCGGGTACGGCTCACCCACCGGCGAGGGATGCGGCCAGCCCATCAACACCGCGCTCGACTCGAGAGACCCGATGGCCTTCACCGCCGATCACCCGCAAGCGCTCGGCAACGGTGGCCGCCTCGTCGGCCAGCAGCTGGTCTCGATGCACCTGCGCTGCAACAGCCGGAAGAGCGACCACGCGCCCGTCGAAATCTGGACCGCAACCTGAGGCGACCCCGATAGCCTCGGCCCATGATGCGGCCCACATTCCCCATTCACACGACAGACTCAGACGGAAACGACAACGTCGGCTCAGCCTTCCTAGCCGCGATTAACGGTCGGGATTATCTCGTAACCGCCGCACACGTGCCGACTGGGGAGCAGCCCAAGTCGGACTGGTCGACGTGGCCGGATACGTTGAAGGTGCACGTCGATGCCGGATACTACGAAGTCGACCTATTCAGCTCCGACGGCATGCGAACCCCCAAGTTCGGCTACCTGAAGGGTTCCGGTGTCAACCTAGCCGACGCACTGTGGATGCCCGTCGACACATTCGGCGAGGCAGGTTACGCCCTACTAAGTCAGCACCAGATCCATGTCTTGGAAGCAAGCATCGGTGTGCCGCCGGGCACCCCTCTGCAGGTCTACGGGTTCCCCAACATCGAGACCACATGGCCACCGCCCATCCAAGTCGCAGACGGAACCGTGATCGGAATACGCGGCGGAGCAATGATCGAGGCAGACATCGTGACGGTCAAAGGGTTCTCAGGGGGACCAGCACTGCGTACAGACAATGGACAGTTCCTCGGCCTCCACATCGGCCACCACCCTCAGATCACCGACCCAGGCCAAATCGTGCCCTCACCGGTCCTGCACTTCATGATCAGCCAGATGCCGATGTGACCAGGGGCACCGACACCCGGCGAACCCGAAAAAATCCAGAAACCCCGTACTAGTGCCCACCTCCCGCGCGGTCCTGGCGTGTTTCTCCCCGCGCACGATAGTGCGTGACGCTCGATGCCCGATGACGCGCGATGGAGGTGCACGATGCCACCACCCAGAGCGGTCTGCGGCACGTACGGCGCGTATTGGCGCCATCTGAAGCACGGTGAGCCGGTCGATGCGGCTTGTCGGGCGGCTCAGAAGGAGCACGACGGTGCGCGGTCGACGTCGGCGCCTGCTCGCGCGGCCCGGGCGGCCGCGAAGAAGCCCCCGGCTGACGAGACACCGCCGGCACCTCCCACACCTACTCCGGTGACGGAGGACGGCCACGTGTCGCGGCTCGAGGTGCTGAAGGAGCTACTCGAGGAGCAGAGGCAGTTGCTGCCGACGCTGCGGAAGTCGGACCCGGCGAAGGCTTACCTCCTGATGCGGGAGCAGCGCGAGACGGTTCGGGAGATCGCCGAGCTGCAGGGCAACGGCCAGGTGAAGGGGGGTCACGCTTGCAGACCAGCTCGCCGAAGTCCGTGCTCGTAGGCTCGCAGCGGCCGCGGCTTCATAGGCTCCCGGAGCGCGTGGGCTCGCTCGGCGACGAGGCGCTCGACCTTTGGGGCTGGGAAGAAGAGCGACCCGTGGCAGGAGCTGTCGCTTGACTCGATCTTCTCGATCGACGCGTTCGGCCGCTGGGTGTGCACGGAGCACGGCGAGCTGGTGGCCCGTCAGAACGGCAAGGGCGGCGTGCTGTCGCCGGCCACGATGGCGCACCTCTACCTGTGGCCCAAGCCGGATGGTGAGCCGAAGACGATCGTGCACACGGCGCACCAGTTCAAGACTGCCCGCGAGGCGTTCCTCCGGCTGCGGCGTGTGATCCAGTTGTCGGCGATCCTGATGGGCGAGGTGACCCGCATCTCGACCGGGCACGGCGAGGAAGGGTTCGAGCTCGCGAACGGGAACCGTCTGCTGTACCTGGCGCGTTCTCGGGCGTCGGCTTCACGACCGACGTGCTGATCGTCGACGAGGCGCAGCAGATGGCGCAGGCCGCACTCGACGCGCTGCTGCCCACCATGTCGGCCGTCGACAACACGCAGATCATCTACACCGGCACCGTGCCCGATGAGCTCAACGACTCCGAGGCGTGGGAGGGCGTCCGCGACCGCGGCCGCTCAGGTTCCGACCCGCGCACGGGGTGGATGGAGTTCAGTCCGCCCGGGTCCGAGGATCCCGACGTCGCCGACAAGTTCGACGCGCGCGACGACCGCCGGCAAGTTCGTGTTCCGGTTCTCGATGTCTCTCGTGGGCGTAATCGGACTCGTCTTCATCGGCCTGTTCGTCGACACGTCCGCCGGCCGCGAGGGGTTCACCTACCCCGGTGACGTCGCGATCTGGCGCCCGGTTCTGCGCCTTACCGTGCACGGGTACGTCGCGTTCACCATCACCGCCCTCGCGGCCTGCTCGCACTCCGCAAGTGGCGGCAGCACCTTCTTCGCACCGCCCCCGACCGTGACCTCGTGAAGGTCCGCAACCCCAAGGAGCCATCCTGACCCACGCCATCCCCACTCCCGTCGCGCGCCTTTGGACCGAGTTGGCTCCGAAGCTGATCGCGTTCCTCGCCACCGGCATGACCGCCTCCGGCCGCATCTGGCTCATTCAGTGCGCCGGCGGTCTCTTTGGCTACGACCTTCAGATGCCCACCGAGCTCGCCGTGCTGCTTGTCGGTGTCGTGTCTACCGTGGCCGCATACATCCAGCGCGACAAGCTGCTGCACCTCGCTCCCCGCGAGATCGCATCGAAGGTGCTCATATTCACCCTCACTGGCATCAGCGCCACCGGTATCCTGTTGGCCGCCACAGCCTTCAGTGTCGATCTGTCCGGGTTCTCCCCGCTCATCACCGCTGGGGTGACCATCCTCAGCGCTGTGCTCGGCTACTTGAAACGCGATCAGCGCAGCACGTAGGCGCTCGCCGCCTGAGCGTTCAGTAGAACGTCCACTACCTGGATCGTGACACATCGCATTCAAGCGAACTACAACTCCCCCGCATCTTGTCCTCGGCGAGATGCGGGGGCGTTCACTGTCTAGCTGCGTCGAGTCGCCGATGGGCTCGGTCAGTCGAGGGATGGGCCCATGTTGAATCGCACATCTTTCGCGTTGACGGAGACCCATACGGAGCGTCCACAGCGACACTCACCATCATCGAGGGTGATTTTGTCGAGGCGCCGCACGCGCCCCCGCAAACCACAAACGACTGTCGTCAACCTGAGGGGTTATCTTCGTACCCAGCGCCACAGGACCTTGAATAAGGGCAAGGATTTCGATTGGACGACCTCCTGATTTAGGTCAACGTCTGTGTAACGAGAGCTGGTGCTTTTCCCATCGATGAAGAAGTCGGCATTAGCACGAACTCGATCAAAACTGGAGTCATAGACGTCTCCCCTAACGAATGCGCTACCGGATCTCGTTTGCGGAGGCGGCGCTGGTTGGAGCGTCTTCGGTTGCGGCATGATCGGAATCAGGAAAACTGCGGCCACGATAAAGAGCGCTCCAAGAACGAGCCACCAACCGACGTTGGCATTTGATATCGGGCCCACGGCTCCGATTGCGATGCCTACAGCCGCGAGAACGACTGTCCCGGTCCACTGCCGCCACTCGTGAGCGGCTGCGGGGAGTATCGACCTGTTCATGGCCGGAACTATACCGTCACGTTGCGCAGCTGAGCATGTAGCCATCCGCTTCTCACTCTACTTTCCAGGCTGCGTCTACAAGGACTCTACGATGACCACTGCGCGGGCCGGCGCGCTCCCACCTGAGAGGAGCACCCCGTTGGCCCAGTGGCACCCCGTCGACAACCTCGTGCCCAGCTCATGGGTGTACCAGATCAGCGACGCCGCCGAACCGTTCGCGGAGATTCGGTACGTCGCCGCGGTGAACGCCGAGGGCTTCGAGGTGTGGCGGTTCCGCGCCGTGACCTGGCAGCAGCCACGCGAGCTCATCGGTGACGGCTACTTCGCGTCGCTCGAGGCCGCCGCGAAAGCGTGCGCACAGCACCACGTGTTCGTCTCAGTGCCGCCGGTGCTGAACACGTCACCGTCGCATGCGGGTCGAGGGCTGTAGGCTCCGGCGCATGCACTTCCTCGCGCGCGGCATCGAGGATGACCTCTACATGGCCGTCGCGGAGGTCGACGGCACGATGGTGGAAACACCGTGGCGCGTCGAGCACGAGTATGACGGATTACGGATCAGCCACGCGGACGACTTGTCCGGGACCAATCGTCTACAGATGCTCGGACCCTTCGCGACGCCAGAGGAAGCTGTCAAGGCGCTGCGGCCGTCCGCCTGGGATGTGCGAGGCTTCCTGGGTTGAACGAAGGAAGTCGCCTAGCAGCAACGCTAACTCACCCGATGCCGGGTATCGTCTGCCTTCACGCGAAATTAGAGAAGGAAATCGGGGATGGTCACGGAAGAGAGGGAAAAGTGGGTCATGCCATACGGCTGCTGGACCTGCGGACACGAATTCTGTGTCGTCGACGACGCCCGGAATGCCAGCTGCCCGAAATGCAATGCCCGCTGCCGAGCATTCCAGATGGCGCCGTGGTTCGGTTTCAGTTTCCCAACCTCGGTTCCCGCAGTCATGAACCTTGGGTACGTTCAGGACGTCAGCATTTACAACATGAACTTCTATGACGCGCCTGTCGCCGTGCAGGTAGCCGGCGGGAATATCCGCATGTCGAACGTGAGATTCGAGCGCACGGGCATAGGACTCGATGCCACAGGCCCGACGCGAGTCGACGCCTCGGACATCGACTTCAATCTTGGCGAGTAGCTGTGCTTCTAGCCAGGGGCATCGAGTAAGACCACTACTGGATTCTGGAGGAGATCGACGGAGCACAGAGCCACCGACGACGCGCCAAGCGGCCCGCCCCGAGGAGTTACTGAGCAGCTGTCTGGACCTCTACGCCCTGACTCTGCAGGTATGCCTCGACCTCAGCCTCCGAGTACCGGACGAGCCGCCCGATGCGGGAGAAACAGATGTTCTGCTTCTTGAATTGCCAATCACGCAGCGTGCCAGTGGGAATGCCGGTTTTCGAAGAGCACTGGGCATCGGTGAGCCATTGATTTGTCATACGCTCCAGCACGAGCATCGAGACGATCATCCGCATCATCATCTGCGAGGAGCTCGAGCAGTTCCTAAACCGCCTGCCAGAGCCGCCCCGGCCGCCGGCCTCGCCGCCGCGGTGGCTCGACGTGCGAGACGCCTCAGAGATTGCTTGCCGGCATCCGGTCACCGTGCGCGCGGCACTGCGGTCAGGAAGACTGCACGGCACCAAGGCGCCCGAACGCACGCGGCGTGCCGAGCGGGCGCGTGTCGAGGCCTGGGCTTCATCGTTAGCGTGCGCGCACCAGGGAGCGCGCACGTGAACGCGATGCTGTCTCCGTCGCAGCTGCCCGAACGGACGGGCCTCGCCTTGCAGCCCCTCACGAACTGGCGTTCGCTCGGCAAGGGCCCCGCGCACTTCGAGCTCGGCAGGCTGGTGCGCTACTGGGAGCACGACGTCGAGGCGTGGCTGGCTGATCAGCTCTAGTCCGCCGAAGTCCGAAAGACGCTCATCTGTCCGCATTCGCGCGCGACGCTGAGCAGAGCATATATATCCGCGAGATTGCAGGGAAGTCATCCACTCCCACCATCGACAATGAGCCTCGACGACTTCGAGCTGTACTACGGGGTCTGATCCGCACCGATCCTGATCTTCGTCAGGCATCTCAGCGAGGGCCGCACTTCTCCGGGAGTGCGGCCCTTCGCCGTTCGCCGTGCGATGCCTGCCGATACGGTGAAGGCGGCAGGACCGACACCGAGACTCCCGTCGCCGACGGCGGGCGGGCTCAGCTCCGCCGACCTCGACGAACTCTCGGGCGTGCTCCGCGCCGCCTAGACGGGACGTGCGACCTGCCGCGAGAATGGGCGGAGCGATCGGGAAGGACACGCGATGAGCGACATCGGAGCAGACGACCTCGGCGACTGGGGCGAAGACCAGATCTACGAGGAGCTGGCGACCGAGGTCGCCGCCCGGATCAGTGACGAGGGCGGGACGACCGCGAACGGCGTCGACCTGGATCTCGAGACGGACGACCCGGAGTTCGTCATCGATTACGACCGCGTGCGCCGGCAGGCGAACGACATCCTCGGAGGCTGACTTCGAGGGGGCGCCTGATTCCAGGAATGGGTCAGCGCGCGGGGGCGCGGCGCAGTCGGACGACCGAGACCAGAACGAGGAAGACGCCGACCAACAGCAAGCCCATGGCACCGAGCCGCACCGCGCGCGAGTCGGCGAGTCCGATGGTGGCGACGCCGGCGCCGATCAGCACGATGCCGGTGAGGAACGCGAGACCGATCGCGACCAGGCGAACACGGAGGTGCGCCACCGCACGCTGGGTGGGGCGGACCTGAATGGAGACCATGAGCATCCTCGCTCTCACTCGAAAAGTGAATCTGCTGCGACTCTACCCAGCTTCGGCGAGAATCCGCGAAATCGCGCGCGTCGGCGTGTCGTGCCGGATGCGCGGGGCTACTGGCCGTAGAAGAGTCGCTCGAACACGGCACGGGCCCTCCGTGTGACGCCGAGGTAGTCCTCTTCCAGCTGCGTCGCCGATCCCGGCGGATACTCCATCAAGCGCGCGACGCCTTCGAGCTGGCGCCGGTCGGTCGGCAGCACGTCCGAGGTCTTGTTGGTCCACAGCGTCATCGCCGAGCGTGCCCGGGAGGCGAAGATCCAGGCGTCGTGCAGCTTGCGTGCGTCGTCGTGCGAGATCAGGCCGGCGGCCTCCTCGGCGGCCAGCGCCTCCAGCGTCGACGTCGTGCGCAGAGCGGGCACCCGCGACGCGTGCTGCAGCTGGAGCAGCTGCACGTACCACTCGACGTCGCTGAGCGATCCGCGGCCGAGCTTCAGGTGCCGGGCCGGATCGGCGCCCTGCGGGAGGCGCTCCTTCTCCACCCGCGCCTTGATGCGCTTGACCTCGCGGATCTCGGTCTCCGAGATGTCGCGCGGGTAGCGCACCGTGTCGGCCAGCGCGTGGAACTCCTCGACCAGGGAGCGCTCCCCCGCCACTCCGTTCGCGCGCAGCAGCGCCTGCGCCTCCCAGGTGAGCGACCAGCGCTCGTAATAGGCCGCATAGGAGTCGAGCGAGCGCACCGCGGGCCCGTTCTTGCCCTCGGGGCGCAGGTCGACGTCGAGATCCAGCGGCAGCCGGGCGTCTTCGGTGAGCCGGCCGAGCTCGTTCACGATGAACTGCGCCACCGACTGCGCGGTCTGCTTGTCGACCCGCAGCGGCTTGTACACGTAGAGCACGTCGGCGTCGGAACCGAACCCGAGTTCGCCGCCGCCGTAGCGGCCCATGCCGATGATCGCGAACTCGATGCCGTCGCCCGCGGCCGGCGCCGCCGACTGACGGATGACCGCGAGCGTTCCCTCGAGGTGCACCGTGGTGATGTCGGTGAGCGCCTTGCCGAGCTCCTCCACCGTGCACATCCCGAGGATCGACGAGATCGCCATCCGCAGCACCTCGCGACGGCGGGCGGTGCGCAGAGCCATCGCCGCGGCATCCGGAGACTCGTGCCGCGCCACGATGGCCCGCATCTCCTCCTCGAGCAGGGCGCGGGCACGCGGGCGCAGCTCTTCGTCGTTCTCCAGCCAGGCGGCGGCCTCGGGGATGCGTTCCAGCAGCTCGCCCACGAACCGCGAGCCGGAGAGCACCTGGGTGAGGCGGGCCGCGGCCCCCGACGAGTCCCGGAGCATCCGCAGGAACCAGTAGGTCTCGCCGAGGGTGTCGGAGAGCCGGCGGAACGCCAGCAGCCCGTAGTCGGGATCGGCGCCGTTCGCGAACCACTGCAGCATCACGGGCAACAGGGTGCGCTGGATGGCGGCCCGCCTCGACACGCCCGCCGTCATGGCCGCGATGTGCCCGAGCGCACCGGTGGGGTTCACGAAGCCGATCGCGGCCAGTCGCGCCTCGGCCTGCGCGCTGGTGAGCGCCTGCTCGTCGGGCGAGAGCGCCGCCACGGCTGCCAGCAGCGGACGGTAGAACAGCCGCTCGTGCAGGCTGCGCACGCGCACCTTGATGGCGCTCCAGAGCGTGATGAGGTCGGCCGCGCTGCCCGCCAGCCCACTGCTGCGAGCGAGCACACGCTGCTCGGGCTCGTCGCGCGGCATCAGGTGGGTGCGGCTCAGCTGGCGCAGCTGCAGCCGGTGTTCGAGCAGGCGCAGGATGCGGTAGTCCTGCGCGAACTCGACCGACTCGACCCGGCCGATGTAGCCGGCGTCGGCCAGCGCGCCCAGGGCTTCGAGGGTGCTGCGCTGGCGCACGCTGTCGTCTTGCTGTCCGTGCACGAGTTGCAGCAGCTGCACGGTGAACTCGATGTCGCGAAGGCCCCCGGGCCCGAGCTTGAGCTGGTATTCGATGTCGGCCGGTCTGATGTTCTGCGTGACGCGTTCGCGCATCCGCTGCACCGATTCGACGAAGTTCTCCCGCGGTGCGCTCGACCACACCTGCGGGGCCACCAGTCGCGTGTAGTCCTCGCCGAGCTCGAGGTCGCCGGCCAGCGGCCGCGCCTTGAGCAGGGCCTGGAACTCCCAGTTCTTGGCCCAGCGTTCGTAGTATGCGGCATGCGACTCGAGCGAGCGCACGAGGGCACCGGCCTTGCCCTCCGGCCGCAGATTGGGGTCGACCTCCCAGAGCCCGGGCTCGAGGCCGGTCTCCCCGATGCCGCGCATCGTGACCATGGCGAGCCGGGTGCCGATCTCGATCGCCGTGCTCGTCTTGAGCCCGGCGGCCTCGTCGCCCTCGGCCACGAAGATCACGTCGACGTCGCTGACGTAGTTCAGCTCGCCCGCGCCGGCCTTGCCCATGCCGATGATGGCGAAGCGGGTGGCGCGCACGTCGTCGACCGGGAACTGCCAGAGGCCGTGCCCCTTCGTCGACACCTCGGAGCGCGCGACGGCCAGGGCGGCTTCGAGGGCTCCGGATGCGAGGTCGGCGAGCGAGCGGGCGACCTGGTCGAGCCCGGCCACGGGGTTCGGCTGCTCGAGGTCGAACGCCGTCACCCGGGCCAGCAGCACGCGGTACCGCACGCGGAGCGCCGTCCAGGCGTCTTCGCCCACGATCCCGGAGAAGCCGTCGACCGCCTGCACCGACTCGAGCAGCTCGCGCTTCGCCGTCTCCGCATCCGGGAGCCGCAGTTCGCCGCCGCCGATCTCGGCCAGGCGGGCCGGATGCCGCGTGAAGAAGTCGATCAGCCCTCCGGAGGCGCCGAACACCCGGATCACCCGGGTGCGCAGCGACTCCTCGCGGAGGGCGGCCGTCATCACCTCGGGCGAGCGCTGCAGGATGCGCCCGATCCCGCGCAGGGCCTGGTCGGCATCGGCGGCCAGCTGGAAGGCGGGGACCAGCTCCGACTGCGGAACGCCGGAGACCTCTTCGAGAGCCCGCAACTCCTCACCGGCCCAGCCGAGCTCGGCGAAGCCGACCCGCGCCAGTTCGGTGAGCGTGGTCTTGGAACGAGGCATCAGATGACTGCTACAGCATCTCCAGGTTGGATTCCAGCTCGTAGGGCGTCACCTGGGCGCGGTAGGCCTTCCACTCCTGCCGCTTGTTCAGCAGCACGTAGTTGAACACCTGCTCGCCGAGCGTCTCGGCCACGAGCTCCGACTCCTCCATCAGGCTGATGGCGCGGTCGAGCGAGGCCGGCAGGGCGTCGTAGCCGAGCGCTTTGCGCTCCGCATCCGTGAGGCTCCACACGTTGTCCTCCGCCTCGGGCGGCAGCTCGTAGTTCTCCTCGATGCCCTTCAGGCCCGCGGCCAGCAGCAGCGAGTACGAGAGGTACGGGTTCGCCGCCGAGTCGATGGCGCGGTACTCGATGCGCGACGACTGGCCCTTGTTGGGCTTGTACAGCGGCACACGCACGAGCGCCGAGCGGTTGTTGTGACCCCAGCACACGAAGCTCGGGGCCTCGTCGCCGCCCCAGAGCCGCTTGTAGGAGTTCACGAACTGGTTGGTGACGGCCGTGATCTCGGGGGCGTGCTTGAGCAGTCCGGCGATGAAGTTGCGGCCGATCTTCGACAGCTGGTACTCGGCGCCGGCCTCGTAGAAGGCGTTCGCATCGCCCTCGAACAGCGAGAGGTGGGTGTGCATGCCGGATCCCGGATGCCCCGACAGCGGCTTCGGCATGAACGTGGCGTACACGCCCTGCTCGATCGCCACCTCTTTGATGACGGTGCGGAAGGTCATGATGTTGTCGGCCGTGGTGAGCGCATCCGCGTACCGCAGGTCGATCTCGTTCTGGCCGGGGCCGGCCTCGTGGTGGCTGAACTCCACCGAGATGCCGAGGTCTTCGAGCATCCGCACGGAACGGCGGCGGAAGTCGTGCGCCGTGCCACCCGGAACGTTGTCGAAGTAGCCGGCCGAGTCGACCGGTTCGGGGCCTTCGGGCCCGTACTTCGACGACTTCAGCAGGTAGAACTCGATCTCGGGGTGGGTGTAGAACGTGAAACCGCGGTCGGCCGCCTTCGCCAGCGTGCGCTTCAGCACGTTGCGGGGGTCGGCGACGGCGGGCTGGCCGTCGGGCGTGGTGATGTCGCAGAACATCCGCGCCGTGGGGTCGATCTCGCCCCGCCAGGGCAGGATCTGGAAGGTGGTGGGGTCGGGGTGCGCCAGCACGTCCGCCTCGAACGAGCGGGTGAGGCCCTCGATGGCCGAGCCGTCGAATCCGAGGCCCTCGGCGAACGCGCCTTCGACCTCGGCCGGGGCGATCGCGACGGATTTCAGGGTGCCCACGACGTCTGTGAACCACAGCCGCACGAACTTGATGCCCCGCTCTTCGATCGTGCGAAGAACGAAGTCCCTTTGCTTATCCATCGGCGGAACAAACCCTCTCTCCGGCACTGGTTCATGCCCCTATTAGGCTAGTGGCTATGCCGAGACTTCGCTTAGCGTTGGCCCAAACCAACCCCGTTCTCGGGGACCTCGATTCGAACGCGCAGCAGATCCTCCGCGTCGCCGGCGAGGCGTCCCGCGCGGGCGCCGATCTGGTCGCGTTCGGGGAGATGTCGATCTCGGGCTACCCGATCGAAGACCTGGCGCTGCGCCCGAGCTTCCTCGCCGCCGCGCACCAGCGCATCGAGCTGCTGGCCCGTGAGCTGCAGGATGCCGGGCTCGGCGATCTGCCCGTGATCGTGGGGCATCCCGACGGCCCGTTCGAACCGCGCCTGCTCGGCACCAGCAACGCCCCCACCGCGATCGCGCAGAACGCCGCGAGCGTGCTGCAGGGCGGCCGTGTGGTGGCGCGCTACGCGAAGCACCACCTGCCCAACTACTCGGTCTTCGACGAGTACCGCATCTTCATCCCGGGCGACGAACTGCTCGTGCTGCGGCTGAAGGGCGTCGACGTCGCGCTCATCATCTGCGAAGACCTGTGGCGTGACGGCGGCCCGGTCGGCCGCGTTCTGCACGCGGATGCCGGGCTTCTCGTCGTGATCAACGGATCTCCGTACGAGCGCGACAAAGACGAGGTGCGTCTCCCCCTGGCCACCCGCCGCGCGGTCGAGACCGACACGATCGTCGCCTACGTCAACCTCGTCGGTGGGCAGGACGACCTGGTGTTCGACGGCGACAGCGTGGTGGTCGACCGCGACGGCTCGATCCTCGCCCGCGCGCCGCAGTTCGTGGAGCATCTTCTGCTGGTCGACCTCGACCCCGAGGCCGCCACGGCGTCCGCCGCCGAACTGCCCGCCGACGTGCGCCGGGTGGAACTCGGATCCGGCGTGCCCGCCTCCTCGAAGCCGGCGCTGTCGCCCGACATCGCCGAGCTGCCCGACGATCTCGAGCAGATCTGGAACGCGCTCGTGCTCGGCCTCCGCGACTACGTGGAGAAGAATCGCTTCCGCTCCGTCATCCTGGGCCTCTCCGGCGGTATCGACTCGGCCGTCTGCGCCGCCATCGCGGCGGATGCCCTCGGCGCCGACCGCGTCTACGGCGTCTCCATGCCCTCGCGCTACTCCTCAGACCACTCCCGCTCCGATGCCGACGACCTCGCCGAGCGGATCGGCCTGCACTACCGCACCGAGGCGATCGCCGACCTGGTGATCCCGTTCGAGACCCAGCTCGGACTGACGGATGTCGCGGCCGAGAACCTGCAGGCGCGCGCGCGTGGCGTGCTGCTCATGGGCCTCTCCAACCAGGAGGGTCACCTGGTGCTGACCACCGGGAACAAGAGCGAGCTGTCGGTCGGCTATTCCACCATCTACGGCGACGCGGTGGGCGGGTTCGGGCCGCTGAAGGATGTGCCGAAGATGCTCGTGTGGGAGCTGGCGAAGTGGCGGAACCGTCATGCCACCGCGCTGGGCGAGACCCCGCCCATTCCCGAGAACTCGATCTCGAAACCGCCGTCAGCGGAGCTGCGCCCCGACCAGACCGATCAGGACTCGCTGCCCGACTACGACATCCTGGATGCCATCCTGGAGGCCTACATCAACGGCGGGCTGAGCATCGGTGAGATCGTGGAGCTCGGATTCGACGCACCCACGGTCGAGCGCATCACGCAGCTGGTCGACCGGGCGGAGTGGAAGCGTCGCCAGAGTGCCATCGGGCCGAAGATCTCCCGCACGGCGTTCGGTCGTGATCGGCGCCTTCCGATCACCTATCGGCCCTCCGCCATCTGACGATCTCGGGATCGCACTGTCGGATCGGCGGCGGTTGTCAACCGCATAGGCGAAGCCGGCACAGCGGCCTAGCGTGTGCAGCATGATGCACATCACCTCCGCACAGAAGTTCCTGATCGTCGGTGATGAAGCGGGCACGCTGATCACCGAGTACGCGGCCGCTGGGCGGTCCCGGTGAGAATCGTCGTCGTCGGCGCCTCGGGCAACCTGGGCACGGCCCTCCTGCGCCGACTGGCTCGGGAACCGCACGCCGAGGCCGTTGGGATCTCCCGCCGGCGTCCCGGAGCCCACACCCGCCACGGTGCGGGCAGACCGCCCGGCCCGAATCCGTACGAGAGCGTGACGTGGCATGCGATCGACATCTCCGCAGTCGATGCCCCGGAACGCCTGACCACCGTGTTCGAGGGAGCCGACGCGGTCGTGCACCTCGGCTGGGCCCTGCAGCCCAACCATCGCGAGGACGTGATGGCGGCCACCAACGTGCGCGGCACCCGCGCCGTGCTCGCCGCCGTCGCCGTCGCCGGCGTTCCCCACGTGCTGCTCGCCTCCTCCGTGGGCGCCTACAGCGTCGGCCCGAAGCACAGGCGGGTAAGCGAGGACTGGCCCACCGGCGGCGTGCAGACCTCGCACTACGCCCGCCACAAGGCGATCAACGAGCGCGCCATGGACGCGTTCGAGCAGGCGCATCCCGACGTCGTCGTCACACGACTCCGCCCGGGACTCGTCTTCCAGCCCGACGCCGGCCGTGAGATCGCCCGGCTCTTCGCCGGCCCGCTCGTCCCGGTCCGTGCCCTCGCACTCCTCCGTCACCTGCCCGTGCTGCCACTCCCGACCTCCCTCATCTCACAGGGCGTGCACGCCGACGACGTCGCCGACGCCTTCTGGCGGGCGATCGACCGCCGGGCCGGTGGCGCGTTCAACATCGCCGCCGAGCCCGTGCTCGGTCCCGCCGAGGTGGCGGCCGCCCTCGGGGTACCGCGCACGGTGCCGATCCGGCGAGAGGTGGTGCGAGCCCTCGTGTCCCTCAGCTGGCGCCTGCGACTGCAGGCCACCGATCCGGGCTGGATCGACCTGTCCACCTCGATCCCCGTCATGTCGACCGCCCGCGCCCGCGAGGTGCTCGGCTGGCGGCCCACCGTGAGCTCCACCGAGGCTCTCCGATCGCTCGTCGACGCGTTCGCCGGCGGCCGCGGGCTGCCGGCCTCCCCGCCGCTCGGCGGCTGAAGCGTCTGCCCTCCACCACCACCGTGGCGATCTCCGCCGCACGCAACCGAAAGGAACCACCCATGGCACTTGAACTCGACCACGCCACCCTCGAGCACCGCGGTCTCACCTACACGCTCCACGGAGGCGATCCGGAATGGGCGATCGAGCGCGACGGCCGAACGCTCGGCCACCTCGTCGTCAAGTCACCGGCCGGCGAGGAGGGCGAGCCGGTCTACACGATCCGCCACCCCGACGGCAGCGAGGGCAACACCGAGGGCAGCGACTGGGAGCAGATCGTCAAAGCGTTCCTGAACGACGTCGACACCGCCATCGACGCGCCCTCGAGCGGATCGCCCGGCGCTTCCCAGTAAGGCGGAAACGGCGGGCAACCGCCGCCCGGGGCCGGCCTCAGTCGTTCTGGACGATGTCCAGCGCATGCTGGAGGTCGGCCGGATACCGGCTCTCGAACGACACGTACTCCCGGGTCTCGGGATGCACGAAGCCGAGCCTCATGGCGTGCAGCCATTGCCGTGTGAGTCCGAGCCGCGCCGAGAGCACCGGATCGGCCCCGTACATGGCGTCGCCGACGCACGGATGCCGCTGGGCCGCCATGTGCACACGGATCTGATGCGTCCGTCCCGTCTCCAGATGGATCTCCAGCAGCGTGGCCGCGCGGAAGGCCTCGAGCGTCTCGTAGTGCGTCACCGAAGGCTTGCCGGCGGCGGTCACCGCGAACTTCCAGTCGGATTTCGGATGCCGCCCGATCGGCGCGTCGATGGTTCCCGCGAACGGGTCGGGATGCCCCTGCACCAGGGCGTGGTAGATCTTGTCGACCTCACGGTCGTGGAACAGGCGCTTCAGCCAGGTGTAGGCGGCCTCGCTCTTCGCGACCACCATCAGGCCGCTGGTGCCCGCATCCAAGCGGTGCACGATGCCTGCACGCTCGGCGGCTCCGCTGGTGGCGATGCGGTACCCCGCGCCGGCGAGGGCGCCGAGCACCGTCGGCCCTTCCCAGCCCACCGACGGGTGAGCGGCCACGCCGACGGGCTTGTCGATCACGATGATGCTGTCGTCGTCGTAGACGACCTCCAGCTCGGGCACGACCACCGGCACGATGCGCGGTTCTTCACGCGGCGACCACTCGACCGAGAGCCAGGTGTCGCGCCGCAGCTTGTCCGACTTGCCCACCGTACGGCCGTCGACGCTCACGCCGCCTGCGTCGACCACCTCGGCGGCGAAGGTGCGGGAGAAGCCGAGCAGTTTGGCGATGCCGGCGTCGACGCGCGAACCATCGAGCCCGTCGGGAACCGGGAGGGTACGCGACTCCACCATGTCAGGCCTGTTCGCGATCGCCGGGCTCGGCCGCGGCATCCGGAGCGGCGGCGTCGGACCCCGGTGCGGCGGCGACGGGTTCCGGCTGCGACTTCGTGCCGTCCAGCCCGATCCCCCGGATGGTCAGGATCAAGAACAGCACCATGGCCGCCGTGATCGACACGTCGGCGAGGTTGAAGATCGCGGGCAGCAGCGGGATGGTGAGGAAGTCGATCACGTGCCCCTGGCCGAAGCTGGGCTCCCGGAACAACCGGTCGATCAGATTGCCGATCGTGCCGCCGAGCAGCAGGCCGAAGACCCAGGCCCAGGCGAACGAACGGATGCGCCGCGCGAACCAGACGATGAACACCGTCACGGCGGCGGCGAGGATCGAGAAGATCCAGGTGTAGGCGTTTCCGATCGAGAAGGCCGCACCCGAGTTCTTCACGAAGTGAAATTGGATGAGGTCGCCCACTACGGGGACGACCTCACCCAATTCGAGGTTCTGAACCACCAGGTACTTGGCGATCTGATCGAGGGCGATCGACGCGGCTGCGACGATCGCCAGGACGATCAGTACCTGAGGGCGGCCTTTCGAGCGGGAGCTATCCGCCAAAGCCGCTGAAGCCGGCCGACGAAGGAGCCTTCTCCTCGGCCGGGGCCGAGCTCAGCTCCTTCAGCTGGTCTTCGATGTAGGTCTTGAGACCCGCGCGGTAGTCCTTCTCGAAGGTGCGCAGCTCGTCGATGCGGTGCTCGATGCCGGCCTTCTCCTGGTTGAGACGGGCCAGTTCGTTGCGCTGCTTGGTCTCGGCCTCGGCGACGATGCGCGCGGCCGTGGCGTGACCTTCGGCGATGAGGGCGTCGCGCTTGTCGGCACCCTCCTTGACGTGCTCGTCGTGCAGGCGGCGAGCCAGCTGCAGCAGGTTCGTGGTCGAACCGGTCTCGTCGTCGACATCGGCGGCGGGAGCGGCCACAGGGGCGACCGGAGCGGCGGCGACGGGCGCGGGAGCCTCGGCGACGGGGGCCGGAGCCTCCACGACCTCTTCGGCGGCCGGAGCAGCCGGAGCGGCGGAGACGGGAGCGGGAGCCGCAGACGAGCCGGACTCGAGCTGAGCCTTGAGCTCCTCGTTCTCCTGCGTCAGACGGCGGAGCTCGACGACGACCTCGTCGAGGAAGTCATCGACCTCGTCCTGGTCGTAGCCCTCACGGAACTTGGTCTGAGAAAATCTCTTGTTAACAACATCTTCCGGAGTTAACGCCATGGTTTCCACCTTTATTGCATTGACAGACAGGGATAACGCGGTGCGTTCTTCTCAGGATACATGTGCACTCACGCGGAGCGCACGAATCCCGCCACCGAGAGACACACGATCACCAGCAGCATCGTGATGCTCCAGCCGAAATCGAGGGCGATCGCCCCGACGCGAAGCGGCGGGATGATCCGGCGGAAGAAGCGGATGGGCGGGTCGGTGACCGTGTAGGCCACCTCCGCCACCACCAGCAGGGCTCCGGTCGGCCGCCAGTCGCGGCGGACCGTCCGGAGCAGGTCGAGGATGAATCGACCCCACATCAGGAAGAAATAGAGCAGCAGAGCAAAATAGACGACGGTCGCGATGATGGCGACGAGGGAACTCACTCAGTAATTATGACTGCACGAAGAAGGAAGACTCTGCACGAGCTTCCCCACCGGCGTCGCCGGAGACCGCCACGTGCGACGGCGAGAGCAGGAAGACCTTGCTCGTGACACGCTCGATCTTGCCGTAGAGCCCCTGCGAGAGACCGCCGGCGAAGTCGATCAGGCGGCGCGCGTCGGCATCCGTCATCTGCGACAGGTTGATGATCACCGGGATGCCCTCGCGGAAGTTCTCCGCGATGATCTGCGCGTCCTTGTACTGCTTGGGGTGCACCGTGAGGATTTCGTTCATTTCTGCGGGAGCCACATTCTTCGTCTGCGCGGGCTTGCGGAGCGGGGTGACCGGCGCACGCGTGGCGGCGGCCTGGGGGGCGGCCTGCGGGTGCGGCACGGGGGCGACCGGGGAGGAGGTCGGCGCGGCGGGAGCCTCGTACTCGAGCTCTTCGTCGGCGAGTCCCAGGTACACCATGGTCTTGCGAAGCGGGTTGGCCATCAGATCCTCCGGTTGCGGTTACGTCTTCCTCCCCCGAGATTAATCGCGCGGCGGCCGATTTCCGGTGATTGCCGTGCCGATGCGCAGGTGTGTCGCGCCTTCGGCGAGGGCTTCGGCGTAGTCGTGCGACATCCCGGCCGAGATGAATCGGGCCTCCGGATCGAGCGCCCGCACACCGTCGCTGAGACCCCGGAGCCGTGCGAACGCGCGCCGCGGCTCCTCTTCCAGGGGAGCGACGGCCATGACACCCAGGAGGCGGAGCCCCGGCGCGGCCAGGATCTGCTCGGCCACGGCCTGAACGTCGGCGGGCGCGGCTCCCCCACGGGCCGGGTCGTCGGTGAGGTTGATCTGCAAGAAGCAGTCGGTCGGCGGATCGCCTTCGGCCGGCTGCGCCAGCGCACTCACCACCGCCTCCCGGTCGATCGAGTGGATCACCGAGGCGTACTCCCGCACCTGGCGGGCCTTCTTCGACTGCAGCTGCCCGACGAAATGCCAGGTGGGCTCGAGGTCGGCCAGCTCGGCGGCCTTCTCGCGCGCCTCCTGGTGCCGGTTCTCCCCGAAGTTCCGGATGCCGAGGCCGTGCAGCTCGCGCACCAGTGAGGCGGGATGGAACTTCGTGACCGCGATCAGCGTGATCTCGGCCGGATCACGGTCGGCAGCCCGGGCGGCCTCGGCGATGCCGGAGGTCACCCGGGCGACACGCTCGGCGAGTTCGGAGCTCACGTCAGGCCGCCGCTCATGTCAGGAGGCTGCTGATTTCAGGAGGCTGCTCACTTCAGGAAGTCGGGGACGTCCAGGTCGGAGTCGTCGTCTTCGGAGGCCGGGTCCAGTGCCACCGAGCCGGCCAGACCGAGGTCGCTCTGGGCGCTGCTCTGCCACGACGGCTGCGCGGCGGGCGCGGCGGCGGGAGTCTCTTCGGCGGGCTCGGCCTTCTGCTCGCGGCGCAGGGTGGCGGTGGCGGCACCGCCGCGGCCGAAGGGGTCGACCTCTTCGGCGGCCGCGGCGTAGCTGCCCCGGCGCGATTCGGCCGGCGTGTTCGCGTTGGGCTCGCCACCGTCGAAACCGGCGGCGATGACGGTGACGCGCACCTCGTCGCCCAGGGTGTCGTCGATGACGGCGCCGAAGATGATGTTGGCCTCGGGGTGCACCGCATCCTGAACCAGCTTGGCGGCGTCGTTGATCTCGAAGATACCGAGGTTCGAGCCGCCCTGGATCGACAGCAGCACGCCGTGCGCACCGTCGATGGAGGCCTCGAGCAGCGGGCTCGCGACCGCCAGCTCGGCCGCCTTGATGGCGCGGTCGGCGCCCCGAGACGAGCCGATGCCCATCAGTGCGGAGCCGGCGCCCTGCATGACCGACTTGACGTCGGCGAAGTCGAGGTTGATCAGGCCGGGGGTGGTGATCAGGTCGGTGATGCCCTGCACACCGGCGAGCAGCACCTGGTCGGCCGTGGAGAAGGCCTCGAGCATGCTGATGCCACGGTCGCTGATCTCGAGCAGGCGGTCGTTGGGCACCACGATGAGGGTGTCGACCTCGTTCTTCAGCGTGGCCACGCCGTCTTCGGCCTGAGCCGCGCGACGCTTGCCCTCGAAGCCGAAGGGCTTCGTGACGACACCGATGGTGAGCGCGCCGATCGACTTGGCGATGCGGGCGACCACGGGGGCGCCACCGGTACCGGTACCGCCACCCTCACCGGCGGTGACGAAGACCATGTCGGCCCCGGCCAGGGCCTCCTCGATCTCCTCCGCGTGGTCTTCGGCGGCACGGCGTCCCACCTCGGGGTCGGCGCCGGCGCCGAGGCCGCGGGTGATCTCGCGGCCCACGTCGAGCTTCACGTCGGCGTCGCTCATCAGGAGCGCCTGCGCATCCGTGTTGATCGCGATGAACTCGACCCCGCGGAGCCCGAGCTCGATCATGCGGTTCACGGCGTTCACGCCGCCACCGCCGATGCCGACGACCTTGATCACGGCGAGGTAGTTCTGGTTTGAAGTCACGTCCGGCCTCCGCTGGATTTCCCGGGCTGGAAACTCTAAAGTTCAGGTTGAAAGTTAAAGTTATTCCGAGTAGGTATTTACTTGTTCCGACGCTACGCGAGGATGCCCGCCGGGTCGCCGCGCCGCGCCGCGTGTCGCGATCCGCCGTGCCAAATCATGCGAGCACCATCAGCGCACCACGGGGCTTGCGGGGCTCGAGACGTCGTACTGCACGGGCGATGCCGGATCTTGCGTGGCGATCAGACGGGCCAGGATGCGCGCCTTCAGCTCGCTGTCGTCCGGGCTCCCCCACACCACGCTCTGGCCGGCGCCGGTGAACACGAAGGTCACGCTGTCGGGCGTCGTGCCTGCGATGCGATCGACCTGACCCAGGATGTCGTCGGGCAGCGAGGTCAGCACCGCGGCGGCCGCGGCGAAACCCCGGCTGCCGATCTCGGTGCCGGTGAGATCCAGCAGCGGGAAGCCGGCGATCCGCTCGCCCGACTGCTGCACGGTCACGCCCGCGGCATCGAGCAGGTCGAAACCGGTCGCGGTCTGCACCTGGGCGACCGGGCGCCGCTCCACCACCCTGATGGCCAGGGTGTCGGGCGGCCGGGCCTCGACCGAGTACGAGGCGATCAGCGGATACTGCGCCAGGTCGCGTTCGATCGCCCCGTAGTCGACGAGGGCGAGCGGGCGGCCGAGCTGGTCGCCGAGACTCGCCGTGACGGCGGCGGCGTCCAGCCGCGACGTACCCTCCACGGCGACCGTGCGCACGGCCAGCAGGGGCGAGTAGGCCGCCAGCAGCACCACGAGCACGAGCCCGGCGAGGCTGGCGCCGGTGATCAGCCAGGCCAGGCGGCGCCGGCGCGAGCGCTGCGTGAAGCGGCGGGACTCGGCACGCTCGTAGCGGCGGCGCGAGCGTGTGGCCTTGCGCAGTTCGCGCCGGGCGTCGGGGCTGTACGGGTCACCCGGTCCGGGTGCAGTGGCCGGGGCCGGCGGGGTCGCCCCGGCGGTCGCCCGAGGCGGCTTCTTCGGCAGTCGCTCCACGGGCACCGTGTCGGCCTCGGCCGGAGCCGTCCGGCCCGACTTCGCCGCCGACGGCGTGACGGGCGGTTGCTTCTTCGGCAGTCGCTCGACCGGAACGGTATCCGCCTCGCTGGCTACCGGCGCCTTCGGGGGGCGAGGTGACTCCGCGGCCGGCTTCTTCGTGGGCCGCCGCGCGGAGGGCGCCGGCTTCCCCGCGGGCGGCGGCGCGGCAGGTGGAGGGGGTGGCGTGATGCCGGGAGGTCGTTTCACTCGGCCGGGGCACCCGTCACAGCGGGTTCGGACACCTTCTCGAGCGAGTCGAGCAACTGCGGCACGATCAGGTTCACGTCGCCGCAGCCGAGGGTCACCAGGAAGTCGCCCGGCTCGGCGTACTCGGCCAGGAAGTCGGCGGCGCGCTGCCAGTCGTCGATGTAGGCCACGTGCGACGGATCGGCGAACCGCTCCGACACGAGAGCACCGGTCACGCCCTCCACCGGGTCTTCGCGGGCGCCGCACACCTCGAGCACCACGGTGAAGTCGGCGGTGCGCTCGAGCGTCTCGGCGAACTCCCCCGCCATCAGCTGGGTGCGGCTGTACAGGTGCGGCTGGTGCACGGCGATGATGCGGCCCTCCCCCACGACCGTGCGGGCGGCGGTGAGCGCCGCGTCGACCTCGGTGGGGTGGTGCGCGTAGTCGTCGTACACGCTCACGCCGCCGACGGTGCCATGCAGCTCGAACCGCCGGCCGGTGCCGCCGAACGCGCCGACCGCCTGCACGGCCGCATCCGGAGCGAAGCCGAGACCCACCAGCACCGCGACGGCGCCGGCGGCGTTGATCGCGTTGTGATGGCCGGGAACGCGCAGCACGCCCGGGTAGCTCACGCCCTCGTAGTCGAGCACGTACGACACCGGGCCGTCGGTGACGATCGAATGCACCCGGATGTCGGCGTCCTCCGCCTCGCCGAAGCGGAGCACCCGCGGATGCGCGAGCCGCTCGGCCACGCGGAGCGCGCCGGCGTCGTCGGAGGAGATGACCACGAGCTCGGAGGCCTCGTCGGCGAAGCGCACGAAGGCGTCTTCGACGGCCGCCACCGAGCCGTAGTGGTCGAGGTGGTCGGGGTCGACGTTCGTGATGAGGGCCACGGCCGAGTCGTAGAGCAGGAAGGAGCCGTCCGATTCGTCGGCCTCGAGCACGAACAGCTCGCCCTCGCCGAGCGCCGAGCTCGTGCCGAGGTCGGAGATCACGCCGCCGTTCACGAAACTGGGGTCGGCGTCGAGTTCGCGCAGGGCCGTGACGATCATCCCGGTCGACGTCGTCTTGCCGTGCGCCCCGGCCACGGCCACGAGCCGCTGCCGGTTCACCAGCCAGGCGAGCGCCTGCGAGCGGTGCAGGATCGTGAGCCCGTGCTGCTGGGCGTACAGGTATTCGGGGTTGTCGGGCCAGAGGGCGCTCGTGACCACCAGGGTGTCGGCGGTGCCGACGTTCGAGGCGTCATGACCGACGGCCACCGGGATGCCGAGCGCACGCAGCTTCGCCGCGGTCTTGGAGTCGCTGCGGTCGGAACCTGTGACGGTGAGACCGGATGCGGCGAACAGGCGGGCGATACCGCTCATGCCGGCTCCGCCGATGCCCACGAAGTGCACGGCGCCGAGGGTGTCGGGGATCTCGATCGAGAGGTCGGGCTTGATCATGCGGTCACGCCCTTTCTGCTGGGGGAAAGCGTCGGGTTTCGGGATACAAGGTTACGCTCACAGGGACGGGGCCGGGCCCGGCTCCCCCAGGGCCCGTGCGATCAGTGCCGCCAGCCGCGCGTCGCCGTCGGCGATGCCGACCTCGCGCGCGGCGGCGGCCATCCGTTCGATCCGCGGACGGTCGGCCAACAGCGGCAGCACCTCGCGGGTCACCCACTCGGGCACGAAGTCGGCGTCGTCGACCAGGATCGCTCCCCCGGCCCGCAGCAGGTCGCGCGCGTTGAAGCGCTGCTCGCCGTTGCCCACCGGATACGGCACCAGCACGGCGGGCACGCCGATCGCCCCGAACTCGCTGAGAGTCGAGGCGCCGGCCCGGGAGAGCGCGAAGTCGGCGACGGCCAGGGCCAGATCCATCCGGTCGCAGTACTCCACGAAGACGTAGCCGTCGATGCCCGGGTCGCTCACCTCGGAGCGGTTGCCCGCGATGTGCAGCACGTTCCAGCCGACGCCCACCAGAGCGGCCGCCGAGGCGTGCACCGTGGCGTTGATGCGGCGGGCGCCGAGCGATCCGCCGGTCACCAGCAGGGTGGGCCGGGAGGTATCCAGGCCGAAGAAGGCGGCGGCCTCGGTCGCGGCGGCGGCACGCACCTCCGGCGCGGCCAGTGCGGTCACCTCGGTGCGCAGCGGCATGCCCACCAGCGTGGCGTGCGGCAGCACGGTCGAGCCGAAGGTCACACCCACCCAGGGCGAGAAGCGCGCGCCGAGCCGGTTGGCCAGCCCCGGCTTCGCATTGCCCTCGTGGATGACGAACGGCACCTTCGCGCGCCGGGCGCCGAGGTAGCCGGGCGCCGAGGCGTAGCCGCCGAAGCCCACCACCACGTCGATCCGCCGGGAACGGATGAGCTCCGCCACCTGCGCGATCGTGCGGCGCAACCCGCCCGGGAAACGCAGTGCGGCAGCGTTGGGCCGGCGCGGGAACGGCAGCTTCGGGATGGTGACGAGCTCGTAGCCGCGCTCCGGAACCAGCCGCGCCTCGAGGCCCTCGGCCGTGCCGAGCACGATCACGGTGGCCGAGGGGTCACGGCGGCGCAGTTCGTCGGCCGTGGCGAGCAGCGGGTTCACGTGCCCCGCGGTTCCCCCTCCGGCCAGAAGGTAACGCGTCATCGAGTGCGTCCGCTCACGGTGCGGGGGCGCGGCACCGCCGGCCGGCCCGAGGGAGCGGCCGGGGCCTCGAAAGCCCGCGCGTCCCGCGCCGAGGTGACGGCGTTCTCGCGCGCGATGGCGAGCACGATGCCGATCGCCGCCAGGGTCGTCAAGAGAGCGGAGCCCCCCGACGAGATCAGCGGCAACGGCACGCCGAGCACCGGCAGCACCCCGAGCACCACGGCGATGTTCACGAACGCCTGCCCGATCAGCCACACCATCACCGCACCGGTGACGACCTTCGAGAACATGTCCCGAGACGAACGGATGATGCGCACGAAGGCGAGGGCGAGGGCGATGAACAGCAGCAGCACCACGATCGCGCCCACCAGGCCCAGTTCTTCGCCGATGATGGCGAAGATGTAGTCGTTGTCGGCCGCGGGCAGCCACGACCACTTGGCCCGCGAGTTGCCGAGGCCCACACCGAACACGCCGCCACCGGCGAGAGCCCACTCGCCGTGCTGCGCCTGCCAGTCCACGCCCTCGTAGTCGGCGTTCGTGCCCGAGAAGAACGACATGATGCGCTCGGTGCGGCTGGCGCTCGTGAAGGCCACGATCACGGCGAGAACCGCACCGACGATCATCGGCACCACGAGCATCCGGAGCTTGATGCCCGCGAAGAACAGGGCGCCGAACACCAGCCCGGCCATGATCATGACGGTTCCGAGGTCACCGCCGAGCAGCACCAGCAGGATCGCGCCGCCCGCGATCGGCAGCACCGGGATGACGACGTGCCCGAAGTTTCCGAGCAGCGCCTCCTTCTTGGCCAGGATGGCGCCCATCCACACCACAAGCGCGAGCTTCACGAGCTCGGAGGGCTGGAAGGTGTAGCTGCCGATGGCGATCCAGTTGAGGTTGCCGCCCACCTCGTCGCCGAGCGGGGTGAACACCAGCAGCTGAACGCCCACGGCGACGAAGATGGCCACCCAGGCCCACTTCTTCATAACGCGGATCGGGATGCGCGACACCACGAGCATCAGCGGGATGCCGATCAGGGCGAACAGTCCCTGCTTGAGGAACACGCTGAAGAAGTCGCGGCCGGCCGTGAACGAATCGATCGAGCTCGACGAGAGCACCATCACGAGCCCGAGCAGCACGAGGAAGAGCGTGGTGCCCAGCAGCAGGAAGTAGTTGCTCGACTCGGCGGTGAACACCTCGCCGAGCGAGATGCGGGCCGAGCGGGCGCCCGAGCCCGAAGCACCGGAGCCCGGAGCAGTCGAGTCCGAGGCGCCGGAAGCCGCGCCGGGGCGGGAGTTACGGCCGAATCCTGGGAGAGTCCGGGAGGGTGTCGTCACCAGCAATACCTCCCACGTGCTTCCGCACAGCCTCCGCGAACCGGTTTCCCCGGTCGGCGTAGTCCACGAACTGATCCATCGATGCCGCGGCCGGCGCGAGCAGCACGACATCGCCGGGCTGCGCGGCCGCTGCCGCCAAGGCGACCGCTGCGGACATCACGTCCTCAGTCTCATCGTGATCGACCTCGAACAGCGGCAGCGCGGGCGCGTGTCGCCGGATGGCCTCGAGCACCTCGTGGCGCTCGACGCCGATCACCACGGCGGCGCGCACGCGGCCGGCCGATCCGGAACCGTCGACGGCCAACGAAGCCCGCACCAACGGATCGATGTCGACGCCTTTGAGCAGCCCGCCGACGATCCACACGATCGAGGGATAGGCCTTGATCGAGGCCTCCGCGGCGTGCGGATTGGTGGCCTTGGAGTCGTCGACCCAGGTCACGCCGCCGGCCGTCACCACGTGCTCGATCCGGTGCCGGTCGAGGCTGAAGCCGGCCAGTGCAGCCCGCACGGCCTCGACGGAGACGCCGTAGCTGCGGGCGAGCGCGGCGGCGGCCAGCACATCGGCCACGGTGTGCGGGGCACCGAGCCCGCGCTGGGCGAGCTCGTCGACCGTCGCGATCTCCAGGGCCGAGTCGCGCCGCTCCTCGAGAAAAGCCCGGTCGCACAGGATGCCGTCGACCACACCGAAATCGCTCGGCCCGGGGATGCCGAGGTCGAAGCCGATGGCGCGCGCACCCTCGATCACCTCGGCCTCCTCCACCATGGTCATCGTGAGCGCGTCGGCCTTGTTGTAGACGCAGGCCACCTGGGTGCGGGCGTACACCCGCGCCTTGGCGGCCGCATACGCCTCGAACGAGCCGTGCCAGTCGAGGTGGTCTTCGGCCACGTTGAGCACCACCGAGGAGTACGGCGACATGCTGGAGGTGGAGTGCAGCTGATAGCTGGAGAGCTCCACCACGAGCACGTCGAACCCCTCGGGGTCGCGGATGGCGTCGAGCACCGGGATGCCGATGTTGCCGCAGGGCGCCACCCGGTGGCCGGCGGCCAGCAGCATCGAGGCGGTCAGCTGCACGGTCGTGGTCTTGCCGTTGGTGCCGGTGACCGCGATCCAGTCGGCCGGCTTGCCCGCAGCATCCGTCACCTTGTCGCGCAGACGCCAGGCGAGCTCCACGTCGCCCCACACCGGGATGCCGCGCTCGGCGGCCCAGAGCAGCAGCGGGTCGTCGGGGTGGTAGCCGGGCGAGGCGACCACGAGCTCCGGGTCGTGCGCGAGCAGCGCATCCGGAACGGTACCGGCCGGAGTGCGTTCGAAGCGCGCCCCGATCACCGGGATCAGGTCGGCGTACTCCTGCTTCGCGTCGGGCGCGATCACGAGCACGTCGGCGCGCAGCTCGGTGAGCGTGTCGGCCACCGAGAAACCGGTCATGCCGAGGCCGAGCACGGCGACGCGCAGGCCGCTCCAGTCGTGGTGCCAGCTGGTGAGGGCGTCGGTGCGGCTCGTGTCCGGACCGCTCATCAGCGGGACAGCCATTCGAGGTAGAACGAGCCCACGGCGCCGGCCACGAAGAGCCCCGCGATGATCCAGAAGCGCACCACGATGGTGACCTCGGCCCAGCCCTTCATCTCGAAGTGGTGGTGCAGCGGGCTGGCCCGCCAGATCCGCTTGCCCTTGGTGAGCTTGAAGTAGGTCAGCTGCACGGCGACCTGGCCGGCCACCACCACGAAGATGCCGCCGATCAGGATGAGCAGCAGTTCGGTGCGGGTCAGGATGGCCAGGGCCGCCAGCGCCCCGCCGAGGGCGAGCGAGCCGGTGTCGCCGAGGAAGATCTTGGCGGGGTTGGTGTTCCACCAGAGGAAACCGATCAGGGCGCCCACCACGGTGGCGGCCACCACGGCGAGATCCAGCGGATCGCGCACGTCGTAGCACTTGTCGAGCACGTCGAGGTCGATCGTGGCGTTCTGGCAGCTCTGGTTGAACTGCCAGAAGCCGATGATCACGAACGAGCCGATGGCCAGGATGCTCGAGCCGGGAGCCAGACCGTCGAGCCCGTCGGTGAGGTTCACACCGTTGGAGGTGAACATCACGATGGCGCTGATCCAGATCACGAAGGCGATCGTGCCGATGATCAGGCCCCAGGAGAGGAAGTCGAAGGGCAGGTCACGGATGAACGAGACCTGCGTGGAGGCCGGGGTCTCGCCCGCGGAGTTCGGGAACTGGATGGCCAGCAGCGCGAAGATCACGCCCACCAGCACCTGCCCGGTGATCTTCGCCCAGGGTGTGAGGCCGAGGCTGCGCTCCTTGTGCACCTTCAGGAAGTCGTCGAGAAAGCCCACGACGCCGAGTCCGGTCATCAGGAACAGCACCAGCAGGCCCGAGATCGTGGGTGGCTCCTGCGTGAACAGCGCCGACACGAAGTAGCCGAACAGCACCGCCAGGATGATGACGATGCCGCCCATGGTGGGCGTTCCGCGCTTGACGTGGTGCGCATCCGGAGTGTCGATGTTGATGTACTGGCCCCAGGCGAACCGCTTGAACAGGCGGATGAAGACCGGAGTGAGGAAGAGCGTGAAGGCCAGCGAGAGCGAGGCCGAGGCGAGCAGGGTGATCATGCGTTCGTCTCCGCGGTCGAATGGGCGTCGGCGATGCGGTCGCCGAGAAAACGCAGGCCCGCCGAGTTGGAGGACTTGACCAGGATGAGGTCGTTCGGCCGGGTGTCGGCGGCGACGAGCTCGAAGGCCTGGTCGGCCGTCTCGACGAACACGGCCTCGCCGCCCCACGAGCCCTCGTGCTCGGCGGCCAGGTGGATGGCGCGGGCGCCCTCCCCCACCACGACGAGCTTCTCGATGTTCAGGCGCACCACGAGGCGGCCGAGGCGGTCGTGCTCCTCGACCGAGAACTCGCCGAGTTCGCTCATCGCGCCGAGCACGGCGACGGTGCGCTGCCCGGGACCCGAGATCTGGGCGAGCGTCTTGAGCGCGGCGACCATCGAGTCGGGGCTCGCGTTGTAGGCGTCGTTGATGACGGTGACACCGTCGCGGCCGCCGAGCACCTCCATCCGCCAGCGCTCGGCGCGGGTGACCGACTCGAGGGCCTCGACGATCGTCGCGATCGGCACACCGAGGGTGTGCGCGGCGGCCGCGGCGGCGAGGGCGTTCATGACGTGGTGCTCACCCAGCACCGCGAAGCGCACCGGGCTGGAGCTGCCGTCGGGCAGGTGCAGCACGAAGCTCGTGCCGGCGGCGGTGGCGTCGATCTCGGTGGCGCGCACCGCGGCCTTGTCGTTCAGGCCGAACCAGAGCACCGAGGCGGCGGTCTTCGCCGCCATCCCGGCCACGCGCGGGTCGTCGATGTTGAGCACCGCGACATCCGCGGGCTCGAGGTCTTGCACCATCTCGGTCTTGGTGGCGAGCGTGGTCTCGATGCCGCCGAACTCGCCGGCGTGCGCGAGGCCGACCGTGAGCACCACGCCCACGTCGGGCTTCGCCATCCGGATCAGCCGCGTGATCTCGCCTTTGCCGCTCGCACCCATCTCGGCCACCAGGAACCGCGTCGACGGAGTGAGCTTCAGCATGGTGAGCGGAGCGCCCACCTCGTTGTTGAACGAGTCGCGCGGGGCGACGGTCTCGCCCACGCGCTCGAGCACGGCGCGGAGCAGGTTCTTGGTGGTGGTCTTGCCGTTGGAGCCGGTGATGCCCACGATCTTGAGCGCGCCGAGCGCCTTCACCCGGCGCACAACGTCGGTGGCGAAGTGGCCGAGCGCGAGCACCGAGTCGGCGACGACGACCTGGGGCACGGCCAGGGCCGCTCCGTGCTCCGCGGCGAACGGATGCTCGACGACGACCAGGGCGGCGCCGGCCTCGACGGCGTTCGGCACGAAGCGGTGCCCGTCGTCGAACTCGCCGCGCTTGGCGACGAACAGGTCACCCGCGCCGATCAGGCGCGAGTCGGTGTCGACCGTGCCGTTCAGCACGGTGCCGGGCGTGTAGCCGGCGGCGACCGCTTCCGGGGTGAGCACGAGTTCGCCCTGCAGGGCTTCGGCGATCTCGGTGAGTGTGAGGTCGAGCATGTATCAGAGCCATCCGTGTTCGCGGAGCGCATTGCGCGCATCGTCGCGGGCCGAGTAGGGGATCTTCTCCCCCGCGACCTCGTGGTAGTCCTCGTGGCCGGGGCCGGCGTAGAGGATGACGTCGCCCTCGCCGGCGATCGACAGGGCTTTGCGGAACGCGGCCCGAGGGTCCGCGACCTCGTGGATCTCACGCTCGGGCACCTCGGCCCGGGCCGCATCCAGCAGCACGCGGCGGATGTCGGCGGCGTTCTCGGTGCGCGGGTGGAAGTCGGTGATCACCACGGCATCCGCCAGTCGCGCGGCGATCGCGCCCATGTCGGCGCGCTTGGAGGGATCGCGGTCGCCGTCGGCACCGAAGAGCATGACGATGCGGCCGTCGGTGACGCGGCGGATCGACTCCAGGGTCGAGGTGAACGCGTCCGGCGTGTGCCCGTAATCGATGAACACGACCGGGCCCCGATCGCCCGACACCCGCTCGGCACGGCCGGGGATGTACACGTCGATGCCGGGCTCGCGCTGCTCGTCCTGTTCCCAGTCGAGTTCGGGGTCCCACGGATGCTCGGCGTCGTCGCGCACGAACGGCTCGTTCAGCGCGTGCGAGATGGCGTCGAGGTCGAAGCCCGACTCCACCAGCATCACGATGGCCAGGGCGGCGTTGGCCGCCATGATGCGGCCGAGCAGCGGTACCGAGGTGGAGAGCTCGCGATGGTCGGGGCCGCGCAGGGTGAAGTTCGTGCGATCGAGCGTCTCGGAGTCGATCGTGAGCGTCCACTCGGCATCCGACTCGGCCACCGCGGAATCCGACTCCGTGGAGATGGTCGTGAGCGGGATGCGCGACTCCTCGACCAGGCGCCGCCCCCAGCCGCCGTCGACCATCACGACACCGCGACGAGCCCGGTCGGGCTGGAACAGCTCGCGCTTGGCCTCGAAGTACACGTCCATGGTCTCGTAGTCGTCGAGGTGGTCGTGGCTGAGGTTGGTGAAGCCCACCACGTCGAACACGATGCCGTCGACCCGGTGCTGGGTGATGGCCTGTGCCGAGACCTCGAGCACCACGGAGCGCACATCGGCCTCGCGCATGCGGGCCAGCATGGCGTGGATCTCGGTGGCCTCGGGCGTGGTGAGGGTCGACACGATGGTCTCGTCGCCGATCCGTCGCTCGGCCGTGGTGCTGATGCCGGCCACGATGCCGAGCTGGCGCAGGATCGCCTCCAGCAGGTAGGCGACGCTCGTCTTGCCGTTGGTGCCGGTGACGCCGAACATCGTGGGCTGGTCATCGCGGGTGCGGTAGATCCAGGCGGCGAGTTCGCCGAGGGCCAGTCGCGGCTCGGGGGTGACGATCACGGGCAGGCCCGAGCCGGCCGCGATGGCCGCGCCCTCGGAGTCGGTGAGGATGGCGACCGCTCCGGATTCCTTGGCGGCCACGGCGTACGAGGCGCCGTGCACGTGCTTGCCTTTGAGGCCCACGTACAGGTCGCCCGGCATCACCTCGCGCGACGACAGCGAGATGCCGCTGACGACATCGGCCACGGGAGCGCCCTGCAGTTCCAGGCCGAACTCCTCGACCAGGTGCGGGAGCGATCGCGCGATCGGATGCTCCGGTCGTAGAGCCGAAGAGCCCCGATCAGCCACTGGTCTCCTTGGTTCTCGTCGTCATCGCCCGTCTGCGCCTCAGTACGTGGTGGGCAGGTCGGGCCCGGGCTCCGTGGAGGGGAGCACCCGGTTCTGCTTCAGGACCTGCGACATGATCTTCTGGAAGACCGGTGCCGCAGCCAGAGCAGACTCAATGGTAACGGGCTTCGCGATGGTGACCGAAACGACGTACTGCGGATCTTCGGCCGGGGCGAGGCCCGCCACCGAGGTGATGTAGCTGTCGCCGTAGGCTCCGCTGCCGTCACTCATCTGCGCGGTACCGGTCTTCGCGGCCACCCGGTAGCCCGGGATCTCGAGGTCGGCACTGGCATAACCGCCGGTGACGACGGTCTCCAGCATGTTCACCACGTCGGTCGCCGTCTTGCTCGACACGATCTGCTGGCCGTCGGTGGCCGGGGCATCCGTCACGGTGCCGTCGGCGGCCTGGCAGCCCTGCACGAGCGACACCGGCAGGCGCACGCCGCCGTTGCCGATGGTCTGGTAGAGGCTCGCGATCTGGATGGCGGTGGTCGACACACCCTGGCCGAAGGTGGTGGTGAGGTTCGTCTGGTCGTCCCAGTCCTGCCACGGGGCCAGGATGCCGCCCGACTCGGCCGGGAAGCCGACCTCGCTGGGCTCGGTCATGTGGAACTTCTGCATGAAGTCGTACCGCTGCTCGGAGCTCAGCCGCTCGCCGAGCATGCCGAAGCCGGTGTTGGAGGATTCCTGCATGACACCCGCGAAGGTGAGCCGCAACGGGTCGACGTGGAACTCGCTGTCCCGGGTGGAGGCGCCGTTCGCGTCGGTGAAGATGTAGGGCGCCTCGACCTGGGTGCCGACATCCGCCGCCCCGGCCTCGAGAACGGATGCCGCGGTCAGCGCCTTGAAGGTCGAGCCGGGCTCGAACGGCGACTGGAAGGCGATCGAGCCGCGCTCCGAATCGGGCGTGGCGTCGACGTTGTTGGGGTCGACGCTCGGGTAGTCGGCCACGGCCAGCAGCTTGCCGGTCTTGACCTCTTGCACCACGACGGTGCCCCAGGCGGCTCCGGTCTCGTTGATGCGGTCGACGAGCGCCTGCTGCGAGAACCACTGCAGGTCGCTGTCGATGCTCAGCTGCGCGGTGCCGCCCTGCACGGCCTGCACCGCGGTCTCGGTGCTGCCCGGGATGGCGACGCCGTCGGCGCCGCGCTGGTAGGTCTCGAGGCCGTCGGTGCCGGTGAGGCACTGGTTCTCGATCTGCTCCACGCCGGCGGTGCCGACCGCGGTGCCGTTCTCGTCTTCACCCATGAAGCCCACGACGCTGCCCGCGACGGCGCCGTTGGGGTAGGTGCGCACCGGATGCGATTCGTAGTACAGCCAGGGGATCTCGAGATCGCGGATGGCCCGGAACTTGTCCACATCGATGCCCTGCACCACATAGGCGTGGTTGGAGCCGGGGTCGGCGGTGAGGATGCCGTACACCTCATCGGAGGTCTGGCCGGTGATCGCCGCGATCTCGGCCGCCGCCTGGGTGGGGGTGACCGTGGTCGTGCTGCCGTCGTCGCCCGTGCGGTCGAAGTCGGTCACCGACACCGGGGAGGCGGTCACGTCGTAGCGCAGCACGGTGGTGGCCAGAACGGTGCCGTCGTTGTCGACGATGTCGCCGCGCAGGCCGTAGATGGAGGTCTGCGCCGAGAGCTTGTCGGCCGACTGGGCGTTCAGCTCGTCGGCCTGCACGATCTGGATCGAGACCAGCCGCACGATGAAGACGGCCACGACCGCCACGACGACGGCTACGGCCACGGCGGCGCGGCGCTTGGTGCTCCGGTGGATGCGGGCAGCGGCGTTCACGCGCGATTACCGCGTGGTCGGGGAGGGAAGTGCACCCTGCCACGGTACGTCGGCGGACTGCGGTTCGACGGGAGGCGCGCTCACGGCCGCGGCGGCGGCTGCCGCATCGGTCGTCGCCGCCGCATCCGCCGCGGCCGTCGGCGCCGCCAGCAGGGAGTTCGGGATCAGCGTCTGGCCGCCGGTGAGGGTCGGGGTACCGGCCGAAGCCGCCACGGGCGAGCCGAGCACGGCTCCGTCGGAGAGTCGCAGGTACACCGGGGCGCTGTTCGCCACCATTCCGAGCGACTCCGCGCTGGCGGCGAGGTTCTGCGGCGACGAGAGGCTGTCGTACTGCTCGCTCAGCACCTGGTTGGTGCGGTCGAGCTCCTTCTGCTCCTGCTGAAGCGACGACACCTCGTAGGCGCCGTCGGAGAGGCCGATGCTGAGCAGCAGCTGCGTCACCACGATGGCGAGCACGCCGGTGACGACGACGGCCGCGTACGCGATCTTCGGGCGGGCGCGCTTCTGCACCCGGGTGGGCACGATCTCGATCCGCGGCGCGATCTCCGGAAGCTCCCATTCGGGGGCCGGCGCGCCTCCGGACAGGGTCATTCGGGGTCGTGCCATGGCGGCACCGGCGAGGTTCGTCATGCGATGCTCCGGATCTTCTCGGCGGCGCGCAGGCGCACGGGGATGGCACGGGGGTTAAGGGCTCGTTCGTCGTCGCCGGCCAGTTCGGCGCCGCGCACGAGGAGCTTCAGTTCGGGGCGGTGCTCGGGCAGTTCGACCGGCAGGCCCGCGGGGGCGGTGGAACTCGAGCGCTTCACGAGCTCGCGCTTGACGATGCGGTCTTCCAGCGATTGGAAGGAGAGCACCACGATGCGTCCGCCGACCCGGAGCGCGTCGATCGCCCGCGGGATCGCCCGTTCGAGCACCGAGAGCTCGGCGTTCACCTCGATCCGCAGCGCCTGGAAGACGCGCTTGGCGGGGTGACCCTGATTCGAGAACTTGGCGGGGGTGGCGGCCTGGATGATGTCGACCAGCTGGCCCGAACGGGTCACCGGGGCATCATCACGGGCCGCCACGATCTTGCGGGCGTACCGGTCGGCCAGCTTCTCCTCGCCGTAGTCGCGGAAGATGCGTCGGAGGTCTGCCTCGGAGTAGGTGGCGATGATCTCGGCCGCCGTGAAGGGTGCCGTGTCATCCATCCGCATGTCCAGCGGCGCGTCCTTGGAGTACGAGAAGCCGCGCTCCACCATGTCGAGCTGCATCGACGAGACGCCGAGGTCGAACAGGATGCCGTCGACCTCGTCGATGCCGAGCCCCTCGAGGGCTTCGTCGATGTCGTCGTAGACGCAGTGCACGAGGTCGATGCGGTCGGCGAAGCGGGCGAGCCGCTCCCCCGCGAGGCGGAGGGCGTTGGGGTCGCGGTCGAGGCCGACGAGGTGCAGTTCGGGGAAGGCCTCGAGGAAGGCCTCGGAGTGGCCGCCGAGGCCGAGGGTGCAGTCGACCAGCACGGCGCCGGGTTCGCCGAGCACCGGGCCGAGCAGCTCGATCGAGCGCTCGAGCAGCACCGAGGCGTGGATGCCGGAGATGTCGCGCGGCTGGTTCGTGGTGTCTGGCCGGTTCGTGTTGTCGGGCATGAGCATCCGTTCTCCGGATTCGCGGCCCCTGATCCCCATCCGTTGTTCCGACCTGACATCGGGGAAGAGTGTCAGGGCGGTCGACCTGGCACCGGGGAAGTGCGCCAGGGCGGGCAACGGCTGGGAGTCAGGGGCGACGACTCAGAAGAGTCCGGGAATCACCTCCTCGTCGGTCTCGGAGAAGGCGGCTTCCTGAGCGGCGAGGTAGGTGTTCCAGGCCTCGGCGTCCCAGATCTCGGCGCGGCTGCCGGCGCCGATCACGACGAGGTCGCGATCGAGGTTGGCGTAGCTGCGGAGCGGAGCGGGCACTGTCACGCGGTGCTGCTTGTCGGGGGTCTCGGCACTGGCGCCGGAGAGGAACACGCGCAGGTAGTCGCGGGCCTGCTTGGAGGTGACCGGAGCCTGCCGGATCTTCTCGTGCAGGTCTTCGAATTCGCGGGTGGAGAAGACGTAGATGCAGTTCTCCTGGCCGCGGGTCATCACGACACCGCCGGCGAGCTCGTCGCGGAACTTCGCGGGGAGGATGATGCGCCCTTTGTCGTCGAGCTTGGGAGCGTACGTGCCAAGGAACACTTACCTCCCCTTACTCTTCCGGCCAGAATTGTGGGCTTCACTCCACTTTACTCCACTCTCCACCACCTATCAATCGAATCCGGGGTATTTCGCGCTCAAAGCAAGAAAAGATCCGCGCTATCACGCGGATCTGAGCGGTGGAGGGAAATGGAGGGCAGTGTGGGCGCCGTGGAGTGTCCGGGCACAAAAAAAGACCGGCCCGAAGGCCGGTCTCTTCTTTCAGCTCACCCGGTGTGCCTGGGCGGCCGCGTCATCACTCGCTGCGGTCGTCGTCGCGACGCTCCCAGCGGTCGTTCAAGCGATCCATGAACCCCGACTTGGAGGCGGCTTTGCCTCCGCGAGGGGTGGAAGTGGAGGGCGAGGGAGCGGCCGGCACGCCACGGCCGCGTTTGCTGCGGCGCAGGGCCAGCAGTACGCCGCCGAACATGGCGACGAAGCCGACCAGGCCGATCAACGGCTGGTGGAAGATCACACCGGCGATGACGATGCCGAGGCCCAGAATCCCCACGAGGATCCCTAGCACCAGGGCGCCGTAGTTCAATCGACCTCGACCACCGCTGACGGCCGAGACGAAGTCGGCATCGTTGTGGTAGAGGCTGCGCTCCATCTCATCGAGGAGTCTTTGTTCTTGCTCCGAAAGCGGCATCCTATTTCACCTCAGGCTCGGGACCGACGCGTGGTAGCGCTAATTGTAGTGTGCTCGGTCTGGCTAGGCTAGGCGAGTGATGGAAAGCCCGCGCCTAGTCAATCTGGTCGAGACACGAATCAGCGAGTTCATCGCGTCCCAGAACTCCATTCTCCTGCGGATCGCACCCGAGCTGGCCCCGTTCGCGACGTTCTCGCGGGATCTTCTCAGCGGTGGCAAGAGGTTCCGCGCCCAGTTCTGCTACTGGGGCTGGCGGGCGGTGTCTCCGGTCAACTCGGCGTCGGCCGTTCCGAGCGAAGACGACCTCGACGCGCTGGTCGATCTCTGTGCCGGCCTGGAACTGTTCCACGCCGCTGCGCTCGTGCACGACGACATCATCGACAACTCCGACACCCGCCGCGGGCGCCCCTCGGTGCACCGTCGTTTCGAGGCCCTGCACGCCGAGGAAGGATGGCGCGGACCCGGTCGTGGTTTCGGCGAGGGCAGCGCCATCCTGCTCGGCGACCTGCTGCTGGCCTGGAGCGACGAACTGATCTCGCGCGCCATCCTGGGCGCCCCCAGCGCGGATGCCCTGCTCGCCACGCGCGAGGCGGTCGACCAGATGCGCACCGAGGTCACCCTCGGCCAATACCTCGACCTGCTCGAGGAGCGCGCCTGGGCGGGCGTGGAACTGCCGCAAGCGCTCGAGCGCGCCGAACGGGTGATCGTCTACAAGTCGGCGAAGTACAGCGTCGAGGCGCCGCTGGTGATCGGAGCGACGCTGCGCGGAGCATCCGTCGAACAGCTCGACAGCCTGCGCCGCTTCGGGCTGCCGCTCGGCATCGCCTTCCAGCTGCGCGACGACCTGCTCGGCGTGTTCGGCGACGCCGAGCGCACCGGCAAGCCCTCGGGAGACGACCTGCGCGAGGGCAAGCGCACCGTGCTGGTCGCGCTCACCCGGGCGCGCCTGGATGCGTCGTCCCGCCGCCTGTTCGACGAGCTGCTCGGCGACCCCGAGCTGAACGAGAGCCAGATCCGGATGCTGCAGCAGACCATGCGCGAGACCGGCGCGGTGCTCGAGGTCGAGACGATGATCGCCGATCGCACGAAGACGGCCCTTCGCGAACTCGAGCGCGCCCCCTTCGGCGACACGGCACGGGCCGAACTGGCCTCGCTCGCCCGCGTGATCACGCAGCGCGAGAGCTAGCGCCCGGGCGGCTCAGAAGGCG
Source organism: Herbiconiux sp. (assembly GCF_023264855.1). GTDB lineage: Bacteria > Actinomycetota > Actinomycetes > Actinomycetales > Microbacteriaceae > Herbiconiux. Next base: position 29,487 of record NZ_JAHFUW010000017.1, on the reverse strand, counting down.
AGCGCCTGGGCGATCCGCCGCACCTCGGCCTTGCGGCCGGCCCGCAGCGCCTCGATGGGCGAGGTGTCGAGCAGCTCGTTCGACTCCAGCAGCCACTCCACGATCTCGTCGTCGGTGAACCGGTTGTCGGTGAGCACGATGATGGTGCCCCGCAGCTCGGTCAGCGGCTCGCCGTCGCGCACGAAGCTGGTGGGAACCGAGAGCACTCCTTCGCGCTTCACACCCACCAGGTGGCGGTCTTCGATCAGGCGCCGCACGCGGCTGGGGGTCAGGTCGAGCAACTCGACGAGGTCGGGAACGGTCAGCCATTCGGTGGCGGGCAGATCAGTCACGAGTACAGATTGCCACGCATCCGGAGAACCGTGACAATCCCGTTGCGTCACGAATGAATAAAGTTCCGCTCCGGAACCCCTCGCATGCAGTGTCTATACGGGGAACTGGATACGACGCTCTCTAGACTCGATGGCGTGACCAGCGCCCCACCCGACCCCATAATCGGACGTCTCATCGACGGCCGGTACCAGGTTCGGTCGCGCGTGGCCCGCGGGGGCATGGCCACCGTGTATCTCGCCACCGATCTGCGCCTGGAGCGCCAGGTGGCGATCAAGATCATGCACGGCCATCTGGCCGACGACGCCGCGTTCAAGGAGCGCTTCGTGCAGGAGGCCCGCTCGGCGGCCCGCCTCGCGCATCCGAACGTCGTCAACGTGTTCGACCAGGGCCAAGACACCGACATGGCCTACCTCGTCATGGAGTACCTGCCCGGTAAGACGCTGCGCGACATCCTCAAGGAGTACGGCAAGCTCACCACGGCGCAGACCATCGACGTGATGGATGCGGTTCTGGGCGGCCTGGCCGCGGCGCACAAGGCCGGCATCGTGCATCGCGACCTCAAGCCCGAGAACGTGCTGATGGCCGACGACGGGCGCATCAAGATCAGCGACTTCGGCCTGGCGCGCGCCGTCTCGGCCAACACGGCCACCGGGCAGGCGCTGCTCGGCACGATCGCCTATCTCTCCCCCGAACTGCTCACCCGCGGCACCGCGGATGCCCGCAGCGACATCTACGCGGCCGGCATCATGATGTACGAGATGCTCGTCGGCGCGCAGCCCTTCGTGGGCGAGCAGCCGATGGCGATCGCGTTCCAGCACGCCAACGACCCGATGCCCGTGCCGAGCGCGGCGAATCCGGGTGTTCCGGAGCAGCTCGACGACCTCGTGCTGTGGGCGACGGCGAAAGACCCCGACGACCGGCCCAACGACGCCCGCGAGATGCTGGAGCGCCTGCGCTCGGCCGAGAGCGAGATCGCCGGCAACCCGGCGCCGCACCACGCCACCGCCCGCACGGCCGTGCTGCCTCCCGCCACGTTCGACGCCGATCTCGACCAGGCGCAGACGCAGGTGCTCGAGCAGCGCCGACGCACGGGGGCCACGAAGGTCGTGGGCGCCACCGCGGCCACGGTCGTGGCATCCGCGGTCGCCGGCCCCACCACCGTCTACGGCAGCGCGATCGCGCCGCCCGCCCCGCAGGCCGGTCCCCTCGTCGGCCCGGGCTCCCCCACACCGCCTTCGGCGCAAGAGAAGCTCGCCCGCAAGGCCGCCTCACGCCGCAAGCGCGGCTTCCTCATCTTCGCCCTCGTGCTGCTTCTCGCGGGTGCTCTCGGCGGCGGCGCGTGGTACTTCGCGGCCGGTCCCGGCGCGAACGTCACCGTGCCCGATGTCACCGCTCTGACGCCGGATGACGCGATCGCCACCCTCGAGGGCCTCGAACTCGTTCCCACCCGCGCCGATCAGAACAGCCTCGCCGTCGCAGCGGGAAGCATCATCGGCACCGACCCGGTGAGCGGCAGCACTTTGTCCAAGGGCGCCGCGGTCACGGTGATCGTCTCGGCGGGGCCCCGGATGCTCGAGGTGCCGGGTCTGGCGGGCATGGCCGAGGCCGATGCCATCGCCGCCATCCAGGCCGGCGAGTTCACCACGGCTCCCTCCCAGCAGCAGTTCAACGCCGATGTGGCGGCCGGAGTGGTGATCGCGGCGCTGGGAGCCGACGGGCAGCCGCTGGGCGCCACCTACCCCGAGCAGCAGCCGATCACCCTCGTGGTGTCGGTGGGCGCGGTTCCGGATGTCGTGGGCCAGTCCCTCGACGACGCCAAGGCCACCCTCGCGGCCGTCGGCCTCACGGGGGTCGACGGCTCACAGGACTTCAACGACGACATCCCCGAGGGCCACGTCTATCAGGCGATCGCCCCGGAGGGCACGGTCGTGCCCGGCCAGAGCGTCACTCTGAACGTCTCCCGCGGTCCCGAGCCGGTCACCGTCCCCACCGACCTCAACGGCAAGTCCTGGTCGGAGGCGAAGCCCATCCTCGAGAAGCTCGGCTTCAGCCTCCAGTACAACGCCGTCGCAGACGCCTTCCCCGACACCTTCAAGGTCAGCGACACCGCCCCCGCAGGAGGCGCGAGCGTCCCCAAGGGCTCGAAGATGACCGTCTCCTTCAGCGTCTTCTAGAACGCGCAGAACACCTCAGAAGGCAACCGAAGTCTCGGGCCGTACTCGACGACCCAAGGTGAGTGCGTGGCCGATGGATGCGACCGAAGGCCGCGTCCGTCGACCGCGTGCTCACATGTCGCGCTGCGCCGGGCAAGGACCGGCGCAGCCTGAGACGGCCGAGCGAAGCCCGGCCGCCTCAGCAACAAGCACAGCAGGACGGTGTCAGCCGAGAAACCCCCACCGCACCATCCCTAGCTCCTGGGCGAGCTCCCCGACGCCACCAGCTCCTCAGCCACGAGGAACGCGAGTTCCAGCGACTGCATGTGGTTCAGGCGCGGGTCGCAGAGTGACTCGTAGCGCGTCGCGAGGGTGTCCTCGTCGATGTGCTCGGAACCGCCGAGGCACTCGGTGACGTCGTCACCGGTGAGCTCGACGTGGATGCCACCGGGGTGCGTTCCCGCATCGCGGTGCGCCTCGAAGAAGCCCTTCACCTCGTCGACCACGTCGTCGAAACGACGGGTCTTGTAGCCGTTGGGCGTGGTGAGGCCGTTGCCGTGCATCGGGTCGGTGACCCACAGCGGCAGCGCATCCGACGCCTTGATCGCCTCCAGCAGGGGCGGCAGGGCGTCGCGGATCTTGCCCGCGCCCATCCGCGTGATGAAGGTGAGGCGGCCGGGCTCGCGGTTCGGGTCGAGCTTGTCGATCAGCCGCAGCATGTCGTCGGCCGTCGTCGACGGGCCGAGCTTCACGCCGATCGGGTTGCGCACCCGCGACAGGAAGTCGACGTGCGCACCGTCGAGGTCGCGCGTGCGCTCCCCGATCCACACGAAGTGCGAGGAGGTGTTGTACGGCGTTCCCGTGCGCGAGTCGATGCGGGTCATCGGCCGCTCGTAGTCGAACAGCAGCGCCTCGTGGCTGACGTAGAACTCGGTGCGCTTCAGCGCCTCGAAGTCGGCCCCGCACGCCACCATGAACTTGACGGCGCGGTCGATCTCGCCGGCCAGCTGCTCGTAGCGCACGTTCGCCGGGTTCGAGGTGAAGCCCTTGTTCCAGGTGTGCACCTGGCGCAGGTCGGCGAACCCGCCCTGGGTGAACGCGCGGATGAGGTTCAGCGTCGACGCGGCCACGTGGTAGCCGTCGAGCAGGCGCTGCGGGTTCGCGGTGCGCGACTCCGGCGTGAAGTCGTAGCCGTTCACGATGTCGCCGCGGTAGGCGGGCAGCGTCACGCCGTCACGCGTCTCGGTGTCGCTGGAACGGGGCTTCGCGAACTGACCGGCCATCCGGCCCATCTTGATGACGGGCATCGAGGCGCCGTAGGTGAGCACGACGGCCATCTGCAGGATCGTCTTGACGCGATCCTTGATCTGGTCGGCCGTCGCCCCCGCGAAGGTCTCGGCGCAGTCGCCGCCCTGCAGCAGGAAAGCCTCACCGCGGGCCGCGCTGGCGAGCCGTTCGCGCAGGTTGTCGACCTCGCCCGCGAAGACGAGGGGCGGGAAGCTCGAGATCTCGCGGGAGACGGATTCGACCGCGAGGCGATCCGGCCACTCCGGCTGCTGCTTCACCGGCAGGTCACGCCAATAGTCCAGACCCGCGATCACAGATTCATCCGCTTCGACGATCAGCTCTGTTGGATCTACCACTGGGTCCTGTTTCCTGTATCTATCTGTAAGGCGCGGGGTTACTTCGCGCTCGGTCGCACGGCTCTCGTGCGTTTCTCCTTGACTGAAGTCGCATACACGTCCGCGTATTCCTGGCCTCCCAGGCGGTGCAGCTCGTACATGATCTCGTCGGTCACGGAGCGAAGGATGAATCGGTCGGATTCCAGCCCCTCGAACCTAGAGAAATCTAGTGGCTCGCCGATGATGATGCCAATCCGGCGGATCTTCGGGATCTTGCTGCCGATGGGCATCACCTTCTCGGTGTCGATCATGGCGACCGGGATGATGGGCACGTGGGCTTCGAGCACCATCCGCGCCACGCCCGTGCGGCCCCGGTACAGCTTCGCATCGGGGCTGCGGGTGCCTTCGGGGTAGATGCCGAGCAGCTCGCCCCGGCCGAGCACGGCGAGGCCGGTGTTGAGCGAGGCCTCGGAGGCCTTGCCACCGGTGCGGTCGATCGAGAGCTGGCCGCTGGCGTTGAAGAACAGCCGCACGAAGAAGCCCTTGATGCCCTTGCCCGTGAAGTAGTCGCTCTTGGCGAGGAACGAGACGTGCCGGTCGACCACCACCGGCAGGAACACCGAGTCGCTGAACGAGAGGTGGTTGGAGGCGAGGATGGCGCCGCCGGTGGCCGGGATGTTCTCCAGACCGATCACCCACGGCCGGAAGAGCGTCTTCAGCACCGGGGCGATGAGCAGGTATTTGGCGAGGAAGTAGAACATGGCGGCTCGGCCCCTCAGATCGTCTCGGCGTAGTGGCGGGCGAGGTCGGCCGCACCGACGACGCCGGCGTCGTTGACCAGTTGCGCGATCGCGAATTCGGGCTCCGGATGGTAGCCGCGCGCCGGCAGGGAATCCAGGAAGGCAAGACGGATCGGCTCCAGCAGCTTGTCTCCCGCCTGGGCGACGCCGCCGCCGATCACGAACAGCTGGGGGTCGAGCACGGCCGCGAGGCTCGCACAGGCCTGGCCGAGCGAGCTGCCGAGGGTGCGCAGGGCGGCGAGTGCGCCCGGGTCGTCGATCTCCACCAGCTCGCTCACGTCGAGACCGGTGAGCACGCCGTTGCGGCTGCGCACCGAGGCGAGCGCCTGGCCGATGCCGCCGGCATCCGCGAGCTCGTTGGCGATGCGCAGGAGGGCGCGGCCCGATCCGTACTGCTCGATGCAGCCGTGGGCGCCGCATCCGCAGGGCAGCCCACCGGGCACGAGTCGCAGGTGACCGAGCTCGGCGCCGGCGCCGAAGCCGCCGCGGAACAGGCGGTCGCCGCTCACGATGGCGCCGCCCACTCCGGTGCCGATGGTGAGGATGACCATGTCGCTGACCAGGCGGCCCGCGCCGAAGCGGAACTCGGCCCAGCCGGCGGCGTTGGCGTCGTTCTCGACCACGATGGGGATGCCCAGCCGCTTCTCGAGCTTCTCGCGGAAGGGTTCGTTCCGCCAGCTGATGTTCGGGGCGTAGTACACGATCGACTGCGCCGCGTCGATGAATCCGGCGGCCGCCACACCCACGGCCGAGATCTCCTCGCCCTGCGAGAGGTGCTGCACCATCTCGACGACCGTGTCCTCGATCACCTGCGGCTCGGAGGCGGAGGTGGGCCGGCGATCGTGCTTCACGATGTGGCCGAACTCGTCGACCACGGCTCCGGCGATCTTGGTGCCACCGATGTCGATTCCGATGGCCCGCATGATGATGTTCCTTTTCTCCCGGAATGAACGCATCCAGGGAAGCCTCGGACGCAACAAGTAGAGTGTAGATGAGATGCACTCGACCGGTACCGAAGGAGCTGCCGTGGACCAGTATTTCGTCCCGCCCGTTGTCCCCGCCGATCCGTCGGCGAACGCCACCGACCTGCTCATCGAGCGCGTGCGGCTCACCCCCGACGAACCTCTGTTCGCGGTGCCCGAGGGGGCCGGATGGCGCGATGTCACCGCGGCCGAGTTCCTCACGCAGGTGCGCGCCATCGCCAAGGGCCTCGTCGCCGCCGGGATCGAACCGGGCGACAAGATCGGCCTGATGTGCAAGACCCGCTACGAGTGGACCCTGATCGACTTCGCCACCTGGTTCGCCGGTGCGGTGCTGGTGCCGATCTACGAGACCTCTTCGCCCACCCAGCTGCAGTGGAACATGAGCGATTCCGGTGCCACTGCCGTCATTCTGGAGACGGCCGACAACTTCGCCCGTTTCGACGAGGTGCACGCCGACCTGCCGTTGGTGACCCGCGTCTGGCAGGTCGACCTGGGTGATCTCGACAAGCTCGCCGCGTCCGGCGGGGCGGTCTCCGACGAGGAGATCGAACGCCGTCGTTCGATCGCCGTCGGTTCGGATCTCGCCACCTTGATCTACACCTCGGGCACCACCGGGCGGCCCAAGGGCTGCATCCTCACGCACTCGAACTTCGTGGAGCTCTCGCGAAATGCCGCCGTCTCGATGAAAGACATCGTGCGTCCGGGTGCCTCGACGTTGCTGTTCATCACCACCGCGCACGTCTTCGCGCGGTTCATCTCGATCCTGAGCGTGCACGGTGGCGTCAAGGTGGGCCACCAGGCCGACACCAAGCAGCTGTTGCCGGCGCTCGGCTCCTTCAAGCCCACGTTCCTGCTCGCGGTGCCCCGCGTGTTCGAGAAGGTCTACAACTCGTCCGAGCAGAAGGCCGAGACCGGCGGCAAGGGCAAGATCTTCCGCAGCGCCGCCCACGTTGCGGTCGAGCACTCCGAGGCGCTCGACGCCGGGCACGTGCCGCTGGGCCTCCGCCTCAAGTTCAAGCTGTTCGACCGCCTGGTCTACTCCAAGCTGCGCACGGCGCTCGGCGGCCGGGTGCAGTACGCGGTCTCCGGATCCGCTCCGCTCGGTCACCGCCTGGGGCACTTCTACCGCAGCCTCGGCGTCACGATCCTCGAAGGCTACGGCCTGACCGAGACCACCGCGCCGGCCACGGTGAACCTCACCGACAAGTTCAAGATCGGCACGGTCGGCCCCGCGCTGCCGGGTGTCGGCATCAAGATCGCCGACGACGGCGAGATCTTCGTCTCGGGCATCAACGTGTTCGCCGGATATTGGAAGAACGACGAGGCCACGGCCGAGGTGATGGATGGCGAGTGGTTCAAGACCGGCGACATCGGTGCGCTCGACGACGACGGCTTCCTCACCATCACCGGCCGCAAGAAGGAGATCATCGTGACCGCCGGCGGCAAGAACGTCGCCCCGGCGGCGCTCGAAGACCCGATCCGCGCCAACCCGCTGGTCGGCCAGGTCGTAGTCGTGGGCGATCAGAAGCCCTTCATCTCGGCACTGATCACCCTCGACTCGGAGATGCTGCCGGTGTGGCTGGCCAACAACGGTCAGCCGGCCACGCTGACGGTCGATGAGGCCGCCGTGAACCCGGCCGTCCTGGCCGAGATCCAGCGCGAGGTGGATGCCGCCAACACACTGGTCTCCCGCGCCGAGTCGATCCGCAAGTTCGTGGTGCTCACCTCGGACTTCACCGAGGCGAGCGGCCACCTCACCCCGAAGCTCACGATCAAGCGCAACGTCATTCTGAAGGACTTCGCGCCGGTGATCGAGGGCATCTACAACGCGGCCCCCGCCACCGAGGGTCAGTCGCTCGTGCACTGACCTTCGTCGCCACTCGCCAAAAAAGCCCCGAATCCTGTGTTTCGGGGCTTTTTTGGCGAATCGTGAGGAGGTCAGCAGGATGTGAGCGACTCCACGGCCTTACTGATCGTGTTGGTTCCGCCGAGGATGACGACCTTCGCGGGCGTGAGCCGCTGGAGTTCCGCTAGCACCGGGGCGGGAACGCAGTCTTTCTGCACGAGGTAGATCGGGTTGCCGTCTCTGCCGGCAACAGGAGCGGCGCTCAGCGCATCCGGGAACACCAGGCCGCTCGCGAGGTACACGGTCGTCGAGGCTGTGAAGGCCTCCTTGTTGATGGCAGCCGCAGCCTCGAACCGATCAGCCCCGGAAGCCCGGGTGACGGTGTAATGCTCGGTGAGCGAGGCCTGCAGTGCCGCGCTCACCGAAGCCGGCCCACCGGCGATGCGCACGTTCTTGACGGCCAAGTCGTCGAACAGCTGGGCTTCAGCAGTCGTCAACGCCGTCTCGGCGCCGTTGACGAGCACGACCGGACCGTTCACGGTCACGGCGGCCGGGGAGGCTGCCAGAGCATCAGGGAAGTTCGACCCGGATGCGAGGTAGACCCAGGGCGAGCTCGGCACACCGAAGTCGGGGTTCGTGACCAGGGCACGGGAGACCTCGAAGCGATCCGCTCCACCGATACGGGTGACGGCCGCATCCGGAATCTTCTCGACCAGCTTGTCGGCCACCGACTCATTGACCGAATTTGCGCCGCCGACGATCACGATGTGATCGGGGTTCAGGCGCTGCAGTTCGGCGAGCGTGCCCGCGGTCAGTACGGCCGCCGGAGTGAGCAGCAGCGGCGCATTGTGCAGGCCCGCGACCGACCCGGCGCTCAGCGCATCCGAGAACTTCTCGCCGCTCGCCAAGTACACCGTGTTCGCGGTCGTGAACGCCTCCTTCGACACCTGCACGGCCTGGTCGTAGCGATCGGTTCCCTGGACACGGCTCACCACCGGTGGAGTCAGGGCGGACGCCGGAGCAACGGCTCCCGCCGCCGAGGCGGCGAGGAGAAGGGCGCCGAGAGCGGCAGCACAGATCGACGGAAGGGATTTCACGGAAGGCCTCTTTCGGAGCAGGGATGGGTACCTGCATCCTCGTCCCGTCCAGGCTTCGCGCGTTATGAGTAGTTGCTACTCAGAACCAAGTGCTCTCGCGCACCTGGCGCATCGCCTCGCGGCGGGAGGGCTTGTCGAGGCGGTCGAGATAGAGCAGACCGTCGAGGTGGTCGGTCTCGTGCTGCAGCGCCTGCGCCAGCACGCCCGTGCCCGACACCTCCACCGGGTTGCCATCGAGGTCGATCCCGGTCGCCCGCGCGAAAGGGTAACGCGCGGTCTTGAACCACAGATCAGGCACCGAGAGGCAGCCCTCGTCGACCAGCTCCGGCTCCCCCGACACCTCCACGAGCACGGGGTTCAGGATGTAGCCCACCTCGCCGTCGACGTTGTAGCTGAAGGCTCGCAGGTTCACCCCGATCTGCGAGGCCGCGACCCCCGCCCGGCCCGGCACCTTCACACTGTCGAGCAGGTCGTCGACCAGCCCGCGCACGCGGTCGTCGATGACGCCGATCGGGTCGGACACGGTCTTCAGCACGGGGTCGCCGAACAGGCGGATCTCACGGACGGTCACAGCGGGAGTTCACTTTCGGTGGAGAGACGATGCGGGGCCCACGATCGCGGGCCCCGCATCCGGATCATCAGGCGTTCGGCGTGACGACGACGATCAGGTCGCCGGCCTCGACCTGCTGGGTCTTCGGGATGGCGAGGCGGGTCACGGTTCCGGCGACGGGCGTGGTGATCGCCGCCTCCATCTTCATGGCCTCGATGGTGGCGACCGGGTCGCCGGCAGCCAGCACGGCTCCCTGCTCGACCTTGAGGGTGACAACGCCCGAGAACGGAGCGGGCACCTGGCCGGGGGTCGTGGCATCCGCCTTCTCGGCCGCCTTCGACTCGACCTTGATCGAGCGGTCGCGCACGTTCACCGGGCGCAGCTGGCCGTTCAGCGTGGTCATGACGGTGCGGAAGCCCTTCTCGTCGACCTCACCGATCGCCTCGAGCCCCACGAACAGTCGCACGCCCTTGCCGATCTCGACCACGTGCTCCGTGCCCTGGTTGAGGCCGTAGAGGTAGTCGACGGTGTCGACCACCGAAAGGTCGCCGAACTGCTCGCGCTGCTGGTCGAACGACGCGGTGGGCGCCGGGAACAGCAGGCGGTTCAGCGTGGACTGACGGGTGCGCGAGTCGGCCTCGGGGGCGATCGCGGCGGCATCCGCCTCACTGAGCGGCGTCACCCCCACGTTCACCGTGCGCCCTGCGAGCACCTTGGACCGGAACGGCTCGGGCCATCCGCCGGGCAGCTCGCCCAGCTCGCCGGCCATGAAGCCGATCACCGAGTCGGGGATGTCGTAGTCGCCCGGGTTCTCGGCGAAGTCGGCCGGGTCGGCCTTCACCGCCGCGAGGTGCAGGGCGAGGTCGCCCACCACCTTCGACGAGGGCGTCACCTTGGGAATGCGGCCCAGGATGCTGTTCGCGGCCGCGTAGAGATCCTCGATCCGCTCGAAGTCGTCGGCCAGGCCCAGCGCGATCGCCTGCTGGCGCAGGTTCGAGAGCTGACCGCCCGGGATCTCGTGCTTGTACACGCGCCCGGTCGGGCCCGGCAGGCCCGACTCGAACGGCCGGTAGACCTGGCGCACGGCCTCCCAGTACGGTTCGAGGTCGGAGACCGCCTGCAGCGACAGGCCGGTGTCGCGCTCGGTGTGCGCCATCGCGGCGACCAAGGCGCTCAGCGAGGGCTGCGAGGTGGTGCCCGACATGGGGGCGGATGCCACGTCGACCGCATCCGCACCAGCAGCACTCGCAGCGAGCAACGTGGCCAGCTGGCCACCGGCGGTGTCGTGCGTGTGCACGTGCACCGGCAGGTCGAAGCGATCCCGGAGTGCTGTGACGAGTTTCGCGGCGGCGGCCGGGCGCAACAGCCCCGCCATGTCTTTGATCGCCAGCACGTGCGCCCCGGCCGCGACGATGTCGTCGGCGAGTCGCAGGTAGTAGTCGAGCGTGTAGAGGTCTTCGGCCGGGTCGAGCAGATCGCCGGTGTAGCAGACCGCCACCTCGGCGACCGTCGTACCGGTGGCCAGCACCGACTCGATCGCCGGGCGCATCTGCGACACGTCGTTCAGCGCGTCGAAGATGCGGAAGACGTCGACGCCGGTGGCCGCGGCCTCGCGCACGAAGGCATCCGTCACCTCGGTGGGGTACGGGGTGTAGCCGACCGTATTGCGGCCGCGCAGAAGCATCTGGATCGCCACGTTCGGCAGGGCCTCGCGCAGCGTCGCCAGGCGCTCCCAGGGGTCTTCGCCGAGGAAACGCAGCGCCACGTCGTAGGTGGCACCGCCCCAGGCCTCGACCGAGAACAGTTCAGGGGTCAGCCGGGCCACGTAGGGCGCGACGGCCACCAGGTCGCGCGTGCGCACCCGGGTCGCCAGCAACGACTGGTGCGCGTCGCGCATCGTGGTCTCGGTCACGGCCAGCGCCGTCTGCGCGCGCAGGGCCGCGGCGAAGCCGACCGGGCCGAGCTCGAGCAGCTTCTGGCGCGAACCATCCGGAGCCGGCGTCGACAGGTCGATCGAGGGCAGCTTGGCGGCGGGCTCGACCGAGCCGACACGGACGCCGTTGGGCTGGTTCACCGTCACGTCGGCGAGGTAGTTGAGCACCTTCGATCCGCGGTCTTTCGACTCGCGGCCAGCCAGCAGCTCGGGACGCTCGTCGATGAAGCTCGTGCTCAGGTCGCCCGCGGCGAACGAAGGGTCATCCAGCACGCCCTGGAGGAACGGGATGTTCGTGGACACACCCCGGATGCGGAACTCGGCCAGCGCACGGCGGGCGCGGCGCACCGCGGTCGGGAAGTCGCGGCCACGGCAGGTCATCTTCGCCAGCATCGAGTCGAAGTGCGGGCTGATCTGGGCGCCCACCGAGACGGTGCCGCCGTCCAGACGCACGCCCGCACCACCGGGCGAGCGGTAGGCGCCGATCTTGCCGGTGTCGGGGCGGAAGCCGGCCGACGGGTCCTCCGTCGTGATGCGGCACTGCAGGGCGGCACCGTGCAGCACGATGTCCTCCTGGTGCAGGCCCAGGTCGTCGAAGGTGCTGCCGCTCGCGATGAGCATCTGCGACTGCACAAGGTCGACGTCCGTGACCTCCTCGGTCACCGTGTGCTCCACCTGGATGCGCGGGTTCATCTCGATGAACACGTGCTCGCCGGCGCGCGGACCGACCGTGTCGACGAGGAACTCCACCGTTCCCGCGTTCACGTAGCCGATCGAGCGAGCGAACTTTATGGCGTCGGAATGCAGCGCCTCGCGCAGCTCGTCGGAGATGTTCGGGGCCGGGGCGATCTCTACGACCTTCTGGTTGCGGCGCTGCACCGAGCAGTCGCGCTCGAACAGGTGCAGGGTCTCCCCCGCGCCGTCGGCCAGGATCTGCACCTCGATGTGGCGGGGGCGCAGCACCGCCTGCTCGAGGAACATGGTGGGATCGCCGAAGGCGCTGTCGGCCTCGCGCATCGCCGCCTCCAGGGCGTCGCGCAGGTCTTCTTTCGTCTCGACCCGGCGCATCCCGCGCCCGCCACCGCCGGCGACGGCCTTGGCGAAGATCGGGAACCCGATGTCGTCGGCGCCGGCCAGCAGCTCCTCGATGTCGCGGGTGGCGGGCGTGGAGCGCAAGACCGGAACGCCGGCGGCGATCGCGTGCTCCTTCGCCGTGACCTTGTTGCCGGCCATCTCGAGCACGTGCTCGCCCGGGCCGATGAAGGTGATGCCGTTCTCCGCGGCCGCCTTCGCGAGCTCGGGGTTCTCCGACAGGAAGCCGTAGCCGGGGTAGATGGCGTCGGCGCCACTCTCCTTGGCCACACGGATGATCTCGGACACATCGAGGTACGCCCGCACCGGATGGCCGACCTCCCCGATCTGGTAGGCCTCGTCGGCCTTCAGGCGGTGCAGGGAGTTGCGGTCCTCATACGGGAACACCGCGACCGTCTTGGCACCTAGTTCGTAGGCAGCCCGGAACGCGCGGATCGCGATCTCGCCGCGGTTGGCAACAAGAATCTTCGTGAACATCGAGACCTTTCAGGCGCATGCGCGTACAGCGAACAGTTAGGTTCTCTAAGCCTAGTGAAGGTAACGTTGGGGATTGTGCATGTACTCAGCGTCTCTTCCCTCAAGGGGGGTGTGGGCAAGACCACAGTGACGCTCGGTCTCGCTTCCGCCGCCTTCGCCAAGGGCTTGCGAACCCTCGTCGTCGACCTCGACCCGCAGTCGGATGTCTCGACCGGCATGGACATCCGTGTCGCCGGGCATCTCAACGTGGCCGATGTGCTGGCTTCGCCCAAAGAGAAGGTCGTCCGTGCGGCGATCGCCCCCTCGGGTTGGACCAAAGACCGCGGTGGCAAGATCGACGTCCTGATCGGCAGCCCCTCCGCCCTCAACTTCGACGGGCCCCACCCGTCGATCCGCGACATCTGGAAGCTCGAGGAGGCCCTCGCCACGGTCGAGTCGGAGTACGACCTCGTACTCATCGACTGCGCTCCGTCGCTGAACGCGCTAACGCGCACGGCGTGGGCGGCATCCGACCGCGTCTCGGTGGTCACCGAGCCCGGCCTGTTCTCCGTCGCCGCCGCCGACCGCGCGCTGCGGGCGATCGAGGAGATCCGCCGGGGCCTCTCCCCCCGTCTCCAGCCGCTCGGCATCATCGTGAACCGCGTACGCTCCCAGTCGCTCGAGCACCAGTTCCGCATCAAGGAGCTGCGCGACATGTTCGGCCCCCTGGTGCTCTCCCCCCAGCTCCCCGAGCGAACCTCCCTCCAGCAGGCCCAGGGCGCCGCGAAGCCCCTGCACGTCTGGCCCGGAGAGGGCGCCCAGGAGATGGCCCGCAACTTCGACCTCCTCCTGGAGCGCGTCATGCGCACAGGCCGAGTAGGCGAATACGCCGACCTCAAGGCCTGACAACCCCAGACAAAAGAGTTTTCGAACCACAAAGAAAAGGCCCGCGAGCGAAAGCCGCGGGCCCTTTTCGTCTACCCAAGGTGAGTGGGTGGCCGAGGGGTGCGAGCGAAGCCCGCGCCCCTCGACCGCGCGCTCACATGTCGCGTTGCGCCGGGCAGGGACCGGCGCAACCCGAGAGCGACGAGCGAAGCCCGGCGCCCTCGGCAGCTAGAAGCCAGCTAGAAGCCAGCTAAACAGCCTTGCGTGTAGCCCGACGCGCGGCGAGCTCGTCCTGTGGGTCGGCCACGACGCTGTCGAGCTCGACGAGGGAGTTCTCGACCTCGCGGAGCACCTTGCCCACGGCGATGCCGAAGACGCCCTGGCCGCGGCTGACGAGGTCGATGACCTCGTCGTTGGAGGTGCAGAGGTAGACGCTGGCGCCGTCGGACATCAGAGTGGTCTGGGCCAGGTCGTTGATGCCGGATTCGCGCAGCTGGTTGATGGCCGTACGGATCTGCTGCAGGGAGATGCCGGTGTCGAGCAGGCGCTTCACGAGCTTCAGGACCAGGATGTCGCGGAAGCCGTAGAGGCGCTGCGAACCGGAGCCGGCCGCCCCGCGCACGGTGGGTTCCACGAGCGCGGTGCGCGCCCAGTAGTCGAGCTGACGGTACGTGATGCCGGCCGCGCGGGCTGCGACGGCGCCGCGGTAGCCTGCGGCCTGGTCGAGGTCGGGCAGCCCGTCCGTGAAGAGGAGGCCGAGATCGTAGCGAGAATCGTCGTTCTTGCTTATCTCGTTCATCAGGGCCTTCCATGGTGCGGGCGCCGGGACATCCGGTGCTCGTGTTCTGTGACCACGCTAGCGATGCCGGGACCCCGGGGCAACGACATCCCGCTTCTGCCCCCGGCGTGTCGCGGTGGCGGACCGGATCGTTATCGAGCCGACCGAGGCGTCACGGTGCGATCCGCCCCAGAGCCGACCGGATGAGGCTCGACCGCACGATCTCGAGCTGCCCCGCGATCTCGACCGCCATCTCGGCGACCTTGGCCCGGCTGGACGGATCCCGGCGGCGCGCCACCGGCATCAGAGCGCTCTCGATCAGGCCGAGTTCGCGTTCGGTCGCCTGCCGGAAACCGCGCAGATGCCGCGGCTCGATTCCGCTCCGCTGCAGTTCGACCAGAGCTTTCAGCACCACCAGCGAGTCTTCGCCATAGGCCTCCGCCGGGGTGAGCACCGACGCCGAGAAGGCATCCTGCACCAGCATCGGCGTGGCCCCGGCAGCCTTGGTGAGCTCGTCCCGGCTCATCCGCCGCCCGGTCTGCAGAATGGAGGCGCCTCCCGCGAGGCCGGCACCCGGCATCGGCGGGTTCAGCCCGGCATCGAGGTCTTCGAGGTAGTCCTTGATCACCGCGAGGGGCAGGTAGCAGTCGCGCTGCAGGCTCAGGATGAGGCGCAGCCGGCTCAGGTCGTTCTGCGAGAACTTGCGATAGCCCGACTGGGTGCGGGACGGATGCACCAGACCGCGCTCTTCGAGAAAGCGCAGCTTCGACGGCGTGAGTTCGGGGAAGTCGGCGGTGAGCTTGGAGAGCACCTGCCCGATCCCGAGCAGCTGAGCGGATCCGGCGGTGGAGTCGACCGCGGAGGCCGGGGAACCGGAGAGGATGGGCTCGTCGGAGGCAGCGGAGGATCGAGACCCCGAACGGCGAGGTTCTGCGGCGGGCGGCACTACTGCCCTGCGGAGGTCACCACGTCGATACGTGATGGGTAGAACGTGAGGCGGAACTTGCCGATCTGCACCTCGGCGCCGTCGTCGAGCAGCGCTTCGTCGACCCGCACGCCTTCGACGTAGGTGCCGTTCAGCGACCCGAGGTCTTTCACCCCGAAGGTGTGGCCGTGGCGAGTGAATTCGGCGTGCCGGCGGGAGACGGTGACGTCGTCGAGGAAGATGTCGGCGTTCGGATGACGGCCGACCGTGCTGACGGTGGTGTCGAGCAGGAACCGGGCGCCGGAGTTGGGCCCGCGGCGCACGATCAGCAGCGCCGAGCCGGACGGCAGCGCGCCGATGGCCTCGAGTTCTTCGCCGGAGACGCCGCCCTCGAGGGCCGCGAGCTGCGCGGCGAACTCACCGGTGAGCGAGAGCGTGGTGTCAGCGGAGTTCGCGGGGACGGGGATGCTCGTCGTGTGGTCGATACTGTCGTGTCGATCGGTATTGTCGTTCGTCATCCTGCAGCCCTCCTTGCTGTGTCCAGCGTAGCCGATGAGAGGCCGTCTCCGACCCGCGAGTTCGCCCCATGATCGCCGTACGGTCGCCTACACTTCTGCCATGGCTCCCTTGTTCGCGGCACTGTGGGTTCTCGGGGCGGTGTGCCTGCTGGTGTGGGTGCTCTCGCTGATCACCCGCGAGTACTCCTGGGTCGACCGCATCTGGTCGGTCATCCCGCTCGTCTACGTCTGGATCTTCGCCGCATCCGCCGGTTTCAGCGACCTCCGGCTGAACCTGATGGCGACCGTGGTGACGCTGTGGGGCGCTCGCCTCACCTTCAACTTCTCGCGCAAGGGCGGCTACGCCCGGGGCGGGGAGGACTACCGCTGGGCGATCCTGCGCAAGCGCATGCCGCCGGCCGCCTATCAGGTGTTCAACCTGTTCTTCATCACGATCTACCAGAACATCATCCTGTTCCTGATCGCGATGCCGGCGTTCATGGCGTACGAGCACCGGGCGACGCCGTTCGGATGGGCGGACATCGCACTGCTGGCGCTGTTCCTGGCCTTCCTGGTGGGCGAGACGGTGGCCGACCAGCAGCAGTGGGACTTCCATCAGTGGAAGAAGGCCGAGACCGCCGCCGGTCGCGAAGCGCGACCGCGCTTCCTGCAGACCGGGCTCTTCCGCTTCTCGCGGCACCCGAACTTCTTCTTCGAGCAGGCCCAGTGGTGGGTGTTCTTCCTGATCGGCTCGGTGGCCGCGGGCACCGTGCTGCAGTGGACCGCCGCCGGCGCCATCCTGCTGACCCTCCTGTTCATCGGCTCGACCGTGTTCACCGAGAGCATCTCGGCCTCCCGGTACCCCGAATACGCCGACTACAAAAAGAGAACGTCCGCGCTCGTCCCCTGGTTTCCCAGGAAGACGAACGCGGACGTTCCGGTGCCTGCTGCGAACTAGCTAGTTCACCTCGAGCGGGTTGCTGCCGTTGCGGCCCTGCTCGCCCTGGTCGAGGGTGGCGATGGTCGCGATCTCGGACGCGCTCAACGAGAAGTCGAGGATGTCGAAGTTCTCGGCCATCCGCTCCTTATTGTTGCTCTTCGGGATGACGATGTTGCCCACGTCGAGGTGCCAGCGCAGGATCGTCTGCGGCACGGACTTGCCGTGGGCCGCGGCGATCGAGGCGAGCTCCTCGGACTCGTTGATCTTGCCCTGGCCGAGCGGACCCCAGGCCTCGATGGCGATGCCCTTCTCGGCGGCGTAGGAGCGGAGCTCTGCCTGCTGGAAGTCGACGTGCAGCTCGACCTGGTTGACGGCCGGCACGATGCCGGTCTCGCTGATCAGCCGGTCGAGGTGGTCGACGGTGAAGTTCGAGACGCCGATCGCCTTGGCCTTGCCGGATTCGAGGATGCCCTCCAGGGCGCGCCAGGCCTCGATGTAGGTGTCGCGCTCGGGAGTGGGCCAGTGGATGAGGTACAGGTCGACGTAGTCTTGACGCAGGCGGGCGAGGCTCTTCTGGAAGGCCTCGGGAGCGTTCGTCTGGTCGTCGTTCCAGAGCTTGGTGGTGATGAAGAGCTCGTCGCGCGCGATGCCCGACTCGTGCACGGCGTGGCCGACGCCCTCTTCGTTGTGATAGATCTTCGCGGTGTCGAGGTGGCGGTAGCCGACATCGAGGGCATCGCGCACGATGCGGTTCGTCTTGTCGGGGTCGACCTTGAAGACCCCGAAGCCGAGCTGGGGGATCTCCACACCGTTGTTCAGGGTGACGAGGGGAACTGCGTTTTCAGTCATTCCTCAAGCCTATTCCGCAGGGCCGACATCCGCGCCGTCCGTGTCGGTCACGAGCGTCTGCACGATCAGATCGAGCACCGCCTCGCCGTAGGCGTCTTCGGCGGTCTCGGCCTCGTAGGCCCGTTCGACGGCCCGCACCACTGCGACCACCACGAACAGGCCGTTCGACACCTCCAGGCGGCGGAACCCGTCGCGAAGCAGCTCGCGCAACTGCGCTTCGTGCGGCAGCCACAGCGTGTCGGCGATCGCCACCGAGTCGAGGGCCCACTCCGTGGTGCCGTTGAAACCGATCTGCCGGCCCGTGGGGAACTCGTGCACCTCCACCGTCATCTCGCTCACGGTGAACACGTCGTCGGAGCCGTCGGCGGTCTCGATCCGGAACGCGTCACCGGAGCGCGGATGCCAGCGCAGCCCGGCGGTGCGCAGGGCACGAGCGAGCTCTGGAGTGATCATCTGCCCATCATTACAGCGTCGGCGCCGCCTCGCCGGGGCAGAACAGCGGATCGTTGGCTAACGTGGAGGTACCGGGGCATCCCCCACTCACCACGAGAAACGGCACCGCAGAATTGGCACTTGAGCGACGGACCTTCCTGGCAGGCGCGGTCTCCGCGGTGTCGCTGGCCGCGCTGGCCGCCTGCACCCCGCTGAAACCGGTTCCCACCCCGACCGTGACGCCGACACCGGTTCCGGTGTCCCCCGTGCCGCAGCCGGCCGCCTTCCTGCGGAGCGCCTGGGCCACGGATCCGTTCGCGCTCGGCTCGTTCAGCATGACGCCGGTGGGAGCCACCCCCGCCGATCGAGCCACTCTGCGGGAGACCGTCGCCGGCCGTGTGTTCCTCGCCGGCGAAGCCGCCTCGAGCGAATACCCGGGCACGGTGATCGGAGCCGCCACCTCGGGTGCCGCGGTCGCCGAACGCCTGGCGGCCCTGGCCGAGCCCGACGAGCGGATCGCGGTGATCGGCGCGGGCCTGGCCGGTGCCACCGCCGCGCGCGCCCTGGCCGACGCCGGATTCGACGTGGTGGTGATCGAGGCGCGGGACCGTGTCGGCGGCCGCATCGACACGCGCGACGAGGCCGGCTGGCCGTTCCCGGTGGAGCTCGGGGCCGCATCCGTCTCCGGCGACGGCCTCGACGACCTGCTGCTCGAGAACGACGTCGACACGCTGAGGCTCGATGCGAGTCGGGAGATCCGCACCGCCGAGGGCGCGACCGTGCCGCCGTCGACCACGGGTCCGGATGCGGTGGCCGCCGCCGTGGCCTGGGCCGAGGCCCAGCCCGCCGACTCCTCGCTCGCGTCGGCGCTGTCGGCATCCGGAGCCTCGGAGCTCTCCACCGAACCGGCCGCCGACGGCGTCTCGCCCTCGGACGAGCTCACGCATTACCTCGACACCACGATCGCCAGCCGGTACGGCGCCAACGCCTTCCGGCTCTCGGGCAGCTACGGTCTGGACAAGGCGGGCCTGGTGGACGGCACCGGCCTGATCGTGGGCGGACTGGCGACCGTCGTCACGAACGCCATCGACGACCTGGACGTGCTGCTCTCGGCCACGGTCATCCGCATCGCCTACGACGACGAGGGGGTGAGCCTGCGGCTCGGCACCGGCGAATCGCTGTCGATCGACCGGGTGGTCGTGACCGCGCCGATCGGAGTGCTGCAGGCCGGCACGATCGAGTTCGATCCCCCGCTGCCCGATGCCGTGCAGTCGGCGATCGAGGCCATCGGGATGGGCACGCTCGAACAGCTCTGGCTGCGCTTCGACGAGCCGTTCTGGTCGACCGAGGCGACCGTGCTCTCGGTGATCGACGAGACCTCCGAGATCGCGGAGTGGATCAACCTGCTCCCGTCAACCGGCCAGCCGATCCTGATCGGGCTGACCGCGGCCGACGACGTGCCCGTTGCGGGCAAGCAGAGCGACGCCGACTTCATCCAGGCGGCGCTGGTGAGTCTCGAGCCGTTCGTCGACGAGTCGCTGCGAGCGACAGCCACCCCCACGGCCTCAGCCGGCTGAGCGCCACCAGACCGGCGGTGATGCCCGCGAACAGGCCCAGCGCGATGCCGCAGTACATCACGAACTCCAGCGGCCCGCTCACCTGAGCCGGATCGAGGAAGAAGTACGGGTACCAGCGCACGATCGAGCCGCGGATGAGGGTGAACACGCCCCAGATCACCGGGAAGATCAGCACCAGCGGCACCACCCGCCAGAGCAGCCGGCGCCGGCCGACCCCGATCAGCCAGTCCAGCAGCATGTACGACGGGATCCAGAAGTGCAGGATCTGGCTCGACCAGGGCACGTCGATCCGGTAGTGGTGGCTGCCGGCCTGCGACACGATCAGGCCGAACACGATCCCCGACACCACGACGTAGGTGGTGGAGGTGGCGCGGATGCTGCTGAGGAAGCCGCCCACGACGTGCCCGCGCAGCAGCAGCACACCCGAGACGCCGAGCACGATCACGTTCAGCAGGTTGGACTGGAAGGTGAAGTAGCTGAAGTAGTTCACCGTCGAGAAGGTGCTGAAGCCGAGCACGTAGTCGAAGTCGAAGATCAGCGCCACGGCCCCCAGTACCGCGACGGCGAGGCGCACGAGGGCGCAGGCACGCCGCACGCGGGCTCCGGACGCTGTCATCCATTCGAGGGTAGTCGCTTCGCACGGTGCTGCCCGTCACGCGGGTGCGCGGCGCACCCGGCCCACCGATTGGGCCGGCCGTTCCGAATACGCGGCATGGCGGATTCACGGGCACGGCAGCAGTCCGCGTATTCGCCGTTCCCGCTCAGCGGCGATCCGGCACGGTTCGGGCTGGTCGCCCGCACCCTCGCCACGGCTCTGGGCGAGGTGACCGTGTACGCCGAGGCGCGGCGCGCCCTGGGCACCCGCACCGCCGTCGTGCTGCTGCACGGCGCCGCAGGATCGTGGACGACGTGGACGCCGTTGCTGCGCGCGGCCTCGGAGAGCGCCGGCGGGTCCGTTCGGGATCCGGTGCTCATCGACCTCCCCGGCTGGGGCGCATCGCCCCTGCCCGGTGATCGCTCGCTCTGCACGGTCGACGGCTACGCCCGGATGATCGCCGCGGTGCTCCGCGAGCTCGGCTACCAGCAGTGGATCGTGCTCGGGCACTCGCTCGGCGGCTTCATCGGTCTGCATCTCGCCGCGGTCGAGACCGATGCGACGAAGGCGCTGGCGCTGGTCTCCCCCACGACGTTCGCAGTGGCCGAGGCGTCGCGCGACCGCGCACGCGGCCGGCGGACGGTGCCGGCGTTCGTGGGGCTGCTCACCGTGATGCGGGTGTTCGCCCCGTTCGGGCGCTCGGCGTCGGCTCTGCTGCTCGCGGCCGGAGCACTGCGCCTGCTGAGGCGCATCGTGGCTCCGCTGTTCGCCGAGCCCTCGCGGGTCGATGAGAGCGTCGTTCGGGCGCTGGCCGACGAGGTGCGCCCGAAGGCCTTCCTTCTGGCCGCTCGCGAGGCCGCACGGTACGATCCGCTCCGCTGGCGGCACATCCGGGTGCCGGTGCGAGTGGTGCACGGCAGGCGGGACGCCTTCGTGACCGCGTCGGACGACCACGGGCTGGCGAACACCGTGCACGACCTGCGCGTGACCGTGCTGCCGGATGCCGGGCACTTCGGCCACGTCGAATCGCCGTTCGCGGTACTCGACGCATTCGACCCGGTCCTGCCACGGCAGCACGGGGCACCCCGGTACTGACGGACGGGCCGCCCGCTCAGCGCTCCCCGGCGAACGACCGCGCGAGGAAGGCCGCCTCGGTGCGGGTAGCCGTGTTGGTCTTGCGCAGAATGTTCGACACGTGCACGCTGGCCGTCTTGGTGCTGATGAACAACCGCTCGGCGATCTGCCGGTTGCCGAGGCCCTGCGACAGCAGGTCGAGCACCTGCCGCTCGCGCTCGGTCAGGTCGTGTTCCACGGTGCGCACCACCGGGCCTGCTCCGGTGCCGCCCGTCGCGCCCCCCGTGCTCTCGCTCGGCCCCTTGGAGCTCGCACGCACGAGACCGAGTCGACGCTCCAGATCGGCGACCGCGTTCAGGATGAAGCCGTGGCCGATGGCCTCGGCTTTCTCGCGGGCGGCCAGGGCTGCCGCCTGCGCCGCCGCGCGGTCACCCGTGACGGCCAGGACTTCGGCCCAGCGCAAGCGGGTGTAAGGCTCGAGGCGCGCCGGCGCCCCGGGCCCGCTCGCGACGGCCGTCGCCGCTTCCCAGGCCGAGGGATCGGCGCCGGGCGAGGCGGCGGAGGGGGTGGCGGCGGGGACCGCGGAGGGAGTGGCGCCGCCGGCCCCGGAACCCTCCGTGCCCGCGCCGGCGACACCCGCGCGTGCCAGCTCGGCTTCGAAGACGGCCACGAACGCGGGAGCGGTGGGCCAGAAGGCGACGTCGGCCAGCAGCGCCCGCAGCCGGGCTTCGAGCTCGTCGGGCGGGCTGCCGAGATCGAGTCCCGCCGCCTGGGCGCGTGCGAGCACGTGCGCCGCCGCTGCGAGCAGAGGCAGGTCGTAGGCCGCGAAACCCCGATGACCGGGGTCGATGACGGCGGCGACTTCGTCCCACGCTCCCGACGGATCGTCTCGCGCCAGAGCGATCTCGACCGCGACCAGGGCCAGGGTGGCTCGGGACTGCGCGTCGATGCGGGTCTGCAGCAGCAGCCCGGGCCGCCAGGCCCGCAGCAGCTTCTGGGCGGTGGCAGGGTCTCCGCTCCACAGGGTCGACTGCAGCTTCATCATCTGCAGGTGGGCGCTGAAGCCGATCGGTGGCTCGAGTTCGAGTGCCCGGTCGAGCAGCTCCTCAGCTCGGCCGGTGCGCCCCAGAGCCAGCAGCGGCGCGATCACATTCGCCAGCAGCATCACCCCCGAGGTTCGCTCCACCCCGCGCCGGCGGGCGAATTCGACCCCCTCGTCGGCGATCACGACCGCCTCGTCGAACCGGCCCAGCAGATGCAGCGCATCCGATTGATTGACCAGGTAGCGCAGCTGGGCAGAGTCATTCCCCTCGGCCAGTCTTCCGGCCAGCGCCAGATCGGCGAGACCGTCGTCGATCTGGCCGATGGAGAGCCGGGAGAACCCGCGGATGTTGGCCGCCACCGACATCCGGGCCGTCGAGGCGACCTCGTCGGCCTCGGTGAACGCGGCATCCGCCGTGGCGATCGCGTCGTCGAAACAGGCGTCGAGCATCAGCCGGGCCGCGAGTTCGCCGAGCACGTTCGCCCGCAGAACGCTGCGCGGCTCGCCCTCGAGCACCACCAGTGCGCAGCGCAGCAGTTCCACCGAGCCGGTCTGGCCGAGGTTGGCCAGGAACGACGCCTTGTCGCGCAGCATCCGCGCGTACTGCGCCGGATGCTCCGCCGGCGTCGTCGAGGTGAGCGCCTCGTCGATCAGGGCGACGGCGCGCTCGCTCTCGCCGGCGTTCCGCAGGATGTAGGCGGTTTCCGCCAGCAGCTCGCGACGACCGCGACCGGCCAGCGCCTCGGCGTCGGGAACCTGGTCCCAGAGTTCGAGGGCGCGCTCGCCCATCCGCGCGGCCGTCGCACTGGCGAAGGACCGGCGTGCCTGAGCCATGGCCACCAGGGACGCCGAGAAGGCGGCCCGCAGATCGTGGGCGGCCATCCAGTGGTACGACACGGCGGTGGCGTCGTCGTGCTCGTCGAGGGCCCGTGCGAACGCGGTGTGGAAGCGGATGCGCTCCCCCGGCAGCAATTCGTCGTGCACCGCCTCGCGGACGAGTGCGTGCCGGAACGTGTAGCCGGTGTCGTCGGCGATCAGCAGGCGCGCGAGAACCGCCTCCCGCACGGCGCTCTCGAGCGTGTCGGCCGGCGTGTCGGCCACCGCCACCAGCAGTTCGTGCTCGACGCGCACTCCCCCCGCCGCCATCAGCCGCAGCACCTTCTGGGCCGGATCGCCCAAGGTCTCGTACCGTGCGAGCAGGATCTCGCGGAGCGTGTCGGGCACGCTCTCGACCGACACGACGTCGCAACCGATTATCTCCTCGACGAAGAACGGCACACCGTCGGTGCGTTGCAGCACGATCTCGAACTCGCCGGGTTCGAGCGGCTCGTCGCGCAAGGCGGTGACCAGCCCGCGCACCTGACGGCGGTTCAGCCGGGCGAGTTCGCGGCGCACCACCCGGCGGTTGCGATCCAGCTCCGGGATCCACGAGCGAAGCGGATGCCCGCGCCCCAGCTCGTCGCTGCGATAGGTGAGCACGAACAGCACCCGGGCCTGTTCCAGCACCCGCAGCACGAAGCGCACCAGGCTGAGGGTGGCCTGGTCGGCCCAGTGCAGGTCTTCGATCACCACGACGGAAGGCCGCTCGCGGGCGGCGGCCTCCAGCGCCGTGGCCACGGCATCGTAGAGCCGATCCGCGCCGCCCAGCGCGCCGGCGGCGGCAGCAGACCCGGCGCCTCGGGCGTCGGCATCCTGGTCGTCACCGCGGAGTTCTGGCAGCAGCACGGCGAGCGAGTCGCGCGCCGGCCCTGCCGAGAGGGCCAGGGCATCCAGGCCGATGGCGGTGGCGAGGCTGCGCAGCAGGGCGACCACGGGGGCGTAGGGCGGTGCGTCGCGCTCCAGGTCGATGCACTGACCCCGCAGCACGAGCGTGCCTTCGGGCAGACCACCGAGGAACTCGGCCACCAGCCTGGTCTTGCCGATGCCGGCCTCGCCGCTCAGCACCACCGTCTGCGTCGCACCCGAACGTGCCTTGTGCAGGCCGTCGCGGAGCGACTCGAGATCGCTTTCGCGACCGATCAGCGAGGCGGTGGTAGTCATGCCCCCATCGTGCCACCGGCCGCCGACAGTCGATTGATCAGACGGCGCACGCGCGTGGGGACGTAGTCGGCGGGGACCTGCTGGTCGAGCCGCTCGGCGACCACCCGGCGCTGCTCGAGCTCTCGACCGAACCGCTCCTGCTCGGCCTGGTACAGCCACGGGAACGAATACTCGGTGACCTGCATGATGTCCTCCCTCTCTCGGAGTCTCTCGATGGTTCGAGAGTGCGCTCTAAGAGGGAGGGAGGACATCGGGCGAATGCCTTAGCTCACGACCGGATGCCGTGAGCCGGGCTCAGGAGGCCCCGGCCGGCCACGGGTCAGTCGGCCAGGATGAGGTACAGCGCGCGCCGCGCCTCGTCGAGCTTCTCGGTGGCCTGAGCGCGCTGCTCGTCGGTCGCCGCGAAGCGGAACTGCTTGAGAACGCCCATCAGCTTGCCGAGGCTCGCCTGGAACTCGGTGTCGGCCGCGGAGGTGCCGGCCGTGGCCTGCCAGGCCCGGTCGAGCTCCTCGGCGTGCTCGGCCACGTAGGCCTTGCCGCCGTCGGTCAGCTCGAACTCGGTGCGCTTGCCGTCGCCGGTGGCGACGATGAGCTCTTCGTCGACGAGCTGCTGGAGGGTGGGGTAGACCGAGCCGGGGCTCGGACGCCAGACCCCCTGCGTCTTCTCGGCGATGGCCTTGATCAGGCCGTAGCCGTTCGAGGGCGCCTCGGAGAGCAGGGAGAGGATGGCCGAGCGCACGTCGCCGCGGCTGGCCCGCTGCGGACCGCGCGGACCGAAGCCGGGGCCGAAGCCGCCGAAGCCGGGCCCACCGGGGCCGAAGCCGGGACCGAACCCGCGCTGGCCGTGGCCGTGCGGGCCCCGCGGGGCGAACTCGTGAGGGGCACGGCCGGAACGGCGACCCCAGGACGGTGAATCGTTGTGGTGTGTGTCATGAATGCTGTTCATGTCGCAGACCGCCTTTCAAGAATGAGGTTTGTGTATCGCGATTATTCGCGATGTGTTAAAGATATATCGCTCATTCATGAAAGTCAAGTCACCGATATATCTTTTATTGTCGGCGACCGATCCGGAAGTCGTAGCCGCGGTGCGACTCGGGCAGATGCGGGCCACCCCCGGGGAACATCCGCTCCCGGAGCGTGTCGCCTTCGTACTCGTGCCGTGCCAGCCCACGCTCTCGCAGGACGGGGAGGATCAGCTCGATCAGGTCGTCGTAGGTATCCGGCGTCATGTGCGGCTGGATCAGGAACCCGTCCACGCCGGTCGCCTCGACGAACTCCTGGATCTGATCGACCACCTCCTCCGGCGATCCCACGAACACACTGCCGTTGATGCCGGTGCGCCGGAAGTTCTCCAGCACCGCGCGCACCAGCGGTGCCGGCTTGCCGTCCTTGCCGAGGTAACGCTCGAGGTTCGACTGCCCCATCTCGGTGGTGGTCTGCCCGATCGGCCGATCCGGATCCAGCGCCAGCAGGTCGACACCGGTATTGCCCGCATAGATCGCCGCTGCGCCCTCGGGAGTCGACATCGCGAGCATCTCCTCGTGCTTCGCCCAGGCCTCGGCGCTGGTCGGCGCCGTGATGAACAGCGCACCCACGAGGATCTTGATCGCATCGGCGGGCCGGCCGGCAGCGACGGCGCTCTCCCGGATGCCGGCCACGTTCGCCGCCACCGTCGCGGGCTCTCCCCCGCCCACGAACACGGCTTCGGCGTTGCGCCCGGCGAAGGCCCGGCCGCGCCCCGACGCCCCGGCCTGCACCAGCAGCGGCGTGCGTTGCGGCGACGGCGGCAGGTTGAGGATGCCGTCGGTGCGGAAGTACGGCCCCTCGTGGTGCACGAGGTGCACCTTCTCCGGATCCGCGTAGGTCGCGCTCTCCTTGTCGAGCACGAGCGCGTCGTCCTCCCAGGATCCCTCCCAGAGCGTGAGGTTCACGTCGACGTAGTCCTCCGCCATGTCGTACCGCAGATCGTGCGCGATGAGCTCCTTGCCCATCAGCGCCGCCGCGGTGGCGCCGGATGAGCCGGTGACGATGTTCCAGCCGATCCGGCCTTCGGTGAAGTGGTCGAGCGTGGCGAACCGGCGGGCGTTCGCCGCCGGAGGTTCGACCGTCGTCGAGGTGGTGAGGATGAAGCCGAGTCGCTCGGTGACCGCCGCCAGCGCCGAGATCAGGGGCATCGGATCGCCGTGCGGAATCCCCCGCCCCTCGCGCACGGAGGCCTCGATCAACTCTCCTTCCAGGGCGGGGAAGCCGTAGCTGTCGGCGAGGAGGAGGAAGTCGAGCTTGGCGTCCTCGAACTTCTTCGCCAGGGCCGTCCAGTGCGAGAGCTTCGTGAAGTTCGCCGACTCGTCGCGCGGATGCTGCCACGCCGAACCGACCGTGCCATTGGGCCCGATGTACTGAAAGATGCCGAAGAGGAGAGGGGTCATGGCTATATTTATGTCATAAATATTTTGCGAGCGTGTTTCGGCACGTTTCGCCCGTGTGACGATCGAAGGGATCCGGATGTCCGACGAAGCGCGTACCTCCCGCTCGACGGGGCCGCTGGACGACGAGGCCGAAGCGATGGGGGCGCGCATCCGGTCGCTCCGGCGCGAGCAGGGCCTGACGCTCGTGCAGCTCGCCTCGCTGGCGGGCATGTCGCAGCCGTTCCTCAGCCTCGTCGAGCGCGGCCACGCCCGCCTCAGCCTCGCGTCGATGGCGAAGATCTCCGCGGCCCTCGGGGTGCGTTCGGGGTCGCTGCTCGCGAGGCCGCCGGCCCGCCGGCACACGGATGCCCGCGTCGACGTGGTGCTCGTCGGCGAGCACCCACGCGAGCGCACGGGCGAGCGCACCGTGTGGCAGCTGGCCCAGCTCCCCCGCGGTCTGTTCGGCACGGAGTTCACCGGCACCGAAGCCGTCTTCTCCGAGTACGCCGTGCACGAGGAGGACGAGTTCCTGTACCTGCTCGACGGTATCCTCGAGGTCGGTCTCGACGACGGCACCGTGCACCGCCTGCACCCTGGCGACACCCTCGCCGTAGCGGCAGGAACCCCCCATGGCTGGCGAGCCGTCGACCCCGCCGGCTACCGCGTCATCACCGTCACGGCAGGCCCGCACGGTCACTGAGGGATGAGCCGCACGGGGGGCGGCTCATCGAAGGGGGGACGAAAAAAGAGCCGCCCCAAGGGGGCGGCTCTTTTTTCGTGGACCCGAGGGGATTCGAACCCCTGACCCCCTGCATGCCATGCAGGTGCGCTACCAGCTGCGCCACGGGCCCATATTCTGTTGTGCTTTACTGCTGTGCTGTTTTCCGCTCTCGCGGAAACAACTTGTCTAGGTTACTACATCCCGGAGGGTGCTGACGACCATCAGGCGTCGGTCGCGGCGACCGACAACGGAACCACCGGGCAGTCCTTCCAGAGTCGCTCCAGCGAGTAGTACATGCGGTCTTCCTCGTGGAAGACGTGCACGACGAGGTCGCCGAAATCGAGCAGGATCCAACGGCCCTCGGCCATGCCTTCACGCCGGATGACCTTGGTTCCGCTTTCGCCGAGCCGGTCGATGATCTCCTCGGCGATGGCGACGACGTTGCGCTCGTTGCGGCCCGAGGCCAGCAGGAAGACGTCGGCGAGCGGGAGCGGCCCCGACACATCGAGAGCGACGAGGTTCTCGGCCTGCTTGGCATCGGCCGCGACGGCGGCGAGCTGCGCGAGGTCGATCGAATTGGTGGATGCAGTCACGAAGACTCTCTGATCTGTGGTGGTGAACACGGACGCCGAAGGCGGCCGAACTAGAAGACGCGGAAGACGAAGACGGCCAGGAGGAGGCCGACGACGCCCACGGCGAGGACGCCCGCTGTGACAGCGAGCACCACGGGTGCGTTCGCACGCGCCCGCTTGGGTGGGGTGATGAGCGAGGTGGAGGAGGTGTTCGTGCTGATCGCCCGGCTCGCGCTGACGGGCGCGACGTCGGAGCCGGTCTGCTCGACCTCCGAGCGCTCGAGCAGGGTGTCGAGATCGCCGGATTCGAGTCCGGATGCCGGCGCCCCGAGTGAACCGAAACTCGCCGGCAGATCGATCGAACCGGTGATGATGACCTCGCCGGTCTCGTCCAGCGCCGTGCCGACGTCGTTGGAGCCGGGCACGGTCGGCAGCACGAGGGCGCTGGTGGTCGAGATCGAGTTCGCCGCCGCCGCGTTGCGCACCGAGATCAGGTCGTCGAACGACGACGGCAGGTTCTCGCTGGTGACCGTGGCGCGCTCGCTCGGGCTCTGGAAGAGAGGCGCGAGCGGCGGGTTCGCCGCCTTGCGCTCCTCGGCCTCGGCGTGGGCCGCCGCCTCCTGCGTCGGGTCGACGGCGTCGGCGGGGAGGTCGATGACCATCTCTTCGACGACCGCATCGGAGGTGTCGTCGGTGGGAGTGAGGATCTCGGCGTGGTCGAGGGTGTCGTCGTCGGCTGCTTCGCTCGAACCGGACGAATCCGGCAGCGACACCGGCACGACGTCGATGATCGGATGGGAACCGGCGGGCTCGGTGTCGTCGCGCGGCTCGTCGTCGGAGACGACCTCGGGAATGATGGTGTCTTCGACGATCTCGTCGTCGAACGCCGCCTGAGTGGCCGGAGTGTCGTCCGTCGCCGGAGCCTCATCCTCGGCCGATGCCGCCGGAACGACGGCGGGACCCTGCTCGCGCAGAGCACGGCGCGACGAGGTGGTGGTGGGGCCGGCGGTCTCGGCCGGTGCATCGCCGGACGCAGCGGCTTCACGCTCGGCCTCGGCCTTGCGGGCGGCTTCGGCCTCGTCGGCGGCCTTGGCGTCGGCTTCGCGCTCCTTGCGCGGCTTCTGCCGTTCCAGTTCACGCAGTTGGCGCCGTGTCAGCGACTGCTCTTCGTGGGACGAACTCATTCAACACTCCGATATAGATGGTGCTTGGTGATGTACTGAACGACACCGTCGGGTACCAAGTACCACACCGGAAAACCCCGGCCGACCCGGCCGCGACAGTCAGTGG